>JAOPWC010000205.1 GCA_025965895.1 Mycobacterium sp.
ATTCGAGGAGCGCGGCGCTCACCAACTCAAGGGCGTGCCGGGCGACTGGCATCTCTTCGCTGTCGCTTCTCCGTAGCGGTGGCTTTCGGCGCAACTCAGTTCGTCTGCCATAAGCGCTTGTGCGCCCACTGTTTTCGGCACAGACACTTCAGATTCGACGGATGCGTGAGGCCGCCGATGTCGAACGGAACGGTGTGGTCGATATCGCATAGGTCGGCAGGCTTTTCACAACCCGGGAAGCGACACGTCAAGTCCCGCAACCGGATAAACCATTCCAACCCGGCGGACACACGATAGCGCGGCTCCGGTCTTGGCCAGCTGCGTCAAGCGTCGATCAAGCGCCACGCCGTCAGTTGCTTGCAGCAGTCCGGAAATCGACGAGAACCCCGGCACCGTCGTCGGCGCGACCAGGACGTTTCGTGCGCGCGCCACCGCATCCGAGCGCCGCGAAGCGCCTGGGTCGAAATACTCGACCCAGCTGTCGATCCGGCGCTCGAGCTTTTTCGCCGACATCGGACCCCATGCCACGATCAAATTGGCGAGTTTGGCATCGACCTGCGCCAGGGCCTTGTCGTCCTCGATCAACTCGGTGCGGGTAAGGATCGCCACGACCACCCGGTAGCTCACCAGGCCCGAAGCAAACACCTCGGCCACCTTCGGCAGGCGGTCCGTCAGTGCGATCGCGTAACGCAACTGTGTTGCCGCAGCGCCGGGAGTTATGCATTGTGCAGCGCTGACCTCGGCCGCGACGGCGTCGAACGTGTCGAGCCACCACCACTCGTGACCGGAGGAGCGGTCAGCGTCCGCCCTTCGGAGAAACAATTCCGCGATCGCCAACAGCCGGCGAGCGCACGCGGCGGCCTCGGCTTGCGCCGACGAGCGAATCGCGCCGACAATGCCGGCGTCGTCGAGGGAGTCGAACATACTTTCGATGATAGGTCGGGCGTCCGACAAGCCGGAGCGCTAACCCGCCGACCGCAGACCTCGAATCCGGGCATCCACTGCCGCCGCGCTCAGCACGTGGTCGACGATCATTGTCGCGCTTCCGACCACTCCGGACTTCTCACCATAGGTCGACGGGACCACCTGCAGCACGCGTGTCGCCAGCGCCGTCGCGTCGCGGTACAACGTCTCCCGAAGCCCGGCAACGAAGATGTCATAGGCCTGCGCCATGTCGCCGGCGACCACCAAAACCGCCGGGTTGAGCAAGTTCACCGCGGAGGCGACGACTTCGCCGACGTGGCGGCCGCTGTCCCGGATCAGCCGCCGCGCGTCGGGGTCCCCGCTATTGGCGAGCTCGACGATGTCGCGCAGGTGACCGACGGCCCGTCCTTCACGGTGCAGAACCGCGACGAGCGCCCACCCTCCCGCGATCGCCTCCAAGCAGCCGGTGTCGCCGCAGCGGCACGCCAGTCCTGCGGCAGCGGGGATCTTGTTGTGGCCGAACTCGCCTGCCGCGCCGACTGCGCCGCGCTGTAGCGTCCCGCCCGCGATGATTCCGGCGCCCAGGCCCGTCGAGGCCTTCACCACGAGCAGGTCGTCGAACGCCCGCCGGTCCCCGCGCCGTTCGGCCAGCGCGATCACGTTGGCGTCGTTGTCGATCATCACCGGCGCATCCGTCAGCGGGCGCAGGAAGGGCTCCAGCGGCACCCCGTCCCAGCCGCTCAGAATCGGCGAATCCAGACTGCATCCGCGCTGTTGGTCGACCGTTCCGGGCAGGCTGAGCCCGACGCCGAGGATCGGGTCGGCCGCGTGGTCGGATTCGTCGAGCAGCGCCCGGAGTCGCTTGACGAGGTCCGGCATCAGCTCCTGGGGCCGGACTCCGATCTCCTGGTCGGTATCGGTCTCCGCGAGTACCTCGCCGGCCAGGTTGCACACCGCCAACTGCGTGCGACTGCGCCCGATAGCCGCGGCCAGCACCACGCCGGCATCGGTGTTGAAGGCCAGCCGGGTCGGCGGCCGACCGCCGGTGGACGCACCTTCCTCACGCTCGATGATCAGGCCCTGGGCGGCGAGGGCCGACACCCTCGATGCCACGGCGGTGCGCGACAATCCGGTCAACTGCCGGATCTCCGACCGCGTGGTCGCCGCTTCGTCCCGAATCAGCGCGAAGACCTGGCCGGCGGTCGTCGCCACGCCATATGTCCTGAACACAGGCATATTGGCCATTGAACCAGGCCCCAATAGTGTCGTGCAACACTCTCAAGTTACCAACCTTTTACCTTAAAAAAGCTTAAGTCGGTTTGTGACTAGTCCAAAGTGGCGCTAGCGTTACCACCATGAACCAAAAGCGAGAGCAGAGCCGGATGGCGACCGCCGACGCGGTTGACGCCTGCGACTTCGTCGTCTTCGGCGGCACCGGCGACCTTGCCGTCCGCAAGCTGCTGCCCGCGCTGTACCTGCGGGATCGCGACGGCCAACTGAGCGCCGACACCCGAATCATCGCGGTGTCGCGGGCCGGCCTCGACGCGGCGGGCTACCGCGACAAGATCCGCGGCGAACTGGGCCGCTTCGTCGCCGCCGAACAGCTGGATAGCGTGACGCAAAAACGATTCCTGGCGCGCCTGAGCTTCGTCAGTGCGGAGCTGACGGACTCCGCCGACTGGGCACCGCTGGCCGCCCTGCTTGCCGACGCCGACGCCAGGACCAGGGTGTTCTACCTCGCCTGCGCTCCGGCACTGTTCGGGCCCATCAGCGCGCAACTGGCCACACACGGGCTGGTGACGCCGAAGTCCAGGGTGGTGCTCGAGAAGCCGATCGGCCACGATGTCGGCTCGGCGCGCGCAATCAACGACGCCGTCGGTGCCGTGTTCGACGAGCCCCAGATCTTCCGGATCGACCACTATCTCGGAAAGGAGAGCGTGCAGAACCTGCTCGTCACCAGGTTCGCGAACACTCTCCTTGAGCCGCTGTGGAATTCGAGCTGGATCGACCACGTCCAGATAACGGCCGCCGAATCGCTCGGCGTCGGCACCCGCGGCGAGTACTACGACAAGTCAGGCGCGCTGCGCGACATGCTGCAGAACCACCTGCTGCAGGTGCTCTGCCTGGTCGCGATGGAGCCGCCGACCTACGTCGACCGGGAGACGGTCCGCGACGAGAAGATCAAGGTGCTGCAGGCGCTGAAGCCGTTATCGCTGAACGACATTGCCCACAACACGGTCACTGGCCAGTACAAGCCCGGCCTCGTCGACGGCGCGCCGGCGCCCGGCTATCGCGACGACGCGCAGAACCCGGAGAGCCGCACCGAGACGTTCGTTGCGGTGAAAGCCGAGATCACCAACTGGCGGTGGGCCGGCGTGCCGTTCTACCTGCGTACCGGCAAGCGCATGGAGCGGCGCTGCTCGGAGATCGTGATTCAGTTCAAGCCGGTCCCGCACACGATGTTTCCCGGCAGCGACGGCACGTCGGAACCCAACAAGCTGGTCATCCAGCTGCAGCCGGACGAGGAGATGCGGTTGCACATGACCGCGAAGGAGCCCGCGTCCGGCGGAGTCCGGATGCGGCCGGTGTCGTTGGCGCTCAACTACACCCAGGCGTTTGCCCGGCGGTCGCCGGACGCGTACGAGCGGCTCCTGATGGATGTCGTGCGTGGCGATCCGACGCTGTTCATGCGCCGCGACGAGGTCGAGGCGGCGTGGGCGTGGGTGGAGCCGATCCTCGTCGAATGGCAGAACTCCGGCCGCGCGCCGCATCGCTACCCGGCAGGCACCAGCGGCCCGATCGAGGCGGCCACACTGATCGAGCGCGACGGGCGGCACTGGCATGACGGGGCTGCCGCATGACGCACCCCGTGATCGCCGACGTCACCGACGGAATCGCCCCGCGCAGCGTGGACTCGCGCGGTGCCTACCTGGACCGGATCGCCGCTGCGGCGGGCCGAGGACCGGTGCGCGGCCGACTTGCCTGCGCGAACCTGGCTCATGGCATCGCCGCGTCGGAAAGCCAGGACAAGCGTGCGCTTACACCGAGATGAAGTTCTTCCCGGCGGAGGCGGCAGGCGGCGCAGCGTACCTGCGTGCCATCCACGCGCCGGTGCCCGGAGCGCGGTTCTGCCCGACCGGGGGGATCACCCCGACCAACGTGTGGACGCACCTCGGCTGTCCGAATGTGGCATGCGTCGGCGGCACCTGGCTCACACCGGCCGACGCCGTGCGCCGCCGCGACTGGGGCAGGATCTGCACGCTCGCCGCCCTCGCGCGCCAACTCACCTCACCCTCGATCTCAGTGCCGGCCGGACATCCGTGACCAGCACCGACGTTCGTCCGACCGGGCCCGTCGCCATCGTGGCGCCGGATCCGGGACTGCGACGGCTGGCGGTGTTCGCGCTGGCGCTCGGCGGTTTCGGCATCGGCACCAACGAGTTCGTCGCGATGGGTCTGCTTCCCGACATCGCATCGGGGCTGCACATCACCGAACCCACCGCGGGTCACGTGATCTCCGCGTACGCCCTGGGTGTGGTGGTCGGGGCGCCGTTGATCGCGGCGTTCACCGCGCGGGTATCGCGAAAGAAGCTGTTGCTCGGGCTCATGACGCTGTTCGCGCTCGGCAACGCCGCCGCGGTGATCGCGCCGAACTACAGCGTGCTGATGGCCGCCCGCTTCCTCGCCGGGCTGCCGCACGGCGCGTTCTTCGGCGTGGCCGCGCTGGCTGCGTCGCACCTGATGGGTCCCGGAAACCGGGCCAGAGCGGTCGCGCACGTGATGAGCGGGCTGACGGTGGCGACCGTTGTCGGCGTCCCGGCGGCCTCTTGGTTGGGCCAAAACCTGGGCTGGAGAAGCGCGTTCGCGCTGGTCGTCGCGATCGGCGCTGCAACGGTGACCGCGATCTGGAGCTGGTTGCCTGCGTTGGACACGATGCACATCACCAGCCCGCGCACGGAGCTCGGCGCGTTGAAGCGACCGCAGGTGTGGCTGGCCGTCGCTGTCGGCATGGTGGGCTTCGGTGGCATGTTCGCGGTGTACACCTACGTCAGCACCACGCTGACCGACGTCGCCGGCCTGCCCCGCGGACTGGTCCCGGTGGCGCTGATGGTCTTCGGCGCCGGCATGGTGCTCGGCAACCTGCTCGGCGGTCGGATGGCTGACATGTCCGTGATCCGCGGCCTGTACCTGTCGATCGCCGCGCTCGGGACCGTGCTGGCAGTGTTCGTGGCCGCGTCGCACAACCCGTACACCGCGCTGCTGCTGTTGTTCGGCATCGGCACGGCCGGGTCCGCTATCGCGCCCGCGCTGCAGACCCGGCTCATGGACGTCGCACACGGCGCCCAAACCATCGCCGCGGCGCTGAACCACTCCGCGCTCAACATCGCCAATGCCGCAGGCGCCTGGATCGGCGGCCTGGTGATCGCCGCCGGATACGGCTACACCGCGCCCGCAGCCGCCGGCGCCGCGCTTGCCGCCGCCGGACTGGTGGTGCTCACAGTGTCGGTGCTGCTGCAGCGGCGGCCTGCTCCGAAGCCGGCGATGGTTCCCGCGTGAATCGACCGGCGCCCGGCTCAGGCGGTGCGATACGTCCCGGCGAGGATGAGCAGTTCAACGTGCCCTGGGCGCGCTTCAGCCGGTCACCCCGCCCATGATCTCGGCCACGTCGAACCTGGCGACCCCACCCGCGATTGCCGGATCCTCCTCGCCGAGCGCGATCGCCTCTTCCTGAGTCTGGGCGCGCACCACGCCGAGGCCCCAGACCCCCTCGGGGTCGGCGACCGGACCGAAGACCACCACTTGGCCCGCGGCCACCAGGCCCCTCCAATACTCGGCGTGTCGCGCCATTGCGTCCTGCTCGGTGGGCGTCAGGGTCTGGGCGAAGTCGGGGCGCGGTGGGATCAGCCGGAACAGGAACAGCTTGTCGCTCACGGCGTGTTTCGCTCTGCGGCCCGGGTGGCGGGATGCACTGCGACGAGCCCTAGTCCGTTGCGCCGCTTGCAGATCGCGGCCAGCTCGCCGTACGCCTTCCCGCCGATCAGCTCGGTGAGCTCGGGGGCCATCGACTCCCACACCTGCTGTTTGCCGATGTGAACCGACGGGTCGCCCGTGCAGTACCAGTGCAAGTCGTGGCCGCCCTCGCCCCAGCCGCGCCGATCGAACTCGGTGAGGGTGGTCTTCAGGATTTCCGAGCCGTCGGGCCGCGTCACCCACTCCTGGCTGCGCCGGATCGGCAGCTGCCAGCAGACCTCCGGCTTCATCGTCAGCGGCTGCCTGCCGAGCTTGAGCGCCTTGATGTGCAGAGCGCAGCCGATGCCCCCTGGAAAGCCCGGGCGGTTCAAGAAGATGCACGCGCCCTTGAACTTGCGCGTGCGCAGCGCTTCCTTGCCGTCGTACTCGTCGACCTCGAGATACCCCTTGCGGCCCAGGCCCTTTTCCCGCCACTGCCAGTCCTCGTCGGTCAGCTGTTTGACGGCGTCGTCGAGTTGCGCGCGGTCGTCGTCATCGGAGAGGAACGCCCCGTGCGAGCAACACCCGTCATGGGGTCGCCCCGCCACCGTGCCGTGGCAGGCCGGTGTGCCGAACACACACGTCCAAGTCGACAGCAGCCAGGTCAGATCGGCCGCGATCAGGTGTTCGGGATTGTCCGGGTCGTAGAACTCGATCCATTCGCGTGCGAAGTCCATTTCGACCTCGCCCGGATGCGAATCAGTCACAGTGTTCAACGCTAGACCCACTAGGTTGGAGATCGTGCGGTTGGGCGTTCTCGACGTGGGAAGCAACACCGTCCACCTCCTCGTGGTGGACGCGCGTCGAGGCGGCCATCCGACGCCGATGAGTTCCACCAAGGCGTCGCTGCGCCTGGCGGAGTCGATGGACAGCTCCGGCAAGCTCACCCGGCGCGGCGCCGACAAGCTGATCGCAACCATCGACGAGTTCGCCAAGATCGCGGCCAGCTCCGGCTGCACCGAGCTGATGGCCTTCGCCACCTCGGCTGTCCGTGACGCCAAGAACTCCGAGGACGTGCTCGCGCGCGTGCTGGCCGAGACCGGCGTCGATCTGCAGGTGCTCAGCGGCGTCAACGAGGCGAGGCTGACGTTCCTTGCCGTGCGCAGGTGGTACGGGTGGAGCGCGGGCCGGATCACCAACGTCGACATCGGCGGCGGATCGCTCGAGCTGTCCAGCGGGGTCGACGAAGAGCCCGACGTCGCGATGTCGCTGCCGCTCGGCGCGGGCCGGCTGACGCGCGAGTGGCTGCCCGACGATCCGCCCGGCCGCAGGCGGGTCGCTATGCTTCGCGACTGGCTGGATAGCGAGCTGGCCGAGGCCAGCCGTACCCTGCTGAAGGCGGGCTCCCCGGATCTGGCGGTAGCGTCGTCGAAGACGGTGCGGTCATTGGCCCGACTCACCGGCGCGGCGCCGTCCGGCGCCGGGCCGCGGGTGAAGAGGACACTGACCTCAAGCGGACTGCGGCAATTGATCGCGTTCATCTCGAGGATGACCGCGGCCGACCGTGCCGAATTGGAAGGAGTGAGCACCGAGCGCGCGCCACAACTAGTGGCCGGAGCCTTGGTGGCGGAGGCGACCATGAGAGCGCTGTCTATAGAAACCCTGGACATCTGCCCATGGGCGTTGCGGGAGGGCCTCATTCTGCGGAAACTCGACAGCGAAGCTGATGGAACTGCCCTAGTGGAGACCTCTGTGCGGGATGCGGGATGACCGAACCAGATCACGAGACGAGGCCTATCTCCGTAGCTGAGCTGCTCGCGCGCAACGGCACCATCGGTGCGCCGCCGGTAGGTGGCCGTCGCCGCCGCCGGCGCAGTCACAGCGACGCGGTGACCGTCGCCGACCTGACCGGTGAGATCCCGGCCGTCGCGGACGACGACCATCGCGACGACCATCGCGACCACCATCGCGGCGAGGCGCGCGCCGACGTGGCATCGAACGGGACCGCCGCGACAGCGCCGCTGGCCGAATACGAGCCCGAGACCGACGAGCACACGGACGATTTCGCCACCTCATCGTTGGCCGAGCAGATGCGGCCCGACCCCGTGGTGGAGGACGACGAGCACGCGTCAGACGTGCTGCTCGAAGAGCCTCCCGCCGACGACGAAGACGACGACCTGCCGTCGTACCTGCGGGCCATCCGGACGCCGCTGTTCGGCGGCCACACCAGCGATGAGCGCATGCGCGAAGAGCCTGACATCCGCGACGAGCGAGCGCGCCGGCGCACCCAGTTCCGCAGCGCCACGTTGCCGGACGTGCCGCCCGAGACCACCACGGCCGAAGAACTCGAAGAGGCCGAGCCGCCCACCACGATGCAGAGGGTGTGGCGGGCAGCCCTGATCGTGGGGCAGTCGATGGTCGCGGTCGCGTTCGGCGCCGGACTTTTCATCGCGTTCGACCAGCTGTGGAAATGGAACAACATCGTCGCGCTGGTGCTGTCGGTGTTGGTCATCCTCGGCTTGGTGGTGGCGGTGCGGGTCGTGCGCAAGACCGAGGACATCGCCAGCACGCTGATCGCCGTCGCCGTGGGCGCCCTCGTCACACTCGGGCCGTTGGCGCTGCTGCAATCGGGCTAGGCGGCCCGGCCAGCACTGTGCGCCCCGCAATCAAGGTCGGTCTGTCGACGGCCTCGGTGTATCCGCTGAGGACCGAGGCCGCGTTCGAATACGCGGCGCGGCTGGGCTACGACGGCGTCGAGCTGATGGTCTGGGCTGAGTCGGTCAGCCAGGACATCGACGCGGTCGGCAAGCTGTCGCGCCGCTACGGAGTCCCGGTGCTGGCCGTGCATGCGCCCTGCCTGCTGATCTCGCAGCGGGTCTGGGGCTCCAACCCGATCCCGAAGCTGGACCGCAGTGTTCGCGCAGCCGAGGCGCTCGGCGCGCAGACCGTCGTGATTCACCCGCCGTTTCGCTGGCAGCGCCGCTACGCGGAGGGGTTCACCGAACAGGTTGCGCGGCTCGAGGAGACCAGTGACGTGCTCGTCGCCGTGGAAAACATGTTCCCGTTCCGCGCCGACCGGTTCTTCGGCGGCACACAAGCCTCGATCGAGCGGATGCGCAAGCGCGGCGGCACGCCGGGGCCCGCCATCTCCGCGTTCTCGCCGTCCTACGACCCACTCGACGGCGACCACGCCCACTACACCCTCGACCTTTCCCACACCGCCACCGCAGGCACCGATGCGCTCGACATGGCCGACCGGATGGGATCCGGCCTCGCGCACCTGCACCTGACCGACGGCACCGGCGCGTCCGTCGACGAGCACCTGGTCCCGGGTCGCGGCACCCAGCCCGCGGTCGAGGTGTGCCAGACACTGGCCGCAGGCGACTTCTCCGGCCATGTGATCCTGGAAGTCACCACGTCCGGGGTGCGCACCGAGGACCAGCGCGAAGCGTTGCTCACCGAGTCGCTGGATTTCGCGCGCACCCATCTGCTCCGCTGAGCCGCACCACGCCCCACCACGCCGCACCACGCCGCACCACGCCGAAGGATGCCCATGACCCGATCCCGCCTGTTCTCCGACGCGATGGCGCTGCGGCAGGTGGACGACGGGCTGTTCGAGGGCGAGCTGAACGAGCACTGGACCATCGGGCCGAAGGTCCACGGCGGCGCGATGCTCGCATTGTGCGCGGGGGCGGCGCGCGCCGCCCACGGCGGGGGAGTGCAGCCGGTCGCGGTATCGGCCAGCTACCTGTCAGCCCCCGACCCGGGGCCGATGCGCCTGCAGACCTTCGTCCGCAAGCGGGGCCGCACGGTGAGCGTGGTCGAGGTGGAGCTGATCCAGGGCGACCGCTTGCGCGAAGAGCAGAAGGCGTCCGTGCATGCCGTGGTCACGCTCGGCCGGCCCGAGCACCGGGCGCCGCCGCTGCTGTCGGCGAATCCGGTGGTGCCGTTGATGGCTCCCGAACCGCCGCCGGACGCCCAGTCCATCGGGCCCGAACACCCGATGGCGGGGCTGCTGCACCTGGCCGAAGGCTGCGATCTACGGCCGCTGATGTCAACCGTGCCGACGGAGGGTATGCCGTCTGACGGCAGGCCGCCCGCGATCCAGTTGTGGGTCCGGCCGCGTGGCGTGGCCCCTGACATCCTGTTCGCGCTGATGTGCGGAGACATCTCGGTGCCGGTCGCGTTCGCGGTGGGCCGCCGGGGCTGGGCACCGACGGTGCAGTTGACCGCGTACCTGCGCGGCGTGCCGGCCGACGGGTGGCTGAGGGTGCTGTGCACCACCACGCAGATCGGCCAGGACTGGTTCGACGAGGATCACATCGTCGTCGATGCCGACGGCCGGATCGTCGCGCAGACACGCCAGCTTGCGCTGGTGCCGTCGCAGTGATGGCCGGCACGCCGTCGTTTCCCCGGTCGCTGCGCTCCTGCCCACGCCGCCCTTCCCCGGTCGCTGCGCTCCTGCCCCCGCCGCCCTTCCCCGGTCGCTGCGCTCCTGCCTCCTGAGATCTGGCATGCTTTCGCGGTGTCCAGAATCGCGATTGTCGGTGGCGGCAACATCGGTGAAGCGCTGCTGTCGGGACTGCTGCGGTCCGGCCGCCAGCTCAAGGACATTGTCGTCGCCGAACGCGTGCCGGCCCGTGCGCGCTATCTGGCCGACAGGTATTCGGTACGGGTCGCCGGGGTGGCCGGTGCGGTCGAGAACGCGAACTTCGTGGTCGTCGCGGTCAAGCCGTCGGATGTGGAGTCGGTGACCACAGAGATCGCCGACGCGATCGCCCGTGCCCAGGGCGACGCCCCCGAGCATGTGGTCGTCAGCGTCGCCGCCGGCGTCAGCACCGCGTACTACGAATCGAAGCTGCCCGCGGGCACCCCGGTGATCCGGGTGATGCCGAACGCGCCGATGGTGGTCAGCGCCGGAGTCAGCGCGATCGCGACGGGCCGGTTTGCCACTGAAGCGCACCTCAAAGAGGTCGCCGCGCTGTTCGACGCCGTCGGCGGCGTCCTCACCGTCCCCGAGTCACAGCTGGATGCGGTGACCGCGGTGTCGGGCTCCGGCCCGGGTTACTTCTTTCTGGTGGTCGAGGCGCTCGTTGACGCCGGGGTCGGGGTCGGGCTGAGCCGGTCGGTAGCCACCGACCTTGTGGTGCAGACGATGGCCGGCTCGGCCGCGATGTTGCTGGAACGGATGGGCGACACCGGATCGCCGCACGAGGCGTCGCAGGGCGCCGGTGTCGACACCACCCCCGCGGAACTTCGGGCCACGATCACGTCGCCGGGCGGCACCACCGCGGCCGGCCTCGGCGAACTCGAGCGCGCAGGGGTGCGGGCAGCTCTCGCGGCGGCCGTCCTGGCCGCGAAAAGACGCTCTGAGCAGTTAGGAATTACATCAGAGTAGTTCATGAATTTTCGATGGATTAGCCCACACCCGTCGCAGTAACCCCACTGGTCCCGCTATTCTCCTCGTTGTATGCACGTGTTCGTGCCAGCGGTGGGGAAGCCGCTGGCCCTGGCCGTGCCTGAAGGATTGGGTTGCGATGATGTCTTCGAACGGGCCATCGGCGCGGGATTCGGCTAGCGGAAAAGCACGCGATACCGGCGTCTCCGACGGTCAGCCGCCCGCCAGAGCTCAATTTCTCACCGTCGCCGAGGTGGCCAGCCTGATGCGGGTCAGCAAGATGACGGTCTACCGGCTCGTTCACAACGGCGAGCTGCCCGCGGTTCGGGTGGGCCGGTCATTTCGGGTGCACGCCAAGGCCGTGCACGATTTGTTGGAGACGTCGTACTTCGACGCCGGCTAAGGCCCGCACCCGCGTTTTTCGTTCACCTGCTGTGCCCGGGTAAGGTGGCCGGGACCGCCTGACACCTCGGGTACGGGGTCAGGCACAGGCACAACGTAGGTAGCGGAGGCTATGGGTTCAGTCATCAAGAAGCGGCGCAAGCGCATGTCGAAGAAGAAGCACCGCAAACTGCTTCGTCGTACTCGGGTGCAGCGCCGCAAACTCGGCAAGTAGCCGCCGCAGTGTGATGCGCGGCAATGCCCTGCGCGGACTCGCTCGCTAGGCTGTCGAGATGGATTCTGCGACCCCAGGGGACGACGGCACCCTTCACTACCCCAAAATTGTGCTGGTCACCGGTGCATGCCGGTTCCTCGGCGGTTACCTGACCGCCAGGTTGGCGCAGAACCCGTTGATCAACCGGGTGATCGCCGTGGACGCCGTCGCGCCCAGCAAGGATCTGCTGCGCCGGATGGGCCGTGCCGAATTCGTCCGTGCCGATATTCGCAACCCGTTCATCGCCAAAGTGATCCGCAACGGCGAAGTCGACACCGTGGTGCACGCGGCCTCGGCGTCCTACGCCCCGCGTGCCGGTGGCCGCGCCGCGTTGAAGGAACTCAATGTGATGGGCGCGATGCAACTGTTCGCCGCCTGCCAGAAGGCCCCGTCGGTGCGCCGCGTCGTGCTGAAGTCGACGTCGGAGGTATACGGCTCCAGCCCCCACGACCCCGTGGTCTTCACCGAGGACAGCAGCAGTCGCAGGCCGCTCGGCCCCGGGTTCGCGCAGGACAGCCTCGACATCGAGGGGTACGCCCGCGGCCTGGCGCGCCGCCGGCCCGACATCGCGGTCACGATCCTGCGGCTTGCGAACATGATCGGCCCGGCGATGGAGACCGCGCTGTCGCGGTACCTGGCCGGACCCGTCGTGCCGACCGTGCTGGGCCGCGACGCCCGGCTGCAGCTGCTGCACGAGCAGGACGCGCTCGGCGCGCTCGAGCGCGGCACGATGGCGGGCAAGGCCGGCACGTTCAACGTCGGCGCGGACGGCATCATGATGATGTCCCAGGCGATCCGGCGGTCAGGGCGGATTCCGCTTCCGGTGCCCGGTCTGGGCGTCTGGGCAATAGATTCGCTACGCCGCGCAACCCGCTACACTGAGGTCACTCGAGAGCAGCTGAACTATTTGAGCTACGGCAGGGTCATGGACACCACCCGGATGCGTGTCGATTTAGGCTATCGCTCGAAGTGGACTACTCTCGAAGCCTTCGATGACTATTTTCGCGGTCGGAATTTGACCCCAATCATCGACCAACGATGGGTACGCTCACTGGAGAGTCGTGCCGTCGCCGCGGCCCAGCGCTGGGGCGGCTAGACAGACAGTCAACGGGTGGGGAGAAGGAATACCGGTGGCGGGTGAACCCAAGGCCAAAGTGATTCCGCTGCATGGAAATTCGGGCCGCACCGCAGCATCGCGGCGTACCGCGCAGCGCACTGAAGCCGCCCGGCGACATCCATCGCTGCTGTCCGATCCGGATAGCCGCGCCTCGGCGGAGCAGATGGCGGCCGTCGTGCGGGAGATCGACGCGCACAGGGCCGGTGCGGCCGCGCCCGATCAGAGCACCCAGGTGCCCAACGAACTGGCTCAGCGCGTCGCCGGCATCGCGGACTTCGTCCGGCGACGGATCACCGGTGACTACACCGTCGACGAGTTCGGCTTCGACCCCCACTTCAACGACTCGGTCGTGATGCCTTTGCTGAGGACACTGTTCAAGGGGTGGTTCCGCGTCGAGGTGAGTGGCATCGAGAATTTGCCGGAAACCGGGGCGGCGCTGGTGGTGGCCAACCACGCCGGTGTGCTGCCGTTCGACGGACTGATGGCGGCGGTGGCCGTCCACGACAAACACCCCGCCCACCGGGGGCTTCGCCTGCTGGCCGCGGACATGGTCTTCGACAGCGCGTTCCTGGGACAGGTGGCGCGCAAGGCGGGCCACACGATGGCCTGCACGACCGACGCACACCGCCTGCTGGCCCGCGGCGAGCTGACCGCGGTGTTCCCCGAGGGCTACAAGGGTCTGGGCAAGCGCTTCAAGGATCGCTACAAGCTGCAGCGGTTCGGCCGGGGCGGCTTCGTGTCGTCCGCGCTGCGCGCCAAGGCGCCGATCATCCCCTGTTCGATCGTCGGGTCGGAGGAGATCTACCCGATGATCGGCGACCTGAAGCCGCTGGCCAGGTTGCTGGGGCTGCCGTACTTCCCGATTACCCCGCTGTTCCCGCTCGCCGGGCCGGTAGGGATGATCCCGCTGCCGTCGAAGTGGCACATCGAGTTCGGCACACCGATCGAGACGGCGAACTACGACGACGCCGCGCCGGAGGACCCGATGATCACCTTCGAGCTCACCGACCAGGTGCGCGAGACCATCCAGCAGACGCTCTACCGGCTGCTGACCACCCGGCGCAACACGTTCCTCGGCTAACCCCCGGCTAGTCCCGGGCCGTCGGCTGGCCCGCGAGGGCGGCGTTGCGGGCTGCGGCGATCGACGACACCACTTCGTCGGCTTCACTCTCGTGCGCAGCCTCGCCGATCACGGTCACGATGCTGGTGATGACCGGCTTGCCCTCCCCGTCGGTGACTTCGCCGCGGATCTCGCTGATCACCGTGCCGTGGGATTCGATGACCGAGTCCAGGTAGGAGTCGAAGAACAGCCTGTCGCCGTCCAGGATCGGCCGATGGAACATCAGCTTCTGGTCCCGGTGTAACACCCGCGCCAGATTGATGGGCACGTCGAACTGGTTGAAGATCTCCAGCTGAACCTTCCGGCCCGCGACCGTGAGGAATGTCAACGACGCCACCAGCGCCGGATAGCCCAGTTCCGCGGCGGCTTCCTCGCTGAAGTGGGCGGGGTGGTTGTCCTTGACGGCGCGGGCGAACTCGCGGATCTTTTCGCGGTCGACCTCGAAGTAGTCCGGATACCGGTAGTGCGTACCGATGATCTCTTCAGCAATGCTCATGCCCGGCGTGTTCTCCAGCTCTGTTCGTGCTCAGCGGCGCGAGCCTATCAGCGGGTCCTCAGCGACTCTCCTGCCGGCGCGACACGACCGCGGCCAGCGCACCGCCCGCTGCCCCCAGCGCCAGCGCCGACGGCACCCCGATGCGGGCGGCCTTGCGCGCGGTGCGGAAGTCGCGGATCTCCCAGCCGCGCTCCCGGGCCAGCACTCGCAGCGCAGCGTCGGGGTTGATGGCCACCGCGGTGCCGACCAGAGACAGCATCGGCACGTCGTTGATGCTGTCGGAGTACGCCGTGCAGCGCTTCAGGTTCAGCCCCCCGCGAATGGCCAGGGACCGCACCGCATGCGCCTTCCCGGTGCCGTGCAGGATGTCGCCGACGAGCCGGCCGGTGAAAACGCCCTCCGCCGACTCCGCGGCGGTGCCCAGTGCGCCGGTGAAGCCCAGCCGCTTGGCGATGGTGTTGGCCAGTTCGTACGGCGTCGCCGTGACGAGCCACACCTGCTGGCCGGCATCGAGGTGCATCTGCGCCAGCGCCAGCGTGCCGGGCCAGATCTTGTCGGCGATGATCTCATCGTAGATTTCCTCGCCCACGGCGACCAGCTCGTCGGTCGAGCGGCCCTCGATGAACGCCAGCGCCTTGCGCCGCCCGGCGGCCACGTCGTCGCTGTTCTCCCGGCCCGTGAGCTGAAACTTCGCCTGCGCGTAGGCGAACCGGACCAGGTCGCCGTAGGTGAAGTACTTGCGGGCCGCCAGCCCGCGAGCGAAATGCACGAGCGACGACCCGTGCACCAGCGTGTTGTCGACGTCGAAGAAGGCCGCCGCGGTCAGGTCGGCCGGAGGCGGTGGCGGCGTGGCCTCGGGTCGCAAGTCGGCGACGGCAGCCTCCGCGCTCGCGTCACCGGCTATGTCCTGCGAATCCGCGCCAGTCACCTTTCAACACTAAGCCACCGGCGGATACTGACCGCGTGAGCCTTCGACAGGTGGTTTTGCTGACGCGCGACGGCTGTTCGCTCTGCGAGAAGGCCCGACGACGCCTGGCCGAGTTGGCCGGCGAACTGGGTTTCGAGTTGTCGCTCATCGACGTTGACGCCGAAGCCGCGGCGGGGCGGCCCGGCATGCGCGCGCAGTTCGGTGACCTCCTGCCGGTTGTGCTTCTCGACGGACGCGAGCACAGCTACTGGGAGGTCGACGAGCCGCGCCTGCGCAATGACCTTGCGTCAGGCTGACTACCGGCAGGCCGGAAGCATGATTCACCCGTTGGCCGGGATTTGGTGGCCTACCCCAAACGGATTACCTTGAAAGGTGAATTCTTTACACCCGCTGAGGGCACCCGTTAAGAGCAAGGGAGCAGGCCAGGTGACCGTGCCGTGAGTGTCTTGCTCTTCGGGGTTTCGCACCGCAGCGCGCCCGTGCCCGTCCTCGAACGACTGAGCACCGACGAGGCCGACCAGGCCAAGATCGTCGAGAAGATGTTGCAGTCCTCGCTGGTGACCGAGGCGATGGTGCTGTCGACCTGCAACCGCGTGGAGGTCTACGCGGTCGTCGAAGCCTTTCACGGCGGCCTGTCGGTGATCGGGCAGGTGCTCGCCGAACATTCCGGGATGTCGCTGAACGACCTGACCAAGTACGCCTATGTCCGCTACGCAGAAGCCGCCGTCGAGCACCTGTTCGCCGTGGCCAGCGGCTTGGATTCCGCTGTCGTCGGTGAACAGCAGGTGCTCGGCCAGGTCCGCCGGGCCTACGCGTCCGCCGAGGCCAATCGGACCGTCGGGCGGGTGCTGCACGAGTTGGCACAGCGTGCCCTGTCGGTCGGCAAGCGAGTTCACACCGAGACCGGCATCGATGCGGCCGGAGCGTCCGTGGTGTCGGTAGCGATCGGGATGGCGCAGGCCAAACTGGCCGGGCCGGCCACACCGGGCAACGGTCTGGCTGGTCGTACCGCCATCGTCGTCGGTGCGGGCGCGATGGGCGCGCTGTCGGCCAACCACCTGGTCCGCGCGGGCATTGAGCGCGTCCACGTCGTGAACCGGTCGTTGCCGCGGGCGCGGCGACTCGCCCATACGATCCGCGATCTAGGCGTGCAGGCCGATGCGGCGCCGCTGGAGCAGCTGCCGATGCTCCTGGCCGACGCCGACGTGGTCGTCTGTTCCACCGGCGCGGTGCGTCCGGTTGTGTCGCTGGCCGATGTGCACCGTGGTCTGGCGCTCGGCCGGGAGCCCCGTGAGTTGGTGATCTGCGACCTGGGGATGCCCCGCGACGTCGATCCTGCGGTCGCAGGTCTGCCGGGCGTGTTCGTCGTCGACATGGACCGCATCCAACGGGAGCCGTCCGCGCGGGCCGCGGCGGCCGACGCCGAGGCGGCCGGGCGCATCGTCGCCAGTGAAGTCGCCGGCTACCTGGCCGGGCAGCGGATGGCCGAGGTCACGCCGACCGTCACCGCGCTGCGGCAGCGCGCCGCCGACGTCGTGGAGGCCGAGTTGCTGCGGCTGGACCACAGGCTGCCCGACCTGGGCGTCTCGCAGCGCGACGAGGTGGCCCGTACCGTGCGCCGCGTCGTCGACAAGTTGCTGCACGCGCCCACCGTGCGGGTAAAGCAGCTGGCCAGCGCGCCGGGCGGCGACAGTTACGCCGAGGCGCTGCGCGAACTTTTCGAACTCGACCAACAGGCCGTCGATGCCGTCGCTGCGGGCGAATTGCCATTGCAGACAACCGAATTCGACGGCACCTCAGACTAGTGATCCGAATAGGCACCCGGGGCAGCCTGTTAGCCAAAACCCAGGCCGGTGCTATCAGGGACACCCTGACCGCTCGTGGCCACGCCGCCGAGCTGGTGATCATCAGCACGGAGGGCGACCGCTCGAGCGAACCGATTGCCGACATCGGGATCGGCGTGTTCACCGCCGCGTTGCGTGAGGCGATCGCCGCCGAACGCGTCGACATGGCGGTGCACTCGTACAAGGATTTGCCCACCGCCGATGACCCGCGGTTTGTCATCGCCGCGATCCCCCGACGGGAGGACCCCCGAGACGCCCTGGTGGCCCGCGACGGGCTGACTCTCGGCGAGCTGCCCGCCGGCTCGGTGATCGGCACCTCAAGCCCCCGACGGGCCGCGCAGCTTAGAGCATTGGGTCTCGGTTTGGAAATCCGCCCCCTAAGAGGCAACCTAGATACCAGGTTGAACAGGGTAAGCAGCGGTGATCTCGACGGCATCGTGGTGGCCCGGGCGGGTCTGGCCCGCATCGGACGCCTCGACGATGTCACCGAGACGCTCGAACCGGTGCAGATGTTGCCGGCACCGGCTCAGGGTGCGCTCGCGGTCGAGTGCCGCAGCGGCGACACCAAGCTCGCGGCGGTGTTGGCGGAGCTCGACGACGCCGACACGCGCGCGTCGGTCACCGCCGAACGAGTCCTGCTCGCCGAACTGGAGGCGGGTTGCTCCGCACCGGTGGGCGCGATCGCCGAAGTGGTCGAGTCGATCGATGAGGACGGCAACGTCTTCGAAGAGCTGTCGCTGCGCGGTTGCGTGGCGACAGTGGACGGATCCGACGTGATCCGTGCGTCCGGCGTCGGACGGCCCGAGCGGGCCCGGGAGCTCGGCTCCTCGGTGGCCGCCGAGCTGTTCGACCTGGGCGCGCACGAGTTGATGGGACACGCGCGCTGAGCGCGTGCTGACAAGAGGATGAGTGGGCAGATGACGCGAGGGCGGAAGGCGAACCCGGGGCGCGTCGTGTTCGTCGGCTCGGGTCCGGGTGACCCGGGTCTGCTGACGACGCGGGCGCGACACGTGCTCGCCTGCGCGGAGCTGGTATTGACCGACCCCGACGTGCCACCCGAGGTGCTGGCACTGGTCGGCTCGAGGCTGCCGGAACAGCCGAAGCTGTCGGAACCCGATCCGGGCATCGTCGACGACACCGTCGACCCGCAGCTGCCGCCTGTACCCGACGTACGGCCCGCCCTCGGCGATCCGGCCGAGGTGGCGAAGACCCTGGCCGCCGAGGCCCGCGGCGGCGTCGACGTGGTCAGGCTGGTTGCCGGTGACCCGCTGTCGACCGACGCGGTGATCACCGAGGTCAGCGCGATCGCCAAGACGCAGTTGCCGTTCGAGATCATCCCCGGGCTAGCCGCCAGCAGCGCGGTGCCGACCTACGCCGGGCTGCCGCTGGGCTCGTCGCACACCGTCGCCGACGTACGCGGCGATGTCGACTGGGCGGCACTGGCCGCCGCACCGGGGCCGCTGATCCTTCATGCCACCGCTGAGCACCTGGCCGAGGCGGCGAAGACGCTGATCGACTACGGGCTTGCTGAAACCACCCCGTGCGTCGTCACCGCGCACGGCACGACGACACAGCAGCGGTCGGTGGAGGCCACGCTGGCCGGGCTGACCGACCGGGCCGTGATCGGCGCCGCCGATCCCGCAGGCCCGCTCACCGGTCCGCTGATCGTGACGATCGGCCGGACCGTTGCCAACCGGGCGAAGCTGAACTGGTGGGAGAGCCGTGCGCTGTATGGCTGGACCGTGCTGGTGCCGCGCACCAAGGATCAGGCGGGCGACATGAGCGAGCGGCTGATCTCGCACGGCGCGTCGCCGATCGAGGTACCGACAATTGCGGTCGAACCGCCACGCAGCCCCGCCCAGATGGAGCGGGCCGTCAAGGGCCTCGTCGACGGCCGCTACCAGTGGGTGGTGTTCACGTCGACCAATGCCGTGCGTGCGGTGTGGGAGAAGTTCAACGAGTTCGGCCTCGATGCGCGCGCGTTCTCCGGCGTGAAGATCGCCTGTGTCGGGCAGGCCACCGCCGACCGGGTGCGAGCGTTCGGGATCAACCCCGAACTGGTGCCCTCCGGCGAGCAGTCGTCGCTGGGCCTGCTGGACGAGTTCCCGCCGTACGACGACATTTTCGATCCGGTCAACAGGGTGCTGCTGCCGCGCGCCGACATCGCGACCGAGACGCTGGCGGAAGGCCTGCGCGAACGTGGCTGGGAGATCGAGGATGTCACCGCGTATCGCACCGTGCGGGCTGCGCCGCCACCGGCGGAGACGCGGGAGATGATCAAGTCCGGCGGCTTCGACGCGGTGTGCTTCACGTCGAGTTCGACCGTGCGCAACCTCGTCGGCATCGCCGGCAAGCCGCACGCCCGGACGATCGTGGCCTGCATCGGGCCGAAGACCGCCGAGACCGCCGCCGAATTCGGGCTGCGCGTCGACGTACAGCCCGAGACCGCGGCAATCGGACCGCTGGTCGACGCACTGGCCGAGCATGCTGCCCGACTCCGCGCCGAGGGCGCGCTGCCCCCGCCGCGTAAGAAGAGCCGTAGGCGCTAGGGACGGTCGTGGGCTACCCACAGCAGCGTCCGCGCCGGCTGCGTTCGTCACCGGCGATGCGCCGGCTCGTCGCCGAAACCTCGGTGGAGCCACAGCATCTGGTACTGCCGATGTTCGTCGCCGACGGCATCGACGAGCCGCGGCCGATCGGGTCGATGCCGGGCGTGGTGCAGCACACCCGAGAGACTTTGCGGCAAAGTGCCGCCGACGCGGTGGCCGCCGGCGTCGGCGGGATCATGCTGTTCGGCGTGCCCCGTCAACAGGACAAGGATTCGACCGGGTCGGGCGCCGTGGCGGCTGACGGGATCCTCAACGTCGCGCTGCGGGACCTGTCGAAGGACCTCGGCGCGGCCACCGTGCTGATGGCCGACACCTGCCTGGACGAGTTCACTGATCACGGCCATTGCGGCGTGGTGGACGCCTCAGGGCGCGTCGACAACGACATCACGCTGAAGCGCTACGTGCAAATGGCTGTGGCGCAGGCGGATTCGGGTGCACACGTCATCTCGCCCAGTGGCATGATGGACGGCCAGGTGGCGGCGATCCGCGACGGGCTGGATGCGGCCGGGCACACCAACGTCGCGATCCTGGCCTACGCCGCGAAATTCGCCTCGGCTTTCTACGGCCCATTCCGGGAAGCTGTGGCTTCCAGTCTGTCCGGCGACCGGCGCACTTACCAGCAGGAGCCGGGAAACGGCCGCGAAGCGGTGCGCGAGATCGCCTTGGACATCGACGAGGGCGCCGACTTCATCATGGTGAAGCCGGCGATGAGCTATCTGGACGTGATACGCGCCGCCGCCGAGATGTCGCCGGTGCCGGTCGCGGCCTACCAGGTGTCGGGCGAGTACTCGATGATCAGTGCCGCGGCGGCCAACGGCTGGATCGACGGTCGCGCGGCGGCGCTGGAAACGCTGACCGGCATTCGGCGGGCAGGCGCCGACATCGTGCTGACGTACTGGGCCGCCGACGTGGCGGGCTGGCTCGGCTGAGGTGATGGAATCGCCGCCGCCGCCAGCTCCGCAAACGCCGCCGCCGGGACGACCGCTGGACGTCGACACCGGGTTCGGCCTTTGGCTGGTGGCGCTGCCGCTGCTGGTGATCGGCCAGGCCGCTGACACCGTGCTGGCGTCCGGGCGGCCGCACGGCTTCATCGTCTACGCCGCCACCGGGGTGTTCCTGGTGATGCTCTGCGCGGTCGTGGTCACCTTTCTGTTTCTGATGCGCCAGGGCTATCGGTGGGCCCGCAGCGTGCTGACCGGTGGAGGCATCGCGACCGTCGTTTACGTCGGCACCAGCCTGTTGACCGTGCAGCGCAGCGCAGCCGCCGCGGTGCTCTACGCCATCACCGCGATCCTCGGCTCGGTGCTGATCGCCGGCGGGGTCTATTTGCTTCACCGCAAAGACGCCCACGCCTATTTCACCCGGTGAGCGGTCAGTAGGCTGGTCCGATCATGACAGCAGCACACGGGCGGCCCCGCGTCGTCGCTGTGGCGTTCTGGTCCTGGCTGGCCGGCGCCGTGCTGCTGATCCTGGGCGGACTGATGGCGCTGACCACCGGCTTCAACACGGTGCGGCGTGCGGCGGCGAGCAGCGCGACAGACGACCAGATCCGGACGTTCCTGGCGTTCTACCGGGGCGCAGGCGCGATCTGCATCCTGCTCGGCGCGGCGATCGGCTACCTCGCGGGCAGAACCCGCAATGGTGACAAGCGGTTCCGTCGCGCCGCGGTCGCGATGTCGCTGGCAGGTGTGGTGCTGCTGGCGGTGGGAGCGTTCGCGCAGATTGTGACGCTGCCGTCGCTGCTGGCCACGATCGCGCTGATCCTCGGCGCGGGCCTGATCACCCGCGGCGCCGCGTCCGCATGGTTCGATGAGGTCAATCAGACCGGGGGTGACAGCGGGGGGTGATGATGTCTGACAACTCACCGGTGGACGTCAGCAAGGCCACCGTCGAGCCGCTGTTCCACGAGCCCGGGGCGAGCTGGTACTGGGTGCTGGCCGGCCCCATCACCGCGATCGCCATGCTGCTCATCGAATTGCACGCCCGCGTCCCGGGACCGTGGATCGTCCCCGGGTGCTTTCTGGCGCTGGTGTCCGGATTCATCGCGCTGCAGGTCAAGGCCGCACGCATCCACACCTCGGTGGAATTGACGCGCGACACGTTGCGACAGGGCACCGAGGTCATCGCCGTCGACAGGGTCGAGCGCATCTACCCGGAGCCTGGACCGGGTGCCGAATCGGCCAAGTGGCAGTCGGCGCGTGCACTCGGGGAGTTGAGCGGCGTGCCCCGCGGCCGCGTCGGCATCGGGATCAAACTCGGCGGAGGCGTTGTTGCCCAGGCGTGGGCACGACGGCACCGCGAACTGCGCGCGGCGTTGACCGAGCTTTTACAGACCCGCCGTCCCCCCGGCACTGACCAGTGAGTGGGCCCCAGTGAGTGGGCCCCAGTGAGCGGGCCCCGGTGAGTGGGCCGCGTCGCGCCATCATCGAACTGGCGCTGGCGGTCGCCGCCGCGATCGGATGCGTGGTCAGCTGGCTGCAGTCGCGGTCGACGATGACTGTCGCCCCGATTGCCAACGGCGAGCCGACGACAACCTCGGTCGAGTACTACGCGCCGCTGCTGATGCTGGCGCTGGGGCTCGCGACGGCGGCGGGGGTCCTCGCGGTGCTCGGCGTCGCTCGGCTGCGCCGGGCACGGGCGCTGACTCCCGCGAAAACGACCACCCGCTCCCTTTCTGCCCAGG
This sequence comes from Mycobacterium sp., assembly GCA_025965895.1. GTDB lineage: Bacteria > Actinomycetota > Actinomycetes > Mycobacteriales > Mycobacteriaceae > Mycobacterium. Next base: position 22,724 of record JAOPWC010000205.1, read on the forward strand.
GGGGTGAGGTCGGCCCACGGGGGTGAGGAGCCTCACCACCGAGTTGGTACACAGTGCACGATCTGTAACACTGTCCCAATGAGCGAGCTGCCGGAACCGAGGCCCGACATCGACGACGCTTTGCCGCTCGGGCCCCGGTCGCTGGTCTGGCGCTACTTCGGTGACAACCGGATGTTCCTGATCGGCCCGCGGCCGGCGGTGTTGCAGAACATGCTCGCCGAACTGGGCCAGGGCGTGCTCGATCATTCGGTGTTCTTCTCCGACACGGCCGCCAGGGTCAAGCGGTCGCTGCCACCGATCTTCAACACCGTGTACGGGTCGGACGACGACCACCCAGGCCGGCAGGTTCGCGATTTCCACCACCAGATCAAGGGCCAGATGCCCGGCGGCGATCGCTACCACGCACTGGATCCGGACACGTATTTCTGGGCGCACGCGACGTTTGTCGAACAGGTGCTGTATTTCGCCGACACATTCGTCAAGCGGCTCACCCGCTCCGAGAAGGAGCAGATCTACCTGGAATCGAAGACCTGGTACCGCCGCTACGGGGTCAGCGAGCGACCGATGCCGGCCGATTACGCCGGATTCGAGCGGTACTGGGAGCGCATGCTCGACGAAATCGTCGTCGCGCATCCGACCGCGAAGTACGGCGTCGGCTACGTGACCAAAGGTTTCCCCTGCCCGAAGGGTGTCTCGCCCACGGCGTGGCGGGCGATCGGCGTCGTGTTCAACCCGGTTGCGGCGCTTTTGACGACGGGCGGCCTGCCGCCGCGGGCCCGCACGCTACTCGGGTTGCCGTGGAGCGACCGACAGGAGCGCCGCTATCGGCGCTTCGCAGCGCTGTGCCGGTCGCGGCCGGTCAACTGGGTGTGGGACCGCCTGCCCATGCGGGTCCGCTACAACGGCTACGCCCAGGCGGGATATGGCCGAGCCTGATCCGGTGACCACCGCGATCCTCGACGCCGCCGTCGCGGAGTTCGAGCGGCACGGGTTTCGCCGGGTCGCGGTCGACGACGTGGCGCGCCGGGCCGGCGTCAGCCGGATGACGATCTACCGCCGCTTTGCCGGGCGCGACGAGCTGGTGGCGGCCGTGATCGACCGCGAGAACGCGAAGTCGATGGCCGACATCGCAGACGAGCTGAAACACGCCGGGCCCCGGAGCAACTACTACGTCGAAGCATTCACCTCGGCGATCATGCGGTTCCGTCGCCATCGGGTGCTGGACCGGATGATCAGCGAGGAGCCGGCGCTGGCTCTCGCGTTGGCTCATCAGCACTACGGCGCCGCGACGCAGCGGATCGCCGACGCACTGCGCGAGGTGTTCCCCGCCGGGTTCGCGGAGCGCGTGGGTGATCAGGCCGTCAATGAGCTCGCCGAGACGATCCTGCGCTATGCGTTGATGGCCCTGCTGCTGCCCGGCGCCAAGCCGCTGGTGAGCGCCGACGATGTCCGCGCATTCGCGACCGCGCACTTCCTGCCCAGCCTGCCCACATCGCTCAGCCGGGACGGCGCCGCCACCGCTTTGGGCATCACCCGCGGATCGGTGACGGTGAATGTCCGTCCGTAGCGCTGCATGCCGCCTTCGCCGGCGGTGGACAGGTTTTTCAACCAGTCGCGGTTGGGCGCGTAGATCAGCAGGATCGCCACCCCGCCGTCCGTGCTGAATACGTTCGGCGGCGTGCGGTACCGGCTGCCCGGACCGCCTGCCGACGCGCTCGACGATACCCATCCCGGGAACCCAGCCGGCCCGTGGCCGATCTCAAGCTGTCATCGACCGAAGTTCGGGTCGAACGGGAGATGGTCCGACGGACAGACCGTCCCCTTGTCCGGGGCCTGCAGCGCAACGAGGTACGCGACGAGGACCGCGTGTACGCATGCGCTGGGGTCCGACGGGCTGGTGTGGCCGTAGCCGTCGTGGGTCAACAGCACGGCGTTGGGAAGTAAGCCGGCTACGGTGCGCGCGTTGTGAAACGGGGTGTTCGGATCGAAGGTGGTGCCGACGACCAGTGCCGGGTTCTTCGTCGACGCGTTCCACGGACCGGTGAAGGCGTCGGTGCTTGTTGCTGGCCACGAGGCACACGGCGCCCACAGCCACCAGGTGAGCAACGGCCCGTAGATCGGGCTCAGTCCGGTGAAACGGTCGAGTTGACGGGCCCAGGTCGCCGCGTCGGCGCGCGCCGCGCTGTCGGCGCATCCGAGTCCGGCGGCGGAGGGAACGATGTCGGGAAGGGTCTGCGAGAAGCTCCGCGACCGGTTCAGCAGGGCCGAGCCGTCGCCGCCCAACGCCTGCGCGATGTCCTGCGCCATCGACGGCCATCCGGCGGGACTGCCGAGGTAGGTGTACAGCGCGACCAGCGCGTCGCCGTACGTGAGCGAGCCCGGGATGTCGCGGTGGGTGCAGGCATCGGACCCTGTTCGAGTCGGTCGATGAGTTCGGTGATGCGGCCGGTGGCGCCACCGGCGCCGGCCAGCGCGCAGCGACGCGTTCCGGCCGCCTCGCACAGCCGGTCGAACTCGGCCACCACCCGGCCGGTGTCGGTCATCGTGGCAGCCACCCGCTCTTCGGCGCCTGCCGTGTAGCTTACGGGGTCGATCACGCTGTCCAGCGCCATCGCCCGGACCCGAGTGGGGAACAGGTTCGCGTATGTCTGGCCGAGGAACGTGCCGTACGACTCTCCGTAATACGTGAGCTCCCGGTCGCCGACGGCTTGGCGCAACCGGTCGAGGTCGCGTGCGCTGTCAGCGGTCGACACATGCCGAAGGAGGTCACCGCTCACCGCGCCGCACTGGTGAGCGAAGGCCGTCGCGCCGACACTGAACTCTCGTTGGCCTGGCCCGTCGGAAGGCACCGGCCGGCTGGCGTAAAACAACGCTTTCGCCTGTCGTCGGCGAAGCACGGGATGGCGGTGCTCGGCCCGGCCCCGCGGGGATCCCAACTCACGATGTCGAACCGACCCGACCCGACGGCGGCGAGGTCTTCGTAGCGTTGGCTGAGAACCTCGACCCCCGAGACCCCCGGGCCGCCCGGATTGAAGAACAGCGAGCCCAGCCGAGCGGAGCGCGTGGCGGCCGGGTACCGGGCGACCGCCAGCGTGATCGTTGCTCCGTCGGGTCGAGACCAGTCCAGCGGTACCGCGACGTTCGCGCACTGAAGCCGCTCGGCGCAGGCGGTCCAGATGACCCCGGCCGCACCGTCGGGGTCAGCGCCCGGGCCTCCCGTGCCGCAGGACGCGAGCAGCAGTACCAGCGCCCCCATCGTGGCCGTGGACCCCGCCATTGCGACCGGTGCGCAGCGTCGGACAAACTCTATGGTCATGGCCTATCTAAAGCCGGCGTGGTTCACCGCCAAAATCTTCAACAAGGTGGCAATGGCCACGGGCGTCAGCAACACCGAAACCCTGACCGTGACGAAGCGGTCCACGAGCGAACCGCAGAAGATCCCGGTGGTCACGGTCGACGTCGGCGGCACCAAGTACCTCGTCTCCACACGGGGCGAGTCGCAGTGGGTGAAGAACATCCGGGCGAACCCGGCCGTGACGCTGAGCAGCAGGTCCGGCACCGACAATTACGTCGCCCGCGAAATCCCGGAGCAGGACCGTCAGCCGGTCCTCACCGCCTACCGCGAGAAGGCCGGCCGGGCGGTCGAGGGTTACTTCCGGCAGCTGCCCCGGGAAACCGACCATCCGGTCTTCAGTCTGACCCCCTCGAGTTGACAACTACACCCCATACCTTCCGCTGATGATCCAAGTCGTCACGATTCGCTTTGAAATATGACAACATGAACAACCGTGAATAGGGAGGATGCCTTTTCTTGGGCTGTCACGATCATGGTTGGCATTCTTGCCATCTGGGTGGTTCTCTTTCAACTGCTTCCGCAGTTCCTCTGATTCTTGGGCGCAGGGCCGAAGTCCACAGTTCAAGACTGCTGGATTACCCCCGGCTGGAATTCCTAAAGCGGCATCGGAAAATCCCTGATCAAGCAGATTTTGGCAGCGTTTGGCGAGAAGTCTGTTAACCCCCATCTAAGCCGATTTAGCTTGCCCGTGCGTGCGTGCCATTTGGACATTAATGTTCGATTCCCTTTTCGGTGATGCTCTTCAGCGGTTAAGCCTGCCCGCTTCCCGGTGGCGTCGCGGCGCCGCCGCACGCTTGAACGCCTGTAGGTGACGGAGTGGTCGTCGCCGTGCCGGCGGTCAGTGTGGCCTTCTTCGTTGCGGTGCTCGCCGCGGCTCGCCTCGCGGATTACTCGTAGAGAATGTTGATCATCTGGCGAAATGAACACCTGCAATTCCATGGCCCGGCCCATCGTGACTGGATCAAACTCCTCACCGTGGGCTCCCGCGTTGCCGGTGTCCCGCACGTGCTGCGCCCAGTCCCCGAAGTCGTCGAACAGAGATTCGTCCTGAACGCTGGGAAACCATTGCGGTGCCGCTCCCACTACACCCTGTAGTCGAGGCGAGTCTCGCCTGCTGGAACACTGGTGGCCATGCGCAGTCCTGACCAGACCGCAGCCGCGACCGCCAACTCCGCGCGACTGTTCCACGAGGCGTGCGCGGTGATCCCGGGCGGGGTGAACTCACCGGTGCGGGCATTCACCTCCGTCGGCGGCACGCCGCGGTTCATCACCGAGGCCGGCGGCTACTGGCTCACCGACGCCGACGGCAACCGTTACGTCGACCTCGTGTGCTCATGGGGTCCGATGATCCTCGGCCACGCGCACCCGGCCGTCGTCGAGGCTGTCCAGCGGGCGGCCGCCGGCGGGCTGTCGTTCGGCGCGCCGACACCGACGGAGACGGAGCTGGCGGCCGAGATCAGGCGCCGGGTGCCGCCCGCCGAGCGGCTGCGGCTGGTGAACTCCGGCACCGAAGCGACGATGAGCGCCGTGCGGCTTGCCCGCGGGTTCACCGGTCGGCCCAAGATCGTCAAATTCGCCGGCTGCTACCACGGCCATGTCGACGCGCTGCTTGCCGACGCCGGTTCCGGCGTGGCGACGCTCGGGCTGCCGTCCACACCGGGCGTCACCGGCGCCACCGCGGCCGACACCATCGTGCTGCCGTACAACGACGTCGCGGCCGTCGAGCAGGCGTTCGCCCGGTTCGGCACCCAGATTGCCGCGATCATCACCGAGGCCTGCCCCGGCAATATGGGCACCGTCGCGCCGCTGCCCGGCTACAACGAATCTTTGCGCCGCATCACCGAAGACGCGGGCGCGCTGCTGATCAGCGACGAGGTCATGACCGGGTTCCGGGTCAGCCCCTCGGGGTGGTACGGCCTGGAACCCGTTGTCGCCGACTTGTATACATTCGGCAAAGTGATGAGCGGTGGGCTCCCCGCCGCAGCGTTCGGCGGACGGGCCGAGGTGATGGAGCGGCTGGCTCCGCTTGGACCGGTCTACCAGGCCGGCACCCTGTCGGGGAACCCGGTGGCCGTCGCGGCCGGGCTGGCGACGCTGCGGGCGGCCGACGACGCCGTTTATGAGGCGCTGAACCGCAACGCCGACCGGCTCGTCACGCTGCTCACCTTGGCCCTGGCGAAAGCCGGTGTCCCACATGCTATTCCCCGTGCAGGCACGTTCCTGTCGGTGTTTTTCGGCGACCGCCGGGTCAAGGACTTCGCCTCGGCGCGGGCATCCCAGACATGGCGCTACCCGCTGTTCTTTCACGCCCTGCTCGACGGCGGAGTCTACGCGCCGCCGAGTCCGTTCGAAACCTGGTTCGTCTCAGCGGCCTTGGATGACGACGCGTTTGACCGCATCGAGGCTGCGCTGCCCGCCGCGGCCGACGCCGCCGCGGCCGCCCCCCGGCCGGAGGCGTGATGGCCGAAACCACAACGGTGCACATGATGCGCCACGGCGAGGTGTACAACCCGGACGGCATACTGTACGGCCTGCTGCCGGGATTCCACCTCTCCGAGAAGGGTCGTGCTCAGGCCTTGGCGGTGGCGGACGCGTTGGCCGGCAACGACATCGTCCTGGTGGCGGCCTCGCCGCTGGAGCGCGCCCAGGAGACCGCGGCGCCGATCGCAGCCCGCCACGGCCTCGGGGTGACGACCGACCCCGATCTCATCGAGGCCGCCAACTTCTTCGAGGGCAAGCGCATCTCGCCGGGCGACGGCGCCTGGCGCGACCCCAGGTTCTGGTGGATGCTGCGCAACCCGTTCCGGCCGTCCTGGGGTGAACCGTACAAAGACATCGCGGCGCGGATGACCACGGCCCTGGAGAAGGCCCGCGCGAAGGCCGCCGGGCACGAAGCGGTGTGTGTCAGCCACCAGTTGCCCATCTGGACGCTGCGCCGCAAGCTCAGCGGCAGGCAGCTGTGGCACGACCCCCGTAAGCGGCAGTGCGCGGTCGCGTCGCTCACGTCGTTTGTGTTCGACGGCGACACGCTCGCCGACATCCGCTACTCCGAGCCTGCGGGGAACTGACCGGTGCGGACGGTCCTCGTGATGGCATGCACCGCGATCGCGGTGCTGCTGTCCGGCTGCTCCACCGGCCACGACGCGGTCGCGCAGGGCGGCACGTTCGAATTCGTCGCACCCGGCGGCAAGACGGACATCTTCTACGACCCTCCCCAAAGCCGTGGCCGCCCCGGGCAACTGGCCGGACCGGACCTGATGGATCCGGCGAAGACCGTCTCGGTTGACGATTTCGGCGGAAAGGTCGTCGTCGTCAATGTATGGGGCCAGTGGTGCGGGCCGTGCCGTGCCGAGATCTCCCAGTTGCAGCAGGTGTACGACGCCACCCGCCTCCAGGGCGTCGCGTTCCTCGGTATCAACGTGCGGGACAACGAGCGGCAGGCGCCCCGCGACTTCGTCGTCGACCGCAAGGTGACGTTCCCCTCGATCTACGACCCGGCGATGCGCACGATGATCGCGCTCGGCGGCAAATTCCCGAGCACCGTGATCCCCTCGACGCTGGTGCTGGACCGTCAGCACCGGGTCGCCGCGGTGTTCCTGCGTGAACTGCTCGCCGAGGATCTCCAACCCGTCGTGCAGCGGGTCGCCGCTGAAACCCCGCCGAATTCGAGTCCGCAGTGACCGGCTTCGCCCACACCGCGGCTGCCGGTCCGCTCCTGCTGGCGCTGGGGATCTGCGTGGTCGCAGGGTTCGTATCGTTCGCGTCGCCGTGCGTGGTGCCGCTCGTGCCCGGCTATCTTTCGTATCTGGCCGCGGTGGTGGGGGTTTCGGACGAGCCCGGCCGGGTAGCCGTGCGCACCGCCAGGTGGCGGGTCGCCGGCTCGGCCGCGCTGTTCGTGGCGGGGTTCACCGCCGTTTTCGTGCTCGGCACCGTCGCGGTGCTCGGGATGACGACCACGCTGATCACCAATCAGCTTCTGCTGCAGCGCATCGGCGGCGTGCTGACGATCGTGATGGGGCTGGTGTTCGTCGGCTTCATCCCGGTCTTGCAGCGTCAGGCCCGCTTCACGCCGCGGCAGTTCTCGACGCTCGCCGGCGCGCCGCTGCTGGGCGCGGTGTTCGCGCTGGGCTGGACACCTTGTCTGGGCCCGACGTTGACCGGGGTGATCGCGGTGGCGTCGGCCACCGACGGCGCCGGCGTGGCCCGCGGCGTGGTGCTGGTCGTCGCCTACTGTCTGGGTCTGGGAATTCCGTTCGTCCTGCTGGCGTTCGGTTCGGCGCGGGCCGTGCAGGGGCTGGGCTGGCTGCGCCGGCACACCCGGGGTATCCAGGTCTTCGGCGGCGTGCTGCTGATCCTGGTGGGCGCCGCGCTGGTCACCGGAGCCTGGAACGACTTCGTGTCATGGGTGCGCGACGCGTTCGTGACCGACGCGAGGCTGCCGATTTGACGAGACTTCTCGCCTGGGGACGCAACACGTGGCGTGCGCTGACCTCTATGGGCACCGCGCTGGCGCTGCTGTTCCTGCTCGCGCTGGGCGCCGTGCCGGGAGCCTTGTTGCCCCAGCACAGCCTCAACGCGTCGAAGGTCGACGACTACCTGGCCAAGCACCCGGTCATCGGCCCGTGGCTGGACCGCCTGCAGTTCTTCGACGTGTTCTCCAGCTTCTGGTTCACCTCGATCTACGTGCTGCTGTTCGTATCGCTGGTCGGGTGCCTGGTGCCGCGGATGATCGACCACGCCCGCAGCATGCGCGCCAAACCCGTCGCCGCGCCGCGCAACCTGGCCAGGCTGCCCAAACACGACAGCAGCCGGATCGCAGGTGATCCGGATGCGCTGACGACGGCGATCAACGAGCGACTGAGAGGCTGGCGACGGATCACCCGCCGCGACGGAGACTTCGTCGAAATCTCTGCGGAGAAGGGCTACTTGCGCGAATTCGGCAACCTCGTCTTCCACTTCTCGCTGCTGGGCCTGCTCGTCGCGGTCGCGTTCGGAAAGCTGTTCGGCTACGAGGGCAACGTGATCGTGGTTGCCGACGGCGGTCCGGGGTTCTGCTCGGCGTCCCCCGCCGCGTTCGACTCGTTCAAGGCTGGCAATACCGTCGACGGCACCTCGCTGCACCCGATCTGCCTGCGGGTCAACAGCTTTGAGGCCCGCTACCTACCGTCGGGGCAGGCCAACTCGTTCGCGGCCAACACCGACTACCAGGCCGGACGCGACCTGGCCTCCGGCACCTGGCGGCCCTACCGCCTCGAGGTCAACCATCCGCTGCGTGTCGGCGGGGACCGGATCTATTTACAGGGCCACGGCTACGCGCCGACGTTCACGGTGACGTTCCGCGACGGCCAGCCCCGCCGCAGCACCGTGCAGTGGCGCCCGGAGGACCCGCACACGCTGCTGTCGTCGGGCGTCGTGCGTATCGATCCGCCCGGCGGCACGTATCCGGACGCGCTTGCGCGCCGCAAACACCAGATCGCGATCCAGGGGTTGTTCGCGCCCACCGAGCGGCTCGACGGCACGCTGCTCTCGTCGAGCTTCCCGGCACTGGACAACCCGGCTGTGGCGGTCGACATCTACCGCGGTGACGCCGGACTGGACACCGGGCGGCCGCAGTCGTTGTTCAGCCTCGACCCGAGGCTTGTCGACCAGGGCCGGCTGACCAGGGTCAGTCGGGTCAACCTGCGTGCGGGGCAGCAGGTCGGGCTCGACGACGGGACGGTGGTGCGGTTCGACGGCGCGGTGCCGTTCGTCAACATCCAGCTCTCCCACGACCCGGGTCAGACGTGGGTGCTGGTGTTCGCACTGACGATGATGGCCGGGCTGCTGGTGTCGCTGGTCATCAGGCGTCGGCGGATCTGGGTCCGGATCGGGCCAGCGTCGGGCCCGGCCGGTACGGTAAACGTCGAGCTTGGCGGCCTTGCCCGCACCGACAACTCGGGTTGGGGCAACGAGTTCGAAAGGCTCTGCGAGCGGCTGCTGGCCGGCCAGCGCGGTTCGGCGGACGCGCGCACGGTTGGGCATGCCGCGATGGCCGGAAGGAAGTGACATGAATCCCGAGCACGTCGACATCGGCCTGGCCGGATACTCCGATTGGGCGTTCACGTCCTCGATCGTTGTGCTCGTCGCCGCGCTGCTGCTGCTGGCCGTCGAGCTGGCGTACCACCGCGGCCGCAAGGCAGAGCAGCGGGAGCTGGTAAGCGGAGCCGGAGGGCCGGCGGCGTCACACGTCGGCGCGGACAGTGCCACACCGGGCCTCGTCCTCGACGCGGCGCGGCCTCCGATCGACGAACGCGTCGGCAGGGCGGGGCTCGCCCTGGTCTACGTCGGCATCGGGCTGCTCGCCGGCTGCATCGTGCTGCGCGGCGCGGCGACGATGCGGGCCCCCTGGGGCAACATGTACGAGTTCATCAACCTGACCTGCTTGTCGGGTCTGGTCGCTGCCGCGATCATGCTGCGTCGCCCCCAGTACCGCGCCCTGTGGGTGTTCGTCCTGGTCCCGGTGCTGACCCTGCTCACCGTGTCGGGCCGCTGGCTGTACACCAACGCTGCGCCCGTGATGCCTGCGTTGCAGTCGTACTGGCTGCCGATCCACGTGTCGGTGGTGAGCCTCGGCTCCGGAGTGTTTCTGGTCGCCGGGGTGGCCAGCATCCTGTTTCTGCTCAAGATGTCGCCGCCGGGCGAGCCGGATTCCGAAGGTGCTTTGGCGCGCATCGTGCAGAAGCTGCCCGACGCCCAGACTCTCGACCGAATCGCATATCGCACAACAATTTTCGCGTTTCCGGTGTTCGGGTTCGGGGTGATCTTCGGTGCCATCTGGGCCGAGGAGGCGTGGGGCCGGTACTGGGGCTGGGACCCCAAGGAGACGGTGTCGTTCATCGCGTGGGTGGTGTACGCGGCCTATTTGCATGCCCGCTCGACGGCCGGGTGGCGCGACAAGAAGGCGGCGTGGATCAACGTCGCCGGCTTTGTGGCCATGGTGTTCAACCTGTTCTTCATCAATCTCGTGACGGTCGGCTTGCATTCGTACGCCGGCGTCGGCTAGCGGCTAAGGTTTCCTCGGAAAGCCAGTGAAAGAAGGGTCAATCGCGTGTCTGACGGATTCGACACCGGCGGCTTCCGCGCACAGCAGCGCTTCACCGACCCGACGGTCGGTGGTGGCAGGCACACCGGGCAGGTGCCGCCGGAGTGGACCGCGCCCACCCCGCCGACCGGGCTGCCCGCCGGGTTCCCGCAGCCGGCGGGCCCCCCTTGGGGGGCGCCCCCGCCGCCCAAGCCGCCCACCTCAAAGGATCTGTCCACCGCGGCTCTGCTGCGCCCGGCCCCGCCCCGGCCGTCCGGTGGCTGGCGAAAGTGGCTGTATCTGGCCTCGTTCAAGCTGATCAACGTCGGAGAAAGCCACCGGGTAACCGATCACAACAACCTGGTCGCGCGGGCTAATCAGCCGCTGCAGGGGTGTTACCGAATCGCACTGATGAGCCTCAAGGGCGGCGTCGGCAAGACGACGATCACCGCCACGCTCGGCGGCACATTCGCGTCGATCCGCGGCGACCGGGTGGTGGCCGTCGACGCCAACCCCGACCGGGGCACGCTGAGCGCGAAGGTGCCGCTCGAAACCCCTGCCACCGTGCGTCATCTGCTGCGCGACGCCGAGGGAATCGAGCGCTACGGCGACATCCGCAGCTATACGTCGCAGGGCCCGAGCCGGCTCGAGGTGCTCGCCTCGGAGAGCGATCCTGCGGTGTCCGAGGCGTTCAGTTCCGACGACTACCTGCGCACGCTGGAGATCCTGGAGCGTTTTTACAGCCTGGTGCTCACCGACTGCGGGACCGGCCTGATGCACTCGGCGATGTCAGCCGTGCTGGCCAAGGCCGACGTGCTGATCGTGATCAGCTCCGGCTCGGTCGATGGTGCGCGAAGCGCATCCGCCACGCTGGACTGGCTCGACGCGCACGGTCACCAGGAGATGGTGCGCAACTCGATCGCTGTGATCAACGCGGTGCGACCACGCTCGGGCAAGGTCGACATGCACAAGGTCGTCGACCACTTCTCGCGCCGATGCCGGGCGGTGCGGTTGGTTCCGTTCGACCCCCATCTCGAGGAGGGTGCGGAGATCCATCTGGAACGTCTGAAGCGGGAGACCCGTGACGCGCTGATCGAACTCGCGGCGGTGGTGGCCGACGGGTTTCCCGTCGCGAACCGGCGCGACCCGATGGGTAGAGGCTAGAGCTTCGGTTTGTCCCGCGGATTGTCGGGGCCGCGACCGAGTCGCCACAGGAACTCAGGATCGTCGTCGGGCCCGATCACCCGTGTCTTGGGACGGCTGTCCTTGGCGCGCGTCATCCGCCAACCGGCGTAGATCAGACCCGCGAGCATGAGCAAGAGCAGCAGGTAAAGCACGAAAACCTCCTTGGTGTGAATATACGCGCGTCGGTAGGCTCGGGCCGTGCCTGAAGAGCCCTCCACCGGCCGCATGATTCGCGACGTGATGGTGTACGCCGTCGCGCGGCTGCTGCTGGCGGCCACGCTTGCCGCGCTAATTTACGGCATCGCGCAGCTTATCGGCGTCCGCGACTTTCCTATCTATATTGCGGTCGCGTTCGCGATTGTGATTGCCCTGCCGCTGGGCATCTGGATCTTCACCCCCCTGCGCCGCCGCGCCACCGCCAGCATGATGGCCGTCGACGAACGCCGCCGCCGCGACCGTGCGCAACTGCGGTCGCGGCTGCGCGGCGAGTCACCCGAATAGGCCTGCCCGGCGCCCCGGCGCCCGGCGCCCGGCGCCCGGCTCACCTGCCCAGCGCCAACGCCGACGCGACGGCCACCGACCAGACCAGCATCGTCAGGCCGGTATCGCGCAGCACCGTGATCAACTCGACGCCGCTTCGGGCCCTGCGGACAGGCGCGGCGGCCCGTGCCGCCAGTGGGGCGGCGACGAACCCGACAGCGCACCACGGTGTGGCGAAGATCAGCGCCAGCGTCAGCAGGCCCGCCACCGCGAGCAGCCCCTGATACAGCAGCCGCGTGGCGGCGTCTCCCAGCCGCACGGCCAGCGTCATCTTCCCCGAGCGGCTGTCGGTGGGGATGTCACGCAGGTTGTTGGCCACCAGCACCGCCGACGACAGCGACCCTGTCGCGACCGCCAACACCACGCCGACCCAGTCGATGCGCAACGCCTGCACGTACTGCGTGCCGAGCACCGCGACCAGGCCGAAGAACACGAACACCGCGACCTCCCCGAACCCGCGATACCCGTACGGCTTCGAGCCGCCGGTGTAGAACCAGGCGCCGAGCACACCTGCCGCCCCCACGGCGATCAGCCATGGCGCGCTCGTGAACGCCAGGGCCAGCCCGGCCGCGGCGGCCAACGACACACTCACCATCGCCGCTGCCAGCACCGCGCGGGGCGCCGCCAGACGCGACCCCACCAGCCGCAATGGCCCGGCGCGCTCGTCGTCGGTGCCGCGGATGCCGTCGGAGTAGTCGTTGGCGTAGTTGACGCCGACGATCATGCCGACGGCCACCAGCAACGCGAGCACCGCTTTCCACCACACCGCCGAATGCAGCCACCCGGCCGCCCCCGTCCCGGCGATCACCGGAGCCACCGCATTCGGTAGCGTTCGCGGGCGCGCACCCTCGACCCACTGCGCGAAAGTGGCCACGCCACGATCCTTCCAGACGGGATGACACAGAATGGTCGGCATGCTCGGAGTCATCGGCGGCAGCGGCTTCTACACGTTTTTTGACGAGGACGCGCGCAGCATCAGCCTTGACACGCCCTACGGCGAACCCAGCGCCCCAATCACGATCGGGATGGTCGGCGATCACGAGGTCGCATTCCTGCCGCGGCACGGCGTCCATCACGAGTTCTCGCCGCACGCGGTGCCGTACCGCGCCAACATGTGGGCGTTGCGCGCGCTCGGCATCCGCCGCGTCTTCGGGCCCTGCGCGGTCGGCAGCCTCACCCTGGAACTGGGCCCCGGCGCGATGGTGGTGCCGGACCAGCTCGTCGATCGCACCAATGGCCGCGACGACACCTACTTCGACGCCGGCGGGATCCACGTCAGCTTCGCTGATCCGTACTGCCCGACGCTGCGCCGGGCCGCGCTCGTACCGGGCGTCAGGGACGGCGGCACGATGGTCGTCGTGCAGGGGCCGCGGTTTTCGACCCGCGCGGAAAGCCAGTGGTACGCCGGTCAGGGCTTCACGTTGGTCAACATGACCGGTTATCCCGAGGCCGTGCTGGCCCGTGAACTCGAAATATGTTATGCCGCAATCGCTCTCGTTACCGATCTGGACGCCGGGATCGACGTCGGAACGGGGGTGCGGGCGATCGACGTGTTCGCCGAGTTCGAGCGCAACCTCGGCCCGTTCAAACAGGTCGTGCTCGAGGCGATCGGTGCGGTGGACGTCGAGCGCACCTGTGACCACTGCCGGCCCCATGAGGGCGTCACGCTGCCGATCGAGCTGCCGTGAGGGTGCTGCTGACGGGCGCGGCGGGCTTCATCGGGTCCCGGGTCACGGCCGCGCTGACAGCCGACGGCCACGAGGTCGTCGGTATCGACATGATGCTCCCCGCCGCGCATGGGCCGGCCGGCCGGCCGCCGCCCGGCTGCCGGCGCGTGGACGTCGCCGACGCCGACGCGCTGGCGCCGCTTCTCGACGGTATCGATGTGGTGTGCCACCAGGCCGCGATGGTCGGCGCCGGCGTCGATGCCGCCGACGCTCCGGCGTACGGCAGGCACAACGACTACGCGACGACGGTGCTGCTTGCCCAGATGTACGTGGCCGGTTGTTCTCGCCTGGTGCTGGCTTCGTCGATGGTCGTCTATGGGCAGGGCCGCTACGACTGTCCCGATCACGGCGCGGTGGACCCGCTGCCTCGCCGGCGCGAAGACCTCGACGCCGGAATCTTCGAGCACCGCTGCCCGATCGGTGGCGAGGAGCTTTCCTGGCAGTTGGTTGACGAGGACGCGCCCCTGCGGCCCCGCAGCCTCTATGCCGCCAGCAAGACGGCGCAGGAGAACTACGCGCTGGCCTGGGCAGCGGCGACGCAAGGCGCGGTCGTGGCGTTGCGCTACCACAACGTCTACGGACCCGGAATGCCCCGTGACACCCCGTACTCCGGTGTCGCCGCGATATTTCGCTCAGCGCTCGAACAAGGCGACCCACCGAAGGTCTTCGAGGACGGTGGCCAGATGCGCGACTTCGTCCACGTCGACGACGTCGCGGCGGCGAACGTTGCCGCCGCGAACCGCGTTGAAACCGGCTTCGTCGCCGCCAATGTCTGCTCGGGGCAGCCGGTTTCGATCCGGCAGGTGGCCGAGCAGCTGTCGGCCGCCCGCGGCGGCCCCGCGCCGCAAATCACCGGCCGGTACCGCAGCGGTGACGTCCGGCACATCGTGGCCGACCCTGCGCGGGCGAAGAAGGTTTTGGGCTTCAGCGCATCCGTTGATCCCCGAGACGGCCTTCGGGAATTCGCGAAGGCGCCGCTGCGTGGTTGAGGTCCCGTTGTTCGGGTCGGTGCAGCGCCGGTTGATCTACTTTCCTTGCCGCGACCCGGTGCCGCCGGTGGCGAGGGTGCTCAGGGGCGGCGAGGATGTGACGCTTCGGAGCGAGGACGGGATCCGGCTCGGCGCATGGTATGCGGCCGCGCCGGGCGGCACGGGACCGGCGGTGCTGATCTGCAACGGCAACGCCGGTGACCGGATGCTGCGCGCACCGCTGGCGGCGGCGCTGTTGCGCGCCGGAATGTCGGTGCTGCTGTTCGACTACCGCGGCTACGGCGGCAACCCGGGGCGGCCGTCCGAAGAGGGCTTGGCCGCCGACGCCAGAGCCGCCCAGTCCTGGCTGGCCGCGCGTCACGACCCGCGCCGCATGGTCTATTTCGGCGAATCCCTCGGCGCTGCGGTCGCTTTGCGGCTGGCTATCGAGCGGCCACCCGCCACGCTGGTGCTGCGCTCGCCGTTCACGTCGCTTGCCGACGTCGGGCGGTTGCGCTACCCGTGGCTGCCGGTCAGCCGGTTGCTCGTCGACCGCTACCCGTCGATCGAGCGGGTCGGCCGGTTGGAGGCACCGTTGCTCGTCGTTGCCGGCGACCGCGACACCGTCGTGCCCGTTCAACTCAGTAGCCGGCTTTATGACGCGGCGTCTGAGCCGAAACGGCTGGTGATCGTCGCCGGTGCCGACCACAACGATCCGCGCCTGCTCGACGGGCCTCAGATGCTCGGCGCGATCACCGGCTTCGTGAGAGACATACCTCCGTGACGTGATCCGCACCGAGATGGGGTCGCGCTCGAGCGCGCGGATCGCGGCGGCGGTCGCCGCGCCGGCGATCTTGCCCCCGACACCCCCGGGCGCGAGATCAGCGAGTCAATCATCCGGCGCCAGCGGCAGCCGTACCTCGAACCGTGCCCCGCTGCCAAGGTTGTGTGCCGAGAGCGTGCCGTGATGAGCTGCGACCAGGCCGGCGGCGATCGCGAGCCCGAGCCCGGAGCCGCTGGGTAGTGACGGGTCGTTGCGCGGCACCCGCCCGTTGGAGCCGCGATAAGCGACGTCGAACACCCGTGGCAGGTCGGCCTCGTCGATGCCGACACCGGTGTCGTCGACGCGTGCGAACGCGCCGTTCTCATCGGCGCCGAGCGCCAACTCGACGATGCCTCCCTCGGGGGTGTGCGCGATCGCGTTAGCGACCAGGTTCGACAGCACCCGCACCAGTGCCCGGTCGCTGCCCACGACCCGCACCGGCTCCGCAGGCAGCCTGGCACGCAGGGTGACCTCGGCGCGCTCGGCGGCGATCCGGTGGGCGGCCAGCGCGTCGTCGACCACCTCATCGAGGGCGACCTTGTCGTGCGGCAACTGCATCGCACCGGCATTGATCTTCGACATCTCGAACAGGTCGTCCACCATCTCAGACAGTCGAATCGATTCCTGCTCAATGTGTTTGGCGTGCGCCCGCACCTCGCCATCGGGAACGACGCCATCGGCGATCGCTTCGGACACCGCGCGCATTCCCGCCAACGGCGTGCGCAGGTCGTGGCTGACGAATGCCACCAGGCGCCGCCGGGACTGCTCCGACGCGCGTTCGGCCTCACTGATCTGCCGCTCCCACACCATCCTTCGCGCCTGATAGCGCGCCATCGTCACTGCGGTCGGTATCGTGACGACCGCAACGATCATCAGCACCACCGCGGTCTGCTCGAAGGTCGCGGTGATCATGAACCCGCTGGCGCCGAGTACGCCCGTAAACGTCGCCAGCGTGGGAATCAGGACCAGCACGACCATGCTGAGCGCCAACGACCAGGATCTGGCCAGCCGGATGATCAGCCAGCCGGCGAGTACCACTGGCAGCGTGCACGCCAACGCCAACGCGAAAATCTCTGCCAGATCACGTGTTTGCATGGGTACCCTGCCATAAGTACCCGCGTCCCCACACCGTCTGGATGCGGTGATGGTCGCCAAGTTTCGCGCGCAGCCTCTTCACGTGAACGGTCACCGTCGACAGATCACCGAATTCCCACCGCCAGACGCGCTTCAGAAGTTCTTCACGGGAGAACACAGTGCCGGCATGGGACAGAAAGAACACCAGCAGGTCGAACTCGCGGTTGGTCAGGTTGACCGGGGCACCGGCGACGCGCACCGCGCGGGCAGCGGTGGACACCGTCAGGTCGCCCGCGCAGATCTCGATCGGCAGCGCGGCCGCCGGCGTGGGAACGCGGCGCAACACCGACCGCACCCGCAACGCCAGCTCCCGCGGGCTGAACGGCTTGGTGACGTAGTCGTCGGCGCCCGCCTCGAGCCCCGCGATACGGTCGTCCTCTTCCCCGAGCGCGGTCAACAAAATGACCGGTATCGAATATCCGCCGTGCTGGCGAAGGCTGCGGCACAGGGTCAAGCCGTCCGGCCCGGCCATCATCACGTCGAGCACGGCGACGTCGATGCGTTCGATGCCCAACAGCCGCAAAGCCTCCGTCCCGTCGTAGGCAATGCTGACGTCGAGTCCGTCTCGTTCCAGGTAGCGGCGCACGACATCACGCACCACCATGTCGTCGTCGGCGATCAGCACCCGCGCGTTCACAGCATCCGACACTAGCCTGACAGGGCGCCGACCTGCGGCTATGTCACTGATTCGTCACCGATAACTCATACCGGCGCGCCACCGGGGGATTAACCTGGGAACCCATGCCCGACTGTTCGGTCACGGTGGTGTTGCCCTGCCTGAACGAAGCGGCATCGCTGCCCGGGGTTCTGGCGGCCGTTCCGGTCGGTTATCGACCGCTGGTCGTCGACAACAACAGCACCGACGGCACCGGGGAGGTCGCGCGCCGACACGGCGCCGATGTGGTCATCGAAACGCGACCCGGCTACGGATCTGCCGTGCACGCGGGGGTCGTGGCCGCGACGACGCCGATCGTCGCGGTGCTCGATGCCGACGGATCGCTCGACCCGGCCGAGCTGCCGTTGATGGTCGCCGAGCTGGACCGGGGAGCGGACCTCGTCACCGGACGTCGCCGTCCGGTGCGGGGCCTGCGCTGGCACTGGCACGCGCGGCTGGGAACCGCCGCAGTGTCATGGCGGCTGCGCACCCGCTATGGGCTGCCCGTCCATGACATCGCACCGATCCGGGTGACCCGGCGCGAGCCGCTGGTGGAGCTCGGCGTTGTGGACCGGCGGTCGGGCTATCCAGTGGAGTTGTTGATGCGGGCGGCCGCGGCCGGTTGGCGTGTGGTCGAACGCGACGTCGGCTACGGGCCCCGCACGGGTGGCAAGTCAAAAGTGAGCGGCTCATTGCGCGGCAGCGTCATTGCCGCCGTCGACTTTTGGCGGGCAATCTCATGACGTGCCTGCCGGTGACGGTGCTCGTCGTCGCCAAGGCCCCCGTCGCCGGGCTGGCCAAGACGCGGCTGGCCGCTGCGATCGGGCCGGAAGCGGCGGCCGACATCGCGGCGGCGGCCCTGCTCGATACGCTGGATGCGGTGGCCGCCGTACCGGTGGCGGCGCGTGTCGTCGCGATGACAGGCGATCTCAACGTGGCACAGGCGGCAGACGAGATCCGCGAGCGGTTGCGGGGATTCATCGTGATCCCGCAGCGGGGAGCCGATTTCGCCGATCGGCTGGCCAACGCGCACATCGACGCGGCCGGCGCGGCCGGCCCGATGCCGGTGCTGCAGATCGGGATGG
Organism: Mycobacterium sp.; assembly: GCA_025965895.1. GTDB lineage: Bacteria > Actinomycetota > Actinomycetes > Mycobacteriales > Mycobacteriaceae > Mycobacterium. The sequence continues at coordinate 41,256 of JAOPWC010000205.1, forward strand.
ACACCCCGCAGGTGACGGCCGAGCTGCTCGCCGGCTGTGCCGAGACGCTTCTGCGGTCACCCGCGGTGCTCGGCCTGGCAGGCGATGGGGGATGGTGGGTGCTCGGGGTGCAGTCGGCGCAGTCGGCGCGGTCGGCCGACCTGCTGCGCAGTGTGCAGATGTCGCGTGACGACACCGGGGCTGCGACGTTGAAAGCGCTGCGCGACGGGGGGATTGGCGTGGCTCTTGTTGAGCAACTGGATGATGTGGACACGGTCGACGATGTGGCCGCGGTTCGCCGCGGTTGCGCGCCGTCCGGCCGATTCGCACGTGCGACGCGAGCAGTGGGGGTGTGAGGTGCTGGGCAATCTCTACGAAAGAGCACTGATCGGGGAGCGGTGCTGGGTGCGGCACGACGATGGCCAGGTTCGGGCGCTGCCGGTGCGCACCTGGCTCGGCGGCCGCGGCGCGGACCAGGTGTTCGACGATGCGCTCGTCTCCATGTGCCAGGGGCCGACGATCGACTTGGGCTGCGGCCCGGGACGTTTGGTGGTGCACCTGGTTCGCCGGGGAATACCCGCGTTGGGTGTCGACCAGTCCGCTACTGCGGTCCGGCTCGCACGGCGCAACGGCGCGCCCGCGCTTCACCGCGATGTGTTCGAGCCGCTGCCGGGCGTCGGGCGCTGGCAGACCGTGCTTCTCGCCGACGGCAACGTCGGTCTCGGCGGTGACCCGCGACGGATTCTGGCCCGCGCCGGCGAGCTGCTGCGGCACGGCGGCCGGTGTCTTGCCGAATTCGACCGCACCGCAGAAGGAGTGAAAGCGGGCTGGGTACGCCTGGAATCAGATAGCACCGTGGGGCCGTGGTTTCGGTGGGCGTTGGTGGGCGTCGACAGCGCGGCACGGCTGGCGGAGCAGGTGGGCATGTCGGTGACCGGCATTCACCGGGCGGGCGGGCGGGTGGTGGCCAGCCTGGCGCCGGCATAGCCGGCGTCAACGAGCAGGTCGTCGGCGGGCCAACGCCACACGAATCGCGTACACGACAGCGCTGGTGCCGAACATCACCGCGCTGAGCAGAAGCCACCGGCCCAGGAAGGGTGCCTGGGTTTGTCCCGTCGCCGCCAGGTAGGTCGCTCCGCCCTGTTGGATGATGCCGGGAAGGAAGACCAGCAGCGTCAGGATCGATCCCATCGCCGGGATCCGGATGTAGTTGAGCGCCGGGACGAGGGGGTCGCCGCGGCGTCGGCGGCGTGGCTGGAACCCGATGGCCAACAGCCGGTCGGCCAGTGCGTAGAGCGGGAACAGCACCAGGTCGTGCAGGATGATCGCGGCCGCGAACCAGACGGCGATCGACTGCCACCAGACGTGCGGATTCCACAGCGTCACGGGCTTGAAAACGGCCAGCAGGTAGCCGACCAACGCGAAGCCGGCCACCATCGTCAACAGGTGCAGCGGATGGGACCCGTACAGGTCGCGGTAGCGCGCCAGCAGGCTGCGCATCTCAGCGGCCCTCGAAGTCGATAGAGCCGACCCACTTGGTGTTGTGCACTCCGGGCAACGCGGGAACGACGATCCGCGCCGGGTAGCCGTGGTCGAGCGAAAGGTCGGCGCCGTTGACGCGCAGCGCGAGAAGTGCATCCGGATGGGTGATCTGATTGGCTTGCAGCATCGCGTGATTGAATGCGCCATAGCGTTCCAGCGAGGCCACTCGTGCCGACTGCGGCTCCCGCACTCCGGCGAGCCGGGCCAGTTCGGCCAGTCTCACCCCGGTCCATGTCTCGGTGGTGGACCAGCCCTCCACGCAGGCGATCGGCAGCCGGACGGTGTGTTGCGGCATCGCCGCCAGCGTCTTTCGGTCGAGTAGCACTGGGGCCGGTCCGCCGCGAAGTGTCAGCCGCCACGAATCCCCGGTGCTCGGGGCGGGAATCGCCGCGGCGGCGGCGGTCCGGTTGATTTGAAAGTCGTTTGGGCCGTCGCCATGTTCACGCCCGCGCGGCAGCAGCAGCGCGGCGTGTCGGGTGAAGCCACCGACGGTCTGGCCGGCGGTGATGGCGGCGATGAACAGGGCACCGCCACCGACCAGCGCGAGAGCACCACGGCGGCTCATCGTGGGCGGCGCCGGATCGACGGCGACGAGTCCGTCGGCATCAGGAGGCTCGGGCTTGGTGTCAACGCGGTTAGCGCGCAACATGTCTCGTAGCGACGTCGATCGAAGTGCGGTCAGCATCCGCGGGATCTTGAGCGTGATGTGCATCAGGAACCCCGCGATGAACACCCATGCTCCGAAGTAATGGGCGGTGTAGAAGTTGAACCCGAAGATGTAGTCGTACTGGATGTTCAGCACACCGGTGATGATCTCGAACAGAACCCCGCCGACGAGCATCACCAGCGAAACCCGCTCGAGCGCCTGGGCTGCCGACCGGACGGGTGGCCACGCGAACAACCGCGGTATCACCGACCACAGCTTGGCCAGCACCACCGGGATCAGCACCAGTCCCAGGCCGACGTGCAGTCCCTGGCTGAGCCGGTACAGCCAGGGCGGGTTGACGGGCCAGTCGAAGGTCGGTAATTTCAGCCAGCCGACATCGGCGGGAATGGCCTGGCCGAACTGCGGCCCGTACGCGATGTAGGACAGCAGCCCGGTGACGGTCACGATCGGCACGGTGATCAACAGCACCAGGCCGAACACGGAGGTCAGCCAGGGGCCACGAAGCGGGCTTCGCCAGAGTTTCATGTCGCACTACCAATTCGTGTAGATGAAGTGGTTGATCGCCAGGGCGCCGAGGATGTTGAGTGCCAGCCACCAACGGTGAGATGAGCGCGGCAACATCGCGGGCGCTGCGGTCAGCCATACCATGAACGGCAACCAGATACGTTCGGTTTCGGCCTTACTCAGCATGCTCAGGTCGGCGCACACGATCGCGATCAGCGCGGCCAGCACCAGCAGATGGAGGCCTGACCGCTGTCGAATCGCCGAAATGTCGAACACCTTGCTGATGCCCGCGACGCTGCCGAGCCCGATTGCGCACACCACTGACGCGAGATTGGCCCAGCTCCAGTACTGGAACGGCCGGTCGTTGGCGATTCCCTGCCAATAGCGTTTCTGCACGAGGCGGTAGCCGTCGAACCACCAGAAACCGGTCCACGCGAAAACCGCGGCCACGACAGCGACGGCGGGCAGGGCGGCGGCCACGGCGATGAGCGCGGGACGGGGTTCGCGAGCGGCCAGCACAACTGCCAGCGCAAGCAGCGCCATCAACGTCAGCCCGTAGTTGAGGAATACCGCCCAGCCCAGTAGCAGCCCGGCGCCGACAGCGGCGAGCACAGGCGTGCGTACGGTGCGGCTGACGGCGAGCGCGAGCAGCGCGATGCCCCATGCGGCAACGCCGGCGAAGTATCCGTCGGCCGACACCGCGATCCAGATCGCCGGCGGCGCAACGGCGACAAACGGAGCCGCCAGGCGCGCGGTCGCTTCGTTGTCAACCGCCCGTATTCCGACGATCACCGCGGTCGCCGCGCTGGAGCCGACCAGCAGGCAGAGCGCGCCGGCCCAGGTGCCGCCGCCCAGTCCCATGCGGTTGAGCCACACGAACGTCAGCAGCGCCCCCGGTGGATGCCCGGACACGTGGGTGATCCACGAGTCGTGCTGGAAGTCGGGAATGCGACGAGCGAAACTGCGCAAGGCATAAGGAATGTCGGTGACCGACGGCACTTGCCGGAGGTATTCGTACTGTGCGGTCAGCCGGCCGGCAAACCCGCCCTTCCAGCCGTCGATCATCGCCAGGGAGAACGCCCACACACACGACGTCGCCCAGGTCACCAGGGTCAAGGGCCGCCACGGCAGTCGCTGCGCGACGGTCGGACCGAAGATCACCGCGCCGATGCCGCTAGCGACGGCGGCGGGAGTGCCCCAGCCGACGTGCATGTTCCACCAGCCGAATATCGGCGCGGTGTCGGCGAATTGATAGATCCGCGCCGCGTTCGCGTGAATCAGCGGTGTGACGATGCCGAGGTGAAGGCGGGGAACCACGAATGCCGCCGCCACCAGGGCCGCGGCGAGCGGGACCGCCACGGCTTCGCTGCGGATCTTCACGCACCCAGCCTATGGGCGGCGACCCGCCGCCCCTGCTGACGATTTGATGACGGTGCCGGGCCACCGGACTCGCGCTCGTGTGTGGGACGGGTTCTTCGGCGAGTTCTACGGCGCAAAGCGCTCGGCCAGCGCGCGGCGGTCCACCTTGCCGATCCCGCGAAGGGGCAATTCGTCGACGATGTGCACCTCGCGCGGCGCGGCGGTCACGTCCAGCGACTGCGTGACGCGGGCGCGGAGCTCCTCGAGCGTCGGCGGGTCAGCGCCGGGCACTGCGACCACCGCCGCGGCCACCCGCTGACCCAACCGGTCATCAGGCAGCCCGAACACCGCGCACTGAGCCACCGCAGGGTGCGCTGTCATCGCCGCCTCCACCACCTGCGGCAGCACCGTCAATCCGCCGGTGCTGACCGCCTCGTCGAGGCGGCCATACACGTCAAGCACGCCCCGGCCGTCGATGCTGCCCGCGTCGTCGGTCCGAAACCAGCCGGGCTCGGCGAACGGGTCGGCCGGAGCCCGGTTGCGATACCCCTTCGCCAGCGTTGCGCCGCCCAGCACCACCCGGCCGTGGTCAATGCGCACCTTCACCCCTTCCAGCGGCACCCCGTCATACACGCAGCCGCCGGCCGTTTCGCTCATCCCGTACGTCCTTACCACCGGAATTCCTGCGGCAGAAGCATTTTTGGCGACCGGCGTCGGCAGCGGGCCGCCGCCGACCAGCACGGCGTCAAGCGATGCCAACGCGGCCGTCGCCGCCCGATCGGCCAAGGCCTTCGCCAGCTGGGTGGCCACCAGAGATGTGTACCGCCGATCGCCGCCCATTGCGGCCACCGCATCCGGCAGCGCCGAGACGTCGAAGCCCCCGGACCGATTCGTCACTATCGGCGTGGTTCCGGAGAGCACACTGCGGATCAGTACCTGCATGCCGGCGATGTGCTGGGCAGGCAGAGCCAGCAGCCATTGCCCGGGACCGCCGAGTCGGGAGTGCGTTGCCGAGGCGCTCGCAGTCAACGCTGCCGTCGTCAGCATCGCGCCCTTCGGCATCCCGGTCGTACCCGATGTCGACACGACCAACGCGACCTCGTCATCGATTTCGGAACCCACTCGTAAAGTGGTTGTCAGCAAGTCCTTTTCACGCGCATCGGACGCCGGTACCGGGAGCAGCGCGGCTTCGCCGGCCAGCATCGCCGCGAGCGCGGGCAGAACGCGAAGGACTTCGGAGCCGGCCGGAATGTCGAGGGAACGCAGGGTGGCTATCCGGCGTCCTCACTGTCCCGTGGATCGTCGAGAGGCCAGCCCTTCGCGGCCAGTCGCTCCCGCACCCGTTCGATGTCCGCCGGCGTCGGCAGGTTGTCGGTGAGCTGGGTGATCGCCACCCCGATGTCGATGTGGTCGATTTCGCCCTGCCGCATCAACTCCTGCGCAACCGCCGTCACCTCGTCGGTGCTCAGACGCCGCGACAGCAGCGCCAGAACCGGGAAGTAGTCGGTCGGCGGAACCCCGTCCGGATATCCCGCGCGCAACCAGCTGACGATTGTCGTGAGGAACCGGTTCACACACCCACCCTAAAGTCAAAGTCCCCGGGAAACTCTACTTGCCGTGCTTGGCGCCGAGGATGTACACACCGGTGTGGTGACCGATGAAGTCGCGGGCGACGAACAGCACGCCTGCGATCACCGCGGCCAGCACCAGGGCGAAGATTACCCAGCTGAGTGCGATCAAAACCGGGTTACGGTGCGCCACGACTCCGTTGTGCTCGGCCACTCCCACCCCCTCCGCGTTGAGCCGCACGCCGACCGCGAACAGCGTCGGCAGCGCGGCGCCCAGCAGCAGGCCGAAGATCAGGATCTTGAGGGTGGCGGTGTAGTTGAACCAAGCGCTCACGGCTGCTGCTGCCTTTCCACGGTGACACCGTCGTGACCAACTGGCGCGGCCGGCGCCGTCGGCGCGGTCGGCGGCGGGGTCGGGGGTGTCTGCTCCGGCGGCGTGTCAACGCCCGCGGTGAGGCTGCCCTCCCACTCGTCGTTGACGTTGTTGGCATCGATCGGTGCCTGGCGCGAGCGCAGCCAGATCGCCGCCGCCGCCGCGACCAGGAGAAGGAAACCGATTGCGGTGCCGGCGTATCCGCCGATGCCGTGCACGATCCAGTAGGTGATGGCGCCGACGAGCCCGGCGGCCGGCAGTGTGATCAGCCACGCTGTCGCCATGCGCCCGGCGACTCCCCAGCGCACCTCGGCACCGGGCTTGCCCACCCCGCTGCCGAGGATCGAGCCGGTCGCGACATGGGTGGTGGACAACGCGTAGCCGAATTGGCTGGACAGCAGGATGACGGCGGCCGACGCGGACTCCGCGGACATGCCCTGCGGTGACTCGATCTCCACCAGACCCTTGCCCAGGGTGCGGATCACCCGCCAGCCGCCGATGTACGTACCGAGTGCGATGGCCAGTGCGCACGAGAAGATCACCCACACGGGGGGCATCGTGTCCTTGCTGCCGGCGGCGCCGTAGGCGATCAGCGCGAGGAAGATGACGCCCATCGTTTTCTGTGCGTCGTTGGTGCCGTGGGCCAGCGAAACCAGCGAGGCGGACCCGATCTGGCCGTACCGGAAGCCGGTGTTGGTACGTTCGCGGGGCACTCCCCGCGTGACCCGGTACACCAGCCACGTGCCGACTGCGGCAACCAATCCCGCGATGAACGGCGACAGAACCGCTGGGATGATCACCGACGAGACGAGGCCCCGCCAGATCACACCGTGGCCGCCGGCCGCGGCGATCATCGCGCCGACGATCCCGCCGATCAGCGCGTGCGACGAGCTCGACGGGATACCGAGCAGCCACGTCAGCAGGTTCCAGACGATGCCGCCGACGAGCCCGGCGAAGACCAGCTCCAGGCTGACCAGATGCGCATCGATGAGGCCCTTCGCGATCGTGGCCGCCACGGCGGTGGAAAGGAAAGCACCGACCAGGTTCAGCACGGCTGACAGCGCCACCGCGACCCTCGGCTTCAGCGCCCCGCTGGCAATCGAGGTGGCCATCGCATTGCCGGTGTCATGGAAGCCGTTCGTGAAGTCGAACGCCAGCGCGGTGACAACCACGATGATCAAGAGGAACAGCTGAAGGTTCACGGGTTGAATTCTTGTGCCGGAAGTGTAGCGATGTCGAAGAGATCAGCAAGAATTCCCTGGCAGAAGCTCACTGATGGTGAGGTGTTTGGCTACCGTTAACCTCGGTTGTCGCGCCGCAGCGGGTGCTCGGGCGGCACCTGGACAAAAATCAGCGTGACGCCGTCGGGATCGAGCACATGCATTTCGTGCAGGCCCCAGCTCTCCTCGCGGGCTTCCCTGGCAATCGGTACACCGCGGGCGGTCAACTCCTGTTGCGTGGCGCGCAGATCACGGACCTGCAGCCATAGCGTGCCGCCGGCGTTCGGCCCACCGTGGCCCGCCAGTTCGAGCATCGACTGGCCGGCGAAAAATACTGTCCCGCCGCCGTAGTCGCGGGAGATGGCCAGCCCGATGCTGTCGCGGTAGAAGGCCAGCGAACGCTTGTAGTCCGCAGGCCGGATCAGGAACCTGCTGGCCAGAATCTCCATCGCTCGTGTCTATCACGGTGCCGGTCACCGGCTCGGTTGAATGGCCCGCCGCTTCATGATCGCGTTGACCCATTCCGGGCTGAGGGTGTCGAGGGCCTGCGCCAACAGCGCTATTCGCGGCGCGATCCGCACCGGCCGTCGGCAAGCGGCCGTCACCATCCACTCGGCGGCTTCCTGCGGGGTCAGCGCAGGCAACCCCTCGTAGGCCTTGGTCGGTGCGATCATCGGTGTCGCCACCAACGGGTAGTACAGCGTCGTCGAGCGCACCCCGCGGCCCGACCACTCGGTGTCGATCACCCTGCTGACAGCGCTCAGCGCGGCCTTGGACGCGTTGTAGACAGCGAACAGCGGCGCCGCCTCGCTCAGCACGCCCCAGGTGGCGACGTTGATGATGTGCCCGTCGCCGCGCGCGAACATGCCCGGCGCCAGTCCGCGAATCAGCCGCAGGGGTGAGTAGTAGTTCAACGTCATCGTGCGCTCGACGTCGTGCCAGCGGTCCAAAGACTCGGCCAGCGGGCGCCGGATCGACTTGCCGGCGTTGTTGATCAGGATGTCGACGCCGCCGAGCCGGTCTTCGACGGTCGTCACGAGCCTGTCGATCGCCTGGAGGTCCGCCAGGTCGCAGGGCAGCGCCAGCGCCGCGCCACCTGCGGCGCCGATCCGCTCGACGACCGCCTCGAGAAGCGCCGGGCGCCGGGCGACGACGACCACGGTCGCGCCGCGTCGGGCCAACAGCTCGGCAGCGCATTCACCGATGCCCGAGGAGGCGCCGGTCAACAGGATCCGTTTGCCGGTCAGCTCGACCTCGTCGCGGAAAGGCCGGTGGAGATACAACTGGTGGGCCAGTGGTGGCCGCATGCTCGCCAGCATCAGCGCGTCGCTCAGCCGCCGAACCGGGTTTTTGCTCACGAGGTGAGCAGTCTACTGACGGATCCACCGATCATGAGCGCCGAAGCTGGGTCAGTAGCTATGTGACGGTCAAGGTGTCGCCGGTGACCATCACGGTCTTGGGCGGCAGCGGCTGCGTCGCCGGCCCGTTGACGACGGAGCCGTCGGTGATGTTGAACTTGCTGCCGTGGCAGGGGCAGTCGATCGTGCCGTCGCTGACGCTACCCACGATGCAGCCCTGATGCGTGCATGTCGCGCCGAACGCCTTGAACTGGCCGGGCTGAGGCTGGGTGACGACGGCGTTCTGGTCCTTCAGGATGAGTCCGCCGCCCACCGGAATGTCGCTGGTCTTCACGCCGCCGGACGCCGACGCAGACCCCGACGTCGACGCGGTGGTCGCCGTGCTACTGGGCTGGCTGCTCGATGCGGACGTGGAACTGTTGCCACCGCACGCGGCGACGATCGCGGTGGCACCCAGCGCGCCGGCCCCGAGAAGCACCCCCCTTCGGTTCGCCTGTGCCTGCGTCATGCCGTGCTCCCTTCCCGACCTCCGCCCATCCTGGCAGAGACAACAACGTCGCGGACCGGACTCAGGTCCGGCGTCTAGAAGTAGCGCGGGAACGGGCTCCAGTCGGGGTCGCGTTTTTCCAGGAACGCGTCGCGGCCCTCGACGGCCTCGTCGGTCATGTACGCGAGCCGGGTCGCCTCACCCGCGAACAACTGCTGGCCGACGAGCCCGTCGTCGGGCAGGTTGAACGCGAATTTCAGCATGCGCTGAGCCTGTGGCGACTTGCCGTTGATCGCAGCCGCCCACTCCAGCCCGACGTTCTCGAGGTCGGCGTGATCGACGACCTCGTTGACCGCCCCCATGTGGTGCATCTGCTCGGCGGTGTACGGGCGGCCGAGGAAGAAGATCTCGCGGGCGAACTTCTGGCCGACATGCCGGGCCAGATACGCGGAGCCGTAACCGCCGTCGAAGCTGCCGACGTCGGCGTCGGTCTGCTTGAACCGGGCATGCTCGCGGCTGGCCAGCGTGAGGTCGCAGACGACGTGCAGGCTGTGCCCGCCGCCGGCCGCCCAGCCGCTGACGAGGCAGATGACCACCTTCGGCATGAACCGGATCAGCCGCTGCACCTCGAGGATGTGCAGCCGCCCGGCGCGTGCGATGTCCACCGTGTCGGCGGTCTCACCCGACGCGTACTGGTAGCCGGTGCGGCCACGGATGCGCTGATCGCCGCCCGAGCAGAATGCCCACCCGCCGTCCTTCGGGCTCGGCCCGTTGCCGGTGAGCAACACGACACCGACGTCAGGGGACATCCTCGCGTGGTCGAGTACGCGGTACAGCTCGTCGACGGTGTGCGGCCGGAACGCGTTGCGCACCGCCGGCCGGTCGAACGCCACCCGCACGGTCGGCTGCGGCACGCCCTCGACGGTGTGCCGGTGGTAAGTGATGTCGGTCAGGTCGGCGAACCCGGCCGATATGTCTGAAACGGGCTTCCACTTCGACGGATCGAAAGGGTTGTCGCTCAAGGCTCTCGGACTCCGTCCTTAAAGGTGGCGCTACCGGTCATATCGGGACGCCGTACTCTGTCGACGCGACGCGCAGCGCGCCGGGTCGCTGGTCGGTCGGCAGTGGGTCGACGAGGATGAAGCCGCAACCGATCGCGCGCGCCGCCGTCGGCCTCCTCGCTGTCGCCGATCATCACGGCCTCCGCTGCGGGGACGCCGAGCCGCGACAGCGCGGCCAGGAAGATCACCCCGTCCACAGCGCTGTCGTCGCCGTGCATGCCCGCGAACCAGCTCTCGTCTTCGTCCAGCCGGAACAAGGTGCCGGAGTAGTCGAACATCACCGCCCGCGTCGTCACGTCATCATCGTGTCATGGACTCACAGGTGTTGATTTCCGCTAAAGCGGTTATGTGTCATCAATGACGGTGATGACGCAGGCGGTGGTCGTGGTTCCGGCGCACAACGAATTCGCGGCCTTACCCCGCTGCCTCAACTCGGTATTGGCGGCCGCCACGGATGCGCCGGTGCCGGCGCTGGTGGTTACCGTGCTCGACGCCTGCGATGACGCCAGCGCGAGCCTTTCCGGACGGTTCGGACCCGACGTCGTGTTCCTCGAAGTCGGGGAGCGAAACGTCGGCGCCGCTCGTGCAGCCGGATTCCGCTTCGCGCGTTCGCTTCTGAAAAGTCCGGACGAGAAGACCTGGTACGCCTCGACGGACGCCGACACTCGGGTCGGCGCCCACTGGCTGGTCGCCCAACTCAACCGCGACGCCGACATGGTCCTCGGCGTCGTGCATGTTGATCAGTGGCGGCATCACCCGGACGCGGTGGCTGACCGCTACGAGGAGATTTACGAAACGGACGAGCCGGGTCACCGGCACATCCACGGCGCGAATATGGGCTGTCGCGCCGACATGTACTGGCAGGTGGGCGGATTTCACGACCTGGCAACCGGAGAAGATGTCGATCTGGTGGAAAGGTTCGAGGCCGCGGGCTGGCGGATCCACTGGGACGACGAGCTGTCGGTGGCAACGTCGGATCGCCGCAGCGGGCGGGTGGCGGGCGGCTTCGCCGATCACCTCAACGAACTGTCGCGGGAGGTCGCGTCGGACGAAGAGGCGTCGTGACGGCCGGCCTGGTGAACCGCTGGCTGTCGACCGGCGAACTGGACGTTCCGCTGCCCGGAAGCGGCGCCACCGCGGGGCGGTGGCGCCGGCTTTCCCGGCTCGCCGAAATCGACGTTGTCGCCGGGCGACTGGCCGAGGCGCACACCGACGCGGTGGCGATCTTGGCGGAACTCAACGGACCCGCGCCCGAACCCGATGTGCTGTGGGGTGTTTGGGCCGCCGAAGCGCCGGACACGACCGTGACCGCCCATGCCCGCGGCCACCGGATCGCGCTCGCCGGAACCAAGGCGTGGTGTTCGGGCGCCGGCATCTGCAAAGCGGCGTTGGTGACCGCCCGACTCGATGACGGACGACGCGCGTTGTTCGCGGTGGACCTGGGCGACGAGCGCGTCCGACCGCTGGAGCCGACCTGGCGCAATCCCGGCATGGCCGACAGCGATACACGGGCAGTCCAGTTCAGCGATGCGCCCGCGATTCCGGTCGGGCGCCCGGGTGACTACCTGGAGCGGCCGGGCTTCTGGTTCGGCGCGATAGGGGTCGCCGCATGCTGGCTGGGGGCAGCCCGGGCCGTCGCCGCGCCGCTGTATCAGCACGTGGCCCGCGGCGTCCCCGACCCGCACGCCCTGGCCCACCTCGGCGCCGTTGACGCCGCGTTGACGGCGGCCGAGGCCACGCTCGCGGCGGCGGCGGCCTACGTCGACGGTGATCCGCGCAACCAGTCGGGCCTGGCGGAGTTGACCGCGCGGCGGGCGCGCGCGGTGGTCGAGACCGCCGCGGACGAGGCGATCGTGCGCACCGGCCGGGCCCTCGGGCCTGGCCCGCTGTGCATGGACGGCGGCCATGCCCGCCGGGTGGCCGATCTGACCGTGTACCTCCGGCAAAGTCATGCGGAGCGCGACCTCGAATCGCTCGGCATGCAGGCGGCGGTGAACTGTGACCCCCGTTGACATCGATGTGTCGACCGGGGGCACGCCGGCCGAGGCGTGGCTCGCCGGACTGCCGGAGCTGCCGCTGGTGGACGTCGAGGCGTGCCCGGCGTTGGTGATCGTCGCCCCACATCCCGACGACGAGACGCTGGGGTTGGGTGCCACCGCGGCGATGCTCGCCAGTCGCGGCGTCGCAGTGCAGGTGGTGTCGGTGTCTGATGGCGGCGCGGCGTATCCGGGCCTGGACGCCGACGATTGCGCCCGACTGCAAGCCGTCCGCCGTTCGGAGGTTAGCCAGGCCGCTGCGATTCTGGGCGTGGCCGAACCGCTGTTCGTCGGACTGCCCGACGGCGAACTCGACCGGCACGAGGCCGCACTGGCCGATGTGCTGACCGGCGTTCTCGCCGACCATCCCACCGGAGCCTGGTGCGCGGCGACCTGGCGGGGGGACGGGCATCCCGATCATGAGGCGGTGGGCCGCGCCGCGGCGACCGCGGCGCGTAACACCGGCGCGGTGTTAGCCGAGTACCCAGTATGGATGTGGCATTGGGCGATGCCGGCCGACCCGGCGGTGCCGTGGCGGCGCGCCCGCCGGGTGCCGTTGCCGGACTCGGCGGTCACGGCCAAAGGCGAAGCGGCGCAGTGCTTCCGGAGCCAGCTGGCGCCACCTCCCGGGCAGCCGGCGGTGCTCCCGCCGCGCATGGTACAGCGCTCGCTCGCCGTGGGGGAGGTGGTCTTCCTCTGAGCGCGCGACTGCCCGACGCCTACTTCGATCAGATGTACTCCCACGCGAGCGATCCGTGGGATCTGGCCGCGCGGTGGTACGAACGGCGCAAGTACTCGATCACGCTGTCGATGCTTCCCTATCGGCGTTACCGGCACGCCTTCGAGCCCGGCTGCTCGGTCGGAGTGCTGACCGAGCTGCTGACTCAACGCTGCGATCGGGTGACCGCGACCGACGTGGCGCAGGCAGCGCTGGACGGTGCCTGCCGGCGATTGCGGGCCGGTGGGCGACGCGAGCAGGCGACCCTGCTGCGCCGGTCCCTGGATGAGCCATGGCCGCCGGGGCCGTTCGACCTCGTCGTGCTGTCCGAAGTCGGCTACTACCTGCAGCCCGACGCGCTACGGGCAGTGCTGGATCGCGAAATCCCGCAACTGGTCGCCGGCGCCACGGTCGTCGCCGCCCACTGGCGCCACCGTGTCGACGATTACCCGATGACGGGTGACCACGCCAACGACATCATCGCGACGACGCCGGGGCTGTATCTGATCGGCAGTTACCGCGACGGCGATGTCGCGATCGAGGTGTTCGACACCGGCAGCGGCGCGTCGGTGGCCGCGCGCAACGGAGTTCCGGGCGCTCGTCGGTAGCCTGTGCCGCATGACGACATGGACGCAGCTGATGCTCACTGTCGATCGGGTGATCACCGCACCGCCCGAAGCGGTGTGGGATGTATTGACCGACGTCGAAACCTGGCCTGAGTGGGGTCCGACAATCAGCCGCGCGGAGGTCGACGCGGCCGACACGAGGATCAGGTACGGCTCGACGGGCCGCGTGTACACCCCTGTCGGGGTGGCGCTGCCGTTCGTGATCTCCGAGTTCGACCCCGGCCGGCACTGGGCGTGGACCGTGGCGGGTGTCCCCGCGACACGGCACCGCGTGGACGCCGTGGCGGGCGGGGCGCGGGTGAGTTTCGAGGTGCCGTGGTGGGGGTCTGCGTATCTGCCGGTCTGCTCGATCGCGTTGCGGCGGATCCAGCGGCTGGTCGGGCGCTAGCGGGTGCGGGCGCGAGAGGCCTTGTCCAGCAATACGTCTCGTTCGCGCTCATTGCCGGTGAGCGCCGCGGCGGCTTCGAACTCGGCGGCGGCCTCGGCGTGCCGTCCCAGCTGTGCGAGCAACTCGCCGCGAACACTGGGCCGTAGATAGGAACCGTCGAGTCCGTGGATCGCGTCGACGATCTGCAGCGCCGCGGCCGGTCCCGAGGCCTTCGACACCGCGACGGCCCGGTTCACCTCGACGACCGGCGACGGCGCCAGCTGCCCCAGCGCCTCATAGAGCCGCACGACCCGGGGCCAGTCGGTGTCTTCGGCCGACGGCGCGGTCGCGTGGCACGCCGCCAGAGCCGCCTGCAGCGCGTAGTAGCCCCGGCCGTTGGCCAGCGCGTCGGCACGCGCCAGCGCGGCCACGCCGCGCTGAATCTGCGCGCGATCCCACCTGGTGCGGTCCTGGTCCGGCAGGAGCACCGGCGTGCCGTCGGGGGCGGTCCGCGCCGCGAACCGCGACGACTGCAACTCCATCAGCGCGACGAGCCCGTGCACTTCGGGCTCGTCGCTGACAAGCGCGGCCAGGATTCGGCCCAGCCTCAACGCTTCCGCGCACAGCTCGTCGCGAATCCAGCGCTGGCCGAACGACGCCGAGTAGCCCTCGTTGTAGACGAGGTAGATGACGCCGAGCACGGCCGACAGTCGCTGCGGGTACTCGTCTCGTGGCGGCACCTCGAACGCCACGTTCGCGGCGGCCAGCGCTTTCTTCGCGCGCACGATGCGCTGGGCGACAGTCGGCGTAGGCACCAGGAACGCCCGCGAGATCTCCTCGGTGGTCAGCCCACCGACCACCTTGAGCGTCAGAGCGATGCGGGCCTCCGGGGACATCACCGGGTGGGTGGCGACGAAGATCAGCCGCAGCACGTCGTCGTCGATGCGGTCGGGGTCCCACCTCAGCTCGGTGTCGGTTTCCAGGTCGCGTGCCATCGCCGCATAGCGGGTGTCCAGCCGATCCAGGCGGCGCCAGTGGTCGATCGCCTTGCGCTTGGCGACCGTCGTCAGCCACGCCGCGGGGTTGCGCGGCACGCCCTGTGACGGCCACTGAATCAGCGCGTCGACGACCGCCTCCTGCGCCAGGTCTTCGGCAAGCCCGACGTCGCCCACGGTGCGGGTCAGCGTCGCGACGATCTTGGCGGCCTCCATCCGCCACACCGCATCTACGGTCCCCCGCACGACACCCATTGTGCTGGCCGTGACGGCAAGTCGGCCGACCAACCCCCCGGGGGAGGTGTTTGAGCGACGAAACTCGGCGCAGGCCGTCGCGTCAGTGAAGCCGCAGTTGCCAATCGGGGGGCACGCGTCCCGCCGGTCCGGGCACCGGCTGATCCAGCGGATGATGTTCGGGGGGCGCAAGCCGGGGGCCGTCGTAGAACCCGCCGTCCCGGTAGTCGTAGAACCAATGTTCTCCGGGTTCGTAACTGGCGATCACCGGATGCGGGGTGGCTTCGGCGTGGCGGGTGGCGTGCTGGCCGGGCGACTGGTCGCAGCAGCCGATGTGGCCGCACTTGGCGCACCGGCGTAAGTGAAACCACCATCCACGTTGTCGCTCGCACTCCACACATCCGGGACTGCTGGGTGGGACAGTGGTGTCGATCGCTGGGTCTACGCTCGTCATGTTCACCACTGTGGCAACTCCCGGCCGGTGGCGGCATGATCCCATCGAGTCGACAGTGCCGACACCGATTCGTCCTCTCAGCACCACACCTCAGCACCACACCGAAGCGGGCTAACCCTTCGTCGGCTTCCGGTGGCAGCGTAGGCCCGGCGGCCTAACCGCCGTTCACCATTCCGCGGCATTGCACCGCGTCGGCGAGACGTCGTTCGTCGATGACCTGAGCTTGTGCGCCGGCCGAGGCGACGATGAACCGCGACGGGGGAATCTCGGTGTCGAACCCGCTCGACGCGATGAACCACAGCGAAATGCCCAAGCCTGACCGGAGCGTGTGCGGGCGGGGCAGGCTGAACGTGTTCTGCGATGTGATGTCGGTGCGGAATTCGCCCTCTCGATGCAGGTCGTTGAATTCGTGCACCTTCGTCGAGCCGTCGTAGATGTGCACCGATCGCAGCGAGCCCGCCTCGGCGTGGAACCTGACGTAGACCTCGCGGATGTCCACCCCTGCTGATTCGGCGGGCACTGCGATAGGAATGGGCAGGTGAAACCAGCTGTCTTTCCCGGGCAGCACCGACACGTCGGCGCCCCACCCGTAGCGCCCGTCCTCGAAGACGTGCTCGTAGGTTTCGGTGACCAGAGATGTGCCGTGTACCCAGAAGATTGACTCGGACATGGGCTCAGTGTTTTCGAGCCCCGCCCCGGCGAGCACGAGTAGTCGACTACCTGTGTTTCAGCCGACCGCGCGGGTGGCGCCCTGCCAGAATTTTGCGCGGACGGCTTTCTTGTCCGGCTTTCCCAGCGCCGTGACCGGCAGCGAGTCGACGACGATCACCCGCTTCGGCGACTGCACTGACCCCTTGCGGTCCTTGACCGCGGACTGGATCTCGGCGGTCATGGTCGCGATCGCGTCGTCGTCATCCGGCGCGTCGGGCCGCAACACCACGACCGCCGTCACCGCCTCGCCCCACTTCTCGTCCGGCGTTCCGATCACGCAGACCTGCGCGACCGCGGAGTGTTCGGCGATGACGTCCTCGACCTCCCGGGGAAACACGTTGAAGCCGCCGCTGACGATCATGTCCTTGACCCGGTCGACGATGTACCAGAACCCATCCTCGTCCTCACGCGCCATGTCACCGGTGTGCAGCCAGCCGTCCTTGAACGTCTCGGCGGTCGCGTCGGGCAGCTTCCAGTAGCCGCCGGCCAAAAGCGGCCCGCTGACGCAGATTTCGCCGACCTCGCCCTGCGGTGCAGGCTTACCGTCGTCACCGAGCAGCGCCGTGCGGGCGAACAACGTCGGTCGCCCGCACGACGTCAGACGCGTCTCGTCGTGATCGTCTTTGGCCAGGTAGGTGATCACCATCGGCGCCTCGGACTGCCCGTAGTACTGGGCGAAGATCGGGCCGAACCGCTCGATCGCCTCGGCCAGCCGCACCGGGTTGATCGCTGAGGCGCCGTAGTACACGGTCTCCAGCGACGACAGATCACGCGTCCGCGAGTCGGGGTGGTCCATCAGTGCATACAGCATCGACGGCACCAGCATCGTCGCGGTAATTCGTTGCTCTTCAATGATTCTCAACACCTCGGCGGGGTCGAACTTGCCGAGTACGATCATCTCGCCGCCCTTGATGAGGGTCGGGGTGAAGAACGCCGCGCCGGCGTGCGACAGCGGCGTGCACATCAAGAACCGCGGGTGCTGCGGCCATTCCCACTCGGAGAGCTGAATCGTCGTCATCGTCGTCATCGTCTCGGCGGTGACGATCACACCCTTCGGCTTGCCGGTGGTCCCGCCGGTGTAGGTGAGCCCGGTGATGTGGTGGGGCGGCAGGTCGGCGGCCATCAGCGGCCGTGGCTCGTACTTCGCGGCCGCCGCGGTCAAATCCAGCGCGATGTGCGACAACCCGGCGGGCACCGGTCCGATCGTCAGCACCTGCTTGAGCGAGTCCACCCGCTCGAGCAGGCCCAGCGCCCGCTCGACGAACATCGGGTTCGGGTCGATGATCAGCGACGAGATTCCGGCGTCGGCCAGTACGTAGGCGTGGTCGTCCAACGACCCCAGCGGATGCAGCGCGGTGCGGCGGTATCCCTGCGTCTGGCCGGCGCCGACGATCATCAGCACCTCCGGGCGGTTCAGCGACAGCAGGCCGACGGCCGACTCGGTGCCGGCGCCGAGCGCCTCGAAAGCCTGGATGTACTGGCTGATCCGATCGGCCAGCTGACCGCCGGTCAGCGTGGTGTCGCCGAGGAACAGCACCGGCTTGTCCTTGTGGCGCTTCAGCGCGCCGGCCAACAGGTGGCCCATGTGGGCGGGATTGCGCAGCAGCCCGTCCGATGAGCGTTCGCGCGAAGAGGCAACTACCTGAGTCATGCCGCTAAGACTAGAACGTGTTCCAGAACGAGCTGCTGCGCTCCCCGAAACTTCACTTCTTTTTGGCCTCTGCCTCCTCGCGCCACTTGATCTCCTTCTGGACCCATTCGTTGTCCTGCGGGAAGTCCGCGGCATCGGTGACTCGGCGCACCTCGAGCTTGACGCCGGGCCCGAGCGGGGCTTTCACGGCCCACTGCTCGGCCTCTTCCCTGGACGAGACGCCCAGGATCCAGAAGCCGTTGAACAGCTCTTTGGCCTCGGTGTACGGGCCGTCGGTGACGACCGGCGGCTCCGAGCCGAAGTCGACGACGAACCCTTCCTCCGGGGGCGCCAGACCCTCGCCCGCGAGCAGCACACCGGCCTTGATCAACTCCTCGTTGTAGCGGCCCATCGCGGCGATGACCTCGTTGAAGTCGACGTTCTCCATCGCTTTCTCGGCCTTCGGGCTCGACCGCATGATCAGCATGTAACGCATTGGTGTCTCCTTCTGTCTGATGGTGAAGGGGCCCGTCCATCGTGCCCTCGTTGACACGTCGAACGGCAGTCGCCCGATTCGACACAGGGATAGCATCAGGCATGCCGTTGAGCCCGCGGCCGCCGCTCGACGACATCCTTGCCAGGCTGCATGTCGTCGCGCTGCCGATGCGGGTGCGGTTCCGCGGGATCACGACCCGCGAAGTTGCGCTGATCGACGGGCCCGCAGGCTGGGGCGAGTTCGGTGCGTTCGTCGAGTACGGGCCCGACGAGGCCGCGGCGTGGTTGGCGTCGGCGATCGAGGCCGCCTACCAGAAACCACCAAAGGCAAGGCGCGACCGTATCCCCATCAACGCCACGGTGCCGGCCGTCGCCGCGGAGCAGGTACCCGGTCTGCTTGCCCGCTTCCCCGGCGCGAGGACGGCGAAGGTGAAGGTCGCCGAGCCTGGCCAGACGCTGGCCGACGACGTCGGCCGCGTCGAAGCGGTCCGCGCGCTGGTTCCGACCGTGCGCGTCGACGCCAACGGCGGCTGGACCGTCGACGAGGCTGTCGCCGCGGCCGAAGCCCTCACGAGGTCCGGTCCGCTCGAGTACCTCGAGCAGCCCTGCAAAACCGTCGACGAGCTGGCCGCGCTTCGCCGCCGCGTCGACGTGCCGGTCGCCGCGGACGAGAGCATCCGCAGGGCGCAAGACCCGCTGCATGTCATGCGGAAGAACGCCGCCGACATCGCAGTGCTCAAAGTCGCCCCATTGGGAGGTGTCGACAGGCTGCTGGAGATTGCCGCGCAAATCGACATCCCGGTCGTCGTCTCCAGCGCGCTGGACTCGGCCGTCGGCATCGGCACCGGCCTCCTCGCCGCGGGCGCGCTACCCGATCTGCAGCACGCCTGCGGCCTGGGTACCGGCGGCCTGTTCGTCGACGACGTCGCCGAACCGACACCGCCGCAGGACGGTTATCTGCCCGTCAGGTCCGTGGCACCTGACCCTGAGCGACTGGCCGCCCTGGCCGCGCCGCCCGACCGGCGCCAGTGGTGGATCGACCGGGTCGGCGCGTGTCACCGCTTATTGACGTAGCTCAGAGCGCCGCGGCGTCGCGTTCTCCGGTCCGCACCCGGACCACGGTTTCGACGGGCGACACCCACACCTTGCCGTCGCCGATCTTGCCGGTCCGGGCGGAGCTGACGATCGCGGCGACGGTGGCCTCGACGGCCTCGTCCTCGACCAGTACCTCGATCTTCACCTTCGGCACGAAGTCGACCGAGTACTCGGCGCCCCGGTACACCTCGGTGTGCCCGCGCTGGCGGCCGTAGCCCTGGACCTCACTGAACGTCAGCCCGGTCGCGCCGGTCCGCTCGATCGCGTCACGGACCTCCTCGAGGGTGAAGGGCTTGATGACGGCGCTAATCAGCTTCAACTCGGCTGCCCTCCGCACGCTGGGTCCGCCTGGCATCCGGGGAAAGGGGCTCGCTACTGGTCCGGCCGGTCACCAGAATTTCGTCGGGGTATGCCTCTTCCTCATGCACGCCGATGTCGCCGGTCTCCAGCACCTCGTCGGGCAGACGCAGTTTCATGAACAGCCCCAACACCTTCAGGATCACGACGGTCACCAGCGCGTCCCAGATGATGACGGTGAGCGCCGCGCCGAGTTGGATCAGGATTTGTGCGGGGTGATGGCCCCACAGCCAGCCTGCCGCCGCCACATCCGAGACGTCTCTGCCGTTGCCCAGGTACTCGATGACGTGCGGGTCGGCGAGCACACCGACGAGCAGGCCACCGGTCAACCCCGCGACGCCGTGGGTGTGGACCACGCCCAGCGTGTCGTCGACCTTCTTGAACACCCGGGTCCGCCCCAGGTAGTTCCACGAGAACCAGACGACGGTGGACGCGACGACACCGAGGATGAGCGCGCCTAACGTGCTCACGAAGCCGGCCGCGGGGGTGATCCCAACCAGGCCGACGATCATGCCGTTGACCGCGCCGAGGAACGTCGGCTTGCGTTGCGGACTGGCGAACATGTCCCACAGCACCCAGGTCAGCAGGGCCACGGCGGTACACACGTTGGTGTTGACCACGGCAAGCGACGCGTTGGCGCCGGAGAAGTACGGGTCACCGCCGTTGAACCCGTTCCAGCCCAGCCACAGGATGCCCGCGCCGACCGCGGCGATCGGCAGGTTGTTGGGGACCGCGCGTTCCCGGTCGCGGGTCAGCCGCGGCCCGATCACCGCCGCGGCCACGAAACCGGTGGTGCCCGCAGCGAGGTGGATCACATAGCCACCGGAGAAGTCCAGCGCGCCGGTGCTCCATGCGCTGCTCACGCTGGGGTGCGGCTGCGCCCAAAAGCCGCCGCCCCACAGCATGAACGCGTTGACCGAGTAGGCGAACGTCGACCACAGCGGCACGAAGAGCAGCCAGACCTTGAAGTTCATCCGGCCCACCACACTGCCGAGGAACAGCAGCGGGGTGATGGCGGCGAACACGAACTGGAAGTACGCCAGCGTCGACTCCGAGAAGCGGAACTTCGGCATCGCCCCGTCAAGCAGCGGGATGATGGCCTGCCCCTGGCTGTTGGTGCCCAGCAGGGTGTGCGGCACGCCGATCGCGGACTGCAGAATGCCGGGGCCCAGTTTGAGCGGTTCTCCGAAGCCCATCTTGAAGCCCCACAGGATCCACACGACCAGCACCAGCGAGAAGCCGGTGAAGGCCATCAACATGGTATTGACGACCCATTTCTTTTGGACGATGCCCCCGTAGAGGACGGCAATGCCCGGCAGGCTCATCAGGCCGACCAGAGTGGCCGCTACCAGCTGCCAGGCATTGTCCCCGGGGTTAAGCCAATCGGGATATGGCGACATGGTTGGGCAAGCACCTCCAAAATTTTGTCGTCATTCCGCACCGCGCAGAAGTGGATGCAGTATTTCGGGGCAATGTTTCTGCCGGATGATGCTGAGTAAATTCTGTATTGCCCACGGAGGTACGCCATTTCCGCGTTCAGTAATTACACACAAAAATGACAGAAACGACACAGTGATCGTGAAGTAATTCGACAGGTCGCTCTAAGTCTCGCGGCGGTGCGGCGTGTTGAACCGGGAGCCCGCGCCACTCGTGGAAGCATTGTCAGCTGCGGGAGGTTGAGATGAACTCACTACTGGTGGTCTGCCTTTCGGTAGGCACGCCGTTCGCGGCTCTCGGGCTTCACGAGCTTCAGGCATCGCTTGAGCGGTGGGCCCGGGAGCGGCACGCAGAGGACTGATCTTCGCCGCCATCTCGGTGTGACACCCTGATGTGGTGGTGAACCCCTCGACGGCGCAGGCCCGCGTCGTCGTCGACGAGCTCATTCGCGGCGGCGTGCGCGATGTTGTGCTCTGTCCCGGCTCCCGGAACGCACCGTTGGCGTTCGCGTTGCGCGACGCCGACGCGGCCGGGCGGGTACGGCTGCACGTGCGGATCGATGAACGGACCGCAGGGTATCTGGCGATCGGGCTCGCCGTGGCGGCCGGCGCACCGGTGCCGATCGTGATGACCTCGGGAACCGCGGTCGCCAACCTCGGGCCGGCCGTCGTGGAGGCCAACTATGCCCGGGTGCCGCTGATCGTGCTGTCGGCCAACCGGCCCTACGAGCTGCTGGGCACCGGCGCGAACCAGACCATGGAGCAGCTCGGCTACTTCGGCACGCAGGTCCGCGCGTCGATCAGCCTCGGCCGGGCCGAAGAAGGCTTTGAGAAGATGGCCGAGCAGAACGCGGGGTGGCGTTCTGCGGTATGCCGGGTGCTGGCGGCGGCGACGGGAGCGCGAACCGCGAACGCCGGGCCGGTGCAGTTCGACATCCCGTTGCGCGAACCGCTGGTCCCCGACCCGGAGCCGGACCTCGGTGCGGTGCCGGCCGGCCGGCCGAACGGGCTGCCGTGGACGTACACGCCGCCAGTGAGTTTCGACCAGCCGCTGGACGTCGACCTGAGCCCCGACACCGTGGTGATCTCGGGTCACGGCGCCGGCGTGCACCCGAACCTTGCCTCGTTGCCAACTGTTGCAGAGCCAACCGCGCCAACGGCCGCGAACCCGTTGCACCCGTTGGCGCTGCCGCTGTTGCGCCCGCAGCAGGTGATCATGCTGGGCCGGCCGACGCTGCACCGGTCGGTGTCGTCGCTGCTGGCGGATCCGGCGGTGCCGGTGTTCGCGCTGACAACAGGTCCGCGGTGGCCCGACGTGTCGGGCAACTCGCAGGCCACCGGGACGAGGGCGGTGACGACCGGTCGCCCGGGCGACGGCTGGCTGCGCAACTGTGCAAAGGTTCACCGCCGCGCCATGGCGGCGGTGCGCGGCCAACTCGATGCACATCCGCTGACCACGGGCCTGCACGTCGCCGCGGCGGTTGCCGGCGCGGTGCGTGAAGGCGACCAGCTGGTGCTCGGCGCGTCGAACCCGGTGCGCGACGCGGCGCTGGTGGGGCTGAACACCGAGGGCGTCAAGGTGCGATCCAATCGCGGCGTCGCCGGGATCGACGGCACGGTGTCGACGGCGATCGGCGCGGCGCTGGCACACGACCGGACCGGCGGCCGCACGGTCGCGCTGATCGGGGACCTGACCTTCGTTCACGACGCATCCGGGTTGCTCATCGGCCCGACGGAGCCTGTGCCGCAGCAGCTTTCGATCATTGTTTCCAACGACAACGGCGGCGGCATCTTCGAGCTGCTCGAACAGGGCGATCCGCGGTTCTCCGACGTGTCGTCGCGAATTTTCGGCACCCCGCACGACATCGACGTGGGCGCGTTGTGCCGGGCCTATCACGTGGACTGTCGGCAGGTGGAGGCCGACCAACTGGGCGAAACGTTGAATAGGCCGTTCAGCGGCGTTCAGGTTCTGGAGGTCAAGGCGGACCGGTCGACGCTGCGGCAGTTGCACGCGTCGATCAAGGCCGCCATATGAGCCGGCTCGCCGGCATCGTGAAGCAGCTGGGGCCGGTTCGCAAACCGGACGGACGGGAGACGCGACTGCGAGAAGGGTTGCGGTGGGCGCGGATCGTCGTTCTGATCATTGCCGCCGTCGTCACGCTGCAGTCCGTGCTGCTGGTGGCGGGTGCCTGGCGCAACGATCGACAGATCGAGCGTCACATGGGGGTGGCGCAGGCCGAGGTGCTCAACGCCGGTCCGCGACGGTCGACGATCGAGTTCGTGACGCCGGACCGGGTGACGTACCGGCCTGAGCTGGGTGTGCTGTACCCGTCGGAGCTCGCCGACGGAATGCGCGTCTACGTCGAGTTCGACAGGAACGACCCCGACCTGGTCCGCGTCCAGCATCGCAATGCGTCGCTGGCGATCGTCCCGGCGGGTTCGATCGCGGTGGTCGGTTGGCTGTTGGCCGGTTCGCTGCTGGTCGGCTTGGCATTCATCGAGAAGCGAGTAGCCCTGTCTGCGCCGAAATGGCATTCCCGGTGGTGATTTCGGCCCCCCGCTCGTCGACGAACAAGTCGTTCAGGGTCTCGCCGAGCATTGACTTCACCGGGTAGCGGTGCAAACTCTGCACCCGCATCGGCACCACGGCGTCGGGAATCATTGAGGATGATCCTTCCTAATCGCGACTCATGGGTGCAGGCCCGAACCAGCGAGCTCTCTTTATAGGAGAGCAGGTTCAGCACACGGAGACATCGCCGTTGTCCTCCTAAAGAGGTTCCTGCTGGCTGGTATGACTGGCGGGGTCGACCACTATGGTGGCGAGCAGTTCTTCGGCGATCTACGGTCGATGCAGGGTCGGAAGCAATCTACGATCCGCGGCTGCCCGGGTGGTTGCCGGCACTGTTCGGATCACCCGGGTCCGTTTGGTTGGTGAACTTGGTGGCGAGCACGAACCGGTCGCGGCGTCATTTGAGCAGCTCGCCCCGAGGATGGTTTCCGACGTCCCGTTGGTGTAGACGTCGGCGGTGTCGACGACGTTGCCGCCAACGTCAGCGAACAGGTCCAGCACCGTCGCGCTGACATCTGGGGACGCGCCCCAGCCCCAATCTTCACCGAAGGTCATCGTGCCCAGCGCCACCTCCGAGATCCGCACGCCGGATTTACCCAAACCTTGTAACGCATGAGATTCCCTCACTTCGTTTGAGGTTCGTCGCACTCGCGATCATTGGTTTGCCCGTCAAGTCGCGTCATGCCCCTCCGGACTGATCGCTTGTGGGTCGGTGGTCTTATCGATTGATGGCTTCTAGCTGTTGCGCGGTGTACCGCGCACCCTGGATCTGGATCTGGATCTGGATCTGGATCTTGGCAACGGCAGCGTCGATCCGTTGCAGGTCGTCGGGGGTCAGTTCGACTCGGTCGGCGCCGACGTTTTCGTCGAGACGATGCACTTTGGTCGTCCCCGGAATCGGTGCGATCCACGGTTTCTGTGCCAGCAGCCACGCGAGGGCGATCTGAGCGCGGGTTGCGTGCTTGGCGTCCGCGATTTCACCCAGCGGCTCGATCAGCGCAAGGTTGGCCTGTCGCGCTTCTGCCGCGAAGCGCGGAAGGGTGTTGCGAATGTCGTTGCCCTCGAACGTCGTGTCCTCATTGATCGCGCCGGTCAGGAAGCCTTTTCCGAGGGGGCCGAACGGCACGAAGCCGATGCCCAGTTCTTCCAAAGTCGGCAGGACGCTGTGCTCGGGCTCACGCCACCACAGCGAATATTCGCTCTGCAGAGCCGAAACCGATTGAACCGCTTGGGCTCTGCGGATGATCTCCTAAGCTGCCTCGCAGAGGCCGAAGTATTTGACTTTGCC
>JAOPWC010000211.1 GCA_025965895.1 Mycobacterium sp.
GGATCGGTCGGCCTCGCAGTCGAATTCAAACCCAGCAGCGCGGACGGGTCGATTCCGTCGGCACCGGTGGACCGCCTGCTCAGTCACTTTGCGGACGGCGAGTTCGACATGATCGCGGTCGGGCGGGCGCTGCTGGCCGACCCGGCCTGGGTGAACCGGTTGCGCGACGGCGCCCTCGGCGAGTTCACCGGCTACGACCCGGCCACAGCCCTGGCGGGCCTGCGTTAACCTCGTTATGTAGGAGTTTTACCCGATCGTGGGTATCCCAACAAGACTGTTACAACGCGATCCGAGCCAGCACCCGCTTTGTCCGCATCGCCACACGACAAGACTCCCATTAGGGACTCAGCGCCGGCCACCAATCCAACGTTCTTGACCTGCGACTGTGCGACTGTCTCACACGCAGCTGCCACTGATTAGTCTCAATCTGAGGTTCCAATCCTCTAGTGACACCTATTTGGTGCGCCAGTGGGCGACGGCATGCCATCATCAGTGCCGGCTACGTCATCGCTGAAGCCAGTCACCACACTCCGGGTGTGAGCCGGCGCGTCGCGTGGATCTAGTCGGCGTGTTGGTTGCCGAGGATGTTCGAGCAGGACGCGGCGTGCGGGTTCAGTTGGGGTTCAGCGGCCCGATCGGCGTTGTTTTGGTGGCGTGCACGAGCAGCCCGGCGAGCTCGCGCGGGCGGCTGAGAAACGGTGAGTGCGACGCGTCGATCGTGAGTTGCTCGACGCCGAGTCGATCGGCTACCGCGTTGGCGAGCCAGCGCGGCAGGGAGCGGTCCTGCAGGCAGAGGATGAAGCTGCGGGGTAGATCGGCGGCCCAGAATCGGGGAGTCGATACCGGCGCGAAGGTGGTCTCGCCGAATCGTTCTGGTCCGAGCCGGTTGTAGGCCCACCGGGCGGTTGCCTCGTCGCAGTCGTGGTAGAAGTACTTCCAGGCTCCCTCGAACTCGGCGAACGTCATTGCGCCGTCCTCGCTGAAGTGTAGGTATCCGAGCATTTCTCCGACGTCGCCGTCCAGTTCGCCATCCTCGGCGTTGCGCATGGTCATGGCTTCGGTGTAGCTGCGGCCTTCCCGCGGTAGCGCTGCGGCGAGGTAGATGATGTGGCTGACGAGATCGGGTCGGGTGTCCGCGCCCAGGGTGGCGTCGAACCCGCCACCGGAGTGCCCGACGAGAACATCGCCGGGCTGTAGCACTGAGGCGACGGCCTCGCGCCGGTTGGCCAATGTCGATTCCTCGTCGACGTGGCGGCCGTGTCCGGGGAGGTCGACGGCGATCGCTTCATGGCGTAACCTCTCAAGCTCGAGGATGGTGCGGCTCCAGCACCATGAGGCGTGAAAGCCGCCGTGCACCAAGACGAATCGCATGCCAATCCTCTCTGGAAAACCGTCGGGAAACTCTCAACTGGATGTACATGCTGAACGCGGCGCCGCGAGCCGCGAGTGCGCTGGTTCGACGGCAATTCGGGATGCCCACAAGCCGGCGAGTGCAGCGTCGGGTGACTGGCCGTCCATGCTGCGAACGTCACGATACGTTAGGCGAGTGCGTGTTGGGTTGTCAGGCGGTTCCGGCGGGTGGTTCGAGGATGAACCTGTAGCCGAGCGATTCGAGTTGAGCGACGGCGCGCGCTCGGGCCTTGGCGGGACCGCGCCGAGTGAAGTAGTCCGGACCCGGTTCGCCATAGAACTCGCCGTTGGTGAGCGTCTGCCAGACGGCGATGAGGTTGCTGTGCTGGGCAGCCGGGGGCGCCCGGCAGCTGGGGCCAGCTGGGAGACCGTGACCTTCGATGTGCCGGTGCTTGCCCGTACCCGGATTGCGCCCGACGCCAGCCAGGTGTTCGTGGTCGACGCGCGTGCCATCAGCGCGCTGCGCGTCTCGGCCTACCCAGACGGCGGAATCGCACGGGCGTGCGCCACGGGCCGACCCACCGCCGCCGGATTCGCCGATCTGGCTGCGAGGTGGGAGGCCTCGGCATGACCCAGACGGTGGGCGGGGACCGCCCCGGCGGGCGGTCTGTGCGGATTGCCGACTGCACCGGGCCGTGGCGACGAACCTTGCTGGTCGATGGCGACGGGTCCGAAGACAAAAGCACCGATGTCCGCTGGCTGCAAGGCATCACCGCATTCGTCGACCTGCGCAGGCCCGCACCCCGGCCCGACTTCGGCGGTGCGCAGGATGGGCCGAAGCTCACTGCCTGCCAGCGGGATTGGCTGTCGAGCCAGGACGGATTCGCGGGCCGGTTGGGTCAACGTGGCGACGTCTTCGAGTGGAGTCATTTCATGCGCCTGCAGCCCCCCGGACCGCATCCAGACGCGGGCCGGATGAGATGGCGCGGGGACACCCTCGTCGAGGTGGGCGTGCACGAGGACTACGTCGAGCACTGGGCCAGGGACGATGGCCCGGTTTCGCCGTGCTGGGCGTTGCGGGCGGACGCCCCCGACGGCAGCGAGGCGCTGTTGTTACGGGTTGGAGATTTATTCGGCTGGGCGCGGCGGGCAGCGCACCATATGGACATTTCGTTGGGCACGGTCGTCGATGACGGTTGGCTGATCACCGATTCGGCGTTGCCGCATCGCGAGGGCCGCCAGCTGGGCCCCCGACTGCACGTGAACGAACTGAGTACCGAAGACGTCGACGACGGCGGTAAACGCAAAGTGCGGCGCTGGAACGTCAAGGATAGTGAAGGAATCGTCGAACTATGAGTGGTGCAACGTCGTTCACGCGGTACCGGTTGTCGACATCAGCGGTCTGCGGTCACCGCGGCGAGCCTAGGGGGAGCGGGTAGCGGCCGAACTCGGAAGAGCGGGCCGTGATTTCGGTTTCTTCTACATCGGCGGCGCCGGCTCAAACGCGACATGTACACGTTGATCCGCACCGCTGGTCGCGGGAGAAAGTCAACAAGCGGCGCGTATTGATCCGCCCATGCACGCAAACGCGGCATCGGCTTCCCGGTAACCAGTAGGTGAATTCGATAGATCATCGTCCGAGGCCGGTTGGATAGTTGTTTTGCCAACGGCGTCTCGGCGCGGACGACGCTGCACAGGGCTTAGCGCCGGTCGCGGATCTGATTGACGCGCGGAACTGACAACCCGGCCGCCTGGGTGAGTATTCGGTTGCGGCTAATCTGCTTCCACACGAGGAGAACCGCCATGGCCGCACCGCTGCCGCCGCCGAGGCCGGGGCGTTCACCCAGGATGCCCAGATTCTCCTTGAGGGGGAGAAGCGACGGGCTTCGTTTTGCGCAACTGCCAGATTGCGGTGGCGACTAGGGCCACAGCGATAGCGATGTTCACATACCGGCGCGTTGGTTCAGTGATCGCGATGAAGAGCAGCAACGCCGCGCAGACCAGCATCGCGCCGGCGTAGACGGCGCGCCACCTTCCCGAAGCCTGTTGCGAGGTGGTGGTACGGCGCCTCACCATGATGGTGATGAACAGGCCGAGCAGCACTCCTGCTGCAGCCACTGCCGCAGCCTGCGTGGCGACGTTCACTTGCATCTCCTCAAGTTGTCTGCCCCGTCTCCCACTATCCACGCGCCGCCTAAGTTCGACCGCTCGGGCGAGTTGCTCGTCGTTGGTGGCGTCGAACACGTCGTGACGGCCAAGGCGCCGCGCGGTCGAGTCGCGGAACACCGGCGAGCGCCCTGAGGAGATCGGCCAGGTTTGTCACGAGCAGGAGGTGCCTTTACCAAAGCAGCGGAACATGCTCCTCTCGGAGCTGCTGGAAGCCCTCGAGCACGCGCTGAACCCTCCCGCAAGGTCGATCAGCGTCGAGTACGTGCCCCGGATCAACCGGACTCCCTACGACGCCGACGGTGCTGCCGAAGTGCTGTCCACCTCACTGCGGCGCATCCACGAACTAGAACTAGGCGCCTGGCCCCCTTCGAGGACGGACGGGTGTTGAACAAATTCACCGCCGACGAGCTGAAGCGCTGCGCCGAGAGCCCGCGGGCCTACGAGCCAAAGCGTGTCGCCTCATGACCGTCTGGTTGACGCCCACCAAGGCGGCGCAGCGCATCAAAGCCAAGTCCACCGATCTGCTCCGACCGGCGGTGAAGGCCGGTGAGGTGAAGGCCTTCGCATAAGGCCGGGAGATGCGGTTTCAAGGCGGCCGAACTGGACGAGTGGATGGAGTCGCCTCGGTTTGAGCCGAAGGCTCGGTACTGACCCGATCGCCGCCGCGCACATCACACGCAGCTATTCACTCAACCAAGTCGGAGAGGGTGGGGCATACCGGAGTCCCACGGAGTGGCTGCGCAAACAGATCTCGAGGGCGGCATCCCGGCGCGGAAGATCGGGCGGCACTGGCGGATGACCGAGCAGGACATCGAGGACGCGTTTGAGGCGTTCCGTTCGGACCCACACCCGTGCCGGCCGACCGGCCGCTGAGCCTGACGTTCGCGTCGATGAGACGGAGGCGCGGCGCGGGTCCTGCATGAGCGCGCCCAAGTTGACGCGATAGCGATTAGCCTGAGCGAAACACTAGGTCTGCGAGTGTCTGCCCTGGCACGGTGGTGCTTCGTGCGAGTGTGGCTGAGTGGCTAGGCAGCGGCCTGCAAAGCCGTATACGCGGGTTCGAATCCCGTCACTCGCTCTAGCGGCGAAACGCAGTGTGCCGTCTGGGTCGAACCGAAGGATGGTCTGGACGGTGCGGTTGCAGAATCCGCAGACACCGTCACACAACAGGAGCGGCGCGGTTTGCGGCGCCGCCGTCCCGCTCACTGAAGTTCCCGCCATTCCCATCTGGCCCTGCGGCTGTTGTGTGCCTTCAGGGCTGTGTGCCATGGCTCGATAGCCTTCGCGGGCGCTGGGCTGGCTCGTGCGGCCGAACGTGGTCGGCCAACCATGCTCCCGTCGCGCCCGTTCAATCCACCGCAGCCACTTGTAGGGGTTGGAGGGCGGAGCCATGTTGGCTCCCTGCGGCAACACATCGCGCGGATGTGCACGCTGAACAAAAGGCCACCCATCCGGTGGTCTCGGTATTGGGCTTGCTGGCCGGCCGGAGGGTTGGACGGCGTAGGGGCCCAGCGTGGCGAAATTCGTTGTTGATCGCCCACTCGGAGCCCGGGGGTAGGTGGCCCATACAAATTCAGACCTCCCCACCGACCCCGGCCCCAGGCCAAATTCGCGCACTGCCCGCCGCTCGTGGCCGACGACACGAGCCCGTGGCCATCTCTCGCCACTTTATTCGAACCGCACCTCTTTATTCGAACCGCACCTCGCTGAAATCGATTGCTACCATCAGCATTTCCATGATCGGCCGACGATCGGGTCCGCGGGTGTACGCACGCCGCTTGGTTGGCAGACTTATGCCGTTCGCCACCACATAATCCGAAGTCAGCTGCGCCGCTTTAAAACCACCTGCGATATTCACGCTATAGTCATGGCGGCGCAGCCTCAAATCCTCGCCGAAGTAAAAATCCTGAATCAGGTTGTGCGTCTCGATCGAACCAGGAAAGTAAGCGCGCAACACGCGCCACGTCTCTGTGCCTTCCCGCCAGCCCTCTGTTTCCTCGACCTGCACGCCATTCATCGCGAGAAGAAATGGGGTGGTGA
>JAOPWC010000020.1 GCA_025965895.1 Mycobacterium sp.
AGGAGATCGCCCAGTTGGTCGGCGCTTCTCGGGAAACCGTGAACAAGGCCCTGGCTGATTTCGCCCACCGCGGCTGGATCCGACTGGAGGGCAAGAGCGTGCTGATCTGCGACTCCGAACGGCTGGCCCGCCGAGCGCGATAAGGATCGCGCGAGCATCCAAGCCCGAGCGCGATAAGGATCGCGCGACGACCTGGGCGCTATTTCGGCGGATGTAGGTAGTCGAGCTGGGCCTTAACAGACCACTCGGCGGCGTCCCACAACTCCTCGTCGACGTCGGTGTAGACGTGCTCGACCACCTGGCAGGCGGTGGCGTCGTCGCCGAGAACGCGCAGCGCGTCGCGCACCTGGTTCAACCGCTCCTCGCGGTGCGCGAGGTACATGTCGGCGGTCGCAGCGAGGTCGGGCAGGTCGGGCCCGTGCCCCGGCAGCACGGCCCGGTTACCGAGCTCCCGCAGCCGACGCAGCGACTCCAGGTACTCGCGGAGGCTGCCGTCGGTGGTGTCGATGACCGTGGTGCCGCGGCCCAGCACGGTGTCGGCGGTCAGCACGGCGTCGTCGAGCAGGAACGACACCGAGTCGGCGGTGTGGCCGGGGGTGGCCAGCACCGTGATCCTCAGTCCGGCGGCGTCGATGACCTCGCCGTCGGTCAACGGCACCACATCACCTCGCAGATGCTCCGGGTCGACGGCGCGCACGAGTGCCCCGGTCAGCTCGACGAGCTGGTCGATGCCGCCGGTGTGATCGCCGTGCCGGTGGCTGATCAGCACCAGCGCGATCCGGCCCACCTCCGCGACGCGCTGCACGTGCTCGGCGTCCTCGGGGCCTGGGTCGACGATCACCACCTCGTCGCTGCGTGGGCCGGATAACATCCAGGTGTTGGTGCCGTCGAGTGTCATCAGTCCCGGGTTGTCGGCCAGCAGCACCGACGCCGAATCGGTCACCCGACGCAGCTGCCCGTACGCGGGATGGGTCAGCTGCGGGTCCACCTTCTACCCGACCTCGACGACGACTTCGACCTCGACCGGCGCGTCGAGCGGCAGCTCCGAGACACCGACCGCAGAACGGGCATGAGCTCCTGCGTCGCCGAACACTTCACCAAACAGCTCCGAGGCGCCGTTGACCACGGCCGGCTGGCCGGTGAAGCCGGGCGCCGACGCGACGAACCCGACCACCTTGACGACCCGCGTCACGGTGTCGAGGCCGACCAGGGCGTCTACCGCGGCCAGCGCGTTCAGCGCGCACAGCCGGGCGAGACCCTTGGCGTCCTCGGCGCCGACGGCAGCGCCCACCTTGCCGCGACGGACCAGGTTGCCGTCTTGAAGCGGCAGCTGCCCGGCGGTGTAGACCAGGTTGCCGGTACGAACTGCGGGCACGTACGAGGCCAGTGGCTTGGCGACGCCCGGCAACTCGATGCCCAATTCGGCCAACCGGGCCGACGCGCTCATGTGGGGCGCTTGAGATAGGCGACGTGCTGCTCGCCGGTGGGGCCCGGCAGTACCGCCACGAGCTCCCACCCGTCGGCGCCCCACTGGTCGAGGATCTGCTTGGTCGCATGGGTCAGCAGCGGCACCGTCGCGTACTCCCACTTGGTCGGTTCGCTCATGGGCACACCCTAACCGTCACCGGGCCGGCGACCACCTGCGGTTAGCATGCAGTCGTGGCAACCACACCTGAGGCGGGGGCGAACGTCGGCTGGCCCGCGAGGCTGCGTAATGCGCGACTTCATCTGGTGACCGGCAAAGGTGGCACCGGCAAGTCGACGATCGCGGCGTCGCTCGCGCTGGCGATGGCGGCCGGCGGTCGCAAGGTCCTACTGATCGAGGTGGAGGGTCGCCAGGGCATCGCGCAGCTGTTCGACGTGCCGCCGCTGCCGTATCAGGAGGTGAAGATCGCCACGGCCGAACGCGGCGGACAGGTGAACGCGCTGGCCATCGATATCGAGGCCGCGTTCCTGGAATACCTCGACATGTTCTACAACCTCGGGCTGGCCGGTCGGGCGATGCGTCGCATCGGCGCGATCGAATTCGCCACCACGATTGCGCCCGGCCTGCGCGACGTGCTGCTCACCGGCAAGATCAAAGAGTCGGTGGTGCGCAGCGACAAGTCCAGGCGCCCGGTGTACGACGCGGTCGTCGTCGACTCGCCACCGACCGGACGCATCGCCCGGTTCCTGGATGTCACCAAGGCCGTCTCCGACCTGGCGAAAGGCGGCCCGGTGCACTCGCAGGCCGAGGGCGTGGTGAAGCTTCTGCATTCCGAGCAGACCGCGATCCACCTCGTCACGCTGCTCGAGTCGCTGCCGATGCAGGAGACCATCGAGGCGATCGACGAGCTGAAGCGCCTCGGCCTGCCGATCGGCAGCGTGATCGTCAACCGCGGACTGCCCGTGTACCTGCAACCGCAAGACCTGGCCAAGGCGGCCGAAGGCGCCATCGACGCCGACGGGGTGCGGGCCGGGTTCGCCACGGCCGGAATCAAACTCAACGACAACGACTTCGCAGGCATCCTGACCGAGACCATTCAGCATGCCACCCGGTTGAAGGCCCGCGCCGAAACCGCTGAGCAACTCGATCAAATCCATGTGCCGCGCCTCGAGATGCCGAACATAGCCGACGGCGTCGACCTGGGAAGCTTATACGAAATGGCCGAAACGCTTGCGCGACAAGGGGTTCGATGAGCACCACACCGCCAACCCTGGACATGGCCGGCATCCTGGCCGACACCACGAACCGTGTGGTGGTGTGTTGCGGCGCCGGTGGGGTCGGCAAGACCACCACCGCCGCGGCGATGGCGCTGCGCGCCGCCGAATACGGCCGCAACGTGGTGGTTCTGACGATCGACCCCGCGCGCAGGCTCGCCCAGGCCCTGGGCGTCGAGGATCTCGGCAACTCGCCTCAGCGCGTCCCACTGGCCCCGGAGGTGCCGGGCGAGCTGCACGCGATGATGCTCGACATGCGCCGCACGTTCGACGAGATGGTACTCAGCTACTCCGGACCCGAACGCTCGCAGGCCATTCTGGAGAACCAGTTCTATCAGACCGTGGCGACGTCACTGGCCGGCACGCAGGAATACATGGCGATGGAGAAGCTGGGCCAGCTGCTGTCGCAGGACAAATGGGACCTGATCGTCGTCGATACCCCGCCGTCACGCAACGCACTGGACTTCCTCGACGCACCGAAACGGTTGGGCAGCTTCATGGACAGTCGGCTCTGGCGGCTGCTGCTGGCGCCCGGCCGCGGCATCGGGAAACTCATCACGGGCGCCGTCGGTCTGGCGATGCGCGCAATATCGACCATCCTTGGATCGCAAATGCTTTCCGACGCTTCAGCTTTCGTGCAGTCCCTGGACGCCACGTTCGGTGGTTTTCGGGAGAAGGCCGACCGCACCTACGAACTGCTGCGTCGGCACGGCACACAGTTCGTGGTGGTCTCCGCCGCCGAGCCGGATGCGCTGCGGGAGGCGTCGTTCTTCGTCGACCGGCTCTCGCGGGAAGGCATGCCGCTGGCCGGGCTGATCCTCAACCGAACGCATCCGACGCTGTGCTCGTTGACGGTCGAGCGGGCTGTCGACGGCGCCGAGCAGCTGCAGGCCGACGATCCGGACTCGCTGGCCGCTGTCGTCCTGCGAATCCATGCTGACCGCGGCATCACAGCAAAGCGTGAGGTGCGATTGCTGTCCCGGTTCACCGGCGCCAACCCCCATGTGCCGATCGTCGGAGTGCCGTCGCTGCCGTTCGACGTCTCCGACCTGGACGCGTTGCGAGCGATCGCAGACCAACTCACCGCCAAGAATCAGGCGGCCTAGCAAAAGCCGGTGGGCGGGCTAAACGGCGCTGCGGTGCTTGCGCTGCGCGGCGAAGAACTCGGCCCAGGAAACGACATCGGGGTGCTGCTTGAGCAGTGCGCGGCGCTGGCGCTCGGTCATGCCGCCCCAGACGCCGAACTCAACCCGGTTGTCCAGTGCGTCCGCCCCGCACTCGGCGATGACCGGGCAGTGGCGACAGATCACAGCCGCTTTTCGCTGCGCGGCCCCGCGGACGAACAACTCGTCGGGATCTGAGGAACGACACAGTGCCTGGGAGACCCATGCGATGCGGGCCTCGGCCGCCGCGCTCTGGACGGAGTTGGCAGTTAGGGTGCTAGTCATTGTCCTCCGCGCAGCGGGCCGTATAGCTGACACCGGCGATCCCCTTCGTTCCGGCCGCCACGAGGGCGGGTCCCCGGCGGCGCCCGCAAAATGCGATCTACGCCACATTGCTCGGGTAGTTGTTACCTGAATCGCATTGTGAGTACAAATTAGGTGGTCAGGTATCGTTTGCGCAACAGTTTGGCAAAGGGATTTTTGGGACAACCGTCTTGTCCGAGCCTCATCGCGTATTCTCCCTCGTTCCGCAAGCCAGGCCGCAAGGTAACGATTTCCTGACGCGCAGGCTAATTATGCTGCGACGATGCGCTCGGACCAATAGGGCCAAAAGGCATATGTGCCGGGCATAAGTACTCTGTATGCATGCCGGAGCGCCCACCGACCGCGGTAACGGTCATCAAGCTGGCGTGGTGCTGTCTGTTGGCCAGCGTCGTGTTGGCCGGCCTGATGTTTCCGTTCGTCGGCGGGTTCGGGCTGATGTCCAACCGGGCCTCCGACGTCGTCGCGAACGGCTCCGCACAGTTGGTTGAGGGCGACGTCCCCCAGGTGACGACGATGGTCGACGCGGCCGGGACTCCGATCGCGTGGCTGTATTCGCAGCGGCGGTTCGAAGTACCCAGCGAGCAGATCGCCGACACGATGAAGCTGGCAATCGTCTCGATCGAGGACAAGCGGTTTGCCGAGCACAACGGAGTCGACTGGAAGGGCACACTCACCGGCCTGTCCGGCTATATGTCCGGCGCCGTCGACACGCGGGGCGGGTCCACGATCGAGCAGCAGTACGTGAAGAACTATCAGCTGCTGGTTCTCGCCCAGACCGACGCCGAGAAGCGGGCGGCGGTCGAGACCACCCCGGCCCGTAAACTTCGTGAAATCCGGATGGCGCTGACCCTGGACAAGACGTTCAGCAAGCCGGAGATCCTGACCCGCTACCTCAACCTGGTGTCGTTCGGCAACGGCGCGTTCGGAGTACAGGATGCTGCGCAGACGTACTTCGGCGTGGACGCCTCTCAGCTGAACTGGCAGCAGGCCGCACTGCTCGCCGGCATGGTGCAGTCCACAAGTGCCCTGAACCCGTACACCAATCCCGACGGTGCCCTCCAGCGGCGAAACCTCGTGCTCGACACCATGATTGACAACCTTCCGGCGAAGGCTGATGAGCTGCGGGCCGCCAAGGCCCAGCCGCTGGGCATCCTGCCGCAGCCCAACCAGCTGCCGCAGGGTTGCATCGCGGCCGGTGACAGGGCGTTCTTCTGCGACTACGTGCTGAGCTACCTTGCCCGCGCCGGCATCAGTAAGGATCAGGTAGCGCGCGGGGGATATCTGATCAAAACCACACTCGACCCTAAGGTGCAGGGCACGGTCAAGCAGGCCGTCGACAAGATCGCCAGCCCCAGCCTGAACGGTGTCGCCAGCGTGATGAGCGTGATCAAGCCGGGCAAGGACTCGCACGCGGTGATGGCGATGGTCAGCAACCGCACCTACGGACTCAACAGCGACGCCGGTGAGACGATGCAGCCGCAGCCGTTCTCGCTGGTCGGCGACGGTGCCGGCTCGATCTTCAAGCTCTTCACCACCGCCGCCGCGCTGGACATGGGCATGGGCACCAACGCGCAATTGGAGGTGCCCGGCTTCTTCCAGGCCAAAGGCATGGGCAGCGGCGGGGCGCCGGGGTGTCCGAGGGAGACGTGGTGCGTGCGCAACGACGGCAGCTACCGCGGCTCGATGAACGTGACGGAGGCGCTGGCGACCTCTCCGAACACCGCGTTCGCCCGCCTCATCCAAGAGATCGGCGTGCCGCGGGCGGTGGATATGGCGGTGAAACTCGGCATGCGGTCCTACGCGGAGCCCGGCACGGCGCGCGCCTATGACCCGCAAAGCAACGAGAGCCTCGCCGACTTCATCAAGCGGCAGAATCTCGGCTCCTTCACCCTCGGGCCGATCGAGATCAACCCACTCGAGTTTTCCAACGTCGCGGCCACGCTGGCGTCCGGCGGTGTGTGGTGCCCGCCCAACCCCATCGACAAGATGGTCGACCGCAAAGGCAATGAGGTGGCCGTCACCACGGAGACCTGCGACCAGGTCGTGCCCGAAGGCCTCGCCAACACACTGGCCAACGCGATGAGCCACGACACTGTGGGCAACGGCACCTCGGCAGCCTCAGCGAGTGCGGCCGGCTGGAACCTGCCCATGTCGGGCAAGACGGGCACCACCGAGGCGCACCGCTCAGCAGGGTTCCTCGGGTTCACCAACAACTACGCCGCAGCCAGTTACATCTTCTCCGACTCCAGCACACCGACGGACCTGTGCTCCAGCCCACTGCGCGAGTGCGGCAGCGGCGACCTGTACGGCGGTTACGAACCGGCACGCATCTGGCTCAATTCGATGAAGCCGATCGCGAACGACTTCGGCGACGTGCATCTACCGCCGACCGATCCGCGCTACGTCGACGGTGGACCGAACTCCCGGGTGCCGAGTGTGAGTGGCCTAACCGTGGACCAGGCGCGCCAGCGCCTCAAGGACTCCGGCTTCCAGGTGGCCGACCAGCCCTCCTCCGTCAACAGCGGCGCGTCCTACGGCACCGTCGTCGGCACGTCACCCAATGGACAGACCATCCCCGGCTCGATCATCACGATCACCATCAGCAACGGTGTCGCCCCGCCGCCACCGCCACCGCCACCCGGCCTGCCGCCCTTCGCCGGATCGCAGGTCGTCGAGATTCCCGGCCTGCCGCCGATCACGGTGCCGGTGCTGGCGCCTCCACCACCGCCGGGCGGGTGACGCGACTGTCCCGCTGCAGGGTGCCATGTTTTAGCGGGCAGTAGGCTGCGAGCATGGCTTCCGCACTGCCCGTCCTGAAGAGATCCGCCGCGGTCACCGCCGGCTCGGCCCTCGCCTGGATCGGCTACGCCTCCGTCATTGAACGCAACGCGTTCGTGGTGCGCGAGGTAACGATGCCGGTGCTGACGCCGGGGTCCGCGCCGCTGCGGGTGCTGCACATCAGCGACCTCCACATGCGTCCGAACCAACGGCACAAGCAGGCCTGGCTGCGGGAACTGGCGCGCTGGGAACCCGACCTGGTGATCAACACCGGTGACAACCTGGCGCATCCGCGGGCAGTTCCGGCGGTGGTGCAGACGCTCGGCGATCTGCTCAGCCTGCCCGGCTTGTTCGTGTTCGGCAGCAACGACTACTTCGGGCCGCGGCTGAAGAATCCCGCTCACTACGTCGCCAATCCCGGCCACCGGGTGCACGGCCAGCCGTTGCCTTGGCAGGATCTGCGGGCGGCGTTCACCGAGCGTGGCTGGCTTGACATGACACACACGAGACGCGAATTCGAGGTCGGCGGCCTGAGGATCGCCGCCGCCGGCGTCGACGACCCGCACATCGGCCGCGACCGCTACGACGCGATCGCGGGACCGGCGAGCCCAGCCGCGGATCTGCGCCTCGGGCTGACCCATTCGCCGTACCCGCGTGTGCTGGACCGGTTCGCCGCCGACGGCTACCAGCTGGTGATGGCCGGCCACACCCACGGCGGCCAACTCTGTCTGCCGTTCTACGGCGCGATCGTGACCAATTGCGACCTGGACCGATCGCGCGCCAAGGGGGCGTCGCGTTGGGGCTCGTCGATGCAGCTGCACGTGTCGGCGGGGATCGGCACGTCGCCGTTTGCGCCGCTTCGGTTCTGCTGCCGGCCGGAGGCCACGTTGCTCACGCTGGTGGCGACGCCGACGGGGGGCCGTGGGCACGGCACACGGATGACGCGCTCCGATTCGGCAGCTGCGCTGCGGTGACGCAGGCGGGTTCTGATGTCGCCGGCCAGGCGGCGCCGGCCACCGTCGCGGTTCACGACCGTCCGCGTGAGTGGGTGGACAACGCAGTGCGGCTCATCGAGGCCGACGCCCGGCGCAGCGCCGACACCCATCTCCTGCGGTATCCATTGCCGGCGGCCTGGTCCGCCACCGTGGACCTGCAGCTATACCTCAAGGACGAGACGACGCACATCACCGGCAGCCTCAAGCACCGGCTGGCCCGGTCTCTGTTCTTGTATGCGTTGTGCAACGGGTGGATCACCGAGAACACCACGGTGGTGGAGGCGTCGTCCGGCTCGACGGCGGTGTCGGAGGCGTACTTCGCGCAGCTGCTCGGGCTGCCGTTCATTGCGGTGATGCCGGCCTCGACGAGCGCGGCAAAGATCGCCCTGATCGAAACCCAAGGCGGGCGATGCCATTTCGTGCAGGAGTCGGGCCAGGTGTATGCCGAGGCCGAGCGGCTGGCCACCGAAGCCGGCGGGCATTACCTCGACCAGTTCACGAACGCCGAGCGCGCCACCGACTGGCGCGGCAACAACAACATTGCGGAATCGATTTTCACGCAGATGTGCCAGGAGCAGCATCCGGTTCCGGAGTGGATCGTGGTCGGCGCAGGCACCGGCGGCACGAGCGCGACGATCGGACGCTATATCCGCTACCGCCGCTACGCCACTCGGCTGTGCGTCGTGGATCCGGAGAACTCCGCGTTCTTCCCCGCTTATCTGGCGGGAAGCCGCGATGTGGTGACCGGGACCTCGTCACGCATTGAAGGAATCGGACGTCCACGGGTGGAGCCGTCGTTTCTGCCGGACGTGGTCGACCGGATGATCGTCGTCCCGGACTCGGCGTCCGTTGCGGCGGCCCGGCATGCCAGCACGGTCCTCGGCCGCCGGGTCGGGCCGTCCACGGGCACCAACCTCTGGGGAGCCTTCGGGCTGCTGGCTCAAATGGCGGCCGCTCGCCGCAGCGGCTCGGTCGTCACGCTGCTCGCCGACAGCGGCGACCGCTACGCCGACACCTACTTCGACGATGCGTGGCTGGCGCACCACGACCTGGATCCGGCATCCGCCGCCGAGGCGCTGTCAGAGTTCGAGCGATCGGGTTCCTGGAGCTGATCCGGCGCGTCACCGATTTCCGGTCCGCGGTCGGCCGTCAGAAACAGCCACAGCGCCGCCAACCCGAAGAAACCGCCGTACACCGCTGCGCCCAACCCCGTCATGGTCTCGACTCCTTCGCGCCGGCCCCTTCATTCCGGTTACTGTTGTCAACGCCGCCGACAACTACATTCATCCCGAGGCGTGACGCCGACATTGTGACTTGCGACCACGCATCTGCCATGGAGGCGCTCCGTCGGAAGTCGACGGGCCCGGCGGCGTGGAAGGCACCGGGAGCGTTTCGCGTGCCCACGGACCGGTGCGATACGCTGGCGTGGCTTTACGCGGGGTGTGGCGCAGCTTGGTAGCGCGCTTCGTTCGGGACGAAGAGGTCGTGGGTTCGAATCCCGCCACCCCGACTCGCATCAGACCAGTTCAGTGGCCCTGACCAGGAATCCTGGTCGGGGCCTTGTTCTGCTCCAGTCCGCAGTTGGTCCGCAGTAAGTTCCAGAGCGGCCAGCCGGGCCTTATCGAGCGCGGCTGAAACGAGTTCGAGGTCATCTGGGAACAGGTCTGCGTAGGTATCCATTGTCAGCACAGCCGATTGATGCCCCAGCATCGTCTGTACAGCGTTCGGATTCGCGCCCCCGCTGATTGCAAGCGAAGCGGCGGTGTGCCGTACATCATGCAGAGTCACCGTCGGGAATCCGGGAACTGTGGCCACCAGCCGGCGAACCGCAGGCGCAAAAGTGCGCGGACGGAAGGTCGACACGCGGAGCACGCCGCCGTCAGGCGCAGTGAACACCAAGTCTTCGCGGGACCTCCCGACTATCAGTGCGGCCAGTTCCTCGCTGAGAAAGCGAGGGAACGGCACCGAGCGACGCTCATGCGATTTGGGAGTTGACCACACACTTCGGCCCTTCACTTCGGCGACCGCATGATGGACGTTTACCCTTCGGCGCAGCATGTCCATCGAGTCGACCCGAAGCGCCGCCATCTCACCCCACCGCAGACCGGTGTAGGCGAGGAAGCGGACGACCGTGCCGTACTTGCCCACTGCGCTTGCCAGCAGCTCTACCTGATCGTGCGTCAGATAACCTCGCCGCCGGTGCTCCCGCCGCGGTGCCTTCACACCGGCGTACGGGTTGCGCGATAGTCGCTTGTCCTCGACGGCCATTGCAAGCACCTGCCGCAGCACGCTCGCGCCACCCACATCTCCATTGGCCTCGTTGATTCTCACGGCTTCCTCAAGGACTTCGCGGGCCTTCACGAGTTCACCGCGCAGGCGAAGGGCGCTGCCGTAGTTGTTCAGTGTGCAGACTGCCATCCGCTTGTCATCGAGCTGCGTTGCGTTCGATGCCGTGACCGCGGCAACGTTATGGAAATCGTTGAGCAAC
Source organism: Mycobacterium sp. (assembly GCA_025965895.1). Classification (GTDB taxonomy): domain Bacteria; phylum Actinomycetota; class Actinomycetes; order Mycobacteriales; family Mycobacteriaceae; genus Mycobacterium. Next base: position 10,449 of record JAOPWC010000020.1, read on the forward strand.
TGCCGTTCTGCTTTCAGTAGGTCGCCAAGAATGACGCCAAAGTGCGCGGCGATGTTGTAGTACTCGGGGCGACGGGCGGCGCTCATCACGATCGCGATCGCGGTTGGCCGCTCTTCTTCCATCCGGCGTGCCGCGGCGTCAGGTGATTTGAAGATGCGCCTACCGGCATCAGACACGACTGCGGTCACGTATTCAGCCGCTGCGCCGACGGCCAGCAGGTAGTGGCTCACGACGGACCTGTAGGCGTTATCGGCATCGACAGGGTCGGTGACCCCCTCTTCCGCTGAGTAGAGACGAACGAGATCATGCATGCTCCACCGGTCGCGCACATGCTGCTGAACGAGGTGGGCGCGGACCGAGGCCATCAGCTGCGGTCGTACTTCCTCGTTGATTAGCCATCGAGCTGCATCCCGTCCCACATCACCGCCAGGGACGACGGACATCAGCCTGAACAGGCGACTGAGGTCGTCGGGCAACCGCCTGTAGGACAACGTTAATGCCGCTCTGACCGAGAGCCTTTCGTCGTAGTGCATACTGTCCAGTCGGTGCTCTTCTTCGGCGAGCTCAGATACGAGTTCGCTTACAGGTCGCGCCGATTCGTCAGCCAACAACGCGGCGACGATCTGCAGCGCGAGCGGCAACCGGTCACACAGCTCAACGAGTAGTGCTGTCGCGTCCGGCTCCTGATCTAACCGCTCATCTCCTGGAGATCGGTCCCGCACAGATGCCTTCAGAAGTTCGATTGCTTCCTGTTCGTTAAGGACATCGAGATCGACGACAGCCCGGTTGGCGATGCGAATGCCTCCCGGGTGGTAACTACGAGCCTGTGGACTGAGCCGGCGGGCCGTAAGAGCTCGAACTGACTGGAATCACTGACGTTATCCAGCCACAGCAGCACCGGTTTGCCGTCGGCTGCGAGCTGATCGATAATCTGGCTGTAGAGGGTGCCTTGGTCCCCAGGATTGGCCGGAATGTCATCGTTGCGTACCCCAAGCCGACGCAACAGCGACAAGTACACGTCTTCCCGCCTGGCCCTGTTTGAAGGGTCAACTTCATATCCGCGCATGTCGACGAAGAGCGCATGCGTGAACCAGCCGGCACCGTGGACACTCATGGCCGCCTGCTTGGTGAGGGCGGTTTTCCCGACGCCTGGTGGACCGGTGACGACCGCGATGCTCGTGCCCCGGTCTGCGGGAGCGAGCATCTCGGAGAGCCGGTCCAGTTCGGCTCGGCGGCCGACGAACGGCGGACCATCAGATTGAATGGTGTCGATCGCCAACACGCTGACGGACACCTTCTGTTCGGAGGCGGCCTGCAGAATCACCTGAGCTTTTCGACATGAAGGTGTTCGAGCAGTGTCGTCGACCCCGCCGCAGTCGACGCCATGCTGCTGACCAATTATTTTCTGAAAACGTGTCCCGGCGTATGTGCGCCTGACAAGCGGTCCTCGCAATGCTTTCGTTGGAGATTCGAACCACCCCCCTGGGGGAGTACCCCTTTGAGCTCCAACACTGCGCCCGTACGGCCAGCGCCGTCGCGAAAAGGGCCGGCTGTCACCTTGACTCTGTACGTGGGTACACAGTTCATGCTGGTCGCGGCGATGGCACTGGATCGGTATCCCGCGGTGCAATGCCCTGGGACGGGAGTTGTGATGGCCGACCGATACGACACCCTCGTCATTGGCGGCGGCATGGCCGGGCTGCCGCTCGCGTTGCGCGCCGCCCGCCACGGCCGGGTCGCGTTCGTTGAGAAAAAAAACTTGGCGGAACCTGCCTGAACCGCGGGTGCATCCCGACCAAGACGATGATCGCCTCCGCTGCGGTCGCTCACCAGGTTCACCAAGCCGCCGAATTCGGCGTCCACAGCGCGGGGCCGATCACACTCAAACTAGCCGAGGTCGTCGCCCGCAAGGACCGGATCGTCGACACCATCCGCTCCAGCTCCTACCGGACCGTCGAGAAGGCCGATGCCATCGACTTCTACCCTGCCGCCGGGGTGTTCACCGCACCGCACCGCCTGAAAATCGATAGCACCTACCTGGACGTGGACAAGATTTTCCTTGCCACCGAGATGCGCACCACCATTCCTGCCGTCAACGGCCTCGACAGCGTCCCGTACTACACCTCCCGCACGCTGCTTGATGCCACCGAACTGCCGGACCACCTGCTCGTCGTGGGCGGCGGCTACGTCGGCTGTGAGTTCGCGCAAATGTTCGCCCGCTTCGGCTCCACCGTCACCGTGATCCAACGCGCCGAACGGGTGCTGCCCGCCGAGGACCCTGACATCTCCGCGGCGGTCACCGCTGGCATGACCGCCGACGGGATCACCGTACTCACCGGCACCACCTGCACTGACGCCGCTGGAAGGACCGGGCACATTCAGCTGGGCTGCAGCGGCACCGAGCACACCGAGATCACCGGCAGCCACCTGCTCATCGCCGCCGGCCGCACCCCGAACACCGACGCACTCGGCCTGGAACACCTGGGCGTACAACCGGACACAGACGGGTTCCTGCCGGTCGATGAGAAGCTACGCACCCGCGCCGAGGACGTCTGGGCGCTCGGCGATGTGCGCGGCGGCCCGATGTTCACCCACACCGCCCGCGACGATGCCGACATCGTCTACCGCACCGTCTTTCGCGGCCAGGACCGCAGCACCACCGGCCGCGTCGTGCCGCATGCGGTGTTCACCGACCCCGAGGTCGGCTCGGTCGGCCTGACCGAACCCGCCGCGCGTGCCGCCGGATACGACGTGCTCATCGGACGCCAGGACTTCAAAGGCGTCGTAAAAGCCCGCGCCATCGGCAACACCCGCGGCCTGGTCAAGTTCGTCGCCGACGCGAAGATGGACCATATCCTGGGCCGCCACATCGCCGGACCCGACGCCGGCGACCTCGTCCACGAGGCCGTCATCGCGATGACCTGCGGCGCGACTTATACCCAACTCGCCTCGGCCATCCATATCCACCCCACCCTCGCCGAGGGGGTCAACACCGCCGCCGGCGGTATCCACCGCGAGGTAGGCACCTAGCCCGTAACACTCAACGCTCTCAGGGCTGATGAGGTGCTGGTGGCCTTGACCCAGTAGTTGGGTACAGGGTTCATGCTGGTGCTGTGAGAACCAGCGAGGTCGCCACCCAGGCACAGGTCAACACCCAAACCCTTCGGTACTACGAACGCCGCGGCCTGCTGCCCGAACCGGAACGGACCCGCTCGGGGTATCGCGCCTACACCCCCGACGCGGTGCGGGTAGTGCGGTTCGTCAAGCGTGCCCAACAGCTCGGATTCACCCTCGACGACATCGAGGACCTGTTGCAACCGGCCGACGGAGGACCCGCCTCCTGCGACGAAGCCAGGACGATGGCCCGCATCCGCATCGCCGACCTACAGCAGCGCATCAACGAACTCGCCCGCATGCGTGATGCGCTCACTCAGCTCGTCGACACCTGTGATCAGCCCCGTGCCGAACGTGACTGCCCAATCTTGCATGATATCGAAACCGCCGCCGCCACAACAACGCCCACCACGGAGATCTGACTCTTATGCGGATCGAGCTGCTCACCTCGCCGGGATGCCCAAACGCCGAGGCCACCAGAACGATGCTCACGGACTGCCTGTCCAGCCTGGGCATCGACGTGCCAGTCATCGACCGAGTCGGCCGGTACCCCTCACCGACCGTCCTCGTCAACGGCGTCGATGTGATGCGCCCCGCGCCCGAAGCGCCGAGCGGTGATGCGTGCCGACTTGACCTGCCCACGCCGCAACACATTCTGGACGCATTACGCACTCACGCGCCGCAGCAGCTCCAGTCCTCGTCAAATCCAACGGAGTAACCGATGCCCGACTTAGTCCGCACCCCTCAATCCGTCGCGGTCTCCGCCGAGCAGCTCCCGCCAGCGATTCGCGAACTCCACCGGGCCGTGCTGCGCGGCTTCCGTGACACCCTGGCCGATACCGTCTGCGGATCCATCACCTTCCACACGACCAGCACCACGCGCAGTCCCACCTCGACAACCACCCCGAACTCCGCGGCCACATCGTCGGCCAGGCCGGCGCAATCGGCCTGGCTGACTACGCCTTCAGGCCCCTGCTCGCAGCTGATCACCAGCATCGGCGTTCAACGCAGTCTCAGAACCAGAGCTGTGAGACGAGCGGCATGAGTCTCTATGCGGCAGACGAATGCCCACGTGGTGCTGTCGCACAAAATGCCTCAAAATAGGCGTTGCACATCTTGTGATTCTGAGCCTTTTGAGACATACTCATGTCATGATCGCAGCTGCTGCCCCCACCACAGGTGTTCAACTCGGCTACGCGCGAGTGAGTACCGGACATCAGTCATTGGATCAGCAGCTTGACGCGCTGACGGCGGTTGGCGTGGACCCCGAGCGTGTCTACACCGACAAGCTTTCGGGTGCTTCGACACGGGAGCAGCGTCCCGGTCTTGCTGCGCTCCTCGACTACGCGCGGGAAGGCGATGCCATCGTCGTGGTGGGCATCGACAGGCTGGGTCGCAATGCGGCTGAGGTGATGACGACCATCCGAGAGCTTGGGGAGCGCGGGATCGTGCTGCGGTCGTTGCGTGAGGGCATCGACACTGCGACTGCCGCAGGGCGCATGGTCGCCGGCGTGCTCGCCAGCCTCGCCGAGCTTGAGTTGGAGCTAGGCCGGGAACGCCGCTCAGCGGCTCGGGAGGCGCGACGTGCACGCGGCCAATCCATTGGTCGCCCCAAGGCGTTAGATGCCACCAAAGCCGCTCTAGCGCAGCGTATGCACGCCTCTGGTGAGCCAGCCAGCACGATTGCGGTCACGCTCGGCGTAAGCCGTGCGACCGTCTATCGGGTGCTCGCAGAGCAGACTGATCAAGCTGGCTGAACATTCGACTCTCAAGGGTGGGGAGTTAGCCCAGCAAACATCGACATTTCACATATTCTCGTAAAAAGGTGAGACGTTAGTTTGGCGCGATTGGTGGGGTTTCGCCATCTGGCGCCGAGGTGCGTTGGGCGTCCTGGGCTGCGGTGGCGGTGTCGTCGCGTGCGTGGGCGGCGAGGAAGTCATCGACGATGCGGGCGCAATCCTGGTGGTCGATGACACGCAAACCGATCATCCATGCGAATAGGAGCGGCCCGATGAGTTGGCACACGGCAAGCTCGAGCTCATACTCGTCGAGTTTTGTGTGGGCTTCGGGACTTTGCAGGATGGCCTCGAACGGTTGGAGGTAGTGGTCGACGACGCGGGCCTGCAGTGTGCTGTTGGATCGTTGCCAGTCTTGGGCGTCGTCGGCAGTGGAGCGCAGGGCTATCCAGGCCAGGGTCGTCGGGTGCAGCGGCGCCTCTTCGTACAGCGTTGCTTGGCGGCACACCAGTTCGACAAGGCGGTCACGCAGCGACCCCGTTGACGGCGGCGGCGTGACCGGCGGCAGGAGCCGTTCGAGTGTGGCCGCAAGCAGATCAGACGAGCTGCCGAAGTGGCGGTAAAGAGTGGTGCGGGCAACCTTTGAGGCTTTGGTGACGGCATCGATCGTGACGGCTTCGATACCCCCGCTGCGGAGCAGATCGACCGCCGCGTCTAGGAGGCGGGTGCGCGAGCGCACCCAGCGCGGATCGACTTCGTCAGCGTTGTCGGCCGGCAATTTTGCGTCTACCTCGGTCATCCAGACCACCTCGCCACCGGATCGCCGGGTGCCACCCTACTCGCGACATCCGCTCAGGGTTAGCACCGAAAGTATCGTAGCGAAACTGATAGTCCTCCATACCTGGGTTACGGCGATCCGTCGGCGTCCATGCTGGCGCGGTCCCGGGGGCAAACGTGGACGGGGCAGTGCTCGGGCCGCTTGACTCACCGGCGGCCGGCCACGACGGTCTCGCAGGATCGGAGTTGTCCTTGAATCCGCCGGCCGCCGTTTCGATACCAGGAATATCGTAGCGATACCTTACGTTCGTTACTGGTGAGCCAATGGAGTATCGAAGGGACATCATGCTCAACCAGATTTCGTTACCGCGCACACAGACTGCTGGTGGGTTGTTCGACGCCGCCGCCGTTGTCGCGACTTTGCGCCGCAGATTCCTGGCGTCTGGGATGCTTCGACTGCGCACTCGCAGATCCGTTTCGGCCGGTAGGGAGAGCTATTTCGAGGACGGCCTCATGAAGCGGGAACTACATAGGCTGTGAGTGCCCGGACGAGCCGGCGGACTGTTCACCGACCGTCGCCAAACAAGGCCGACTGAACTCCGACGCCCTCCACTCGTGCCTGTGGGCTGCGGTTAATAGCGAAATCGACTAGTGACGATCCAACTGTCCCTATTGTTCGTTGTGCACTGTTACATGCTGACAGCAAACGCCGTCAGCGCGCCCGACAAACTACGGGTACCGGGACGACGCTGGAACGAAGGCCCATTGCTCTTGAACTCTCAAGAGCCCAGCCGTGTCAACTGCCATCTGAAAATTGACCCCTGACTCGGTGGTGTGTCCAGGAAGGAGGGTTTCGCCTGTCCGGATACCACGTCGACGAGTTTGCCCTCGTCATCACGACGCAACCGTCATCGGGCGGGCCGGGTCACGGTCTCGGGGTCAGCCATTGTTGCCTCCAGCGGACTCGTTTCGATCGTCCAGCAGCCGCTCGACCAGTGCTGTCAGGTCGGTTAGCTGGTTGCGCAGCTGCCCGATCTCCGACACGTCCTCGGGCTTGGGTTCTTCGGAGCTCTCCTCCGCGATGTCTTCCGGCTCGGGTTCTCGAGGCAGACGCTTGGTAGCTCCGCGCTCCGAGCGATGTCCCACGAGCGACTCGGCGCCAGCCTTGGCGATCTCGCCGGGCGCGCGCAGCAGTGACTCGAGCACGGCGCTCACCCCCGTGCCGCTGGCGCGCAACATGGACCCCAAAACGCGGGCGAACACGACCTCTGTGACATCATCGCCTGTCGCGTGGTCGACGACTCGGACCTCAACCCCGTCACGCACAAGGTCTTCGACCGCCGCCATTGTGGTGAAGGCACGTTCTTTCGTGTCGTACAACTTGCGGTTCGCGTATCTGCGGATGACTCGAATTGCGTCGTCCGATTGGTCATTAGCACGCTTGCCCATCGCCTCGTCCTTCGAACTTGCTCACCATATATCGCCCGGTCAGTGCGGCCGGTCAGCGACGTCGACCCGGTCGCCACATTAGGCTGACCGGGTCGCGCGGATCCCTGCCGGGACGCATGGGTTCTACTTCTTGGTCGACTTCGCAACCTTCTTCGGCTCCGTCGGCTCGGGTTTCTGCAGACGGTCAGTTTCCTTCCGGATGCGCTCGAGACCGTCGCGGATGGACCCCGAGGCACGCGACCGCACATCGCCGGCCACCTTGAGCGTGGTCTCGCGGGCGTCGGTTGCCAAGTCCTTGGCATCGTCGCGGACCTCGACGGCGTAGTCGCTACCCTCATCGCGGATCGCGTCAACGAAGTCGCTGGCTTCTTGGCGGGTGGACGCTGCGAGGTCGCGGAGCGTGTCCTTGGAGCTGGTCAGGTGCTCGGTGGCCGTCTTGCGGGTGTCGCAGACGAAGTCGCGGGCATCCGACTCGAGACCCGACACCGCATCGAGCACATCGTCGATGGCGCCTGCGGTCTCCTTGATCGAGGCCCGGACGAAATTGGTAAGCAAGCTGACTGGCATGTCGGTCTCCATTTGTTGTGTTCTTGTGTGCGTGGTTGGTGCCTGTTTCTGCAGTGCGTAAAGCTTTACGCACTGCAGAACATTTGTCAACCCCGCGGTGCAGATCTCTTGGTTCCGGGGCGGCGGCCAGGGGTCGCTGCGGTGCCGCGAGATGCGAAACATGGTGCGTGCAAGTGCCGACACACGGTGTGCAGCACTCAGATACGCGGATTTCCGGGCTGACGACGCGCACGCAGCGCCCCATGGATGCGTTGGTGGGACCGGCACGAACCCGCACCGGCTACGCACCGAGGCCTCCTTCGCCGCGCTGTGCGGGGCGGCGCCCGTCCCGGCATCCTTGGCAAAATCACCCGCCACCGACTGTCCCGCGGCGGTGACCGCGCGGCCAACAGTGAGGTTCTGCGGCTACTCAAACGGGCGATCGCCCGCGAAGTCTTTAGAGTTGTCACCCGACCGCACCCAGTCGACGACTACAGCGACCTCAGGCCTGCCCGGCATGCCAAAAACCTCACCCTCGCCACCGTCGCCGACCATTTCGGCGTCCCGCTGATCACCGTCTCGCGGCTCGAACGCGGATACCAACGCAACACGCCCTCGCCAACAACTACCGCCAGTGGCTCACGCCGCTTGACGTCTTAACGCCATAGGAGCATCAACTCGCGTGAAACATCTCGCGTCAGGACGGGACATCGTGAGACGGTTTGCGCAGGTGAGCTGGGGTTGTCTGGACATAGCGAGACACCCTGTACGAGGCCGTCTGTGACTACGGATCGGAAGGTCGATTGGCAGCAAGGAGGCAGCCGACGAGTCAATACGACGTGGCACTCGACACCATTGACGATCACAGTGGTGCAGCTCAATGGCACTAACCAGGCAGTCCTGCTACATCGAATCAACGTTCGGGACGAAGAGGTCGTGGGTTCGAATCCCGCCACCCCGACTCGCCACCCCGACTCGCGTCGTCGCACTTCACGGCCGCAACCGGGGATGCCGATTCGCGGCTCTGTTTTGTTCCAATCTGCAGGCAATCCCACCCCGCCTGCGCCGCCGGCGAGGCGATAAGCAACCTCGGCAAGCTGAGTGGCTGGCGGCGTGCGTGGCCGTCCGTCGTGATCTGACAAGTTGTCGGGATACTCCGCATACCGACCCTGTGAGTTCACGGCCCGGCCGCGGCGATTACGCCGATGACTCGCTAAAACGGGCCTGCCCCGCCGTTGGGCCGTGCCAGGATGTCGACCATGACGGTTGTTCTGGTGCACGGCAACCCGGAGACCGAAGCTATCTGGGGCCCGCTGGTCGACGCCATCGGGCGTGACGACGTGGTGCGGCTGTCACCACCGGGATTCGGTGCTCCGCTACCTGATGGCTTCCCGGCGACGTACCTGGCTTACCGTGACTGGCTGGAAGGCGAGCTGGCCGGTTTCGACGAACCGGTCGACGTGGTCGGGCACGACTGGGGCGGCGGCCACGTGGTCAACGCGATGATGCATCGCCCGGAGCTCGTGCGCAGTTGGGCCAGCGACGCGGTCGGGTTGTTTGACCCTGAGTACGTTTGGCATGACCTCGCGCAGGTGTGGCAGACGCCGGGGGAGGGCGAGCAGCTCGTGGACACCATGCTCGGCGGCACGGTTGAGGACCGAGCGGAACAGATGGCCGCGCTGGGCATACCGCTTGACATCGCGACCTCGATCGCCGCAGCCCAGGGCCCGGAGATGGGCCGGGCGATCTTGTCGTTGTACCGCTCTGCCCGCCAGCCCGCGATGGCAGAAGGTGGCCGCGCGCTGGAGAACGCTGCGGCTCGGCCGGGGCTTTCATTGCTGGCCACAGAGGACCCGTACATCGGCTCCGACCAACTCCTGCGTCGGGCAGCCGAGCGAGCCGGAGCCCGGACGGAGGTGCTCGACGGGCTGGGGCATTGGTGGATGGTGCAAGATCCGGCCCGCGGTGCGGCGGCCCTCACCGACTTCTGGGAAACGCTTGGCTAGTTCCCTGCGGCATCCATCGGCGGAGGGCTGTTGCTGCCGTGCGATCGCTTGAGCGAGGGGCCGGTCGCTTGGTGCGGGTCAGTTTGACGGGTCCCAGAGTTCGGGTAGAGAACACCCATGACTCTCGCATCGACTTCTGCTGAGCCGACGCTTCCCCGCCCGCAAGGGCCGCTGTCGGCCGCGGTGCTCCAGCTGCTCGCCGGTCACCCGGCTACAGCCTCGATCGATGCGCCGGTCAGCGACTGCGATCCATACGGCACCGACCTGCAGCTGGCACTGTACGTGTGCTACGAGCTGCACTACCGAGGCTTCGCCGGCATTGATCCGGAGTGGGAGTGGAATCCGCAGCCGCTGGCGCTGCGGGCCCGGCTCGAGCGTGCGTTCATCGACAATGTCCGCGATGACGTGGGTGACATATCTCCCGGCGACACCGCGGCCAGCGAGATGGACGCTCTGTCGGTCGAGCCTCTCGACGGTGAGGGCCCGTCGTACTACTTGCGGGACGAGGGCACCTGGGAGCAGATGCGCGAGTACCTGGTGCACCGCTCGCTGTACCACCTCAAAGAGGCCGACCCCCACGCATGGGCGATCCCCCGCCTGATCGGTCAGGCGAAGGCCTCCTTCGTCGCGGTGGAATTCGACGAATACGGCGGCGGCCGCGGCGAACACGTCCACCAGCAGCTGTACGCGAACCTGATGTTCGCCGCCGGCCTCGACCACTCTTATCTCGGCTACCTCAACGACGTTCCCGGCGAAACCCTGGCCGCCGTCAACCTGATGTCCTACTTCGGGCTGCACAGGTCGATGAGGGGTGCGGCCATCGGCCATTTCGCTGCGACGGAGATCACGTCGTCGCCCGGGTCGCGCCGCCTGGTGGACGCACTCGAGCGGATGGGCGCGCCGCAACCCTGCGTCGGTTTCTACCGGGAGCATGTCGAGGCCGACGCTGTGCACGAGCAGGTGGTGCGCAGCGACGTCGTGGGCGACCTGCTGGCCCAGGAACCGAGCCTGGACACCGACGTGGTGTTCGGCATCCGGGCGCGTGACGTTGTGGAGAACCGCCTGGCCGACCACATGATGAACCGCTGGCGGGCCGGGCGGACGTCGTTACGCCGACCGCTGAGCTGACGGTTCGTCGCGCCGGCGAAGCCGGTGGCTCGTGTCGCAAAGAGGGTATGTCTTGCTGCGTCGGCACGCGCAGATCGCGACCATGAACCTGTCCGATTCCACGGTGGTGCCGTCGGGCAATTCAACCCGTACCGGTCCCTCGACCAGCACGGGCCCGTTCGGCACCACGCGCACCACGCGCTGTTCGCCGCGGTTCACCGGTTCTTGTCCGCCCGAATCACCACCAGCTCCTCCTCGCGCCGCCCTACCCGCAGCCGACCCATCCGCTCCAACCACTCTGCTCGCGCGGTGAGCACCGGACCGAACGGAACCCATTGCCACATAAGGATATCGGCGTCCAGCCCAACTGCCCGCAGTGCCCCAAGCGATTCTTCGACACCCGAGAACTCCGACTGCACGATCAGCATCGTGCCTCCGTCGACGAGAAGGTCCGGGGCCGCGGCGCACAACGGGTCGAGCACCATGCGACCGTCGTCGCCGGCATTCCACGCCCGTGCAGGTCCGGCTTCCACCGGGATCAACTCGCTGTCGGCGTCTGGACCCGTGGGCACATAGGGCGGGTTGGACACGATCACGTCAAAAGGTCCGCAGGCCCGCGCGTCAGCGAGTGAACCAATCCGGACGTTTACCTGGACCCCTGCCGACTCGGCGTTGGCGCGTGAGCATCGCACCGCGCGTGGGCAGATGTCGAAGGCCGTCACACTCAACGCACCAAGCCGCGCCGCAGCCACCGCCACTACCCCACTGCCGGTGCACAAATCGAGCACATGGCGCCCCGGTGCCACGTTCGTCTTCTGCAACGCCTCGATGAGGAGTTTGGAATCGTGTTGCGGTGCGTACACACCCGGGTCCGTGACGACGATCTGAAACGGGTCCGGGTAGGCGATCGTCAACGCGGTCTCGCATTCATCATGGTGGCCTTTCGACAGTCGTTGTCGGTGGTCGTTCGGCAATCAAGCAAGCTGTGAATGCCCTGGACCCGTTCACGTCAAACCAGCCGAGGTCGGGTATTTCGGTGCACTTGGTGTTTGCCGGACCCGCCGATCGGGCACCCGGTGTGCCGTGGATGCTTCTGATCTTGTCGCGCTGCCGCTGAAGTTGGGGTCCGCCATTCGTCATCGCCGCGTGTTCCATCCGGTCGGAGTGATGGCGAACGGAACCCTCGAGCGGTCGGCGCCGCCGGGTGAGGGATTGCCCGTCGATTCCACCGAGGTGGTGGCGCGGGTATCCAAAGGAATCGGCTCCCCCGGCCCGCTTCCCGACATCGCGGGCCTGGCGGTGCGGATTCCGCCTCAACCGTTCGCCGCGACGCCATGGGACATGCTGCTGGCCTCCGCGGTCGCGCGTGTCGTGCTGCGACCGGTCGCAACGTGGTCGGGTGCGTCGTTGTCAAGTCTGATGCCGTTGCGCTATCAGGGCAGCTACTGGTGGGTAAGGGCTCGCATCGTCACCGAGATCGCCGAGCCGGGGCTGTCACTGGACAGCATTTCCGCACACATCCGGGACGGCAGCGTCCAGTTCGATCTTCAACAGGCTTCTGGGACAAGTGAATTCCGGCCGATGGCCCACCTAACCCTCAATGAGGTGACTTCGGAAGGCGCCTCGCAGGAGATAGCGTTCGATCCCACGATTCACAGCGCGCCCGATGTCAAGCTGGCCCCGGAGTGGCTCACGGACTTGCGCCGTCGCGCATACCAGCGCAGCCGCGAAGGCCGCGACGCCGACTGACGCCGGCGGCGAAGTGCCCCCTGCATTGACTATTCCTTCGTGGCGACCACCAAAGCGTCCTCGGCATGCTGGAGGTGCTCGACGACGCTCCCGAACACGGCGGGTCGCAGGCAAGCGGTCTCGGGACGCATCACCGAGTCACGCCGCGAGGCGATCGAAGAGCAGTTGTTCTGGCCGGCCGTACGTGAGGAGTCGGACGACGGCGACGAGCTCGCCGATCACGCGATCGCCAAAGAGCAGGCCGGCAGGAAGCTGCTGGCGCGGCTCGAGGAGGGCAAGCCCGGCCCGCGCGCACCTCAGATACGAGCAGCTCGAGCGAGCGCAAAAGGCCGCGGGTACCCGGTCAGACATACTGCCGGACAACGTCTCTAGATTATCGTTGGCCGCGTCATTTCGCGGCGTCCCTGAGCTTATCCAGAAGAGGTTTGGCCGCTTCCGCCAGGAACCGGTCCTGGCTCTCGTCGCCGATCTGCACCAGCGCGATGTCGGTGAATCCGGCCTCCCAATAGGCGCTGACCGACTCGACCATCTCGTCGAGGTCTGGCCCACACGGAATGTTCTCGGCCACGTCCTCGGGATTGACGAACCGCGTCGCGGCGGCGAATCCAGCGGTGGTGGGCAGATCAGCGTTGACATGCCACCCGCCACCGAACCAGCGGAACTGGTCATGGGCGCGTCGGATCGCCGCGTCACGATCAGGGTCCCAGCAGACCGGGATCTGACCGACAACGCGCTCTCCGTGGGGCAGTCCTGTTGCCTGCCGGGTGCGGTGCCATCCATCCACCAAGTCCTTCTTCGGCTCGACCGCGATCATGTGGTCACCCAGCGGAGCGAACATCTCGACTGATTTCTGGCCGGACACCGCGACAGCGATCGGCACCGGTGTGTCCGGAACGTCCCACAACCGGGCGGAATCGACCTGGAAGTGTTCGCCCTTCCAGCTGACGAGTTCGCCGCCGAACAGCTCGCGGATGATCTCGATCGCCTCCCGAAGCATCTCGTGCCGGCGATCGACCGTCGGCCAACCGCGGCCGACAACGTGCTCGTTGAGGTTCTCCCCAGCGCCAAGGCCGAGAATGAAGCGCCCACCAGCGAGGATCTCAAGCGTCGCTGCCTGCTGCGCGACGATCGCGGGGTGATAGCGAATGATCGGGCATGTCACGTAGGTGAACAACTCGACCTGCTCGGTGGCGTTCGCCACCGCACCAAGTGTCGTCCACGCGTTCGGTGCATGTCCCTGCGACGCCAGCCACGGGAAGTAGTGGTCGCTTGACACTTCGAAGTCGAAACCGGCGTTCTCAGCTGAAACCGCGTATCGTACAAGGCTTTTAGGGCCGCTCTGCTCCGTCATCAAGGTGTAACCGAACCCAGTCATGCCGGTCGGGTACCCGCGTGAAGCGCGCTGAAACGGCTAGAGGCGCGCCTTCACCGCCGCCGAGATGCGCGCTCCGTCGGCTTTCCCGGCGGCCAGCGCCGTCGCCGCCTTCATCACCTGTCCCATCTGCCGCATTCGCGGCCTCTCTCCGAGTTCCTCGGCGACCTCGGCCAACGCGGTGTCGACAACGTCGGCGAGTTCGGCGTCGGTGAGTGGTGTGGGCAGATACCCGTCGATCACCTGGGCCTCCGCGCGCTCGTTGGCAGCCAGGTCGCCGCGACCGTTCTGAGTGTAGATTTCCGCGGCTTCACCGCGCTTCTTGGACTCCCTGGCCAGCACTTTGAGGACCTCGCCATCGGAAAGCTCGCGCGCCTGCTTGCCGGATACCTCCTCGTTCTGAATCGCCGCGAGCGACATCCGCAGAGTCGCGGTGCGTAACTTGTCCTGGGCCTTCATAGCCTGGGTCAGGTCCGACCGCAGCCGGGCTTTCAGTTCCGCCATACGCGCCGACGCTACGCCGCGGCAGGGCCGCGCACATCATGGCCGCGTCGTGTCCAAGACGTTTGCCAATTGTTCGGCCGGTAGCCAGGATGGTCGGCATGACCAACGCCGACGGGGAGGTTTGGCCGGCGGCAACGCCGCCCCCGCCGCCGATCGGCTATCCGGGACATGCGCCGTCCGGCTATCCGCAACCCCGGTACGGGCCAGCCCCAGTGGGATACGGCCCCCCGCCCGGCTACGGCCCACCTCCCGGCTACCCAACGCCGCCTTGGTACGGCCCACCTCCCGGCTACCCGCCACCCCTACCGCCTGCCCTCAAGCCGGGTGTGATCCCGTTGCGGCCGCTGAGCCTCAGCGACATCTTCAACGGCGCAGTGGCCTATATCCGGGCCAACCCCAAAGCGACACTTGGCCTGACGACGATCGTGGTGGTGGCTACCCAGATCATCGCGCTGATCCTGCAAGCGGCCCCGTTGGCGGCCACCGGAGAACTCGCCCCCCTGCGAGGCCGACAGATCTCGGATGGCGCCCTGGTCGGATCTTCAGTGGCCGGGGTGGCCAGCCTCGTCACCACCGCCCTGTCCGCGATCCTGTTGAGCGGGATGCTGACCGTCGTCGTGGGCCGCGCTGTGTTCGGGGGGAGCATCACGATCGGGGAGGCGTGGGAGAAAGTCCGCGGTCGGCTGCCGGCACTGGTCGGCCTCACCGTGCTGGAAGCCCTCGGCGCTGCGGTGCTGATCGGCGTGGTGGTGCTCGTCATCGTCGGTGTCGCCCAGGGCAGCGGCGGCGCGGCGTTGGCCATCGGCATCCCGCTGGTGATCGGGCTCGTCGTCGTGCTTGCCTATCTGGGCACCATGCTGAGCTTCGCGCCGGTGGCGATCGTCTTAGAGCGGCTGCCGGTATTTCCTGCGATCGCACGGTCGTTTGCGCTGGTGCGCGGCTCGTTTTGGCGGGTGTTCGGCATCCGCCTGCTCGCGGCCGTGGTGGCGGCCATCGTCGCCAACGCCGTGGCGATCCCGTTCACCTTCGCCGGCCAGCTGCTGTCGATCGGCGCGTCGTCGACCGCCGTCGTCCTCGTCGCGCTGGTGTTGCGGTCCGTCGGCAATGCAATCGGGCAGATCATCACCGCCCCGTTCAGCGCGGGTGTCGTCGTACTGCTCTACACCGACCGCCGGATCCGTGCCGAGGCGTTCGACCTGGTGCTGCAGACCGGTGCGGCGGGAGGGCCGGCGGGTCCGGCGAATTCCACCGACCACCTCTGGTTGACCCGGCGCTGAACGTGCCGATGGTGATCGTCGACCGCGACGCCGCCCATGATGCGGTACAGCGCGAATTGTCCAAACCGATCTATCCCAGGGAATCGATCGAACAGCGGTTCTCGGACTGGCTCAACGACTTCATCTACCGGCTCGTCGTGAAAGGATCATCGATGCCCGGGGGCTGGCTCACAATCGGCGTGTTACTGACCCTGATCGCAGTGGCGGTGGTCATCGCCGTGCGGATCGGCCGCCGCACAATGCGGACACGTCGTGGCGTCGACTATCAGTTATTCGGTGCCGCCGAGTTCAGCGCGGCCGAACATCGTGCCAGCGCGGAACGGTTTGCCGGCGAGGGCAACTGGGCCGCGGCGATCCGTCACCGGCTGCGCGCCGTGGCACGCCAACTGGAGGAGAACGGTGTGCTGAACCAGGTGCCGGGCCGCACTGCCAACGAGCTGGCCCGTGACGCCGGCCAATCAGTGCCCGGGCTGCGCTCCGAGCTGGCAAGAGCGGCAATGTCCTTCAACGATGTTGCCTACGGCGAGCGGCCCGGCACAGAAGCCGCGTACCGGACGATCGCCGATCTGGACGAACAGCTGGGCTCCGGGCGGCGGGCACCCGCCCCGGCCGTGTCATCCGAGACCGCTTCCGGCTCGTGGGCACAAGTGCAGTGACCACCTCGACACCGGCCCGCGATGTAACCCCGCCGCTGTCGGAGCGATGGCGGACGTGGCGGTGGGTCCTGTTGGCGCTGCTGGTGATCGCCCTCGTCGCAGTTATCGGGACATACCTGACCGCGCAACGCCCTGGCGGCCGGATGGACGCCGAGTCGACCGGGCCCGACGGGGCGCACGCACTTGTCGCGCTGCTGCGCGACCGCGGGGTCGACGTCGTCGTGGCCTACAGCGTCGACGACGTCGAGCAAGCGGCCAGGCCCAACGCGCTGCTCTTGGTGGCCGAATCACATTTTCTGGTCGACGACGACGTGGTGCGACGGCTCGCCGACGTGCCCGGCGATCGTCTGCTTGTCGAGCCGGTCACGACGATCCGGGCCTCGCTGGCGCCGGGAATCCGTCTTGACAGCGGCAACACGATGGGCGGTGAGCCGGGTTGCGACCTGCCCGAGGCCGCGCGGGCCGGTCGGGTCGAGTTCGGGCTCAGCGACACCTACCAGGCGGGCGCCGGCGGCCCGGTGACGCGCTGCTACCACGGTGCGTTGGTGCGCTACCCCAGCGGTGCCCGCACGATCACGGCGGTCGGCAGTGCCGACTTCATGACGAATTCCGGACTGCTCAAAGAAGGCAACGCCGCCCTGGCGATGAACCTCACCGGCCGGCAATCCCGGCTCATCTGGTACGCGCCGCAGCACTTAGAAGGCGAACGAACCAGCGGCACCGGCATTCTCGCCCTGATGCCGGACAACGTTGGCTGGATGGCCTGGCAGCTCGCCCTGGTTGTCGTACTCGTCGCGTGGTGGCGGGGCCGACGCATGGGTCCACTCGTACCGGAGAACCTGCCGGTAGTAGTGCGGGCGTCGGAGACCGTGGAGGGCCGCGGCCGGCTGTACAGGTCGCGGCGGGCCCGCGACCGTGCCGCTGATGCGCTGCGCACTGCCGCGCTGCAACGGATGCTGCCGCGGCTCGGCCTGGCCCCCAACGCCGACCCGTCGGCGGTCGTCGCAGCCGTCGCCGAACGCGGCCGCGGGCGTCCCGAAGCCGTGCATCACACTCTTTACGGTCCCCCGCCGGCGACCGACACCGATTTGGTGAACCTCGCCCGCGAGCTCGACGACATCGGAAGGCAGGTCGCAGACTCGTGACACCGCAAGCCCAGGCACCGGCCCAGTCAGCCGATGCTGCCCGCGCAGCGCTGATCGCGTTGCGCGCCGAGATCGCCAAGGCGGTCGTCGGTCAGGACGCCGTGGTCAGCGGGCTGGTGATCGCACTGCTGTGCCGGGGACATGTGCTGCTCGAAGGGGTGCCCGGCGTGGCCAAGACCCTGCTGGTGCGCGCACTGGCCGCCACACTCCAACTGGAATTCAAGCGCGTGCAGTTCACGCCTGACTTGATGCCCGGGGACGTGACCGGCTCGTTGGTCTACGACGCGCGCACGGCGGCGTTCGAATTCCGCCCCGGCCCGGTGTTCACCAACCTGCTGCTGGCCGACGAGATCAACCGCACGCCACCCAAGACCCAGGCCGCGTTGCTGGAAGCCATGGAGGAGAGGCAGGTCAGCGTGGAGGGGCAACCGCGGCCGCTGCCCGATCCGTTCATCGTCGCGGCCACCCAGAATCCGATCGAGTACGAAGGCACCTACCAACTGCCCGAGGCGCAACTCGACCGGTTTCTGCTCAAGCTCAACGTGCCGGTGCCGCCCCGCGACCAGGAAATCCAGATCCTCGACCGGCATGCGCACGGCTTCGACCCTCGCGACCTGTCCGCCGTGCAACCCGTCGCCACCACCGAGGACCTGGCAGCCGGCCGCGCCGCGGTGCGTGACGTGCTGGTATCCGACGAGGTGCTCGGCTACATCGTCGATATTGTCCGCGCCACCCGCCAGTCGCCGTCGCTTCAGCTGGGCGTGTCCCCGCGCGGAGCGACCGCGCTGCTGGCTACCGCCCGGTCGTGGGCGTGGCTTTCGGGACGCAACTACGTCACCCCAGACGACGTCAAGGCGATGACCCGCCCGGTGCTGCGGCACCGGGTGGGACTGCGCCCCGAGGCCGAGTTGGAAGGCGCGACACCAGACGGCGTGCTTGACGGCGTCCTTGCGTCGGTCCCGGTCCCACGCTAGTGATCCTGACCGGCCGCACCGGGCTGCTCGCGCTGCTGTTCGTGCTACCGGTAGCGTTATCGCCCTCGCCCGCGGACGTTTTCGTGGTGCTGCTGGTGGCCTTGGTGGCGCTGCTGAGCCTCGACGTGGCGTTGGCAGCCAGCCCTCGCGCGCTGCAGTTCAGCCGCGGCGGCGACACCTCTGCGCGGCTCGGGCAGCCGGTCGACGCGATTCTGCAGGTGGTCAACGCGGGGCGGCGACGGTTCCGAGGCCATGTGCGGGACGCGTGGTCGCCGAGCGCGCGGGCCGAGCCACGCAGCCACGCCGTCGACATCCCCGCCGGGCGGCATGAGCGGATCGTGACCCGGCTGCGGCCGATCCGTCGCGGCGATCAGAATTCAGCCGTCGTTACCGCGCGCTCGATCGGGCCGCTCGGGCTGGCCGGCCGGCAGAGTTCTCAGCGGGCGCCGTGGCGGATCCGGATCCTGCCGCCGTTCCTGAGCCGCAAACACCTCCCGTCGCGCCTCGCCAAGCTGCGCGAGATGGAAGGCATGTTGCCGGTGCTGATCCGGGGACAGGGCACCGAGTTCGACTCGCTACGCGAGTACGTCGTGGGTGACGACGTGCGGTCGATCGACTGGCGCGCCACCGCCCGGCGCGCCGACGTGGTCGTGCGCACGTGGCGGCCCGAGCGCGACCGCCGGGTGGTGCTGGTGCTCGATACCGGCCGCACGTCGGCTGGCCGCGTCGGCGTGGACCCGACCGCTGCCGACCCCGGCGGCTGGCCCCGACTGGACTGGTCGATGGACGCCGCGCTGCTCTTGGCGGCGCTGGCATCGCGGGCCGGCGACCATGTCGACTTCCTGGCGCATGACCGGGTGGTGCGGGCCGGCGTCTTCGGTGCCTCGCGCACTGAACTGCTGGCGCGGCTGGTCGACGCGATGGCGCCGCTGCAGCCGGCGCTGGTCGAGTCGGATGCAACGGCGATGGTGGCCGCCGTGCAGCGCCGTGTCCGGCAGCGGGCGCTGGTCGTGCTGCTGACAGACCTCAACGCATCCGCCCTCGACGAAGGGTTGATGCCGGTGTTGCCGCAGTTGTCGGCCAAGCACCACGTCGTTGTCGCCGCGGTCGCCGACCCGCGAGTGGACGTCCTTGCGTCGGCCCGGTCCGATGCCGCTCAGGTGTATGACGCCGCCGCGGCCGAGCGGTCCCGCAACGAACGCCGCACGATCGCGTCGCGGCTTCGGCTAGGCGGCGTCGACGTCGTGGACGCGCCGCCGGAGGAGCTGGCGCCCGCGTTGGCGGACCGGTATCTGGCGATGAAGGCCGCCGGCCGCTTGTAGCGCAAGCAGTAGCGAAGGCCCGACACGTCTGGCTTTTTCGGTCTGCTCTACGGCGCGGCCAAGATTCCGGTCACCGGACGAGGTCGAGGTCTGGTGCGTCGTGCAGATCGCCGGACTCCCCTGCCGCAGCGGCTCGGCGGCCGAACCTGACGATGTAGGTCAAAAACAGCGCCTCGGCGATCACGCCGATGCCGATGCGGGCGAACGTCGGCAGCGGCGACGGCGTGATTAGCGCTTCGATCAGGCCTGAGACCAGCAGCACACCGGCGAGACCCACCGCGGCGGCCACCACGGCACGGCCCTGCTCGGCGAGCACCTGCAGGCGGGGGCGGTTACCAGGTGAGATCACCGACCAACCCAGCCGCATACCGACGGCGGACGCGAGGAACACCGCGGTCAACTCCAGCAGGCCGTGCGGGGTCAGCAGCGCAAGGAACAGGCCGCCTTTGCCCGCATCGAACATCAGGCCGGCGACCGCGCCCAGGTTCGCGGCGTTCTGAAACAGCACGTACGGGATGGGCAGGCCCAGCAATATCGAGAACGCGATGGACTGCGCGGCCACCCACGAGTTGTTCACCCAGACCTTGAGCGCGAACGACCCGGCCGGATTCTCGCTGTAGTACGACGCGAAGTCATGGTTGACCAGTTCGTCGATCTCCCGCGGGGTACCCACCGCCGCCTGCACGTCGGGACTGGCTGCGACCCAAAGGCCGATCACCGCGGTGACGGCGAAGAACACGATCGCCGTGGCCAGCCACCAGCGCCACGCCCGGTATGCCACCACCGGAAAAGACACCGTCCAGAACCGGGTGAACTCACTCCACAACGGCGCATGCGCCCCGGTCACCGCTGAGCGGGCCCGGGCCACCAGGTTCGACAGCCGGCCGACGAGCAGCGAGTCGCCGGACGCCGACCGCACCATCGACAGGTGCGTCGACACACGCTGATACAGCTGGACCAGCTCGTCGATCTCGGCACCGGACAGCCGGCGTCGGCGTTTCAGCAACTGCTCCAGGCGGTCCCACGTCGGGCGGTGAGCCAGTACG
Organism: Mycobacterium sp.; assembly: GCA_025965895.1. Taxonomy (GTDB): domain Bacteria; phylum Actinomycetota; class Actinomycetes; order Mycobacteriales; family Mycobacteriaceae; genus Mycobacterium. The sequence goes on from JAOPWC010000020.1 coordinate 31,229, forward strand.
AACGCATCCACGTCCATGCGCGCGAGCATACGGCGTAGCCTTCGGCGGTATGTCTGACGTGGTGACCGGCGACGCCGTGGTCCTCGACGTGCAGATCGCCCAGCTGCCCGTGCGCGCGGTCGGCGCGCTGATCGACATCCTCGTGGTGTTCGTCGGCTACCTGCTCGGCGTGATGGTGTGGGCGGCAACGCTGGCGCAGACCGACCCGGCGCTCAGCGCCGCCGTGCTGATCATCTTCACGGTGCTGGTGTTGGTCGGCTATCCGGTCGTGTTCGAGACCGCCACCCGGGGCCGGTCGCTGGGCAAGATGGCGATGGGTCTGCGGGTCGTGTCCGACGACGGCGGCCCGGAACGCTTCCGGCAGGCGCTGTTTCGCGCACTGGCCGGAGCGGTCGAGATCTGGATGTTCTTCGGCGGGCCGGCCGTGATCTGCAGCATGCTCTCCCAAAGGGGCAAACGCATCGGTGACGTGTTCGCCGGCACCGTGGTGATCAGCGAGCGTGGCCCCCGGCTGCCACCGCCGCCGGTGATGCCGCCGTCGCTGGCGTCGTGGGCGTCCTCGCTGCAACTGTCCGGGCTCGGTGCCGAGCACGCCGAGTTGGCACGCCAATTCCTCTCCCGCGCACCGCAACTCGAGCCGCGCGTGCGCGACCAGATGGCCTACCGCATCACGGCGGATGTGGCGGCACGGATCTCGCCGCCCCCACCTCCGGGCGTTCCGCCGCAATACGTGCTGGCCGCGGTGCTGGCAGAACGACACCGCCGGGAGTTGGCTCGGCTGTGCCGGCCGTCCCCACCGACGTACCCTCCTCCGCTTGTGCCAGTGCCCGTGTACGCGTCCCCGCCGACGGCACCCCCGCAGAACAACGGCGGGTTCACGCCCCCGACCTAAACAACGGCCGATCGCGAACAGCACCGCACCGATCGCGCCGAGTGTGACGCCACGGCGAGATTTCGGCGCAATTTCCGCCGTGGCGTTACGCTCGGCGAGCCCCGGCGTCGCGCACAGCGTCGGCACGCTTAGAAGCGTCCGCCGCGGGCAGCCTCGCGGTGCAGAAATAGCGCTCACGACTCCCCGTAGCCCGAGCCCTCCGTGCGGTAGAGCTTGACCGAGACCGCCGTCAGCCATCCCCAGGCGAGGACGACCGCGACTGTGAAGAACACGATTCCCGCGCGACCGCCGAAGCCGGATGCCACAACCGCGAAGCTGACCGCTAACACGATGGCGGTGATCCGCGAAAACCGCGACCAACGACGGACCCCGTCGTGGGCGAACCGCGCCGCCAGGACCAAGCATGCCGCGACCAAGCACACGAAACCCAACCCGGCCGCAGCGAAGTGGACCGTGCCGCGCCAACTCAGCTCGCCCGCCCCGGCCGCCGTGCCGGGCGGGAAGCCGTCGGACGGGTCGGCGCGGAAGAGGGCCGCCACCATGAGTGCTGTTCCGTAGCCACCGATCAGCCCCGCCGCCGATGTCGCGAGACGGCCGGGTCCGAGTGCACGACCTACGCCGACGGCGGCCGCGACCGTCATCGCGCCGGTGACCAGGAAGGTCGCGATCTGGATCCACCCGAGGTCACCGTTGGCGAGTTGGCTGGCGACGTGCCGGCTCGGGTCGAACCCGGCGCGACTGAACGCTTGCACCGCGACAACGACCACGTAGATCGGCCCGGCGATCACCCCGTACCCCAGGAGCGACTTGGTGATGCGCACCGCGAGCGTCGGTCGGGTGGTGGTCATGGCGGCCCTCTCTGCGGACGGAACTAGACGGTACAGTACTCGCAGTAAAGACTACACTGTCTAGTACTATCTCTGTCATGGTGAGAGAGGCGTCGGCGCCGCCCGAGCGGTCTCAGCGCAAGCGGCAGACGATCCTGTCGGCAGGTCAAACGCTGTTTCTCGAGAACGGCTACCAGGGCACCAGCATGGATCAGGTCGCGGCCGGCGCGGCGGTGTCCAAGCAGACCGTCTACAAGCACTTCGGCGAGAAACGCGAACTGCTGTTCGCCATCGTCGCCGACGCCCTCGACACCACCGTCGGCGCGATCAGGGAGCACATCCAAGCTCTCGCCGACACCACGGACCTGGAAACCGACCTCGTCGCACTCGCTGGCGCGTATCTGCGCGCAGTGCTGCAGGAGCCCGTCGTGCAGTTGCGGCGGCTCGTGATCGGCGAGGCGAACCGGCTGCCCGAGCTGGCCAGGCTCTACTACGACAGCGCACCGAGCCGCACCCTGGCGGCTCTGGCGGACTCGTTTCGCCGGCTGCACGACCGCGGGCTTCTGCACGCACCCGAACCCGCAATTTCCGCAGAACATTTCGCGTTCTTGGTGATAGGCAGACCGATCGACCAGGCCCTGTTCGAGGGCGCCGGCGACGTGCGCGCCGCCATGGATCTCGATTCCTACGCCAGGGCCGGAGCCGAGGCCTTCCTGGCTGCATCTCGGCAGCGATCGGGCACCGCGTGACGTGACGCTGCGGCCGTGGCTGCGCTGGTCGGACTGGGTGCGAACCGCGGCCTACGCTCCAACGGGCATCGGCGGGCAGGACTACCGCGGCCCCCGCGTCCCCCGCGGCCCCGGGGATTCGTCGGCGTTTTGGCGACGGGCCGCGATGGCGCCGGCGACCGACGTGGCCGCGATCGTCAGCAGTGCACCCAGCATCAACGCAGCCGGCTCGCCCGGGGCCAGCAGGTGACCTTCGGTGCCGAGCGTGGCGGCGGCCACCGGCACCCCAAGTTGAGCCGCTGACAAGACTGCCAGCGTCAGCGGCTGTCCCAGCAGCCGGCCGGCGCAATGGGCGAGCACCGCACCGAACGCAAGGGCGACCCCGAGCAGAATGAACCGCGGATGCTCACCAAGGTCGCGCACCTGCAGAGACGCGCCCAACCAGATGAAGAACAATGGGCCGAAGAATCCCTCGCTGATTCCGAACAGCTGACGCGCGAGCCGTCGCGGCTCACCGATCGCTGCAACCACGAGACCGAGGGCGAAGCCGGCCAACATGATCGAGACATGGGTGGTCACGGCCAGAGCCGCGAGCCCGAACAGAATGATCAGGTTGGTGCGAAGCTCCAGCGCGAACTGCCGCTTCTCGGAGTACCGGTGCAGCCGCTTGCGGTACCCGGCACGATCGAACCACCGCAGGATCACAAACAGCACCACCGCACATCCGGCGACAGCCAACGCCCCTAGCGCCGCTTGGGGAGCACGGCGCGGATCAATCACCAAGGGCAGCAGCACAATAGACGCGGCGTCCGCGATGGCGATCTGCGCGGTGGCCGACAGCACCTGTGGCCCCTTCAGCCCGAGTGATTCGATGACCGGCAGCGCCAGCGCCGCCGAGGACGACGCCATCAGCACGGCATACAGCGGCGCGTGCCCGGTATGGAACGCCGTCGCCACGCCGAGGCCAAGGCCCGTGGCGACCACGCCGACCAGGACCGCCCGCGCCACCGCACGTGGCACGGCTGAGCGCAGCGTCGCGTCGTGGATCGGAACATGGGTTCCGACAACGAACATCACCAGCGCGAAGCCGATATTGGCAAGCAGCGTGAATGTCGGATCGGCGGGATCGACGATCCCGAAGCCGGTCTTGCCGATGACCAATCCGGCGGCCAGCTCTCCGATCACCACCGGGATGCGCAGAAACGGCAGCGAACCCAGCAGCGGCCCGGCCATCCCGACGACGGCAAGCAACGCAAGTGTGTCGAACCCGAACGAGGACATCCGCTCAGTGTTGCCAGGAGACGAGGTGACACGGGATTGGCGTGTTCTCGTCGGTGAGATAGGACGCGCAGACGCGGTGGTAGCCGTCGGCGATCTGCAGCGCTATCGCGCCACTGCCGCGTACCAACAGGATGGGCGACAGTTTCGTGCCGTCGCCGATCCTGTTCAGGTCACTGGACACGTGCGGGTTGGTCGCCGGAAGCAGATCCAGCCGTGCCGCCCGCAGGATGTCTTTGGCCTCGCGGTATACCGGTTTGACATCTCGCAACGCCGCAACGGTCTTGTCCACGAGGTGGGGTTCGGCGACCAGGCCGAGGTAGTTAGCGGCTGCCTGGTAGTCGTGATCCTGCGGTTTGTCCAGCCACTCGACGGCCATGGCGGACCAGGTTACCCCCGGGTTCAGTCGGTGATCCAGTTACCGTGAAATCCGTGCGGCACCTGGCTGTCGAAGGCGCACGCGCGCAACGGGTTCGCCGGTGAAATCAGACGCGTCGATGATTACCAGATCGCAGCCGTCGCGGATTGGGTCGTAAACGTACGACAGGTACCACCCGGCCGACTCGTCGGTTGCCTTCCCGGCTGGGACGAAGACGGCCTCGCCGGGTTCTCCGCGATTCTGTCCGGCGTCGAATCTCCGCTTCTGCAGCGTATTTCGGTAAAGATCGTAGCGGATCAGGCTGCCTCTTCCCACGATGATCCTGTAGCCGCGTAGGCCCGCCAGTCGATCGTCGATCCGGGGGAATTCGGCGCTGCGGTCGTCGAGCTGCCGCTCGGTCACGGCGCCGGTCGCCAGGTCGATCGTCCAACCACAACACCCCGTCGATCTCGAAGCCTCCGCTGTTGCGCCACAGCTCCGGGTACCGGACGGCATGCAGGACAATGCAATTACCGCTGTCGTAGGCGTTGGCGACCTGAAAGACGTAGCAGGGATCGACGTCGAACCAGCGGATCGGGCCAACGGGGTCGTCGCGGCGCATGACACCGAGGCGTGCGCTGTAGCTGTCGTCCCAGCGGTGCGGCATGCCGCGCTCACCGAACAGTGCGACGTCGCCGTCGGGGTTGTAGGCGCCGAACGGGTGCTCGAAGCTTTCGGTGCGCAGCCAGCGGTTGCGATACCACGCCGCCGCGGCTCATTGTGTCCCCTGGACGAACATTCCAGTTACGACCGGTCTGGCGTGACACTAAGTTAGTGACATGTCAAGAGCGGAGGTTATGATGGCATTCGTGAGCTTGCGACACGCAGCACTGGGCCTGCTCGCCCAGCATCCCGCCAGCGGCTATGACCTGCTGAAGAAATTCCAGCTCTCCATGGGGAACGTGTGGCCGGCCACCCAGAGCCAGCTTTACGGCGAGTTGGGAAAGCTCGCCACGTCCGGGTTGATCGAGATCATCGACATCGGGCCGCGCGGACGCAAGGAGTATGCGATCACTGATGCCGGGCGCGCCGAGCTGCACCGCTGGATGACCTCGCCCGAGGATGACCCCGCTTTTCGCAGTGCCCAGCTGCTGCGTGTGTTCCTGCTCGGCGAGCTGACCCCGCCGCAGGCCCGCGAGTACCTGGAGTCGCTGAGGTCCCACGCCGACCGCGAGCACGAGCGATACGAGATAATCCGAGACTCCTACGACTGGTCCGAGGACGCGGACTTCTTCGCCCGGGCTGCGCTGGAAAACGGCTTGCGATTCGCCCGGATGGAATCCGAGTGGGCGAGCTGGGTGATCGATAGCCTGGACCGGCGCGCCACAACGCGACCCGCCACAACGCGACCCGCCACAACGCGACCCGCCACAACGCGATTTGCCACAACGCGACCCGCCACAACGCGACCTGCCGCCAGGTGACTTTCAGACGAAGAGCCACATCGCTATCACGATCATCAGAACGAGCACCAGGGCCGCGACCAAGTGCACCTCGCGGCGGGGCGTGATGCTCTCTGGCAGCGGGCGGCGCACTAGCGTCCGTTGGCGTTGCAACCCAATCAGATAGACGATGAAGGCGACGACCGCGGCCGTGCCGCCCGGAATCAACGGGACCGGGCCGTGGTAATGGGGAAACTGCTTGAGCACCAGAAGCAGACCGTTGCCCAGTACTGCGAACGACGTACGGGTCCAGGCCAGCGCGGTTCGTTCGGCCTGCAGCCCGCCATCTCGAACGCCACCGGAATCGGACGTGTTCAACCGGTTATCGCCTTACGCAGCACGAAAGCCAAGATCAGAACGCCGATCACGATGAGGCCGACTCCGAGATAGATAGGTGTGGGGTGCCGGGGCAGTGGCTTGCCGCGTCGCATGGCGCGGTCAACCTGCTCCCAGCGCAGCAGACCCATGCCGGCGGTCAGTGTAGCCAACACCGCGAGCAGCGTCCCGAGAACGTGCCGGCCTCCAGGGATACCCAGCTCCGGAACGAGCTGAATAATCGCCACCGATGCGGCGAGGAGCCCAAGCGCCGTCCGCTGCCACGCAAGGAAAGTACGCTCGTTGGCGAGGGTGAACCGATAGTCGACGTCGCGCTCCTGGTCTCCGGTCCCGTCCTGACCATCAGCTGCCACTGCACACCTCGGTTACCACAGCCCTGCCGCCCCACGACACACCTTTGCATACCTGCCCCGGCCCGTGTCGCGGTCCGTCCTCCTGTCGGTTACCGTGTCGGCGATGAATGCACCAGGGTCCGATGCCGGCGATTCTGCAGTCGTGGCCGACCGGATCCGGCGCACACTCCGCAGTCGCACACTCCGCAGTCGCACACTCCGCAGTGAAGAACGCGAACGTCAAACCGTGCAGCGCCGGATCGTGAATCCCCACCAGCGGTTCCTGTCGAAGAAGGTGCCGCCGCCTTGATACGGTGATCGTCTCGGGAGCCGCAATGCCGCAACACTTTTTCTGTTCTCAGACCGGATGACGCGATGACGGCGATCACCCGCTATGTTGCGCTGGGCGACTCGTTCACCGAAGGGATCGGAGATCCGGATCCCGGCAGTCGCAACGGGCTTCGCGGCTGGGCCGACTTGGTGGCTGCTCACCTGGCCGGCAACAACCCCGAGTTCCGCTACGCGAATCTGGCGATCCGCGGTCGCACCATGGACGCCGTCATCGCCGGCCAGATCGACGCGGCGATCATGCTGCGACCCGATCTCGTCACCATCTACGCCGGGATGAACGACTTGTTGAGGGTGCGGACGGATCTCGACGCGATGATGGCGCGCTACGCGCAGGCGTTGGGACGCCTGCGCCGTACCGGCGCAAGGGTGGTGACCTTCACCGCAGCCGACATCGGAACCGTGCCGGTGTTTCGCCGGCTGCGGGGGCGCGCCGCGATCTACAACGAACTGCTGCGCGCCATTGTCGACGACCTGGATCTGGGCCTGGTGGACTTCTGGCGCTTCGCCGAGTTCCGGGACCCTCGAATGTGGGACGGCGACCGGATCCATCTGGCTCCGCTGGGACACCGGCAGATGGCCGGTCGGGTGCTCGACGCTCTCGCGGTGCCGCACACACTTTATGGACCACCTGATGCGTTGACGTCACGGGGACCCGTGAACCGGCTTCGCGCCGACCTGCAGTGGGCGGCCAGCTTTGCCGCACCGTGGGTGATTCGGCGGCTACGACGCATGACTCCCGGCGACGGCGTCGAGCCGAAGCTGGCGCACCTGACGACAATCGTGTGACGCGTCCCCGTTCACCTGTGTGTGTGCTGTCATTCGCCCGGCCGGGGTAACAATGAGACTGTGGCCGAGCAACCGCCAACCAGCGGAAATGGCGAGGGACAGCGACTGGGACTGAGCCGGCGCAACCTGTTGACCACTGGCGCGGCGTCGGCCATCGTCGGCGCCGGACTCGGTTTTGGGGGTGCCGAGCTGGTGCACACACAGAGGCGCGGGCCGCAGGTCTGGCTTCGGCCGGACAGGAGTAATGCCCCGCCTGTCGCGGGCCTGCACCTGCAGTTCGGCGCGAACGCGTCCACCGATGTGGTGGTGTCGTGGTACACCACGACAGGAGTCCACAACCCGCGAGTGATGGTCGGCACGCCGAACGACGGTTTCTGGCACACCGTGACGGCGGACACGCGCACTTACCGGGACGCGTTCTCGGGCACCGAGGTTCTCGTCAATCACGCCCGAATCGGTGGTTTGACGGCCGACAGCGACTATATTTACGCCGCGGTCCATGACGGCGCGTCTCCGGTGCTCGGCACCGTCCGCACCGCCCCGGCAGGCCGAGCCGCTCTGCGGTTCAGCAGCTTTGGCGATCAGGCCACCCCAACGCTGGGCCGGATGGCAGGCGCCTCGTTCGTCAACGACAATCTCGGCTCGCCCGCGGCCGGTGACATCACCGCGGCAATCGAGCGTATGGATCCGCTGTTCAATCTGGTCAACGGCGACCTGTGCTACGCCAACCTGGCCCACGACCGGATCCGGGCCTGGTCGGACTGGTTCGAGAGCAATTCCCGCTCGGCCCGTTACCGGCCATGGATGCCGGCAGCGGGAAATCATGAGAACGAATTGGGCAACGGCCCGATCGGCTACGGGGCGTATCAGACGTATTTCGCGCTGCCGGAGTCCGGGTCCGACCCCGAGCTGCGCGGGCTCTGGTACGCGTTCACTGCAGGTTCCGTGCGGGTGGTCAGTCTGAACAACGATGACGTGTGCTACCAGGACGGTGGCAACTCCTACGTACGCGGCTACTCGGCGGGTGCCCAAAAGGGTTGGCTGGAGCGCGAGCTCGCCAACGCGCGCGCCAATCACGACATCGACTGGTTGGTGGTGTGCATGCACCAGACGGCGATTTCCACCGCTGACCGCACCAACGGGGCCGATCTGGGCATTCGCCAGGACTGGCTGCCGCTGTTTGACCGCTACGGTGTCGATCTGGTCGTGTGCGGTCACGAGCACCACTACGAACGCTCGCATCCGATCCGGGGTGTTTTGCCGACCGACACGCGCACCCCGATACCGGTGGCGACGCGCACTGACGTCATCGACACGAGCAAGGGAACCGTGCATCTGGTGATCGGAGGAGGCGGAACGTCGGCGCCGTCGAACACCTTGTTCTTCGACCAGCCCCGATGCCGCGTCGTGACGGGCGTCGGCGCCTTCGACCCGGCGGTCGGCCGCAAGGCCCCGATCTACGTTCCGGAGGATGCACCCTGGTCGGCTTTCCGTGACCGCGACCACCCATACGGCTTCGTCCTCTTTGACGTCGATCCGGGCCGCGCCGGCGGCAACACCACGATCAAGGCCACGCATTACGCGATCACCGGACCGTTCGGCGAGGTCACTCCCGTTGACGAGTTCCTCCTCACCCGGCCACGCAACGGACCGGCGTAACGCGTCGACCCGACACCGAACGTTGCATCACGATAGTTTTCGATATATCGTTGACATAACGGGAGCGCAGCCAGCGTTCCCCGGGACGAGAAGAGAGACTTCCATGACACACACATTCGACGGCCCGCACGAAGGGCCGACTGGTTTCGGGTTCGGCTTCGGGCCTGCGGTGCGACGCGAGCTGCACCAGCAGCGGCGCGAGGCTCGTCGCGAGATTCGCGGATTCATCCGCGACCAGGTTCGCAATCACGCCGCCGGCCACCGCGGCGGCCCGTTCGGGCCCGGGTTCGGGCCGGGATTCGGTCCCGGCTTCGGACCTGGATTCGGCCCGGGATTGGGCTTCGGGCCTGGCGGCCCGCGGGGACACCGTGGCCGTGGGCGTGGTCGTCGTCGCGGCGACGTTCGCGCGGCCATTCTCGCGCTGCTGACCGAGCGGCCGATGCATGGCTACGAGATGATCCAGGAGATCAGCGAGCGCAGCAACGGCTTGTGGCGGCCGAGCCCCGGCTCGGTCTACCCGACGCTGCAACTGCTCGTCGACGAGGGCCTCATCGTCGCGACCGAAAGCGACGGCAGCAGAAAACTTTTCGAGCTCACTGAGGACGGCCGTCAGGCCGCCGCGAAGACCGATACCCCACCGTGGGAGAAGGTCGCCGAAGGCGTCGATCCCAACGAGGTCAACCTGCGAACCGCGCTGGGCCAGATCACCGGCGCCCTGTTCCAGGCGGCGCACGCTGCCACACCTGAGCAGCAGAAGCGCATCGTCGAGATCGTCAACAACGCGCGACGCGACATCTACGGCATCCTCGGCGAGACCGAGTAAGGCCAGACCGAGTAAGGCCAGACCGAGTAAGGCCAGACTGAGTAACACGACCACGAGAGCCGGCCGGGCTCGCCTAGCCTGAGGCCATGCAACGTGTCCCGCTCGGCCGGTTCTCGGTCGCACGTATAGGTTTCGGTGCCATGCAGCTTCCCGGTCCAGGCGTCTTCGGGCCGCCGCGCGACCGTGATGCTGCCCTCGCAGTGCTGCATCGGGCCGTGGAGCTGGGCGTCGACCACATCGACACCGCCCAGTTTTACGGACCCGATGTCGCCAACGAGCTCATCCACGAGGCATTGCACCCGTACCCCGACAACCTGGCACTGGTCAGCAAGGTCGGTGGCCGCCGCGATGACAACGGCGGCTGGCTGCCGGCGCACGAACCCGACGAACTGCGCCGCGGCATCGAAGACAACTTGCGCACGCTCGGCGTCGACCAGCTCGCCGCCGTCAACCTGCGGGTGATGGACACCGACGCACCGGACCCGAACAGACCAGGCACCCTTCGTCGCGAGGAGTTCGACAATCAGCTCACCGCGATGATCAAGGCCCGCGACGAGGGGCTGATCGCCGGGATCGGGCTGAGCAACATCACGCTCGAGCACCTGAGGTTCGCGCTGCAGCGCACCGAGATCGTGACCGTGCAGAACGCGTTCAACCTCGTCGACCGATCGTCGCAGCCGCTGCTGGAGGAAACCGCCGAGCGCGGCATCGCGTTCGTCCCGTTCTTCCCACTCGGATCAGGTTTTGCCGCAGATAATCCCGTGCTCGGCAACCCCGTCGTGCAGCGCACCGCCGAGCAGCTGGGTCGCACTCCCGCGCAGATCGCGCTGGCGTGGACGCTGACGGTGGCGCCCAATGTGTTGCTGATACCGGGTACCTCGTCGGTGCGGCACCTCGAGGAGAACATGGCGGTCGCCGACCTCGAACTCGACGGCGACACCCGCCGGGAGCTCGACGCCGTCGCGGAATGATCACACCTCCACCCAGTCCAAGCTTCGCTGGACGGCCTTCTTCCAGCCCTCGTATCCGGCGGCTCGCTGATCGTCGCTCCAGTTCGGCGTCCAGCGTTTGTCCTCACGCCAATTCGCCCGCAGATCAGACGGATCCGCCCAGAACCCGACCGCCAGTCCGGCCGCGTACGCGGCACCCAGCGCGGTCGTCTCCGCCACCACCGGCCGCACCACGTCGACGCCGAGCACGTCGGCCTGGATCTGCATGCACAGATCGTTGGCGGTGACGCCGCCGTCGACCTTCAGCTCCTCGAGATGCACCTCGGAGTCCCCGTGCATCGCATCGACCACATCGCGGCTCTGGTAGCAGATCGCCTCCAACGTCGCTCGCGCCAGGTGCGCATTGGTGTTGTACCGCGACAACCCGACGATCGTGCCGCGCGCGTCGGAACGCCAGTACGGCGCGAACAGCCCGGAGAATGCCGGCACGAAGTACACGCCGCCGTTGTCCTCGACCTGGCGGGCCAGCGATTCGCTCTGCGCAGCTCCGCTGATGATGCCGAGCTGGTCGCGCAGCCACTGCACCGCCGAACCGGTGACCGCGATCGAACCCTCCAGCGCATAAACCGGTTTCGCGTCTCCGAACTGGTAGCAGAGCGTGGTCAGCAGCCCGTGTTCCGAGCGGACGATGCTCTCGCCGGTGTTCTGCAACAGGAAGTTGCCGGTGCCGTAGGTGTTCTTGGCCTCGCCTTCTGTCAGGCACACCTGGCCGACCATCGCCGCCTGCTGGTCCCCGAGGATGCCGGTCAACGGCACTTCTCCGTCCAGCGGTCCGGACGGATGCGTGGTTCCGTACGGCTCCGGCGACGACGACGACCTGATCTCCGGCAGCATCTGGCGCGGGACCCCGAAGAACGACAGCAGTTCGTCGTCCCAGTCCAGTGTTTCCAGGTTCATCAGCATGGTGCGGCTCGCATTGGTGACGTCTGTGACGTGCACGCCGCCGCGAGGGCCGCCGGTCAGGTTCCAGACCACCCAGCTGTCGGTGGTGCCGAAGATAGCGTCGCCGCTCTCGGCGGCCTCGCGCACCCCGTCGACGTTCTCGAGGATCCACTGCAGCTTGCCGCCGGAGAAATAGGTCGCCGGGGGAAGGCCGGCCTTGCGCCGGATCACGTCGCCCCGGCCGTCCCGCTCCAGCGCCGACGCGATCCGGGCGGTACGGGTGTCCTGCCAGACGATCGCGTTGTAGTACGGCCGCCCCGTGCGCCGGTTCCACACCAGCGACGTCTCGCGCTGGTTCGTGATGCCCAGGGCGCACAGGTCGGTGTCGATGAGGTTCGTCTTGTTCAGCGCCGACGCCAGCACCGACGTCGTGCGTTCCCAGATTTCAACCGGGTTGTGCTCCACCCATCCCGCGCGCGGCAGGATCTGCTCGTGTTCAAGCTGGTGGCGGCCCACCTCCTCGCCGGAATGGTCGAAGATCATGCAGCGGGTACTGGTGGTGCCCTGGTCGATCGAGGCGACGAACTCGGCCACGGTGCTCCTCGGCGAGACGGCGTTGCGTAGGGATCACGTGCAATCGTCCATGATGTCCCATATGGGCGTGAAGATCCCCAACCTCGACGGCATGCCGCGTGGCGGCCCGGATGCATCGTGGTTGGACCGCATGCTTCAGACCGACTGCCAGGAGTACCTGGACCGCGACGACGTCGACGTCGGGCTCAAGCGCCGGGTGATGCGCTCGCTGGACTGGATCGGCACGGTTTTCAAGGAGCATGAGCGCAACGCCACGTTGGCGCTGGCCCAGGTGGCCGACGTGCCGGACCCGGCAATCCTCGAACTCGGCGCCGGCCACGGCGCTCTGTCGCGGCTGATCCTCGAGTGGCACCCCACCGCGACCCTGACGATCACCGATGTCGATCCGGCCTCGGTGGCCGCGATCGCCGCGGGTGACCTCGGGCACCATCCGCGCGCGACCGTGCGGGTGATGGACGCGACCGCGATCGACGCCGCCGACGGGTCCTACGACCTGGCGGTGTTTGCGATGTCGTTTCACCACCTGCCGCCGCGGCAGGCCGCGCGGGCGATCGCCGAAGGCACCCGGGTCGCCGACAAGCTGCTGATCATCGACCTGCCGCGGCTGCCGTCACCGCTGCACCTGGTGCAGTTGGCGACGTTCGTACCGCTCGCTGCGGTGTTCCCGTTCGCGCACGACGGATTCATCAGTTCACTGCGCGCCTACAGCCGGTCGGCGCTGCGGGCGCTGGCCGCGCACGCCGATCCAGGCATCGACGTGCGGCTACGCAACGACCTCTGGGGACCTCAGGTTGTCGTCGCGCGCCTCTGAAAACAACCGCGACACCGGCAATCGGCTGGCCACCGAATCGACCGCGCAGCGCAGCGCCGGCACGAACACCCCCGACTGCAGCGTGCAGCAGGCATGTCCGGCGTCGACGCTCACCGCGTAAGCATCCGGAATCCGGCGGGCCAGCCACTGCTGGTGGCGTGGCGAGATGACCCGGTCGCGTAGCGGAATCACCACCGAGGTCGGCACATCGATGTCAGCGATCCAGGACCTGGAGTCGAACCGGGTGATCTCCGCCAGCGCACGCAACATCGCTCCGGAGCTGGTCGTACGGAACTGGCCCACCGCCCAGAGGCGGTCGTGGGACACGGTTTCATCTGCCCCGGACAGGAGCGGCGTGGCGGGTGCCGACCGCGGCTGCGGACTGAGAGCCTCCAGCAGCGCTGCGAAGACACCCGTCGCGATCCGCTCGTGGGCTGCGCGGCCGAACGTTGCGGCCGCCGCGCACAGCACCAATCCGTCGACCCTGTCCCGGTGACGCTGCCAGGCAAGCTGGGCGACCAGCGATCCCATCGAAAAACCGATCGGCACAAACGTTTCGATGCCGAGCGTGTCCGCCAGCGCCGCGACGTCGTCGGCGCAGTCCTCCAGCAAGAATCGAGGTGAGGTGATGCCTGAGCCGTGCCAGCGCTGGTCGAACACCACCACGCGCCCGAACCCACGTAACACCTCCAGGGAGGGATACCACGTCAAAAGTCCGGTACATGCGACCGAGTGCAGCAGCACGAACGTCGGACCGCCGGCGGCGGGACCGGAATCCACCACGTAGGTGCTGCCCCGGCCGGCCAACTTGAGGATCCGGCCACGCGGAAGATGGCCGACGCGAGCCACCCCGGGCACCTTCAGCGGCCGGAGCGGCAACGACAGGCCCAGCGGGCCACGAAGCGTATCGATATCGCCATTAGAGCACGAGGTGAGCCACCGGGGAGAAGTTTTCGATACGGCTCGCACACAACCTATTTGGCACCATTTCGCCTCGTTCCGCCTCACACCGTCGCCGACGCGCCGCGCTCGAGTTCGACGATCCGGTCGACCATGCCGCGGCGCTGCATCGCGTCCTTGAAGTCCGCCAGCGGTGACGCGAACACGCTGTAGTCGTTGAAATGGACAGGGATCGTTTTCGGCAGCCGCAGCACCTCGACCGCCCGCGCCCCCTGCTCGCCGTCCATCGTCACGGTGAGCCCGATCGGCAGCCGGTTCCCGGCCGGCAGCCGGGTGCCGCCGAGGTGCAGCACGCCGGCGTCGATCGACGCGAACCGCACCGGTATCTCGTTGAGCTCGTCGACGAGCAAGGTGTCGCCGGAGACATAGAGCCGCCGCGTGTCCTGGCCGTGCGCCACTTCGATCATGCTGCCCATCACCGGGGGTAGGAGGCGGTCTATCGGAGTCGGCGCGTGCCTGCCGGGCAGCGACGTCACGGTCACGGACATGTCCCCCTTTTTGATCGCGTGGGTTTGCCATGTCGACATCCCCCGGGCCCGGCCGAAACCCCGATGCCGCAGCCGTTTGGCGGCGTGCGGGGTGGTCAGCACCGGAAGCTGACGGTCCAGTCCGTTCTGCGCGACCCGGTCCCAGTGATCGCCGTGCATGTGTGACAGCACCACCGCGTCGAGCGCCGGCAACTGGTCGACATTCAGCGCCGGCTCCCGGAGTCTCTTGGACACCAGCCCGTAGCCGAGATAAGCGTGCTGTCCCCGATGCAGAAAATTTGGGTCAGTCAGCAGTCTTATGTCTCCGGCCGAGACGATCGTCGTGGCGTTGCCGACGAACGTTACGGTGATCTCCCCCATAGGCCCGGGCTACCCGTGATCATGCCCGGTGAATCGGGCAATCTTCTTGCGATCGGCCCGGCGAGCAGGTTGCATCAGCGACGTGGGCGACGAAGTTCAGCGGATCGTGTACAGCGGCGCGCACCGCCGGAATTACCGCCGCAAGGTGCAGCTGTCACTGGACGTGTTCGAGACCATGCTCGCCCAGTCCAGCTTCGACTTCGAGCGGCCGCTGACCGGCATGGAGATCGAGTGCAACCTCGTCGATGAGGAGTACCAGCCGGCGATGGCGAATCGGGAGGTGCTTGCCGCGATCGCCGACCCGGCGTTCCAGACCGAACTCGGCGCCTTCAACATCGAGTTCAATGTGCCGCCGCGTCGCCTGCCCGGCGACTCGGCACTGGAGCTGGAATCTGATGTGCGGGCCAGCCTGAACGCCGCGGAAACAAAAGCGAATCAACACGGCGCGCATATCGTGATGATCGGCATCCTGCCGACGCTGATGCCCGAGCACCTGACCGGCGAGTGGATGAGCGAGTCGGTCCGCTACCGGGCACTCAACGATTCGATCTTCACGGCCCGCGGTGAGGACATCGTCATCGACATCGCAGGCCCGGAACGGTTGAGCCTCCAAACCGGATCGATCGCACCGGAATCCGCGTGCACCAGTATGCAGCTGCACCTGCAGGTGTCCCCGGCCGACTTCGCCGACAACTGGAACGCCGCACAGGTGCTGGCCGGTCCGCAGCTGGCGCTCGGCGCGAATTCGCCGTACTTCCTCGGCCACCAGTTGTGGGCCGAGACCCGTATCGAGTTGTTCACCCAGGCCACCGACACGCGTTCCGACGAGCTGAAGGCGCAAGGCGTACGGCCGAGGGTGTGGTTCGGGGAACGCTGGATCACCTCCATCTTCGATCTGTTCGAGGAGAACGTCCGCTACTTCCCGTCGCTGCTGCCGGAGATGTCCGATGAGGACCCGGTGGCCGAGTTGGCGGCGGGGCGGGCGCCCCTGCTGCCAGAGCTGCGCTTGCACAACGGCACGATCTACCGGTGGAACCGGCCGGTCTACGACGTCGTCGACGGCAGGCCGCACCTGCGGGTGGAGAACCGGGTACTGCCTGCCGGCCCGACCGTCGTCGACATGATGGCGAATTCGGCGTTCTACTACGGGGCGCTGCGCACGCTGTCGGAGGAGGATCGTCCGCTGTGGACGCAGATGAGTTTCCCTGCGGCACGAGCGAACTTCCTTGACGCGGCCCGGCACGGAATGCACGCGCGGCTGTACTGGCCCGGTATGGGTGCGGTGACACCCGACGAGCTGGTGCTGCGGGGGTTGCTGCCGCTTGCTGACGAGGGATTGCGCCGGTGGGGAGTCTCCACTTCGGTACGGGACCGCTACCTGGGTGTCATCGAGGGGCGCGCCAGGACCGGGATCAACGGTGCTGCCTGGCAAGTCAAGACGGTGTGCGCGTTGCAGGAACAGATGGGTATGACGCGGCCTCAGGCGCTGGCCGAGATGTTGCGCCGCTATGCACAGCTAATGCACAGCAACGAACCCGTGCACACCTGGGAACTGCTCGGTTAGCGTGGGCTTCATGTCGGAGGCCATGGACTGGGACAGCGTGTACCGACAACAAGGCCCGTTCGAAGGCCCGCCGCCCTGGAACATCGGTGAGCCGCAGCCGGAGGTCGCGGTGTTGATCGAAGCCGACAGGCTCCGCAGTGACGTGCTCGACGCGGGGTGCGGTTTCGCCGAGGCGTCTTTGGCTCTAGCGGCGCGGGGTCACACCGTGGTCGGCATCGACCTCACACCTACCGCGGTCGCCGCCGCCACCGCGGCAGCGAAGGAGCGCGGGCTGTCCGACAAGGCGACCTTCGTGCAGGGCGACATCTCGTCGTTCACCGGATTCGACGGCAAGTTCTCGACCATCCTGGACAGTACGCTGTTTCACTCGATTCCGGTCGAGGCCCGTGATGGCTACCTGCGCTCGATCCGCCGCGCGGCAGCCCCCGGCGCGTCGCTGTTCATCCTGGTTTTCGCCGCCGGCGCCTTTCCCCCGGAATTGGAGACGAAGCCGAACGAAGTCACCGAAGACGAACTGCGCGAAGCGGTTTCGAAGTACTGGGAGATCGACGAGATCAGGCCCGCACGCATTCACGCGAAGATCCCGCAGTTCCCCGGGATGCCGGACCAGCCGCGCTTCGAACTCGACGAGAAGGGCCGGCAGAAGCTGCCCGCATTCCTGCTCACCGCACACAAAGCGAGCTGAGGATCTCGGAGAAGCGGGTAAGGTCGTCCTCGGTGACGTCCACGTGGGGCGATATCCGCAGCACCGGCGTCGCCAACTCGAACGGGGCGCGCTCGGTGCCTGCGGCGGTCGTGACGATCGCGTACCGCTCGATCAACTCTTCTCGCACGCGGTTGACATCCGCGCCGTGTACGGGGGCCAGGGTGGTGATCGCGCTCGGCGTGTCGACGGGTTCGACGACCCGCCAGCCTGTCGCATCCGCCAGCGCTTCGCGGGTCAGGCTGCCCACCTCGGCAAGCCTGTCACGCACAAGCTGCGGGCCTGCGGCCAGGTGTTCCTGCACTGCAGCCGAAAACCCCACCCGCGCGGCGATATTCGCTTCCCCCAGCTCCAGACGGCGCAACGGCGGAATGTCCGGTAGCCAATGCGCCGGCGGCAGCCGGGTGCGCAGCCGCTTCGCCAACTCCGGTCGCACCGCGAGGACACCGACACCGCGGGGGCCGGCCAGCCACTTCCGCGACGTCGCGTAGATCGCGTCAGCGCCGATGTCGCAGTCGATGTGCCCGATCGCCTGGGCCGCGTCCACCACCAGTGGAACGGCCTGCCCGCGGCAGACCTCGGCGATTCCGGCCACCGGTTGTACGACGCCGCGATGACTACCGAGGGCGGTCAGGTGCACCAGCGTCGGTGCATCGGCGGCGATCATCGCGGCGACGTCATCCACCAGCGCGCGGCCCAGCCCGTCTACCGGCAGCGGCAGCACGCCGAACCCGTTGGCGGCCATTACGGCAAGGTTGGGCCCGTATTCGCCTGGAAGACAGGCGATCACACGGCGGGATTCAGGCCAGCTGCTCAGGAGCAGGTCTAACGCATGCGCGGCACCGGTGGAAAAGACAATGTCGTCGGCCGCCATCCCGGTCAGGTCGCCCACGGCGGCCTTCGCGGCGGTCAGCGCCGGATCGGCCGTCTGGGCCGCGACGTATGCGCCGATCTCGGCTTCGCGGCGGGCGTGGTTCGCGGCGGCGTCGATCGCGGCGAAGCTCTGCCGCGAGCACGCCGCGCTGTCGAGGTGGATGCCGGCCGGCGTTGGCCGTGCCGCCCGCCAGGCCTGCCCCAGGTCGCTCATTTCACGGCAAGCGACAGCCCGAAATCACCGGCCGGGTCGGTCCACCAGTGCGTCTGGCCCAAACCGGCTGCCGCGAGTTCCGACGTGACGGCATCCGGGTGAAACTTGCACGACACCTCGGTCAACATCTCCTCGCCATCGGCGAATTCGATGCTGAGCTCCAGCGCGCCGATGCGCACGCTCTGGTCACCGTCGGCGCGCAGCCACATCTCGACCCGCTCCTCGTCGGCGTTCCACCGGGCGACGTGCCGGTATGAGTGGAGGTCGAAGTCGGCGTCGAGTTCGCGGTTGACCACAGCCAGCACATTGCGGTTGAACGCGGCGGTCACGCCGGCGCTGTCGTCATACGCCCGGAGCAGTCGCCCGGTGTCCTTCACCAGGTCGGTGCCAAGCAGCAGGCCGTCGCCCGGCTGTAATACGCCGGCCAGCGCGGCAAGGAACTCCGCGCGCGGCGCGGCGGTCAGATTGCCGATCGTCGAGCCGAGGAAAACCACCAAACGCTTGCCACCACCAGGGATCTCGGGCAGATGCGCTTCGAAGTCACCGCACACTGCGTCGACGTCGACACCGGGGTACTCCGCCTCGATGGCCGCGCCCGCCGATCGCAGAATGCCGGCGTCGACGTCGAAGGGGATGAACCGCCGCAATGTTCCCCGGTCCCGCAATGCGTCGAGCAGCATCCGGGTCTTCTCCGACGTGCCGCTGCCCAACTCCACCAGAGTGTCGGCGCCGGTGGCCTCGGCGATGGAGCCGGCGCGCGCCCTCAGGATCGCCGCCTCGGTGCGGGTGGGGTAATACTCCGGCAGCCTGGTGATTTGATCGAACAGGTCGCTGCCAACCTCGTCATAGAACCACTTGGGCGGCAGAGACTTCGGCGTTTGGCGCAGTCCGTGCGCCACGTCGCGGCGCAACGCGCGGATCGCGGAGTCGGCCTCGAGGTGGTTCGCGAGCATGACGCTCATCTGTTTCGTCTCCTGTTCGCGCAAGCGTTCATCGGGATCCTTCCAGTGGGGTGAACGCCACCCCGCGGCCTGTCACCTCGACGAGAAGGCGGTCAGGCACGTCCTCCCAGGCAGGATCGTCGTCGTAGGGTTCACTGGCCAGTGCCACACCGTCGTCGGCGCGCAGCACCGAAAGCGTGTCACCCCATGTCGTGGCGAGAAGCCGAGAGCCATTTCCGGCCATGATGTTCAGCCGTGCGTTCGGATCGGCGGCGCCGACTTCGGCGATGGTGTCGCCCAGCGCGTCGAGTCCGCGGTTGAAGATCAACGCCGCCAGCCGGGCGCTGTCGACCACCGACTCGGCATGCGGAGCGGGTGGCAACACCTCGCGGTCGACGATCCCGTTGTGCGACAGCAGCCACTGATCGTCGGTGAACGGAGCCGACGCGCTCGCCTCGATCGGCATCCCGACACTGGCCGACCGGACAGCTGCCACCACGCACCGGCTCGACAGCGCCGGCGCCACCGACGCGAACGACGCCTCACCCC
Organism: Mycobacterium sp.; assembly: GCA_025965895.1. Lineage (GTDB taxonomy): Bacteria > Actinomycetota > Actinomycetes > Mycobacteriales > Mycobacteriaceae > Mycobacterium. The sequence continues at coordinate 51,050 of JAOPWC010000020.1, forward strand.
ACAACGGCGACGCGCTGCGCCAGCGCCGCGGCCCGTCGGCGAAGAACCCGACACCCCACCCGTCCGCATTCATCAGCCCGTGTTTCTGCCGGCGCGGCGCATACGACTGCACCAGTAAGCCGCACGGCGGGTCGAGCACCAACGCCGCCAGGGAGCGCGGCTCACCCAGCCAGCCGAGGTGGCGGCACATCAGGACTGTCTCTTCTTCGCGCAAGCCCTCATCAACGACTGTCTCTTCTTCGCGCAAGCGCTCATCAACGACTGTCTCTTCTTCGCGCAAGCGCTCATCAGTCCGCATCCCAGGCCAGTCGGACGCCCGCGAAGATCTGCCGCCGGATCGGATGGTCCCAGTTGCGGAAGCTGGGCCGCAGCATCTGTGGCGCCACCGCCCACGATCCGCCGCGCAGCACCCGGTAGTCGCCGTCGAAGAACGGCTGCGAGTACCGCTCGTAGATCATCGGGGTGAACCCCGGCCACGGCCGCAGCGGTGAGCACGTCCATTCCCAGACGTCGCCGAGCATCTGCTCGGCTCCGTACCCCGACGCGCCCGCCGGATATGCCCCGACCGGGGCGGGACGGCGCGCCCCGCCGCCGAGGTTGGCCAGCCGCTCGGTGGGCTCGTCCTCACCCCACGGGAACCGCCGCCGCGTCTGTGTCTGCGGATCCCACGCGCAGGCCTTCTCCCATTCCACCTCGGTGGGAAGACGCGCTCCGGCCCACGCCGCGTAAGCCTCCGCTTCGAAATAGGTGACGTGCTGGACGGGCTCGTCGGGCGGGATCTGCTCGACGTGGCCGAACCTGGTCCGGGTGCGGTCGGAGTTCCAGAAGCCCGGGGCCTCGAGACCCGCCTGCAGCCGGTGCTCCCAGCCGCGCGCCGACCACCACTCGCGGCGGCGGTAGCCACCGTCGGCGATGAACGCCTGCCATTCGGCGTTGGTCACCGGCACCCGGCCGATTCGGAAGGCGGCCACATCGACCACGTGTGCCGGACGTTCATTGTCCAGCGAGTACGGCTCTGTCGCGGTGTCCACACCGAGCACGAACGGCCCTGCCGGTACCTGTACCGCTGTGCCCGCCACCCCGCATCGACCGGCAGGCAGCGACGTGCCCGGCGCCAGCAGCGGCTGACCGGTGCGCAGGTTCAGCGCCTGCAGCATGGTCTCGTCGTGCTGGTGCTCGTGGCTGATGATCAGCGCGAACGGGAATGTGGTCTCGTGCTGCGGCAGCGCATCCAGCGCGTCGAGGGCACGCGAACGCACCGTCCGGCAATAGGCGCGGGCCTCTGTCGGCGACAGCAGCGGCAGGTCGACCCGACTGGCGCGGGAATGGATGAACGCGTCGTACAGCGAGTCGACCTTCGCAGGCAGTATGCCGGGCCGGTCGGGATTGCCGCCGCGCAGCAGCCACAACTCCTCCTGCTGCCCGATGTGCGCGAGGTCCCACACCAGCGGGCTCATCAGCGGGTGGTACTGGCGGTGCAGCTCCCCGTCGTCAAAGTCGACGAGCGATAACGTTCGCTCACGCGCCGAAGCGAGGTCGCGGGCCAGCACATCGCGTGTGCTCATGCTCCGCCCTTCGCCAGCAGTGTCACGGCCGATCCGATCCCGTAGCGGATCGCCTGCTCGGCGAAGTCGTCACCGGGGCAGCTGCCTTGCTCGACGATGCGCACCAGCTGCTGCATGCCGTCCTGCAGCCACGCGGGCGCACGCTCGGCAGCGGCGCCGACGCAGCGGGCGGCGGCCGGCTGCAGCCGGTGGTCCTCCAGGCCGATGCGGGCAGCGGTGTCCCACGAGGTGGCGACCGGCTCGGTGGCCTCGGCGGCGATGTCGCCGGCAATCGGGTCGTCGAGCAGCGTGACCAGCATGAACACCACGGCGGGCCACAGCGCGTCGGGCACACTGTCCAGATAGCGGATCTCGAGCCAACGACGCGGCCGCACCGGCGGGAACAGCGTGGTCAGATGGTAATCCAGATCCGCCGCTGTGGGTTGGCGGTCCCCCAGGCACGTCCGTCCCTCGACCCAGTCGGCGAACGGCACATAGCGGGTCACCGGTATAGCGGCCCCGTCGCTGTGCACCAGCATGACCGGCGCCCGCAACGCATACCGAGCCCAGTCGCTGGCCGGGTCGTCACCGCTGGCACCCAGCACGGGGCCGCATCGCGCGGTGTCGAGTTGACCCCACACGCGTTGCCTGGTGCTGCGCCATCCCGAGAATTCGCCGCCCAGCAGCGGCGAATTCGCGGTGATCGCGACCATCACCGGCCCCAGGGCATGCGCGCGACGTACCCGCTCCGCCCACTCGTCGGCAGGCCCCGCCTCGAGGTTGACCTGGACTGACGCCGTCGACGTCATCATCGCCGCACCGGCCGCACCGGTATGGGCGGCGGCGAAGTGCTGCTCCATGGCCCGGTAGCGCGCGCCGGGGTTGACTCGGCGCGGCGGGCGGAGTGGGTCGGCGCCGAGCAGCACCAGGCCCAGGCCGGCATCACCGAAGATGTCACGCACTACCGCGCGGTCCGCCAGCAGCGCATCGATCGCGGTGACGGCGCCGGCCAACGGCGGGCCGGACAGCTCGACGGCGCCACCGGGTTCCACCGTGACAACGCTGCCGCCGGGTAACGGTGGCAACGACTCGATGACTTCGCACAGCTCGCCCCACCCGGGACGCCGGTCCGGGTCGTCGACGTCGAAGCAATGCGCTTCCAACTCGATGCCGACGGGTCCGACAGGAGTGTCGGCCAGGCAGCCGGCGGCGATGTGGTCGGCCGCCGCGGCCCACGTGGTCAGCGGAGTGTCGTAGGCGTATCCCGGGCCGGGGCGGTCCACCTGGGACGTGGCTGCGAACATCTTCTCGACCATCCCTCCGGGTAGGTGTCCACCCTCAATCTTCCAGAGGGCACCGACAAGAACCGGCGATCTCCACTGACACGTTGGTCACGTGTACCCACGATCCCGGGGTGTTACTGGCCGAGTGCGTTCTGCATAGCGCCCGCAAGCACGTCGACGGCCGGGCCGCCGTTGCCGGATTGACACACCTTCGCCTGCAGCAGCACATTCTCCCGGCTGCGGGTCTGGGTGAAGCAGCGGCGGTCGGTGCCCGCTTCCTGCTTGACCCATGTCGCATCGGTCGCGGTCGGCGGCCCGCCGGTGAACGACCAGACCTGCGTGGTGCCGTTGTCGAGGTGCATTGCCGTGGTCTGCCCCGAACAGCCGCCGGTGCGGTCGACCACCCGGTGGAACGCGCGGTCGGCCGCGTCAGTGTTCGCGAAGACGCCGACAGCCTGCTTGACGTAATGGGTCTCGTCGGTCGGCGACTCTTTCGTCTCGGCACCGCTGAACGACGCGAGGTCGGGATCGTTGTACACCTCGGGCAGGCCGATGTCGGCCCAGTTGTTGCACACCGGGATGTCGACCCAGTAACCCTGGAACGGCTGAGAGAAGAAGCTCTCCCACCGCATCGTTGCGCCGACGATGTTGCCCACCGAGCCCTTGCCCATCACCGCGTAATTCACGACGCCGGGGTCAGATGTCTTGGCGTACGCCGGCGCGGCCAAGCCGATTGCGAGACCGACGCCCATCGCTGCGGCGGCGATCCGCATCCCCTAGACCTTCGCCGACAGCGTGACGTCGATGTTGCCGCGGGTGGCTTTGGAATATGGGCACACCTGGTGCGCCTTGCCCATCAGATCGTCTGCCTGGGCCTGCTCGAGGCCGGGTAGATAACCGACCAGATCAGCGGTGAGCCCGAAGCCGCCCTCGGAGTCCTTGCCGAAGCCGATCCGGGTGGTGATGCCGCTGGCATCGTCGAGCTTGACGTTGTTGTTCTTGGCGACCAGCCGCAGCGCACCCAGGAAGCACGCGGCGTAACCGGCGGAAAACAGCAACTCGGGGTTGACGCCCTCGCCGCTGCCACCCATTTCTTTCGGGGGCCGGGTGTCCATGTCGATCTTGCCGTCTGAGGAATTCACGTGGCCGTCGCGGCCACCCCCGGTTGCCGTGGATTCTGCGGTGTAAACGACTTCGATGCTCATGGGCACGATCATGCCAGCCGCACGGTAAACAGCAAGACGCCCCGGTTGCCTACCCAACCGGGGCGCCGTGCGTGAGCGATTACCTGCCGTTGCCGTTCAAGTTGGCGCGGACGCCTTCCTCGATCTTCTTACCGAGATCAGCGTCGATGTTGCGCCAGTACTCGAACACCCGCGAAAGCACCGGCTCCTTCACGCCATCAGAGACGTGTCCGATGACGTTGTGGGCCAAGCGTTCCCGCGCGGCATCGTCCAGGACCTCGCGGACCATCGTGCCGGCCTGGCCCCAGTCGCTGTCGTCGGGACGCAGCGTGTATGCCTGGCGAACCATCTCGCCATCGGCGTACCAGTGCACCTCTGAGGCACGCTGCGGGTCCGCGTGCGGGCCGCCGAAGGAGTTCGGCGCGTACACCGGGTCGGTGGCGTTTCTGATCCGCATTACCCCGTCCTTGGAGTAGCTGTGCACTTCGACCTTCGGTGAGTTGACCGGGATCTGCTTGTAGTTGACCCCGAGCCGTGCCCGGTGGGCGTCGGCGTAGGAGAAGCCGCGAGCGAGCAGCATCTTGTCCGGGCTCAATCCGGTGCCCGGCACGATGTTGTTGGGCTCGAACGCGGCCTGCTCGATCTCGGTGTGGTAGTCGGTGACGTTGCGGTCCAGCGTCAGCCGGCCGACCTCGTGGAGCGGATAGTCACTGTGCGGCCACACCTTCGTCAGGTCGAACGGGTTGAACCGGTAGGTTTTCGCGTCCTCGAACGGCATGATCTGCACCTTCAGCGTCCAGCTCGGGAAGTTACCGTTCTCGATCGCCGTGTACAGGTCGCGCTGGTGGTAGTCACCGTCCTCGCCGGCCAGCCGGTCGGCGTCCTCCTGGGTCAGGAAGTCGATGCCCTGATCGGTAATGAAGTGGTACTTCACCCAGAAGAGCTCGCCGGCAGCGTTCAGCCAGCTGTAGGTGTGGCTGGAGTAGCCGTTCATGTTCCGCCAGGTCTTCGGGATGCCCCGATCACCCATCAGCCATGTCACCTGATGCGCGGACTCCGGGGACAGGCTCCAGAAGTCCCATTGCATGTTGTGATCGCGCAGGTTGGTGGCCTGCATGCGCTTCTGCGAGCGGATGAAGTGCTGGAACTTCAACGGGTCGCGGATGAAGAACACCGGGGTGTTGTTCCCGACCATGTCGAAGTTGCCATCTGTGGTGTACATCTTGAGCGAGAACCCGCGCGGGTCGCGCCAGGTGTCTGGGCTGCCCCGCTCCCCGGCCACGGTGGAAAACCGGATCAGCGTGTCGGTCTTGGTGCCGGTCAGAAACACCGCCGCCTTGGTGTACTGGCTGACGTCGTTGGTCACCTCGAAGTGACCGAACGCGCCACCGCCCTTGGCATGCGGCTGACGCTCCGGAATGCGCTCCCGGTTGAAGTTGGCCATCTGCTCGATCAGATAGTGATCCTGCAGCAGAATAGGGCCATCCGGGCCGACGGTCAGCGACGTGTCGTCACTGGGCGCCGGGATGCCGGCATCCGTCGTTGTGTACATATCCGTCATTTCTCTATCTCATCTCCTCGTTGTCGTTGAACGGTCGTCCATGGGCTGTCCCATAGGTCTCCCGGAGGCACGGCAATCTGCACAGGTACCCCAGAACACAACCTCGGCCTCGTCGACGGCGAATCCGCCGAGGTCGGACGGATCCAGACAAGGCGCTTCCCCGATAACGCAATCGACGTCACCGATAGCCCCGCAAAGTCGACACACGACGTGGTGATGATTATCACCCGTGCGTGTCTCGTAGAGCGCCGACGATCCGGCCGGCTCGATACGCCGCACCAGACCCGCGGCAACGCACGCCCGCAGCACGTCGTAAACGGCCTGCGTGGAGACCGATCCGAGCGAGCCACGGACCTCGGTCGTGATCTCGTCTGCTGTCGCGTGCGGATGTGCGGCAAGAACTTTCAGTACCGCGACCCGCGGCGCGGTGACACGAAGCCCGGCACCCCGCAGAAGGGTGCCGGGCTCACAGTCAGGTGGCGCGGTGGTCACGTGGTCAAGTATGCGCCTTTTCTGGAATGAGTCAAGAAAGGCTCACGAAATCCTTACGGGTGCGGCGTCGTGCTCGGCGCTGTCGTCGGCGATTGCGTAGCACCGGGGCCGAACGGGCCACCTGGACCCATTTGCCCGCCGGGACCCATCATGCCCGGGCCGCCCGGGGACTGCCACTGACCCATTGGCGGTCCGCCGCGGTGGGACATCGACGAGCCGTGCCAGTGGTGCCCGTCTTCGCCGTGGTGGTGGTGGCCGCCGCCTGCGTGCGCGCCGAGGATGAATCCGGAGAAGAACACGACTGCGATGATGAACACGGTGCCGGCGATGATGCCGACCAACGCCAACACCGCGTTGAGGCGGTTTCGGCGGTAGGGCCCCTCGTCAGGCGCGTCGCGCCGATATGGCGGTGGCGCCGTTCCGGCGGCTGTGGGTTCGGTGCGAGGTTCAGGTGATTCGGTCATGTTTTCGATGATGCCGACCCTGAAGTAGGTGTTGCGTGGGTTACACCAATGAATTCGCTGTGAAAACATTGTTAACCGTTGGCCGTCTGCCCTGGCTTGAACGGGTTGACCGCGAAC
>JAOPWC010000131.1 GCA_025965895.1 Mycobacterium sp.
GGGCCGACCCAGCGCGGCCACCTCAGCGCCCACCACGATGGCGCCGTGGTGGCCTTGGGCACCCGCGACGACACCCCGTTGGCGTGGCTGCGCGCCGGGGAGGCCACCAGCCTGGTGCTGCTCAGCGCCACCACACTGGGTCTGACCAGCTGCCCCCTCACCGAACCCCTAACGATCACCGAAACTCGAGCGGCCGTAACCGAAGACGTGTTCGGCAACGTTGGATTCCCGCAGACGTTAATCCGCATCGGGTGGGCACAGGTCAACGCCGACCCCCTTCCCCCGACTCCCCGTCGCCCGCTTGCCGAGGTCGTCGAGTGGAACCGCGGCCGGACCTCAACATCACGCTGAGCTTCCGGGTGAGAAATCAGGCGATGCCGACATTGGTTCGCCGACCAGGATGGGTCTGCACCGATGTGATGGGCGCACAGCGACGCCACATAACGATGACCGGGGCGGGTGGCTCCCGGGCAGTCTCGGGTCCGGGAGCCACCCCGGGCGGGACGGCCCCATCGCACCGCCACGCTGCGGTTGCGGAGCCGTCCGGGCTGTACCTGTGTGCCGAATGTCAGCACGCGGATGCGCCGCTAACCTACCGCCATACCCCTGGCGCCGCACGTGAAAACCAGACGTCGCAGCGCCCCCGGCTCAGCCAGCGAATCCCGCAGCGTAGTGATTCCTCGGACGGCCGAGTCATCGGGTCGAGACGACGAAGCGCAGCACCGATCGAGGCCTTGTCTGGATGGCGCCACCCGAAAATCCGGTCTCTGTATCCGCGGCAGATCTGACGCGAAAGCTCATGCGGACGCGACCAGGGCGATCAGCGCAGACTCCAGGGCGCCAGTCGAGGTCGACGCGCTCCTCAAGTCAAAGCTTCGATCGGTTGTCGTGCATTTCGCTGGGCGATTCGGCCGAACCAGACACGCTAGCAACCGTCCGAATACAGCGGGTGATCGACGCCGCTTGACGCGCGCCGCTCCGTGCCTGCAGGTCGAGGACCCGATTTCCTCAACGCAGATCACTCGGTTCGGCCCGTCTCCGCGGCTGGGCTACGCGGTCGGCCGGTTTGATGATGGCGCTTCGGGGTATGCCGCGGTCATGTTGAAGCACCTGACCGTGGCCGCCGCTCTGCTCGCCGTACCCGTCGCCGCGTTGAGCGCCTGCACCTCGAACCAGCCATCCAACCAGCCGAGCTCCTCGACGTCGTCGGGCACCAGCAGCCCGCCACCCGGCACAGAAAGACTGACCACGCAACTCAAGACCGCCGACGGGACGCCCGTCGCCAACGCAACCCTCGATTTCGCCAACGGATATGCCACGGTCACGGTGGAAACCATGACCGCCCGCATACTGACCCCGGGCTTTCACGGGATGCACATCCACTCGGTGGGCAAATGTGAGGCCAACTCCGTCGCTCCCACCGGTGGCGAGCCCGGCGACTTCAACTCCGCTGGAGGCCACTACCAAGCGCCGGGTCACACCGGTCATCCCGCCAGCGGCGATCTCACCTCCTTGGAGGTCCGGTCGGACGGCTCGGCAAAACTCGTCACCACCACCGACGCGTTAACTGCGGCCGACTTGCGGGGCGGGGAGGGTAGCGCCCTAATCATCCACCAGGACCCCGACAACTTCGCCAATATCCCGCCGCGCTACACCCACAACGGCGTGCCGGGCCCAGACGAAGAAACACTGGCCACGGGCGATTCCGGTAAACGAGTGGCGTGCGGCGTCATCGCCCCCGCCGCCACGACCAGCACTTCCACCTCCACTTCAACGGTGACCTCGATCGTCACCACGACCACCGCGGTCCCCACCGGCGGCGCCACCACGACGGCTCAACCCTCATCGGTTCCCAGTGGCACCAGCACGAGCACCGTCACCGTGACCGCACCGACCGTCGGAACGACGACCCCGCCGACACCGGGTAACCCGATCCAACCCGGCAACCCGCCTGGCCCCGGCGGAGGCTGACACTGGTAGCCGGCTCCATGGCGGCGGCGCGCCACCGGAACGGGCGCCTCACAAGGCAGACTGGCTCTTAGCACATTCACCCGGTGGACGCCATGGCTGGGGCTGGTGTCCAGGCTTCCTTCATGTATGCGTGCAGCGTGCGTGGCGGGTTTCCGGTGAGCATTTGATAGTCGCCGCTTACAGGGGCTTGTACGCCGGTTCTTGCCACCTTGAACAACTCATTGATGTGGTTGGCGTAGTCGGCCGGTATCCCGGGGCCGCGCATGTGTTCACGGTGTTCGGCGAATGTCTCGTCCACGTGCCGGATGGTGCGCCCGGTCGTGCGGCCGATGGCCTCGGCCACTTCACCGAAGGTAACCGAGTCGGGGCCGGTGATGGTGTACGCGTGGCCCCCGGGCTGACGCCGGGTCAGTGCCGCGGCGGTGGCCGCAGCTAGGTCGCGGGTATCTACGAAGCTGACCTTGGCCTGGCCGGTTGGTGCGTGCAGTTCGCCTCGGCTGCGCAGTGCCTCGGCGAAAACGCGCTCGTCTTCATCGAAGTTCTGCATGAACCAGTTCGCCCTCAAAATGGTCCACTGCCTGCCGGAGTTCTCCACGACCAACTCCAATGCGCGGCGCGGATGATCGTCGGGCAAGTGCTCGACGCCCGTCGCGGACAGGAAAACCACGTGGCGCACAAGTGGCGCGGAGGCAATCAACTGGGCCACCGTCTCGTGGGCGTAATGGTCGAGGTCAAGGCCCTTCACCACCAAGCCGTCGGCCTCACCCAAGGCCAGGGCCCAGGTCGTCTTGTCGTACCAGTCGAATATGACCGGAGTGACGCCGGGCGACGCCGGGCCCAGATGGCGGCTGCCCGCACGCACAGCCATGCCTGCGGCGGCCAGCTGTTCGACCATCTGCCTGCCCGCCTTGCCAGTCGCACCTGTCACCAAAACGTTCATCGCCCGTCTCCGTTTCCGTTCTTATTTGTGCCGTCCCACGCCAGGCTAAGGACGAAGCGACGAGACGGGGAATGGCTGAATCGCTCGTCACCTTGTCCAAGCGTCTCGCTCTCGTGGACGACTAACGTGAACGTCATGGATGTGATGGCCGACATTCTCGCCGCCATGCGCGTCGGTCGACCCGTGGCCGCATATACCGAGGCGTACGCGCCGTGGGGGCTACGCTTCCACCACATCACGGGCGCGGCTTTCCACGTCGTGCTACAGGGCACGTGTTGGCTGGTTGAGACGCCCGACACTCCGGCATCTTCTGAGCCGATCCAACTCGGTCCCGGCGACGTGGTGCTACTCGGCCGTGGCGGCGCGCATGCCTTAGTGTCCGCACCCGGTGTCCCGCTCACCGATTTTTCCCCCCAGAAGGGCACACCCACCGCGCCGATCGGGCGGGTTGTGCTGCCCGGTAAAGGCACTCGCGCCACCACGGTGTGCGGCGCCTACCTGCTGCAACGGCACCGGTCGCACCCGTTGCTGAAGAGCCTTCCCGACGTGCTGCATCTAACCGCCCGCCCGGGCCGCAATCCAGAGCTCCGGGCCATGATCGCACTCCTCGGCGCGGAACTGGAGAACCAACCTGTCGGCGCTACGGCGGTCACGCCGTCCCTGGTGGACGCTCTCTTGGTGTACATGTTGCGCGCCTGGCTGCAGGACGCCGCGCAAACAGAAGGCTGGTCGGCGGCCCTCGCCGACCCCGTGATTGCCCGCGCACTCGCCGTCATCCACGAGCAACCTGCACGCCCCTGGACCGTGAACCAGCTTGCAGCAACGACTGGTCTGTCCCGCGCGGCGTTCGCGCGCCGGTTCACCACGCTAGTAGGTCAGCCACCCTTGACCTACCTCACCCACTGGCGCATGACAACAGCCGCACGCCTGCTTCGCGAAACCGACAAACCCGTGGCACAGGTCGCCGGTGCAATCGGCTACGGCTCAGCGTTCGCATTCACCAAGGCATTCCGTCGCGAACACGACACGACGCCCGGAAATTACCGCGCCACCGCACGCCGGACCTGACGAGCGTGAGACCAGGTCATCACCCGGCTGAACCGGCTCGGCGGTAGGGACTGGGTTGCTCTTCGAGGCGTCGGGGCGAGGATCGCGTCGAGGGCGGCGTGCAGCGGTCCAGTGGTCCGCTGCAGCGTCGGTGTCTCACCAAGAAGTTCAAAATTTGAACTTCATTTGAATTCAGCATTCAGGATTTGATTGGCGACCCCACCCACCGGCGACCAACACAAGCGAGCCTGCAGCATCTCAAATCCGTTGTCATTCGGCCGGACAGACTCCAAGCATTGTGTGCGCCGGCATGGGTCGGGGTCAGCGGGCGACCTTGAAGTTGAAGATCGGCGTGCCGAGGCTCGTCATGAGCAGCAATCGGATCTTGACCATCATCTCGGTCGCGCGGGCGGTCTGGATGCCGCCGAGGTCGATGACATCGGCCCAGCCGAACGACGTCAACAGCTGGGTGATGACCCGCTTGGCCGCCGGGTCGTCGCCGGAGATGAATACGCTGTGGTTGCCGTCGGCAACGGACTTAGGGTTGGTCATGACATCGCCGACCATGGTGTTCAGTGCTTTGACGACGCGGGCGTCGGGGAAGGCTCGCTGGATTTGCTCACCGAGTGAGTCGGCGTCCTTGACGAAGAGGTTCGGCGGGAAACCTTGCGAGAATTCGAGGGGGTTGGACACGTCGAGGAGCACCTTTCCGGCGAGATTGGCCGCGCCCGCCTCAGTCAGTGCAGCGATCGATCCATTGCCCGCGGTGGCGTTGACGAACAGGTCAGCGTCCGATGCCGCTTCGGCGAAGGGCGCCAGGCCGACGTCGGGGAAGTCTTGCGCCCAGACGGCGTAGGCGACGTTGCCCATCCGGTCCGGTTCCCTCCTGTCGAGGGTTGCCTTCACGTCGCGTGTGCCAATGGTGATGTCATGACCGAGATCGGCGAACCCGCCCGCAAGGGTGCGGCCAGCGAATCCACTGCCCAATACGGCAATCTTCATGGTTCTCCTCGTTTCTGTCGAAGTGATCGACATGTAGACCGCGTCGCGTCGGTAAAGGAATCGGAGCCGGCCGACGAGGGCGTAATCGGCGACCGATAAACGGCAACCCGCTGCGGGTATGTCGCGGCGAACAGCACGTCACCGAGCCACGTTCCGAATCGAGAACGCGCTGGGCGCAACGATCAAAAGCCCAGGTATCCGAGCGCGAGGCGTTGGCCCGGCGCGTTCCCTAAACCGGGTGCCGCTGCCGGCGATTCCTTTTCGGCGACTCGACGGTCTATTCATGTGGAAGTACCGCGAGGTTTCCGCGGCAGCAGCTCAACTTGAGGACAACGACGACATGATTCTTGTGACAGGGGCGACCGGATTGAGCGGGTCCGCGGTGATCCGCGTGTGCGTAGACCGGGGGTTGCCGGTGCGGGCACTGGTCAGAGATCGAGCCAAAGCCAGCGCGCTCGGCATCCCGGGCACGGTCGAGGTGGCCGAGGGCGACATGCTCAAGCCGGACACACTGGAGGGCGCCCTCGACGGCGTGCAGCGCGTGTTATTGATCACCTCGCCTGACCAGCGTCTGGTCGAGACACAGTGCACGTTCATCGACGCCGCCAAACGAGCCGGTGTGGATCACATCGTCAAGTTCTCCGGTATGGGCTGCTGGAGCGACTCGATCTTCCGGTTCGCGCGGATGCACGCTGAGGTGGAACGCTATCTGGAGGGATCGGGTCTGGCGTGGACACATTTGCGGCCGAGCACCTTCATGCAGACCCACCTCCGTGATGTGGTGCCGACGATCCTGCGCGACGGCTCTGTGAACATGCCGATGCGCGATGCGAAACTTGCGCCGGTCGACGTCGACGACATCGCTCAGGTCGCCGTCGCGTTGCTGCACGGCGGCGACCACGAGGGCAAACGTTACGAGATGACCGGTCCCGAGGCGCTAACCACCGACGAGATCGCTGAACAAATCTCGTCAGCCATCGACCGACCGGTTCGCTACGTTGACACCGCTCCGGCTGACTACCGCAAGACATTGCTCGCAGCGGGCATCCCCACCTTTTTCGCCGATGCGATGGACGAACTGTTCACCGAGCGGCGAAACGGCACCGACGAATCGTGCGCCAACCTCAGCACCCACAAGTTGTTCGACGTCAGCCCCACCAGCTTTGCCTCATTCGTACGCCGGCATGCCGAGGTGTTCCGTGGCCAGGCGCCCGCCAGTCGTCTGGTGGCCACCGGCTGGCTATCCTCTCCAGCAGCGCCGTGAACAACGTGCGAATCACATCGGAACGCGTTGGCATGTAAGCTGTTCCGCTCGTTTGACTGGCGGAGTGCACGTATTCCGAACGTGCGCTATTCCTTCAGCCGCAGCGGTGAGTTCATCCATCAGCGCCTCGGGGATAGCCGCCTTTACCGCCGCCGGCCCCCGTGGCCATGGGCACGCATCACGGCCAGCCCGCCCCGGGCACATCGACCTGGATAGTGACGACCTGACCCGTGCCGGGCGACACGGGCTCAGGCTCGGTCATGCCGCACCATTGGGCTGCCATCATGAACAGCATTGTGCCGTCGGTGCCGCCGAGGGCGCAGGCGAAACAGCCGCGGTCCAGCTCGACGGTCTGCAGCACCGCGCCGCCTTGGGCGACGCGCGTGCACCGGTGGTTGGGCACGTCGGCGTACCAAAGGGCGTCCTGGGCGTCGATGCAGATGCCGTCCGGAGTGCCTTCGCCGAGGTCGGCCCAGACCCGTCGGTTGGACAGCCCGCCGTCCGCGCCGATGTCGAAAGCCACCAGCTGGTGACCGTATGAGTCCGCGACGATCAGGGTGGCGTTGTCGGGGGTCACCGCCATCCCGTTGGGGAATGCAATGTCTCCGGCGACTTCGCGCACCGAGCCATCTGGCGTGACCAGATGGACGAAACCGGGTTTGAACTCCTCGGCGGCGATCGGGTCGAAACCGGCGCGGTTGACATATGCGTTGCCGCGGCCGTCCGCCACGATGTCGTTCCAGGCTGCCTCTCCGAGATCGGCATGAGTCACCACGGATCCGTCCGGCTCCCGGCGCAACAGTCGCCCTTCCGTCGACGAGACGATCACCAGCCGGCCGTCCGGGAGCCAGGCGGTGCACAGCGGCAGCGAGTTCATGTGCGTGATCACCTCGCTGTGTCCGGCGAGGTCGACGGCAAGGACCTCCCCGGACGACCAGTCGGAGAAATACAGCCGGTTACCATGCCAGCGCGGCGACTCGACCAGGCCCCGACCGGTAAGCAGCGTCCGTAGCTCGTTCACTCTCATCACACCCTGGTTCTCCGCCGACACGGCGCCGGCGCCTCACCCTAACGACGAACGACCGTCGGTCGAATCGACACGAGCCCGCGCCCTTCTCGTTCAAGGGCTCGGCTCGTCTCCATGGTGGCCGGTTGGTCGTGTGCTGGGTGACCTGCCGCGCGGTGGCGGCGGCCGCAGAGGGGCTGAGTTGATACGCGTGTCCGGATCCACCGGCGGCTCGGTGCGCCAGCTCCGTAGCACCGCCATGATGGCCAGATAGCGCTGCGAATTCATGGCCTCGCTGATCCGACATGCGCCGGAGACTCCGTGCTTTGCAGGTCGCCGCGGATGCGGGACCCGCACCGGGCCGAGCACCAGCTCCTCGGGGAATTCGTCGAGCGCCTCTGTGAATCTGCGTCGCTGCACCTGGCAGTCGCGGACCTCGCCGAGCAGTGCCGCGAACCACCGCAGCTCTTCGCCGAAGTCACCGACGGCGGATCGGTCCAGCACCTTCCCGAAGACCCGCAGCGTGCTGCGTAACCGCCGGATCCCCACCCGGGTGTCGTGGATGGGGTCGTGTCCGCGGCGCAACCCGATGTCGCCCGCCACGATCGCATCGATCTGTGCGCCCAGATACCTCACCAGCGCACGCGCGGCTGGCGACGTCGGCTCGGCGATCGGGGCGGGCGGTGAAATGTGCGCGAGCTTGGAGGGATAACGCGACGGCCGGGCTCCGGCGGCAATCAGGCGCTGGGCCAGCTGCTTGGGAACCGGTGGCGTGCCCGGACCGAGTTCGACTTCGATCTCTCGCCAGGCCAGCAGGCAGTCACCAACCGAGGCGCGAACGTAGTCGTCGGCGACCTCGGCGCACAGCTCGTGTTCCTTCGGATCCGGTAGCGGTCTCGCCCGGGGTGGATCTTGGCGACGCTGGTCAGGTCCTTGCCCAGGCTGATACCGGTGAGCAGCTCCGTCAGCGACGCGGGGGGCGCATCCGATGCCGCCCAGTGCAGTTCGGTACGGCCCTCGGTGGTGGGGATCTTCAGCTTGCCAGAGCACCCAGGGCGCGTCACCGAGTCGTCGTCGCGGTCGTGTCCCGCAGAACGCTTCGGCCCGGCACTCCGACATGGGCCCCGGGCATTTGAGGCTGTCTTGCGGTCATTTTCGCTGCAACAGAGATTCCGTGCCTGGGGATAGCATCTGCCGATGACCGAGATCGATCTGGAAGCCCTCTCGACCAGCACAGATGGATACACCGTCAACGACGAGGACGACGACGATCCCGTCCTGCTCGACCGCGGCGGCAATCCTGTTGACACGTGGCGGGAGCGTTATCCCTACAGCGAGCGGATGCCGCGGGACGAATACGAGCGGGTGAAGCGGCGGCTGCAGGTGGAGCTGCTCAAGCTGCAGAAATGGGGCAAACGCAACGGCGCACGCCATGTGCTCTTGTTCGAAGGTCGTGACGCCGCCGGAAAGGGCGGCACCATCAAGCGGTTCATGGAGCACCTCAACCCGCGCGGCGCACGGGTCGTGGCCCTCGAGACGCCCACCGAGCGCGAAAAAACACAGTGGTATTTCCAGCGGTACGTCTCACACTTTCCCGCCCGCGGCGAGATGGTGCTCTTCGACCGGTCCTGGTACAACCGCGCGGGGGTGGAGAAAGTGATGGGATTCTGCAGTCCCGAGCAGTGCGACGAATTCATGAAGCAGGCACCGCTATTCGAGCAGATGCTGGTCAATGACGGAATCAGCCTGACAAAGCTGTGGTTTTCGGTATCGCCGACCGAGCAACGCACCCGCTTCGCGATCCGGCTAATCGATCCGGTCCGTCAGTGGAAGTTCTCACCGATGGACATGGAATCAGTGAACAAATGGGACGACTACACCGCAGCCAAGGAGGAGATGTTCGGCGCGACCGACACCGACTACGCGCCGTGGATTGTGGTCAAGAGCAACGATAAAAAGCGTGCCCGCATCAACGCGATGCGCCACCTTCTCGCGAAGTTCGAGTACGACGACAAGGATCACGAGGTGGTGGGCGAGCCCGATCCGCTGATCGTGGGCCGCGCGTTGGCCGACTGACGTTGCGTGCCTGCGTGCGTTCGGACCGAGAGATCTCCTTGATCGGCGGCAGTCGCCTTGGGCCCTCAAATAGGTGTAGGCACTGTATGAGGCGCTCCGACGGTGTGTGGAGGCGTCGGATGAGGCCAAATGAGGTGCCGGGCGGAGATCAGCCCGTTCGGGGTGAAGTGCTGCACCAGAGCAAACGCGCGCGTGAGCCGGCTATTCGTGGGAGGGCGCGCGGCGATCCGCAAGGAGCCGCTGGGACCGGATGCGCAGCAGCGACTGCGGCACGAGCGGCGATGCTGAAACGGCTGCGCAATGTGGTGGGAGTCGCGCAATTGCTGGATGAACCGCGGTACCGGGGATCGCTCGTGATGGCCGACGTTGGTGGCACGAGCCTGGCAGACATGGCAAAGCCGTTGGCGGTTGATGAGCTGATCGGGCTTGCGGTGCAGTTGGCGGGGGCGGTAGCGGGGATGCACCGCCGCGGGGTGATGCACCGAGACATCACTCCGGCGAACATCGTCGTCTCGCGAGACGGCGCTCCCTGTTTGGTGGATTTCACGCTGGCGACCTCGTTCGCCGAGATTCGTCCCGAGTTCACCCACACAGTCAGATCGTGGGGACGTTGGAGTATCTGGCGCCCGAGCAGACCGGACGGACCGGCCGGTCGGTGGATCAGCGTGCCGACCTCTACGCGTTGGGCGGCACGCTTTTCGAGCTGGCGACCGGCGAGCCGCCGTTCGGGACCGGGGATCCGTTGCGGCTCACCCATGACCATTTGGCTCGCGTGCCGGTGCCGCCGGCGCAGCTGAACCGGTCTATACCGGCGATGCTGTCGGCACGCGTTCGATCTTGGGTGGTCACGCGCAGTGCGACTACACGGCACAATTTCCTGCAGGCCGTCTACCTCGCTATGCCGTTGTGGACTCCTCGCGACTTCGAGAATTAGCAGAAGCGATGGCCTGTCAGCCACAAGGATCAGCAGATCAACGAGCGCCCTGAGGTAGTCGTCGAGAAACTCGACGGACCATCAGGAACGGCGTGGTGGTGGATGGCGGCCGTGCGGCGCGCGCATCGACAACCTTCGATGCATAGTCGCCGCGGCGGCCCTCGGCGGCAACAAAGCCGTCGACGACCGCAGCCTGCTGAACTCGGTGCTCGGCCTGAACCTCTACCCGATCGACAGCGGCGGTGCCGAGGCGACCGCTCATCGCGACACCCCAACGTGACGCAAGGAGTCGGTTCGGGCCATACCCGACCGCCAGGGGTTTCCTTCGGGGCCTCGGAAATGGAGGACAATGACACGATGCCGCCGAGACGGTCGCGGCCTTCTAACTGGGCGTGGATGCGCGGTCGCGCGTCCACGGGTGGCGCTTCTAAACTGCGGGGGCTTTGGCCGCGGCTGCTGTCGCCGGTGATGCCCACTGCGGCTCCCTCGCGTGGTCTGGCGATCGGCGCGGTCATTCTTGGCCTCGAGGTCGTTCTTCTACTCCTTCTCAAGCAAGTCAATGCCCAGGATCCCGCCGGTGTGATCATCGCAGTCTTGATGGGTGTGGCGTTGTTGGCCAATTTTGTCGCAGGCGTCGCGGCGACGCGTACGGCCGAGGCCGATCGGCGCCGCGAAGCCGGGCCCGAGGCAGAGCTGGCTCGGCCGATGCCGCCACGCGACAGCTCCGCAGACGAAATAGGCCCGCAATCGACGCCCGCAGGCTTTCTGTCGTTGTTGCTGCGTCCGAGGGCTCCGTCGATTGCGGTGGGGATCATCGTCGCCACCGCAGCCATTGCGGTCGAGACGCTCTTGGTCTTGCTCCTGAAGCATCAGTCACCTGGTGAGGCGTTCGAACCGATTTACCTACTTGGCGTCTTGATGGTTTCTACCGTGTGGGGGTTGGGGCTGTCGGTCGCCACGTCGTTGGCCAGCGCGATCACCTTGGCTTACTTCCGGAATTGGCCGACCGAGCATTTCGCACCGCTCGACTTCCAGAACGGCGTGGTTGTCGTCGTCTTCATGGTCGTGGCGTTGTGCACGAACTTTGTCGCCGGGCTGGCCCGGGCGCGTGAGGTCGAGGCCGATCACCGCCGCCGGGAGGCCGAGGTCGCTGCCGGAATGCTGCACGAAAGCCGCGACAGTCTCAGGGAGCTGGCCAAGCAACAGGAGGCGTTGCGGCGAGTGGCGACACTGGTGGCGCGGGGAGTCAACCCGTCGGAGGTGTTCGCGGCGGTCGCCGAGGAGATGGCCCGCTGCCTGGATGTGGAAAACGCAGAGGTGTTTCGCTATGAGGCTGAGGATGCGGCGATCGTCGTCGCCTCTTACTCCCAACCGGAAGGGCACCGCCTGACGGTGGGCGAGCGGCTAAGTCTTGCGGACCACAACGTCGCCGCAATGGTGTCACGGACGCGCACCACCGCCCGGATGGACACCTATGAGGGCGCCGCTGGTGCCCTCGCCGCGCGTATCCGCGTACTAGGTCTGCGCTCGCGGGTGGGTGCCCCCATCATCGTGGATGAGCGGCTGTGGGGAATGGCCGTCGTCGGCTCGTCGCGACCCGAGCCGCTGCCACCCGACACTGACGAGCGCATCGGCGACTTCGCCGATCTAGTTTCCACCGCGCTTGCCAACGCCGCCACGCGGGCCGAGCTGATCGCCTCACGCGCCCGTATCGTCGCGGCCGCCGACGACGCGCGCCGTCGACTGGAACGAGACCTGCACGACGGCGCCCAACAACGGCTGGTCTCCTTGGGGCTGCAGGCACGCATGACCGAGCGCCTCGTGCTGCCCGAGCAAGTTGACCTGAAGAAGCAACTGTCTGATCTGGTGTCCGGTCTGACCGGCGTCTCAACCGAGCTGCAGGAGATCTCCCGCGGGATTCACCCGGCCATCCTGTCAGAGGGCGGACTAGGCCCAGCGTTGAAGTCGCTGGGCCGCCGATCTGCGGTTCCGGTCAGCTTCGACGTGGCGATTGAGCGACGGCTGCCCGACAGTGTCGAGGTCGCCGCCTACTACGTGGTGGCCGAGGCGCTGACCAACGTGGTCAAGCACGCGCGAGCCTCCGAGGTAAACGTGCGCGCGCAAACCAAGGACGCCACCCTCTACCTTTGGGTTCAAGATGACGGAGTCGGCGGAGCCGACTCCGCCAAAGGCTCCGGCCTGGTCGGCCTCATGGATCGCGTCGATGCACTAGACGGGCAGATGCGGGTCACGAGTCCTGCGGGAAGCGGGACGTTGCTGCACATCGCGATTCCGCTCGCCAGCCGATGACGATCGGCCGCCACGGCGACGGGGGGCGCTGCACGCGCCGACCCGTCGCTTCCTGTTAGCGCCGATTGGCTCACGCCTCTGGCGCGGCCAGCAGCTCGCGGATCGCACCGGGCGACAAAGCCATCTTCGGCAGGAACCCCACCGCGGGGCTCGTCGCTACCATTTCGGCGAAATCCTGCAGGTTATGGGTGGATGTCAGTATCACCGCTGAACGGGGGCAACAGCCGCCGCGATGGAGCTGTTCGGCCAGATCGAAGCCGCTCTCGCCGCCGAGATACACGTCGACCAGCATGACGTTGGGGCGCAAGATCTCCGCAGACCGCAGCGTCTCCGCGATCGTCGACGCCACACCAACGACCGTAAAGCCATCCTGCTCGAGAAATGTGGCGGCGGCCGCGAGGAAATCTGGGCTGTCGTCGACGATGAGACAGCGCACTGGCTCGGCCCGCAACACCATGATCTCAGCGTGATCCAGGTAGCCACCATCACACATTCCTGCTAGCTGGAATACCGCGGATGACAGCGAACCGCGAAGCTTGGGCAGTCGCCACAGCGGCGGCCGTTGGCCTGGATACCAGTAAAGAAACTCCTCACGCGCCGAGCCTGGCCGATGTCGTGTGCCACGAGATGGTCGACGGTCGTGTGCCAATTGACGCTTGACACCGGTCGGTCTTCGGCAATCTGAGTGCGATGTCCCCGCGACGGCGTCGGGCTTGGGGAGGTCGGGATTGGTGCTGGCTGCGTTGTCGGTGGTCGAGCAGCGGTTGGACGCGGTGCGCTTAGTGTTGGGCGGGCGCGACGGTGACCGAGGTGGCGGCGCGGGTGGGGTGTCGCGGCAGACCCTTCATTCGTGGTTGAGCAGGGTATCTGGTCGAGGGGGTGGCCGGTCAGGCAGGCCGGGTCCCGTTTAATCGCGACACTGGCCGGACAATCGACTACCAAGCGGGGGGCCGCGTGAACTCGGATGCGGTCAGCGCCCCCGCGAGGCGTTGACGGTGGCAACCCGCGAGGTGGTAAGAAGCTAGCGCTCTGCTCCGCCAACGCCGCCTCTTCCTCACGCGAGACAGCCGGATATCGTTTCTTTGAAGACGTTTACGCTCTAGTCAATTTGACACACAGGATCAACATCACGGTGGATGATTCAAAGGTGACTGTCAGCCAACCGCCAGGAACTGTCATCGTGTCGCAGCAGTTACGTGGCGAAACACTCTTGCCGTTCAACGATCTGCTGCGGCAGGGAACAGACATATACCTCACGCACTTCAAGACTCAAACCAACGGTTCTGGGCGGTATGTCGCATCGTTAGTCAAGCGGGTCTCGGCACACGGCGGAGCCGACAAGGAGCAGGATCGAGTGACCGTCACTTTCGATGACGAAGACATACCTACCAAAGACGTCGGGCTGGATGAGGACGTGTGGATCCACCTCATCTGCGGACCAGACGAACGAGGTTGACGCCCCGATTCACCCGTCAGCGCCCCTGTTGTTCGGGTCGGCCACGACTCTGGGGGCTTTTGATTTCGGCGGTCTAGCGTCGCTTGTGTGGCGGCGCCAGTGCCGTAAACCGTTGCGGTACCGCAGGAGAAGTACTTTGCGTGCTTTGCGAGTAAGGTAATACCTTCGGGGTCGAGACCCCCGCATGGCTGCGTCACCTACTCGGGGAGGTGATAGCGATGGCTAATACCGCGCCGCAGATTCATCGGCCCGAACATTCGCACGTCGAGATTGCCGATCCGTTCGAGGTGACCAACTTCTTCGCGGACGTGTATGGAGCCACGATGCGCGCGTCAAGAATTGGTAGTGCGCCGCGCGGCGGCGGTTTAGCGCTGGTCTATTCACGCACTGACGTCGGCACGTTCACCATCGACGATGTTGAACTGCCCGGCCACATCGTGGCGTCACCGGATCCATTTAACGAGGTGATCTGCTTATGGGCACTCGGGGGCATGGTGGCGTGCGACTGCGACGGCATAGCCAACATTGCCACCCCTGCCGAACTCACGCTGCTGTCGCAGCCTGATCTGCCCTGTCACACGGAGGTCCGGAATCTGCACGAGACCAAGGTAGTAATGAATCCGTCAATGGTCGCCGGTGTGGCTGCCGGCTTGCCGCCCGGCCAGGCACCCTTGCCGATTCGCTTCTCGAGTTTCGCGCCGGTCCATGCCGCAGCGGCGCAACGCTGGAAGGACACCGTCACCTATGTGAAGGACGTGGTGCTGGCCGACCCCATCTTCGCCACCCCGCTCGTCCTAGGTCCGGTCAGCCGTCTGCTGGCCGCGGTCACCTTGTCGACCTTTCCCAACACGGCCACAGCCGGTCCGTCACCGCACGACCGTAAAGATCATCATCCGGTGCTGCTGCGCCGCGCCATCGAGTTCATCGAGTCCAATGTGGCCCAGGACATTGCGCTAGCCGATATCGCCGAAGCCGTGCACGTCACCCCGCGCGCGGTGCAATACACGTTTCGCCGCCACCTGGACACCACGCCGCTGCAGTACCTACGTCGGCTGCGGCTGCATTACGCCCATCAAGATCTTCTGGTCGCCGGGGGGAGACAGGACACGGTGACTGCGATCGCCGCGCGCTGGGGATTCATGCACATTGGCCGCTTCGCGGTCCTTTACCACCAGACCTACCGTCAGAGCCCCCACACCACGTTGCATGGTGGCGCGGCTGACGGGCGCACACCGACGCGAGTCCAGTCCGACGAGTTCATGGCGTTGTTGTTGCGCACCCTGTGGGCTTATCGCGGGCTCCGCGGCGATCTCACCCGCACCGCAGCGGCCCTCGCTGTCTACCCCAGTACGGTGCGCTATCGCCTCTACCGCATTCGCGAACTCACCGGACTGAACCCGAAAGATCCTCGAACCCTGGCAGCGCTAGGCGACATCGCAAAACCCCACCGCCACCACTAGCCAGATCCGGCGGGGGCAGCGCGGTTGTAGCCGCACTGTTGACAAGCGGGCCTGAACGTCCGCACGGGATACGTCTCTCCTTGGCCGTTACATGCAGGAAAACACTGGGTACAGGTACTGGTCAGCCGAACACTGAACCCAAACCCAAAACCGTCGCGCGTGGAAGCGGATGAACCGAAATGAACGACGCAGGGGAAGGAAACGGCCGACGGCCCGAGTCGGCAGCCGTCACAGTGCACCGTTTCGGCACAGGTGAGACCGTTGTGCAGGTTACTGGTGAGCTGTGCGGGAATACCGCAGCGGCGCTGCGCGGGGTCGTCACCAATGAACTGATGGAGTCTGCGCAGTCTTTAGCGCTGGATCTTTTAGAGGTGACCCGCATCGATGATGTCGGCATCGATGCGCTGATTTCGGCCGCGGTGCTGGCCGGCGAGGCCGATATCTCGCTCTGCCTGGTGGCGGCGCAGGGAGGCCGGGTGACAACTGCCCTGGCGGCCGCCCAGTTGACGGAGCTGTTCGAAATTTGTCGCGTCAGTCGATGAATGCGAGGCGGGCCCGGATGCTCAACGACCTTGACAAGCGCGCGTACCAGCCGGCGGGAACATAGGAGAAATTGGCTCGGGTTCCAGACTTTTCACTGTCCAAAGAGGAGGCGCAGTGCAGTACCGGTACGGGCTACCTGACGGCGGCGAGATTGAGGAATCGATGGGCCACCGAATCCAGCCTGTTGGTGACCGCGGCTTGCCCTCCCCCGTGGTGTATCGACACCTGCACAGGTCAACCAGCCTTAGAGGTCACGCTAGAGGTCTGGGACGGAGTGCCGGTCTGTACCGAGGCCAAGATGACTGCGAAACCTAACGAGAAGGTGCACATTCGCACGAGCGACTTCAAACTCCTTGCCGCGCAACTGGAGAACCTCATTGAGTATTGGATGACCTATCTCGCGTACGAGCCGGGCGGTCCCAGCAAATGGCAGAAAGCCTTCCCAGCCACGCCATCCGAGCGGAGGGCAGCGCTCAAAGTGGTGCGGACCGCCCGCAAGGAAGTGCGACGAAAGATGACCGACGACCACTTGCAGAAGGCTGCCGACACTTACCGAGCGGTCAATTCTGCTCGGACCGGAGCTGTTGCACGCGCATTCGGGGTCTCATACCGGACCGCGCAGCGGTACATCGAAAAGGCGCGCGAAACCGGGGTGCTCCAATGAGCAAGAACGCCAACGGCGAGGGCAGCATTTACAAGTGGGTCCAGAACGGCAAGCCCGCGGGATACAAGGGCGCCATGTCCTACAAGGACGAGAACGGTAGGACAAAGCGGTACGTCGCGTAGGGGCGTACCCGGCAACTGGTCCGGGACAAGCTCGATAAGGCTCGTGAGCGGCTGAACGCTGGTGCGCCAGTGCGGGACTCTAAGCAGACGGTCGGTGACTGGTTGGGGCATTGGCGGGCAACGGGTTTAGCCGCATCTGACCACAAGGAATCCACTAAGGCGCTCTACGCGAATCTCAGTCGAAAGCAACTTGAGCCGGTACCCTTTGGTGCTATCCCGCTGGACAGGTTAAAGCCGAGCAACATTGACGCGCTGATTCTGGCGATGAAAGCCCAAGATGAAGGCGGACGGGTCGCAGGCGCTGTCCGATAGCACCGTGCGAAACACCTACGCAGTGCTGCGGGCGGGCCTGGATGGTGCGGTGCACGACGGCCTGATAGCACGCAATCCCGCCGCCTGGTGACCCGCCCGGGCGTCGAACGCACCGAGGCCAGACATTGGGACGCCACCGCTGTTGCAGCGGTCCTCACGGCCGCTGAGGGTTCCCGGTACTACCCCGCGCTGGTGCTCATCACCGCCACCGGGCTTGCGCCGCGCTGTTCTCATCAACGCCCTTCCGGCGCCCCGAACAGCCCCTGCGAGGAACGGTCCGCGACGCCGGAAGTGCTTTTCACTGCGTCAGTACAACGGGATCCAGACCCCGAAGTACCAGAAGCCCCAACCACCGAAGACGGGATTGAAGACCGGATTGGCTGTGTAGCCGTCATAGTTGAACGGCCCGAAGTCGGTCCGCGCGCGTTCTACATCGCGCGGCGGCCCGTTCCACCGGCCGTTCCAGCCGCCGGGAGGCGGCGGACCGTTCCAGCCACCCGGAGGCGGCGGGCCGTCCCAGTCAGGCGGCGGACCGCCAGGAGGCGGGCCGTCATTCCAGCCGAAGCCGCGCGCTGGCGGCGGAGGCGGTGCACCGTGGTCCGCCGTGCTGAAGCCGCGAGGTGCATCCGTGGGGCCGCCCGCGTGCGCATCACCGCGACTGAAAGCTCCCTGCGGCGCGTACGGCTGCGGTCGAGGTTGGTTGTTCGGCCCCGCCGGCGGGTTGCCCTGAGGGCCCGGCGGTGGATTGCCCTGCGGGCCCTGTGGTCCATTGCCGTGGGGGCCTTGCGGTGGGTTGCCCTGCGGGCCGTGCGCTCCGTTGTCCTGCGGGCCTTGCGGTGGGTTGCCCTGCGGCCCATAGCTTTGCGGGCCCTGCGGTAGGTGATCCTGCGGGCCCTGCGGCGCATTGCCCTGCGGTGGGTGATCCTGCGGCCCGTTGCCCGGTCCGCCCGGAGCGGGTTGGCAGTTGTTACAAGGCGGTGGCTGCAGCGGCGCGGCGTTGGCGAGCCCGCTCACCGCCAGTGCTGACATGCCGACGCTTGCGGCGATCGCCGCCGCGCCGGCCACGCGTTTCACATACATACCTGTTCGATCCCTTCCAGGCTTCGACATCGACAACGGCCGTCTACCCCGGCGGCGCCCCGGTTCCGACACCACTGCGTGTGGTGAGATGGTCTGCGCTAGGGGCAGGTCACGTCGATCTCGAATGGTTTGGTCACCTGCTGCTGCGGGTTAGCCATGTCGACGCCCGTCGCGGTGCCGGTGATCTTGTACGAGTTACCGTCCTTCGTCGCCTCGGCGTTGCCTTGATTCGGCGCTGCGTCGGAGTAACCCAGCGTTACGCCTTTGCCGTTGCCCAGTCCGATCGAATGGACAGTTGGCGGATTGGCATCGGTCACCACCGCGCCGATCCCGTTTGTCGGATCACCGATGCCAATGTTGATGTTGCCGCCGGACGCGACGCAGCTGACCTGACCGCTGATGTTCTGATCCTGACCGTCGATGGTGACCTTCTCCGTGCTAGCTGAGGATGAGCTCGAGCTCGGTGAGCTCGTATTGGACTTGTTGTTCGAACAGCCGGCCAATCCCGCGACCACCATGGCCACGCCGGCAACGCCGAGCAAGATCCCATGCTTCACCTTGGCTCTCCTTTGTGTCGTGGCCCGTCAACACCGACGGACCGTCCACGAGTGCGATTGAGGATAAACCCGTTACCACCTTGTCCCGGAAGCACTTCCACGACCTCACGTTCCCGGCGGATACCCCATGCCAGGGTGGCAACCCGACCACTTGCGTGATCCACTGCAACCGGCACGACGCTAGTTAGCCAGACTGATGCGCCTCTGCCGGATCGCTGCCAGAGTGCTGACAAAACTTGCGGCAAACATATTGGGCTGGCCGCGCTCGCTTTGCTGGAATTGCTGATCCGGGGGCGACTCGGTCAGTGTGTTGGCCGCGTGCTCGCATGCGAGGACAACATTTTCGATTACTGCCTGCGCATTTGAGGAGCCCCTTCGCTAGGGCGACCCCCAACGCTGACACCCCAAACGCGTCACGAGATTAGGCCCCCGTCAAACGCACATAGTTACGACGGACGTGTTGTTCGGGAAACTATGCGCTGATCTCGACGTCCCCCGTGGAACTACGCTGTGCTCCGCGACCCGCGGCGTCATTGCCGGCTACGACCCGATCAGCTACGGCGTCCCATCACCGGGGCACCTACGATGCCGGCTCGAACACCTCGTCACCCTCGGTGTCGAGCTACTCCCCCATCATCGCCAGACCCCAACGAAGGTAACCGCGAGCTATTACCTAGTCCCAGAACTCGCCGCCATCGCGGACGGATTCCCGAAGCTCGACCTCGGCGATCTTGCATCGACACGCGACTTCTTTCGCCAAGCGGCGGCCCATCGACCGGTGCACGACCCGAACCGCACGCTCAGTGTCACCGACGTCGAAATACCTGGCTGCCGGGGCGAACCCGATATGGCCGGGCGGGTGTACGCGCCCGCCGAAGCGCGCCAGGCGGTACCCGGATTGATTCATCTGTTCGGCGGCGGATACGTGGCGGGCTCGATCGACATGATCGATTACGCCTCGCGCCTGCTCGCCGACCAAGCCGGCATCGCCGTGGTGGCCATCGCCTACCGCCTGGCGCCGGAAAACCCCTACCCGGCGGCGCTCAACGACGCCTATGCCGCGCTGGAGTGGATCACTAGTAGCGCCGCGATCGAACTCGGTATCGATACCAGCCGAATCGGTGTGCTCGGCGAGAGTGCCGGCGGCGGACTCGCAGCCAGCCTGGTTCTGGTGGCCGGTGACCGCAACGCACCGCGCCTGACCGCCCAATTCCTCGACGCACCGACGGTTGATGACCGGATTGATACCAGTAATGAAAATTCTCACGTGCCGCCGCTTGATACCCGGCCAGCCTTTGGTGGCGTCACAAGCCACACTTGCGTCATTCTCCTGACAGAAAATTCTCACACCAGGTTAGGTGCCTTGGTAGGTGCCTTCGTTTCGCCTCGTCACGACCATGGTCTCGCTTGGCTCGTGGCGGCGGACGGGAGCGTCAGCGGACGGTAGCCGCCACGGTGCCGGCGGTTTGGGTGGTAAGCGAGGGCGCGGATGGATGAAATCGTGGATGAAAGCCTGGCGAGGCGATCTCGCTTCAGTAGGCGGGCAGGTCGTTCACGATCGCGCATAACGTGTGGTCCCAAAGTGGTCCCAAAATGCTCGCCGTTGTCGGCGACTCATTACTTGCCGGGACACGGAATTGACCGAGGCGAGGATCATCTGGGACTGCACCAACGTCGGCATCGGCCCCCCTGCTCCCGAACCGGCATCCGCAGCGGATGTTGTCGCTGGTCTTCGGTGACTCCCAACGTCGGCAGGGATAGTCTCCACCCTGCCCGACTGCGATTACCAGATCGAGGCGATCTTGGCGGATCATGGTTGGCGACGCGTTGCGCCAAGGCCGGGCGCTGCCCTGAGAGGATCGATGGGTTACGGCCATGAATACAATTAGCGATTGGTGATCGACGAAGGGGCATGATGTCCGATAATTTTCGCCTTGACGGCATCGAGATCGTGGTCGTGATCTGTTCATACGGACGCAATGAGCTGACCTTTCAGGCAGTCCGGGATCTTGGTGACCCCGCGATTGCTTGCCGGGTATTAGTGGTAGACAACCAGGGCACATTTAACATGCCTAGCTCGGAAAATGTCGGAGTGATTCGTTCAGGCTCCAATCTGGGGTGGGCTCGCGGATCAAACTTGGGAATTCGCACCGCCTTGTCTCACAAAACGGTTAGAGCAATTGTGCTCCTGAATAATGACGTTCGTTTGAGCCCCGGATTCGTGGAAGGACTGTACGAGGCGTGGGAACTGACCCGAGCATCGGTCATCGCGTCTGTCTATGATCACAACTGGCCGCAACAACGCGTGGAATACCATGGTATCGCGCTAGACTACGACCCCACTCCGGTTGATAGGATGGTGCCCTTCGTCGACGGCACGTGCATGCTGATCCCTCGGACAACCATTCGCTCCGTTGGCCTGTTGGATGAGCTGCATTGGCCGAAATGGGGATGGGGTTGCGACAAGGACTTTTGCCTGCGGGCCCGCGCGGCCGGCGGTCAAGTTGTGGTAACAGAACGTGCATATTTGTCTCATAGCGCCCGCGGCACTGCCGCTCTGATGCCGGGTTTCAGTGAATTGAACGCGGAAATAGAAAACGACCGCGGCATGGAGCTAAAATGGGGCGAAGACTGGCGTGAACTGCTCTATTACGGCTTTGAGCAGCATTCGCGAACCGGGCTGGCGCAGGAAAAGCTTGCGTCGATCAAGGACTCGGGAAATTCCGCTATCTCCCTCGACCCACAATGAGATCTTGCGGGGTGACGGCTTCATGTTCAACATGACGCCGAAGAGTCTTGTGTGGGTCCTTCAAATGTGCTTCAAACTTCGTTCCATAGGAGATCAGAAGGCGGCAAAGACCGCTAGATCTTTTGGGCAGCTGTGTGTCATAACGGGCGGATCGTTCGCGCAGAGTCGTCATTGATGTGGCACCGACCGCGCTGCCCTTCGATATCAAGTCCGTCACTCTCGGCGAGGGGCAAATCCCGGTCACCCTTCGAGCGTGGAGAACGACGGCCTCTGTGAAGAGGTCCGGGTTACGTCCTGGTGTGCTGGTTGGATGAGTCGCTCTGTTCGATGGCCCTTATTTCCTCACGTACCCCGGGGGGTGATCTCAATGTGGCGCGGCGTGGCCCTTGCCGCGACGGGCGAGATGGTCAGTACCCCCTGATTAGGTGCCGGCGATGTGGTGGACGTCGCCGACCGAGGACAGGCGACGCATGTAACCGCCGGTGAAGCGCTCGGAGCTCAGCCACTACACATCGAGTTCGTGCATTCGCTGCGCTGTGCCCAGGTCTTCGGCGATGAGGACCCTCGTGTCCAGGATCGTCTTCCACATGCAAGGGGCCAGACGCGCCTCGATCTGCTCGTCGATGTCGGGCGGTATCGGCGTCGATGCTGTCGATTCGGCTGAACATGTGCGCGAATGGAAATTGGACGGTCGGCGAGATGTCCGCTGAACGCTCGGTCCAACTCACTATGCTGTTGCTTTACCTGGATAGGCGGGGTAGACCTAAGGTACGGATCCACGGCAGACCTAGGTCGGACCGGAAGAGAAGATTCCTCCTCTCGGCTGTGGCGCCCAGCACGAGCACTAGGCACCCACGCAAAGTAAGGCCCATCAACTGGGCACAGCGCGGTGGGCTTGCGTCAGGCGGGTAAATGTCTTCTGACGCCGAGGCCACATTTCACCGCGCAACACGCACGCTTGGTAGCCAGGTGGGTCGTACTTCGGACGGCTCTCCTTTTCGTCAGGAGCGCCGTCCGACTCGTGTATGCGGAACTCCCGACGCCGGTAGCGGTCTGCTTGCGGAAGCAAGCACTCTGCGAGCTGGGTGAGGTGTGTCCCGGGCGGCGACCGGGCCGTTGAGCACCGTCAAGTCCAGCGCCCGCCGCCCCCACCGCTCACTGCCCCACCGAGCCAATACCGGCAGCGACACGCATGCGGTTTCCGAAACGAGACTTGGCGCGCAGGTTCACATTTCGCGGCGAAACCACAGCCGACACTAAGAAAAGCCGGATTCCAACCAACCTCCACCCTGGCCGGGCGTTGGCTGGGTGCAGCGGCTGACAAACCAGCGAATTAACTGTCAGCAGCCACGACGAAAAAGACGCGACGGGCGACGGTAGATATCGTGCGGGCACCTGCTGCGCCCAGGCCGGATGGTCGAGGAGTCACCAACTGACGCAGACGCGGCTGACCGCGGTGACCGGATCCGGCACGAGACCACACGGCCTGACTGCGCTTCGCCGGTGTGCGGTGACCCTATTGATCCACGCGTGCCAGAACCCCCGTCGAGCAGGTCGTGTGGGTGCAGTGTGCGCGCCGCCCGGTTAAGTCACTGTGAGGGGTGGTGCCCGCTGTGCCGGTGCATCGTGTTGCCAACGCTTGTGATTACGCCGCGCATCGCATAGGCGGCGATCACCAACCCCAACAAGATTAACACGATGAACGTCGGGAGCCAGTTCGTCCTGCTGTGCGGCACGTTCCACCAGATCACAGCGAACAACACGATGCACAGAACCAGCACCGCGTCGCGCCAGTTGCCCTTGTAGGCGCTGGCCGCCTCACGAAGCGAGCGGCTCTGGTCGGTGGCGTTGATGAGGTCATCGATGCGCACGTCGATGATGCGCTGCAGTTCGGCGCGCCGGGCGGTCTGTTCCACCGGAATCCGGTCCAGCAGGTCCTGATCCTGCTTGATCAGCGCGCGGAAGTCCGGACCCTTAAATTGGCCCGCCGCCACCCCGAGCAAGGCGCCACCCACAATCGGAGCCGTACCCAACGCAAGTCCGGCCACACCAGACATAGCTAGGTCTCCTCCATCTCCATTAGCGTCGCGGCAAAGCGTGCCGCCGAGTTCGTCAACCCGCTCGCGAACGGCGCCATCCACCGCCCGCAGGGGGCGGGGCAGCGTCTTGCACGAGACCAATCAGCAGTCGATCACGCCATACCCGGGTCGGGCGCCCACACGCCGACCCGCCCAGCCGCGACACTTCCGCTGCGCGGATTGCCTCGTTTCAGAACCAATTCTGAGTCCCGAATGCTAATGGCATTGCCAATTGGCAGATCTTCTTGAGTCTCAGGGGACATACGGGTTCGTCGACCACCGCGGCAGCCCCTATCGACCCAGTGCATGATCTCATTCCCGCACCGACCGCTCGTCGACACCGGCGTCGGCAGAGGATCTCTTGGCGTCCGGTGGCCGAAAAGCCCTCCCTGTGGATGGTGTCCGTGGCGATTGACAGGCTGGCGCGGTAGGGGAAATCTGGATTGACGACAAGCAGGAGGTCAGCGATGAAGCAGTGGTTACGTCGCCGAGCCGCGGTCGCCATATTCGTCTTCGCACTGGCGTCAATGTCGGCGATGGCACTCACGACCGGTTCTGCTGCTGTGAGCTGGGCCCAGCCTTGGTGCCCTGTCGGCTGGTACTGGGACAACTACACGAGATCGTGCCAACCCGTACGCGCACCCAATGTCACCGCGTGCGTTAGCGCCACCGGCAGGCGAGGATACGTCACCGGCGGCGTTTGCGTCGGGAACTGATTCCTGGGCAACGCCGTTGCGGCTCCAGATATGTCAGGAGTTGAGTGGCGGATATAAGGATCGCGGGTTTTCGGGTGTAGTCACGACGCGGCCGGACTAGAAGGGATGGGGGCAGTATGAAGATTCCGCTGATCGCGCTCGTCGGTTTGGCGACGACCACGATGGTGGTTGGTGTGTCGGTGGTCGGCTGCGCCGGCAACAAGTCGTCGACGACGTCGTCGTCGGGATCGGCTGCTGCATCGGGCAGTAGCAGCGCGACATCGAGTTCGAGCAGCGCTCCAACCGCCGACTACACCGGTCTTTTGATCAAAGCCAGCGACATCACCCTGCCCGGCGACACCTTCACCGCTCAGCCGCCGATACAAAACCCCAACGGCC
Source organism: Mycobacterium sp. (assembly GCA_025965895.1). GTDB lineage: Bacteria > Actinomycetota > Actinomycetes > Mycobacteriales > Mycobacteriaceae > Mycobacterium. The sequence continues at coordinate 24,666 of JAOPWC010000131.1, forward strand.
AGCCCGGTGTCGCGCAGTTGTTCAGCAACCAAAACGACACCCGCCACATCGGCGACACCATCCTTATACTGCCCGACGCTGATCAGGCGGTGAGCGAGCTGGACGAGGAAAAGGCCGCACTGGGCAATATGGTCACCGGCGGCACCCCCGCACCGGAGACGGTGGGCAGCGGCGGAACGATGGTCTCCGGCACCGCACCGGATGGATCCAAGGCGGTGACCGTGCTGCTGTTCACCGAGGGCAAGGCTTTCACCAACCTGGAATTTGACAGTGCCCCCAACGCTCCCGTACCGCCCCAATTCGTCACCGACGTCGGTCAAAAACAAGACACGGCAATCAAAAACGGATTACACAGCTAACACTATCGACCGTTGCCTGCAACGATCAACCGATCCCGCTCACCTGAAGCCACCACTGTTCAGGGTGACTCATCGGTCAGCTCCTCGACGATGTGGCGGGCATCGGGCAGGGAGCGTGCCAGCCGATCGAACCTTCGCGATCAATGAGCTTGAAACCCTGCCACCAGTGACGTCCAATTCGCGATCAACCGACGTCCAAATTCGCGATCAAAGCCAGACAGGCGCCTTCCAAGGACCCAGCTAGGCCAACGTGGTCCCCAAACCAGTCACAAATCGGTCCATAAGGTCTCAAGACGCAACCTTGCAGAATGGATCTTCGGAGCTCAGAGCCTAATTTCTCGGTCGGGCTGACAGCAGGATTTGAACCTGCGACCACTTGACCCCCAGTAAATCGCGGTAACACGTTTCCGCAGGTCATCGCGAGTATGCGGCCAGTTTGGGCCGTGGGAGACGTGCACAGACGCGCAGGTCGTTCATCACCGCGCATAACGTGTGGTCCCCAAATGGTCCCAGCAAGGCACACGGAACGACTGTCCATCGTCGGTGAAGCAGTTTGGCGGATAGGTGAACAAGCTGTTGACCGCGGGACGCTTTGCTTCGTTGATGCCTTCCGCCGACGTGTGACAGGCGACAGCCGGGGTTTTGATCGCGTACTGCCAGACCGCGCTCGGCGTGACGAATCGAGCGCGGACGCAGTGGAAATCCCCGAACTGGGCCGAACCGAGCGGATGACCGAGTGCGTTCGCGGCGGAGGCAGTTGGATCACGGATCAGCCCAGGTGTGCTGACAGTAGCCAGCCGGGATCCAATTGCCGACCCGGGGTTCCACGGTTGACGGCGATGGCTTGGAAGGTCGGGTTTGGTTCAATGGGCTTTGAGGTGACGGGTGAGCTGCCGTTGGCGGACGCTGCTCTCAGTGGAGTGCTCCGCGTGGTGGTAGACCAGAGGCGGAGGCTAAAGGTGGGTGACGAAGAGGACGCGCACAAGGACCAGCAGACGTTAGGGCGAACATTTTTCAGCCGCACAGAAGCGCCCGTCGGCGTCTACAACGGTGAACACGCGATCATTATCTATGATCTCAGGCCACTTCCGGTGTGGCCGAAATATTGGATACAGGCGCTGGCCAATCACTTCCACCGCCAAGTTAGTCCGGCACCGAAGGTCGACATTTCGGTGGTTGACGACTGTATTCGGTTCTCGGTTTTCGTATCGACCGAGGTATCCGTAGAGGATCTGGCCAAACTCGACGATGTCATCTATAACGCGGTCAAGAATGCCGGTCGCGCCATCGAAGATGAGCAGACGGCGCTTAACCAGAAACTCGACCGAGTACGCATACGTCGCATGGATACGTGGGACGAATCATACTTCCACTAATCGAGCCTTCGGCGCCCTCAGTCGTGACGACGACGGGTGTGGTTCGTCACCGGCAGCTCGCGCTGGGATCGGCACGAGAGCACGCAGCGCTGGGCCGCGGCGACAGGGTCGATGCACCGCTGCGCGGGCCGAGGCGCTCGCGCCGCTAGCCGAACGGTATCCCGATCAGGGGGCCCTCTTCCCGCTCGATGTCACCGACGCGGCGGCGGCCTTTCCGTCATGGCGGATGCGAATATGCCTCGGAATATGGGCTCTTCTAACTGTTCCGTGGGTGGGTTGCTGATCTGAGAAGGCGCACGTCGTTGTCGCTTAAGGTTTCTGGCTTGTCAAGGGTCAGGAACCAAGGGAGCGGGCAACGACGTGCGCAATGTGAGGTTATGGCGTGG
>JAOPWC010000026.1 GCA_025965895.1 Mycobacterium sp.
AGGAGATCGCCCAGTTGGTCGGCGCTTCTCGGGAAACCGTGAACAAGGCCCTGGCTGATTTCGCCCACCGCGGCTGGATCCGACTGGAGGGCAAGAGCGTGCTGATCTGCGACTCCGAACGGCTGGCAAGGCGGGCGCATTAAGCAGCCCTTGACGCGCTGTTTGAAAAAGTAGGCAACTGACGCTGTTTGAAAATTCCCCACCACGATTGGGTAACCCGGCGGTCACCGCGCAGGCAGCCGCAACTTGCCTCTCCGAGTGTAAGGATCGCCACTGAGTGATCGAGAATCTGCGCGGACGGACCCCTGGTTTGCCCTATACGAGGGACCACGCGCCACTCGACGTTTCAGACCGAGAGCGAAGCCTCGTCTGGCGCGGACAAGCTCAGCAGTGTCGCCGCCACTGCGGGTGAAGCACTGATCTTGGCTTCAAGAGTCCGCAATCGCACCGCGAGGAGCGATTCGACGTCGTCACCGATGATGTCGACGCGTCCGACGATCACCACATAGCGAGGCCCAACGAACTCCAACCTCAGGTATGTCACGCGTGCCACTTCTGGGACCGCCAGTAGCTCCTGCAGGGTTGCTCTGCGCACACGAGGATCCGCCTCCTGCCCGACCAGAAACCGACGGTTGCCGTTGATCAGAACGATCGCCACCGCCCCCAACAGCACTCCGATCAGGATCGAGCCTATGGCGTCCGGTGTCGACGAACTCGTCAATTCGCGCCCCATTAGTCCGCCAGCAGCCAGAAGCAGACCAACCAGCGCCGCAGCATCCTCAGCCACAACCGCGCGCAGGGTGGGGTCGGAGGTGGCAAGAACATGCTCGAGCAAGTCCCGATGCATCGACTCGGCCTCGCGCCTGGACTGTCGAATGGACCGGCTGAATGAGACCGATTCCAACACGAACGACACAGCCAGCACCACATACGCCACGAGGAAGTCACCCCCCGCCTCTGGCGCCATCAATTCCTGTACGCCACGCGTAATGGATACCGCGCTCCCGGCAACCAGCAGTCCCAGCGCCGCGAAGAGCGACCAGACGTACGCCTCTTTCCCGTGACCAAGGGGGTGTTCGGCATCGGCAGGGCGCCGTGCGCGTCGGTTGGCTATCACGAGGAAGACTTCATTGCCGGTGTCGGCCCACGAATGCGCAGCCTCAGCCAGCATCGAGGCTGATCCGGTTAGCACAGCCGCGACCGATTTGGCGGCCGCCACGAGCGCGTTCACCAGGAACGCCACCAGCACGGTGATGGTGCTCGCCGAATTGCCGCCGCCAACTCCGGGAAATAAGTCAAACGACCTGCGGCCGAGGGCGACGGCCCGGTTTGGTTCCGGCACACCATGCTCGCTTCCCATTGCTCTGTGGTAGCACAGCACTGGGAACTGGATGGGACCATGAGTCATACCGTGCAACGAGTTCGTGCACGCCATGCCCGGCCTCAACGTGCGATGGATCCCGCGGTGGGCCATTGCCGCCTACTCGGACTGTGCACCGGCGGATACGAGCGCGGTCAGCGACTAACACTCGGTGTTGGTCGCCGATGCCAAATGCGGCCAGCCCCGCCACACGCCAGTACATCGGAGGCCTCCCGGGTGTCGGGAGCGGAGCCGAGAAGATCGACTCACCCGCCATCGCGCGCTCGTAACAGCCGAGCCGCCTGACAGACCGTGCACGGGCTGTCGGCGCAGGTACGCGAGATTTCAATGATCGGTGTCGTGAAGGGCGTCTGGATACCTTCCCACCCGCCCCACAGGGGTGGGGAGTGGATAGTTATCGCAGTGCGCCAGTAACGTTTGGCCGTATCGATTACATCACTGGGTCTCGGTGAGCGCCCATGGCGTGCACCCAGAGGTACGAACAATGTTGTGCCGCGGTCGATTTGGGCTTGCGGCTGCGCCTGTGAGTACGAATTGAAGGTGCCGGTGCTGATCCCGCCGATCCAAGTACTACCGAGTGTCCCCGCTAGAGCGGGTGTCCGCTCCGTCCCACCCTTGTCGTTGTCTGCTATCGGGAGAGGAGATGTAATCCGTTTTCTCCCGGCTGTTTCGATGGATAGTTAATGATATCCACGAAGTGCTAAGAGGCCCCGGTTCGGCGCTTAGTTTGGGGTGTCCCCCGCCCACCGGAGGTCCGACCACCATCTTCTCCGTTACTGTCTAGGTGGGCATGCGCCGAAAGGGCGAGCTGGGTAGTGCAGACTTGTCGGTCGCGCTAGCCCCGGATCGGCCGCGCGGGCGAGATCGACGCGATTCCGGCGGTGCTGCGGTCGTAGATATGCATGTCCCGGGTGAAGGTGTGCACGCCGCCGGTTCGGGCGCGTTTAGCCGAATACATCGCCAGATCAGCTTGTTTGAGCAGTTCGTCGGCGGAGGCGTCGTGGTCATCGGCCGACGCCAAGGTAAAGCCGACGCTGGGCCGTATCAACAGGTCCTGGCCATCGATGACAAACGGTTCCTCGAAGCTCGCGACCACCCGCTGCGCGACCAGCCGGGGATGATGATCGCCGCTCTCCACCAGGATCGCGAACTCGTCGCCGCCGAGGCGGGCGACCGTGTCGCCGGTCCGCGCCGTGCGGCGTGCAGATCCTGGACCGCCTGGGTGTGCTCGACGCGATCTTGGCGGCCGGGGTGGTCCCGCTCGATCGAGTCACGATGGTCGTCAACGACGACGTTCGCATCGAGACGACAACCGAAGGGACGTTCGATCAGCCTGTGTTGTGCGTGCGGCGGGTGACGTTGGATGCATTGCTGGTCGAGGTGGCTCGCGAAGCCGGTGCAGACGTGCGCACGGGGTCGCGGGTCACGCGGCCGGTCACAGACGACGGTCGGGTGACCGGGGTGGAGACCGATCACGGGCCGATTCACGCGCAGTTGGTGGTCGGCGCCGATGGCCGTCATTCGACGGTGGCCTCGTTGGTCGGCGCCGCCGAGTATCACGTCTCGCCGCCAGGCAGGATGGCGGCCTGGGCATATTTCGAGGGTGTGGCTGACCGGGAGGGACGCGCGCGACTGGGCCGTGTCGGAGAGCTGGCGTACCTTGCCGGCCCCACCGACGGTGATCTCTACATGGCCGCCCTCACGACGAGTTTCGCGAATCAGTCCGAGTTCCACGCCGACCGCGACGCCAACTTCACCGCCGGTATGCGGGCATGGCCGGAGCTGGCGGATTTACTGGCGCCCGGACGACGTATTGGGCCGATCCGGGTGCTGACCAAGTGGCACGGCTATTTCCGGCAAGCCGCCGGGCCGGGATGGGTGTTGGTCGGCGACGCCGGGCACTTCAAGGATCCGACGCCGGGGCAAGGGATCTCGGACGCATTCCGTCAAGCCGAGCAGCTCGCTGAGGCCATCGAGGACAATTTCGGCAACACTAACCTCGACGCCGCTATGCAGCGGTGGTGGCGTTGGCGCGACAAGGACGCCCACGAGATGTACTGGTTCGCCGGCGACATGGGGGAGCCGGGTGTCGTCTCACCCTTGAATGCACGCCTGTTGGGAGATATCGCCGGCGACGTCGAGGCCACTCGCACGTTCTTTCGTGTCTCAACCACGAGATCCGCCCGTCGGAGTTCTTGACGACACAGAGGCTCGCCCGCGCAGCGGCGCGGACGTTGCGCGACAGGCCCGATCAAATGGTTGCAACCCTCAAAGAGATCGTCACGGCAGCACGCGCAAACGCGCGCCGTGCCCGACAGCGGCAGGCGTGGCCGCCGGGCATGACCGCCTAAATACTTGTCGCACCTCCGAGCCATCAAGTGTCACAACGCCTCTCTCATGCGAGACACCGATGACTGAGCTAGGAAGGAAAGGCCTAATCCATGTGGGAGCAGTCCACGGACGCGCAAGATCTCGCGCGTGCGTGCCAAGCCATCGGCGATGTGACCGCCGCGGTCCGCCCCGATCAGTGGCAGGCGCCGACGCCGTGCACGGAATGGAACGTGCGCGACATTGTCAATCACCTGGTCGCGGTGAATTTGGCGTTTGCAGCCCTGATCGACGGCGGCCCCACGCCGGATCAGGGAGCCGACCACCTCGGCGACGACCCGGTTGGGGCTTATCAGGCCTCGGTAGGATCGTTGCTGGCAGCTCTCGCCCCGCCCGGGGTCCTCGAGCGACGCCATCCGCGGCCGTCGACACGGTGCCACGGGCGCCGAGCGCCTGCAGCTGCGCCTCGCCGATCTCCTCGCGCACGGGTGGGACCTCGCCCAGGCCACCGGCATTGCTGCCCACATACCTGACGAGCTTGCCGAGCAGGCCCTGGCGTACGTTCAGAACGAACTCCCACCGCGCATCAGAGGGTTCGCCGGATTCGCCGAACCCCAACCCATCCCCGCGTCCGCCCCGGCCGTCCACCGCCTCGCCGCGTTTTCTGGACGCCCGAAATCTTGGCCATGATGGCCGACCCGTTACAGGCGATCAAGCAGCTCGCCGAGCAACGACAAAACGCGCTGCCACATTCGTTCCATCCCATTACGAGCCATCTTCTGTCGACGGTCGTCCGTATCGAAACCGCTGTGCCTGAGCAGCAATCGAGTCCCACGTCCCTGTGGGTCCACTGTGTGGACAAAACCTGCCGATCTCGACCGACGCCGGATCTAGTTCGGGTCGGCCGTCACCGCACTTTCCACATAGGCGCTGGCGTTACACCCATCCGTGATCGGCCAGCCCTTCCGGCACAAGTATCTCGGCCAGGCGCTGGAATACTTTGCTGCACAACGGGACATCTGGCTGACCACCAGCGACGACATCGCCCGAACACTTCCACCGGACACTGCGATCGAGGCGGGCCGGCGTGTCTTACGATCACCGCACAAGTGCAAGCTAGGTGGAGTGATTCGTGAGAAAGTGCAGCGAAACGTGAGAACCGACAAGGCGTGTAAGTTCTCACCGCTGATGGCTAGCTGAGGCCGCAAAACGTGGTAATCCCGGTAGATCACGATTACGCGCTGACCGCATGTTGGAGGACTGGAAGCCGCAGCACCGGGGCCGTCGCCGACTTCCCCGAGATGTGCGGCCTCTTCGCCGTCACGGAGTCCTACGCTATGGACGAACCATTTGAGCGTGCTGTGGTGTCATTGAGTATCCGCTGAACAAATGGGGGTTCGGTCTCAGCGGCGCCTCAGGTTCGAAGAACATGCCCTGCGATCCTCGGGACCGTGGAACGCATCGACTGCGTTTGCGGTGGGTCTGTTCTCAACCGAATCCGCCGAGCAACTGCAGTATTGGCGTTCGACGCGAGCGTCGAAGCGCGGCCGTGAGTTGGTCGGTCGGTCCCAATCGCCAATCACTCCATTATTCCCGATGACCTACGAGAACATAGCGGCACCACTAGTAGCCGCACCACTAGTAGTGGCACTCCCAGGACGTGAATAGTGGCCCCAGACTTGCGGTTGGACAACATGACGTCACGTGGCTTTTCAACCGGCGTGCCCCCCCTTTCAGGGTTTCGCATCGTCGCTGGGTGCTGACGGGTAAGAACAGCTTCCAGCTGCCGGCAGTACGCACGGGCGCCAGCAGTAACGACATGAGTTCGCGGCAGCGCAACCCTGGGATGAGACAAACCGGCCGATCGAAAGAATGCCGCCATGCGCATCCTATTGAAATACCTCGCAACACCGTTGGTGGCGGGCGCTGTCGCGGTAGCCCTCACCGCCGCACCAACTGCCGCGGCCGCTCCGACTCAGCAGACCTGCACCGGCCTGAATACTGGGTCAACCCTGTGCCAGTCGCCCGGTAACGCCGAAGTCAACGACACCCTGCCGTGGGCCAGTGTTTTACCCCAATGGTCTGCCTTCGGAGGGCAGTCTGGCGGCCCCTACGGTGGCAGCATGGGCGGCGGCTCGCGCTGACACCCGTCGCGTCATGACCTTGCAACGAGGTCTGCGCTGCTGAGCGCAACCGCGACGCCCCTCGCCCCGGAATCGGGCCTACCTGTGATCGGCACTACCGCCGGACACATCCAATATCCGATCGAAAGGATGCCATCGTGCGAATCGGATTGAAGTTCATCACACCGGCGTTGGCGGCGGGCGCCGCCGCGGTAGCCATTGCCGCGGCACCCGCCGCCAACGCCGATAGCCAGCAGGGCCCCCCAAATCCGCTGACCTGCGTCTCCTCACCCACCGCGACCAAGTGCCAGAAGGCGGGCGACGCCGAGCTCAACAGCTCCATTCCCGCCCCGTATCCAGGTGTTTATGGCATCTATGGTCCCTTCTGGGCCGGCTAGGGCACCCGTTCCCCACTAACGCTCGTCGGGTCCGACAATCCCGGCTTAGTCACACCGACCGCCGTTACCTACCCGATAGCGCCAACATATAATTCAACGCTGCACGCGACGCGCGTCGCGATCGCGAAGGGCCATGGCGGCTTTCGCCGCCCGGCGGTGATATCCGCTGGCTTGTGTCAGTCCGTAGCTACGTCTGTGCCGCACGAGTTCTCTCGCCCGCCGAAGCTCGGCCGCCAGCTGTGGGCTCGCCGGCGTCGTTGCCTTCGGAACTGCCCTGCCGCCGCGTGTGTGAGTCACAGGCCCTGCCGCCGTGCCCCCTTGGGGTTAACAACGACGACGCGCGTGCCCTGGTGATGGGCGGCGATTGAGACTCATCGTTTAACGGAGCGACTGGTTGGCGGTCGACGCCCGTCTCGCGCAAGGCACGGTCCTTCGCCTCATCCCGGATCGGTCGCCGCCCTGGCATTGCGATCACGACGTGGAGGTATAAGCGAAATCACGTCCAGAAGGGCTTCCTAGCCCCCACCGGGTCGATATGATCCACACCCGGCGAGTTCGTCTTAGTTAGCGGCCAACTCGGTCACCGGGTTTGCCGATGAGAGGTCGTAGACCCACACCTGATCGTGGTCGACGGGCGATCGCCCGCCGGGCACACTCAGCTTGCCCCAACGGTGATGAGCTCTCCATTGGGTCGTTGCGGCTCACCGGTGCGGCGGTTCACCGGTGCGGGCAGCGGCCGAAGTGGGTGGCGGCTGACGTCAACCGCCTGGTAGGCGACCAACCCGACGAGGGTGGCGAGCAGGGCGGCCGACGTCCAGGTGGTTCCCCAGTACAGCCCGCCGCGCTCGTGCTCCTTGCTCATGATGTTGCCCACCACGGTTCCAAGCGGGCGAGTGAGGATGAAAGCGATCCAAAACAGCAGCATGCCGTTGATGCGGGTGAAGTAGTGCGCAACGACCAAGACCAACATGATCGCCGTCAGCAGCAACGCCGTGGCACGAAAGCCTAACCCGAGGGTGTCGGCCAAAAAGTCGCCGGATGAGGTTCCCAGGCTGTTCGAGAAGAGGATGGCGATCCAGAACAGCACTTCACCTTTGAAGGTGGCGAGGTTCTCGACATCGAGGGTCTGGCCGCTGCGCCACCAGATCACGAACACGATTGCCAGCCCGGTGCCGAGAACAAGCGCGCCGCCGGTGTAGCCGAGGCCGCCGGTCCGATTCATCAGATCGGACAACGTCGTTCCCGCGGTGCTCGTCAGCGCGACCACCGTCCAGAAGACGGCGGGATAGAAACGGCGCGCTCGCAACTGGGCCACGACGGCGATGAGGAAGAGCCCCAGCAAGATGATTGTGCTGACGAGGTAGCCGATATGAAGGGTCTGGGCAAGTAGATCGCCTGCCGTTTCGCCCAGCGTGGTCGCGATGACCTTGATCACCCAGAACAGCGCTGTGACGTGCGGAAGCTTACGCAGGACGAGTTGGGCGAGCGACGGGGCGGAATAGTTCTTCTCCTCTGAGGGGAATGCAGGCACCAATGCTCCAACCGGTTTGTCGTGTAACGGCTTCCGCGGTCATCTTTCGGGCACTCGGGAACGCGATAGCTGCCTGACCCGCTGACGACGCTCAACTGTGTCGTTGAAGTTCGTCTGACAGCTCCTCGAGACTGGCCGATGCGTGCTGAGAACACGCTGAGGAGTACTGAGCGCACGCTGGAAACCGCCTGAGCGCACGCTTAAAGCCGCCAGATTCTCGCCGAACTCAACCTGGGGCGACTCAGCTTTGGCCTGCAGAATCGCTTCCTGGTGCTCGGCTCGGTCGCGAGCAGCATCGACAACGAGCTGCAGGCGATAGCCACCGATCACGCGGCCGGTGTCGACCAAAGCCCGGTACAAGCAGGCCCGCCGCGCGCAACGCTAGGCCGATCGTCTGCTGGCCGCCGGGATCGCCGTGGGCGACGACGCCCATCCATGTCCACACGAAATCAGGAACGATGCGGCATGGCAGCTGACCTCATCAACGCCTCCAGCATGCCGTGCAGGTGAGCCACCGCGAGTTCGATGTCGTAGTACTTGCGCTGTCCAGCGCGGGATTCGGCCGCAAGCAACCCACAGCGGTGGACGTTCTGGAAGTCGCCGTACGGGAACTTGTAGCGGCCCTTCCGGTTCTCGTCCTGCTCGTCGTCGATACCGAGATGCCACTTTGCGTACGCAGCCATGCCGTACCGGTCGATGAAGTCGTTCTCCTTCGCGGCGGAGGGCTGGTGCTCGCTCCATGCGTCACGGTCATCGATCACGTACCTGCCCGCTGCGATCAGGTCCCGCGCGTGATCGTAAGCCGTCTCGTTCAGTTTGACCGTCATACGTTCTATGCTCCCGGCCACGACCGTTCGCGCTAATGACCCGGCAGGGCAGGATCCGTCACCCACATTCGCTCCAACAGGACACTTCTGCTGTAAGCAATGAAAACGGTGGTCTCGGATTCGTCCGAAACCTTCGAGCCCGGACGCTCATGGCGCCGACCAGGGCATGATATGACCGGGAACGACTGTCCGGATTTCCCCCACCGCTAACGGGAGGAACGAACAGATGCCGCTGTCTCGAACCATGGCCCGGTTCAACCGCGTCGTCACCAACCCGATTATCGGGCGCATCGCGCCGTGGTGCCCCGGCTTCGGCGTCATCTATCACCGAGGCCGCAAATCGGAACGCGAATATCACAATCCGGTCAACGTGTTTCGCCGCCGCGACGACCATAGCGGCTTCGTGGTGGCGCTGACGTACGGCTCGCAAGCCGATTGGGTCAAGAACGTTCTCGCCGCTGGCGAGTGCGACCTGGTCACTCGCGGGCATCGCTATCACCTGGTCGAGCCCGTCCTCTACGTCGACCCCCAACGCAAGGGGCTGCCCACGCCCGTGCGACTGGCTCTCACCGTAGTGAACGTGACTGAGTTCCTTGCATTGAGACTCGCACCGACGCCGCGCTGACGATCCGCGCCAGCAGCAGGCAGGCGGCGGACGTGATGTCAGCGCAAGCACACCGCCACGATCAACTGCTGTGAGAATCGACGCCAGTGGGCCGCAACGTCATTGGTGGCGGAGCTGACAAGCAACATGCGCATGCGATGTTAGTCGCGGGCCCTTCCCACAACTGAAGAAATGCTGAAACTACTGGGCTCGCCGCCGACATAATTGGTGGGTGTGGGTGGTCTCAGGGCTGAAGGGTGTCCGATGACGCGCATTATGACAGCATAGCATCATCAGGATTGATGCTATGCTGTCATAATGAGGACGACGGTGACCCTCGATGACGACGTCGTGCAGGTGATACGCCGGCGAATGGCCGAACAGCACGTGCCGTTCAAGCAGGCGCTCAACGACGCGATCCGCGAGAGTGCGGCACGGCGCCCCGCGCCGCCGCAGTTCGCCACCAGGACGGCCAACCTCGGTGTCCCTTCCGTGAACCTCGACCGGGCACTGCAGATAGCGGCCGATCTCGAGGACGACGAGCTCATCCGCCGCCAGCGGCGGCGGGCATGAAAATTGTTGACGCCAATGTGCTTCTGTATGCCGTGAATTCGGCCAGTGCGCACCACCGCGCGTGTCAGCGCTGGCTCGACGGTGCGTTATCGGGCTCGGACGCGGTGGGGCTCGCATGGGTGCCGCTGCTCGCGTTCGTCCGGCTCACGACCAAGGAGGGCCTGTTTCCGTCTCCCCTGCGACCGGAAGAAGCGATCGGCCAGGTCGCCGAATGGCTCAGCGCCCCCACCGCGGTCGCGGTCAATCCCACCCCTCGGCACGCCGAGATCCTGGCCCGAATGCTCGCCAACGTGGGAACCGGCGGCAACCTGGTCAACGATGCGCACCTAGCGGCCCTGGCCGTCGAGCACCGAGCGACCATCGTCTCCTACGACCGCGATTTCGGACGATTCGACGGTGTTCGCTGGGATCGGCCGGATGCACTGATCTGACCCCGCACCGACAACGGTCACGGCGCGACCGCGTGCACCGGAGCGGCGAACCACGTGCCCATGCGTCGGGCGTGTGAGCGGCAGGCGATGCCCCGTGTGTTGCACGGGCCCTCCTGCGCGCCACCGCTGAGCCCGGTCAGGGATTTCGCCCCACGTCGATGCCGCTACGGTCGAGCGGAATCGCTGTCCTTGGTCTCCAGTCAGCGACGTCCGCACCGCAAATCAGTTTCACGGCCGTCGCCGTCACGTCGCAGAGAGTCTCCTCGACCGGTGTCGCGGCGCGGCGTGCGGATGCCGTTGATCCTTCAGAGATATGTGCCCCCGGATGAGTTTGCAGGCTTTGTACAGCGAGTTCATTGGCCAGGTCGAGATGCGTTGGGTCCGTCTCGGATACGAGCCGGCTTTAAGGCATCGCAACAGAATGGTTCGTGGCTCACTTGACCTGATTTGCGGTTGACGAAGGGGCCTGAATCGCCGGAGTCGGGTACCCCGGTATCTGTGGCGAGTTGGAGTAAGGATCTGAGGCAACCACGTTCGGTACTCCGGAATAGCGAGTCGCGGCGCCTCCCCCGGCCAGCGCTTGGGCTGAGGCGGCCAAACGCATCGCGCGGCTCACCTTGGCAGCCGCAAAAGCCTCCATCTCAGCCTGATTCGAGGGCCGTCGTCGTGTGCCTGCGCGCCTTTTGCGTCCACCAACCTCCGCTAGTCGGTCGATGAATACTACGACCCGATCACCCGTGAAACCGCTGGGCGGCATGCAGCAGTCCTGGACCGCGGCGGCCGTGTGGAGTGGCTGGGCTTATTCGTCGTCTGCCTGCCCAGCCGCTCCAGCCGCTCCAGCGGAACCAGCGCCTTGGTCAGAGTGGCCAAGTCGTCGTCGCTGAGCTGCTTGAGCATCGCCGCCAGGACAGCACGCCGATTCGCCAGGGATTCACGCTGCACCGCCAGACCCCGTGGGGTGATGTCGACCAGCACGGCACGCAGATCCGACGGGTCACCCGATCGCTCGACCAGGCCCAGCTTCTCCAGCCGGTGGATCGCCACCGTGGTTGTCGGGGTACGGACGTGTTCGTGGGCGGCCAATTCGGTCATCCGAATCGGACCGCAATCAAGCAGGGCGAACAGAATTGATAACTGGGCCAGCGTCAGGTCACCGGTGGCCACGCGACCGGTGTAGCCACGCCGCAGCACCGCGAACAGTTTCGAGAGCACACGATGCAGCCCCTCGACCAGCTCGCTGACCTGTGGTTCAGCGTCCACCATAATCCGCCTGCCTAACCTGTTTCGGCTGAACAAATGCCGCTCGGTTCTGATGCCATCGCCACCTACCGGTCACCGTCGACGATCCCGATCACCGGGTTTTTGCGGACCTTGCCGGATTTTGCGCCCACCGACGTCAGGATCATTACCGGCCGGTCTTCCAGCTCTCCGCCCGCCACACCGCCGCTGGCCTCAGAGTCGGCCACCTGCTCGCGGACACGTTCCACCGCGCTATCCACGTACTCCCCGTCAAGGCCGCTCTGAGTGTCAATCTCAGCGTTCAGCGGCATCTCTCGCCTTCCGGCGGTGTCGTCAGCGCAATCGTGACAGCTTTTTAGACCGATCTGACCAAACACATCAGGATAGTTCCGCCCTTCACGACTGTCAACGCCAGACGTGGACATCCGCCCTATCGCCGTGTACCGCGGTAAACATGGGCAGAGGAAGCCGCGGGGTCGGGAGAATTCTCAGGTTGAAAATCCGGGTACGACGTCGCGGCACCGTCATTTAGACAGTTTTTCAGATAGACCGAGCCCGGACCAGACAGACCCGACGGCAATACACAAATCAATCAACATAACAGTTTGAATCCGACCAAATGCAGCAAACTAAGTTGACGAACCAACCGATGCCCTGTTCCGACGACAACAATCGCTCCAAGACCACTACCGGACGATGGCCCAAGTGTTCAGCCGCCTTGAACGTCCCCGGGGGTGGGGCAGCACTTCCGCCCCAGAGGGCGTGCCGATCGAGCCGGAACCATCGGGTAGCGGTCGAGCCGGTAATCCGGGCTTCTTCCCGGTAAACGACGGCGGTTACCCAGGGAACTCACGCGGCGGTTATCGGTTGACGCTCCCACAATGATGAAGAGGGTGACGATGGCACGCTGACACTTCCGTGCAAGTGACTTACCGAATGGATTGGAGCGACGGCGGGCAACGTGGGCGGCGACAAGGTTGTATGGCGCTACGGGCTTTACCCGCAGCAAGCCCAAGGGATCGACAAGGCGCTCCCGCCCTTCTACTTCCCGGCTCGTCATAGCGAATGGTAGCTATGGCGGGGGCCAACCGATGCGGAGCCGAACTATTTTTTGGTCGGATCAAGAGGAGTTAGTGGCAGGTAGCCGATCAGATGCCGGGCGTCGGGCACGAACTCATTGGACTTGGGTGTCCGACCTGAAGATCGATGTCGCGCACTGGTCGAGTCCGACGCGGTACAGCAGCACAAGCGCGAGCACGACCGTGCCCCTCAGCCAGGTGGCCGCAGCCCGGTGACGTCGAGTCGTGCCCCTGTATGCGGCGACAGGGAATCGGCCTGGGTCAATCTGGCTCCGTGTCCGGGTAGACCGCGTGATCGTCGTCGTCTTTGGCGACGGGTGCGGTCAGCAAGTGGTGGTCGGCGACAACCTTCTGCAAAGCAGTGACCCAGTGGTCGTAGTAGTGCCACTCACCGCGTTCGCACTCCGGGGTGTCCTCCCAGTGTCCGATCGCTTTGATGAGGCTGTTCTGGAATTCGTTCCAGTCGTAGTGACCGAACTCCGACAGCGCCAGTGCCAGGCCGAAGGCCCGTCGCTGCCACTCATGGTCGAACTGCGGGGCGGCCCGGTCGGCGGTACAGGTCTCGTGCAGCATCACGACACCGACCCGGCAAGCGCAACGCCCATCATGGACTCGGTTGTCACCAGATCCATCAGCATCTCGTCGGTGAACTCCTCTGTCCCGGTGGGACGTTGGGGAATTACAAACCAACGCGAGTGCCCGCTGCTGTCCCACACCTTGATCTCGGTGTCCTCCGGCAGATCGACGCCGATCTCGCTGAGCACCTTTCGCGGCTCGCGGGCCGCGCGAGACCGGAACGCCGGATCCTTGTACCAGTACGGCGGCAGCCCGAGCACCGGCCACGGAAAGCACGAGCACAGTGTGCAGATGATGAGGTTGTGCACGGCGGGTCCGTTCGCGACCGCCTGCAGGTGTTCTCCTTCGGCGCCGGCCATGCCCTCGGGCAGATCAAGTTCGGCTATCGCGGCCGGAGTGTCGTCGACCACCCGGGCGGCGAAGCCCGGGTCCGTCCAGGCCGCCACAACGATCTTCCGACCGTTCAGCGGAGTCATCTCGGACTCGAAGTATGAAAGCACCTTGTCCACCGTTTGCCTGGTGATCACCCCTTTCTCGATCAGAAGCGATTCCAGCGCAGCAACTTTGGCCGCGCTGGACGCCTCCCGGTCATCGGGGTAGAAGAACTGCGCGCTGGTCATCAGACTCCTTCCAGATAGGCCTCGAACAACTCGGCGTAGATGGTCAACGGGCCGGCTTCAGCCCGCGCACCGAAAAGATCGTCAGGCGGGAACGCCACGACGTAGATGGGCATCGGATCACCGATGCCGTCCCCGGTATGGCAGAAATAGGCGTAGTCGCCTTCGAAGACCCGTTGCACGGTGCCCTCGCGTCCACGCAGATACCCGGGCAGGCGAGTGTGTGCCGGCGCAGGGGCATTGGTGATCCGGACGCGCCTGCCGACCGCGAACTTGGGATGCGCGACGTCGCGCCGTGGGCTGTCGCCCTTACGCAGGTACTCCTCGACCTGATCGTCGATGGCCGGCGCCGCATCGCCCGATGCAGGCGCGGCGTCGACGGCGAGTTCCTTTTCCCGCGTCGCCAATTCGTCCTCAGTGAGGTAGCCCTTATCGATGAAGAACTGGGTGATCCCGGCCAGCCACTTCTCGTAGTAGCGGAACTTGAAGTAGTCGAAGGGATTCATCGCCTCCGCGCCGGTGCGCAGATCCGCCCACGTCCACTCGTCCTTGAAGGCGGTGGGCACCTCTTCGATCTGATATCGTGGCGACGCCGAACCGAGATGGTTGGATAGTCCCATCATCGCCACGTGGATTCCGAAGATCCGCTTCTCCCAGTCTTCGATGAACACCCGCTTCTCGAGGTTGAGCGGTTCGGGAAGTCCTTCAAGGCCGCCGAGGTAGTGCTGCAATTTCATTACGCCGGACTGCCTTCCGATTTCTGGGGTTCGGTCGCGTGCTCGCGGGTCAGCGCTTTGGCCAGATATTCCGATAGCAGCCCGAACGACGCACCCAGCAGGCACGCGCAGGCCGCGACGAGTCCCGGATGAGAAATCGTGGTGACCGTGATGTCGTGTCCGGTCCCCGCCACCGTCGACACCGTAGAGGCAAAGCCGACGACCACCGCCGGCGTCGTCGAGAACAACGGCACCCACGACGCCTGGACCATCACCGCGCTACCGATACCCACCGCGACCGCGGTGGCCCACAGGTTTCCACCCAGCAGATGGGCGACGTAGAGACTCGCCGAGGCGATGATCACCCCGACGATGTTGCTGCTCAGCGAGCGCAGCCAGCCGGCGACGCCACCCCCGACGAAGAAGAACGACGCCCAGGCTAAGAAGACTACCCAAATCGGCACCGTGATCACCTTGGCGGTCAGAGCCACGGCCAGGCCGCCGAGCACTCCGATGCTCAGCGTCAACGCAGATCGTGAATCCATAGTTCACCATGGTCGCGTGACCGTGTTTCCGGCCAGTTACGCGCCGCTTTCGTTCGCCAGCCGAACCGGAGATTTTTGTCGCAGTTCAGGGCCACCGGCTTCGAACGTGACCAGCCGTGGAACCGCCTTTACCCCCAGGCGGACGTCACCCTACCGCCGCCTCCGGGCAATGGGTTGCCCCAGGGCAAGAAGATGCCCGAGCCGCTGATGGTACGTGTCGCTAATACAATTACGAAACGTAAATCAATCAACGACCTCAACACTAGGCGGCCTCAGTAATACAGCACTAAACTCATCGCACCGCCTAGCCAACCGTGCTGTACCCGCTCCCCCGGCTCTCCGACCCGATAACACAGAGCGACTACGACAGCAGCGGCGACGTTTACGGGTCAGCGTCGCGAATGGGAAACGGCCAGGGTGAATACGGCAAGTTATCGGCAAGCCACTGCATATTCGTTATCTATTTGTTCTGCAGGCTTTCACTCACGATGACTCGCCGATAATTCAGGATGGCATTACCCCACCGAATGGCTGAGGCGCACTTGGTGAAACGGAGCGCACACTTAGCTGCGCAAGTCACGTCTGCGGCTACAACTGTCTACTGGTCGATGGGACCAATGTCTGGCTCAACGAGAAGGCGGCGCAGGGCCTCGGCGAGGCGGGGCCTAGAAGGCAGACGTCGAAATTGTCTTGATCAAAATGGATCGGGCGCTGGCGCAGCAGCGATTCGACATGAAGGCTTGTCGCTGCCCCGTGCGCCGTGCCGGTGGCCTGCTTCCAGGAACAGCGGCCGCAACATCCGCGGCGACTCGAACGGTCTCCATTCACGCGGCGGCTGCGCCAACCGGTCCGCGATCGCCCACACCACCGCAGGGTTGTGGAATAGCCGAAATGGCTGCTGACCACGGCCACGTGTGCCGCGGTCGGCGAGGCCACGTCCAAGCAGGCCGGCCAGGCGACGAGGCCGTCGCTTCGCGAGTAGATCGACGTCGCCGGCACCGCCAAGGCGCCGCGCTGCCAGTGCCGCGGCACCTGATCGCGCGTCACGTGCAGATAGGTGTGGCGGTTGACGACCCAGCTGGCCTACACCCAGCCGCAGCAGGTTCAGCGCCGTGTCAGGGGAGGCCCCCCCCGACCGCCGGCAAGCGGCATGGCGTCAATGCCGATGCGTGCCACCACATCATCGGCTAGTACGGCCGCGGCGGTCCGGTGATAGCCGAGGTTTCATCGTTCCTCAGGCGGGGGCAATTGCTGGCGTCATGGTGGTCGCCATCGATGTGCGGCTACGCCGACCTCGCCATCGCCGGACCCCGCTTTGCGCAATCAGTGCGACGGAAATCCCGGCCAGCCCGGCGAACGGCGCGATCGGGGGCGATAACCCGCTGAGCATCACATAACCGAATGCAACTGCACCGACCAGCAGCACGCAGCGCACCGGTGTCCACGGCGTGGGAGCTCGAAAGCGCGTCGACAGCACCATGCCCAGCATCAGGGCGACCGCGTGCCCGGTGGCGGTGAAGTCGAAGTCCTTGTCCGACGCCGCAACCGCCACGGCGACGGCCAGCCATCCGGTCGCCCAGGCGAGTCGCCCATGCGGTGGTACCGCCGCCGTCAGGGCGCCCAGCACCGCCGCGGCGCCGTAACTGACCCCCACGTCACTGGCGCGGGTGAGCGAGACCGGCAGCCAACCGAACCGGATCGACGCCGCCAGCCCCCCGGCGACGATGAGGGTCGCCCCGATGTGGCCGAGCCCGAACGCCAGCAGAAGATACGCGCGGCGCCACAGCAGCTCGGCCAACGCCAACAAGCACACCAGCCCGGGCAGCCACGCGTAGATCGGACCGCTGGTGGTGAGGAAGGCGCTGCCCAGCAGCGTGCCAAGATCACCATGTGCCAGGTTGTGCAGATTAGTGCTCATCTGACTGACCACGCGGTCCTGCATCTGAGGACCAAGCGCCCACAGGATCGTTGCGACCACGACGAGCATGACCGCATAGGTCGCGGTGACGCGCACCGCCACCAGACCGGAAAACACGCGTGACACACCATCTGGTTCCACGATCCGACCCCCGCGTTACAGTCGTGTGTCCTGGTTGGCAATTCCTCGGAATCATCGCGATCCCCGCCGCCACATCACGACGTCAACACATCCTCATTCGGTACCGAATTTGCTCGGTTTGACCGGACCGTTCGCGGTTCTGGGTATCTCAGGGCATGCCCCGGGATCGCGGCTTGTTTCGCCTTAATCGGTACCCAAAACGACGCTCGTGTGGACCACTTCGCCTACCGCGTGGTCACGGACCCCAGGCACGCCGGGGCAGCGCGGCCGCCTTGCGGCCGAGCTTGCCAACGCGTACCTGCGTTGCCAGGCTGTCCAGAATCACCCTCGAGCTCAATAGCGCGGTCTGCTCGGCCCAGTCGTAGGGTGGCGAACACTCCACGACCTCGATGCCCGCCAGGCCGGGCTCGGAGACCATCCTCACCAGGTTGAGCGCCTCCCGTGGCAGCAGGCCACCCGGTTCGGGCCAGCCGGTGCCAGGCACGAATCCGGCGTCGATGACGTCGATATCGAAGGACAGATAGACAGCCTTGGCGTCCTTCCACGCCACTTCCAGAGCCATCTCCGCGACCTTCTCGAGCCCGACCCGTTCGACGTCGCCGACCGTGATGACGGTCGAGCCACGCTCTCTGCCCACCTTGACGCCGGCTCGCGGAGCCTGCCAACCGCCGATGCCGATTTGCACGAGGTTGGTCGCCGGCGCATTGGCGATGTTAGTCGCGTGGAACCAGGGCGTCGTGTGCATCCGCTCGTCGAGGTCACTCTCCTGGGTGTCGACGTGCCGGTCGAAATGGATGATGCCCACATTTCCGTCGAGGTACGGGGTCATGCCGCGAACGGTCGGGAAACCGATGGAGTGGTCGCCGCCCAGTACCACGGGCATGACACCCTCCCGCACGACGTGGGCCATCGCCTGGCTGATCTGATCGAAGGACTTTTCCAGGTTGCCCGGAATCGTAAACACATCACCGATGTCGACCATGTTGAGCTGCTCGCGTAGATCAACACCCATCTCGTAGTTGTAGGTTCCGAACAGGTTGGTGGACCGCCGGATTCCCTGGGGGCCGAACCGGGTGCCGGGGCGGTAAGTCGCGCCGGCGTCGAGCGGGACACCGAAGATCGCAACCTCGGCGTCACCGACCTGATGCACGTCCTCCACGAAGGGGCAGTTGAGGAAGGTTCCCCGCTCGCCCGCGAAATGCGGCAGCTCGCCCCGGACGAACGTCGAGATCCTGCGGTCCACGATGGTCGGCGCTGCTTCCAGCCCATGAGACAGCCCCCGGTCGATCTCCTCGCGCTCCCGGCGATCTGGAAGTTCGGCCTCCGCGGCCTGCGCCCAGGCGCCTTCTCGGTTGTAGGGCAGTTCGTCGCTCGCCATAATGCTCCTTACGCCCGTCTTGTCGCGCGCCGGATACCAGACACGTCATCCGAGGAGCCCAATGACGCGCTCCTGCCTGGCATTCTGCGCACCCTGCAAGGGCCCTGTCCACCGGTGGAGACCACCCGACCGGACCCCGCCACACGCACTTAACACGCCCCGCGAACGCCGCCGATGCCGCCCATCGCAGAATCAGTTGCCGCCGTTCGGGGAACGCGCGAGGGATTCGATATCGCTGTGGTCGCTTGTCCCGGTGAGGATCTCGATGCGTTGCGTGAGACCGGCGCCAGGTGGGCGATGCACGCCTTTTGGCCCGGCCATCGCGTCAACCAGGTACTGCGAGTGATCGACCGCGGCAAACCCGACTAAGCGCATCGACGAGTTGTGCATTGCTCCGCCACCGCGGCAACGCGGCGGCTACCGTGGACAAGTTCGAGGATGGCCTGCGGGTGGTCCGGCGAACAGTCTCACTCACACCCGTTAAAATTCTCCCCCACCGAAGAGGCGGACCTCGGCCGGTCTGTGTTCCCCGGTCGTGGAGGAAGATCCCGCCGGCTGGCCCCTCACTGGGGGCATAGACCGTATGCTGTCAGCGCTGAACATGCTGCCGCCACACCGGCTTTCGCGACGCCGACCCCCGACGGCCAGCCGGCCGAACGTCCGCCGCGACATCCCGCTCATCGCCATGACCCCATCTGCGTGCACCTCGTGTCGTCTCGGACCCGGCCGGCGTACCAACTGCGCTCAGCTGGTCGTGGTGTCCGCCGTGCCCGCTGCGGCGCAGCCTGAACCGAGGCCCGGGCCGCACCCGTCCGCCCCGGTGCTCCCCTATCACCCGGTTACCCGGGTGTGAGCGGTGAACAGCATGTGGTCGACCTCGCGGCGCTGCAAGTCTGAGGTCATCTCCCGGCTGCTCGCGTCCTTGACGAACTCTTCGCACAGACCGTGCAGGTCGGTGCCGGTGTCACGGGCTCGCCATCTGAGCACCTTCAGTGCGTGGGGGGCCGGGACGTTGTAGACGTACATCAGGATGCCGCGGGCCTGCTCGATCACCGCACGATGCGCGGCGATCTGCTCGGTGGCCTTGCCGACACGGCGCTGCACATCGCTTTCGAACGCGTCGGTGATATCGATATAAAACCCGGCGCTGCCGACCACCTGGCGGGCGTCGTCGAAGAGTTGATCGCTGACGACGACCACCAGGTGGATGCGCCCGCTGGTGTCAACGATGCGGTGGCGGCTGCTGAACGGCTGCCCGATTTGGACGACGTTGTTGATGAGCGCGGCGACGGCCGGCTTGTCCTCGGGATGCTTGTGCGACAGCACGAGCTCGGTGGTCGGGACGACGGTGCCGGGCTCGTAACCGTGCATCAGAGCCACTTCGTCTGACCACTCCCAGCGTTGATCGGCGATCAGGAACCGGAAAGTGCCGACCGCCTCCCCCACCGGCGAGGATTCGATGTCCACAGGCCGATTGTGTCGCGCGCGTGCGGAGCAGATGTGCCTTTCGCCGATCGGACCGAGCCGGCGAGGGCGCCTTCGGAGTCCGCACAGCCACTCGACCATTAGGCAGGACCTATGGCTGGCCCGGATCCACCCGTTCCAGCCGCGGCGCGGTGTCCGGATGCCGAACAGCGGCGGCAGCATCCGCGGCTCGAACGGTCTCCACGCGCGCGGAGGCTGCGCCAACCGGTCCGCGATGGCCGCAGCACTGCCGAGTTGCGGCATCTGGAAGGGTAGGTCCGCACTGGCAGCACAACGTGCTCGTCGCGCCATATCGCTTCGGCCGATCTCCCGGCTGGCCAATACCGACGGCGGCTCGGCGTTAACGGGCGACCACGCGCGCACAATGACGTCGTCGCGGTTCTTCCACATCGCTGTACGCCCTTTCACAGCACCTTCTTCCCGGGGAACGCCAGCGGGTTACACCGCCGGCACTGAACCAAATCGCGTCGCTTCCCGTACCTCAAGGTCTGGGGGCGGCGCGGCCGTCGGTTACCCACCGGGCCTTCGAAATGTGACGCGCGTCGCAGTCGGCATTGTTTGTTTCGCCGACGCTGTTGATCCACACATGGGAGCCTCCGGTCGCGTTTTCGCTGGGTTTCGGCGGCTGGCGAGCCGAAAGTACAGGCGCGTCTCGCGCTCAGCGCCGGTCATCTGGGGAGCCGTCCCGTTGGGCGATGCAGCCTCGGGCGCGACCCCAGCGGTGACAGGGCACCTCGACGATCCCTGGCTGCCAGGGCATCAGGACCCACTCCCGCTCGGCGACCGGACGCCCCTGGCGGCCGACAACACCGATTGCGGGGTGCCTACGGACGCCGTCGTTGCGACGATCCCGGTCGGTGAGGGTGCCAGTGACATCGTCATTAGCCCAGACAGCCAGCACGTCTATGTCGCACGGCGGGACTCGGTCGCCGTGATTGGCCGCAGTCAGCACGTCGTCGCCACGATTCCGGTCACCGGCGATGCGCGGGACCTTGCCATCAATGCCGACGGAACGCGGCTATTCGTCACCGACTACGGAGGGTCGGTTTCGGTGATCAAAACCCACGACCGCACCGTTCGAACGGTTTCCGGCGATGGGAACTCAGCCGTGGCCGTCAGCAGCGACGGCTGCCACATCTACGCGGCCCGACACGCCATCAGCGACGGTGAGCGCTACAGCGTGATCTCGATGATCGAAGTCGACGGCACGACGGTTGCCGCCATGTCGGTAGTCAACGATGTCACCGCGCTTGCCATCAGCCCCGACGGCGCCCGGCTGTATGCGGTCTCGTCCGACCGGGGCTCCTATTACCAGTACCCGGCGGGCTCGCTATCCATCATCGACACCACGACCAAAGCGGTCATCGCCACCATCAGCGTTGGCGCGAATCCCGATGGCGTGAGCGCCAGCCCCGACGGTGGCCATCTGTACATCACCCATCAGGACATGAGTTCGGTATCCGCGGTTGACCTGAGGACAAACGGTGTCACCGCCATTGCCCTCGTGGATGCTCCGCTGGGCGTGACATTCACCCCCGACGGCGCACAAGCCTACGTGAGCGGACCTCGGTCGCTTACCGTCATCGACACGGGGAGCCACCATGCACATGGCATCGTTACCGGTGACCTGCCGCGGCGTGTACAGATCAGCCCGGACGGAAAGCGGGCCTACATCACCAATTTCGGCGACCACACAGTCTCCATCGTCGACACCGCTACCCAATCGGTGACGAACACCGTCGCAGTACGCGGTCACCCCGAAGCCTTGGCGGTCAGCCCCAACGGCGAGATGCTGTGTGTCGCCGACTACTGGTTCGGCGCGGTCACAATGATCGCGGTGCCGTCGGTACGAGACCTGCGACCGGACGCTGCGGCGATGCGGGCCGCGAGCTAGTAGTCGGTGGCTGTGTCGGGCCCGAAAATGTGCGACTGACGCTTCGGACAGGTCCTTCACGTCGCGATTTCCCCAGCGGCTGCTGGGGTCGCGTAGGGCTCACTGTCACTGCGCTACACGCCCTGCCTCGATCGTCGCTGTGAACGTGT
Organism: Mycobacterium sp.; assembly: GCA_025965895.1. Classification (GTDB taxonomy): domain Bacteria; phylum Actinomycetota; class Actinomycetes; order Mycobacteriales; family Mycobacteriaceae; genus Mycobacterium. The sequence continues at coordinate 21,934 of JAOPWC010000026.1, forward strand.
CCGCCGTCGACGGGTCCACGACGAGCTCAAGCGATGCATGACGATCCGCGGATGCTGCGCGACGGGCGCGTCGACCTTGCGTTCCTGCACGCCCCGCACGATGACCTCGGTGGGTTCGACACCGAACTGCTGCTGACCCAGGACCAGGTGGCAATGCTCCCCCGCTGCCACCGAATGGCCGACCGCGCCGCCTTGGAGCCGGCCGACCTCGACGGCGAACCGACCCCCCGCCGGCCCGGCCCGAGTCCGGAACAGGCGAGCGACCCGGACGTGCGCGACAACGGGCAGCTAATGCAACTGGTCGCCCTGAGCCGGGTGGTCGCTGTGCTCCCGGAATCGGCGCGCGCCACGCGCGGTCGGATGTGGTGTGTGTGCCGGTGCTCGATGCGCCGAGGAGCTCGGTCCTGTTGGCGTGGCCCGGGCGGACGCGGTTGCGGGCGGTGGCAGCGTTCGTCCGGGCAAGCACTGAGGCTGCGGCCCGCAGCCGAGTGCCGCTGACGACCTACCGACTCACCGCTGGAGGAATAATCGTGCCCGCCATCCCCGAGTGAGCCGAGCAGCTCTCGTTCGATGACATCACCGCGTAACCAATGTCATGGAACAGCACAGACTAATTCGTCAACCGGGTACCGGAACTTGATAGCGTCACTCGCTGTCACGTGCTGAGCACTTGCCCCGCCACCTGCTTTCCGCGCCCCGGGGTGGGCCGCTAGCCAGGTCCTGCCCGGTCGCCGTACGAGAGGCTATGGCAGCACGGTGTGCATCAACATCACGCTGTATCCGGACCACAGCGACAGATTGAAGTACAGGTCTTTACCCGTCGACCAGGGATGGAGGTAGGGCGCGTAGATGCCGCCGGGGATCTGCCTTGACGTCACGAGCGTTTGCTCCGGACCCCACGGTCCTTGCGGAGCCGGCGCAGTCCTTGCCACGACGTCGCTGGCGTCGTTGCAGTAAAGCACCATGTATTTCTTGAGATAGGTGTTGTATTGGCCTGACATTTCGCTCACCGGGGCCGGGATAACCGGCGTGGCGGCCGACGGATTGTTTGGGACCCAGGATCCGTCCCCGGAGGAGTTCCAGTATTCGTATTTGGTGAGGTCCGGCAGAAAGCCCTGCGGAACTCGCGCCACATACGCCGGACCGCCGCGTCCGGACGGGGTCCCGAACGAGTAGACATAACCGTCGCCAGGCCGAATGAACGCCGCCTGCTGGAAATTCTCATTTCCCGCAACGTACGGGACTGCCGCGATGCCGTCCGCCGCGGGCGTGCGGATGGTCCCAGGGTAGATCCCCCAGTTCTGGCCATTGTCGGGGGACATCGCGATTGCCGAGAAGTTCGTCGTCCATTGGCTTGGGCTGCCCCATTCCTTGACGGACATGAAGTTGACGTATTGGGTTCTCCCGACAGAGATGCCGGCGGTCGGAATGATTGCCACCTCCGTCGGCACCTGGATGAGCCTGTTGATGATCTGTTTGGAAAAGCCCAGTTGCCGTTCAGGTGAGCCGGAGTTTATGTCAGAGACCGAGCCATTCGGCACGCTGATTCCGTGGGACAAAGCACGGTCTTGGCTGCGGAACAGTGTGTTATATCGGTGTTGGCCGCGGACACTGCAATAGCCGAACGTGTCGCCGAAGGCGATGAGCACCTGATCGTTGAAGGGATCGCCGTTGTCCCACATGATCCCGAGGTCCGCCCCGGAGATGCTGAAACGCTGGAGAGTATTGTTTGGGCTGCTCGGTCCGGTCACCCAGCCCACGAGCGATGTCGCAGGCGGCGCTACTGCGTCAGGCGCAGGCGGCTGAGCTGTGGCTGCGTTCGGAACCGGCTGAGTAACGATCGGGGGCTGTTGGTTGCCCGTGCCGGGAGGATTGGGCCCAGGTATTACCGCCGCTTGGTTGTGCAGTGGCGCGGAGTTACGAGAAGTCGGGTTCAGGAAAGCAGATATCAGCGGACCGAGACTGGGTAGCGGCGCGTGCTCGTTCGCACCGACAGGCTTGCGCCCTATCGGTAGGTGGTCGAGCGGCCAGGGCAAGGTTGGAGTCGGCGCCCCGGCGTTCGGAGCCGCAGCAGTGTTGGGTGCCGGGGCAGAACTGCAAAGCTCGGCGGTCGCTGGTGACGCGACGCCTATCGCAACGATGAGTCCGATAGCGGCCGCCGACGCCACCGATACCGATGCGATTCGAGGAATCGCCGACATGTCACACCCTTCCAGGGGCAGGACGTCGCCTTGACGTCCGCAGTTGGCTGATGTGACGATAGTGATCTATGTGACCGCTGTGATCAGTGATCCACTGATAGGTATGCATCCGTGACCGTGTCGCAACCCATGGGCTTCACCGCGAGCGCGCATCGGCGTGCTGATCGCGGCCCGGCGCGAGCCGTCGGGATCTGGCCGTCGCGCCCGCAGGAGTGGGATGCTCGGGCCCAAGCGGCACGTGCCGGGGCGACAAGGAAGAAGCAAACCGCTGCTGGGATGAGACTTTGCAGTTGTAGGGCCAGAGGCTTCAAGGGATAGCCGCAGGACCCGGGGGCGGGTTCACTCAGCGGCCAGCGTCTCTCGCCGGCCGTTGCGGCGGCGTCGTACCGGGCGCACAAGAGTCGGTGGGTGCGTAATGCCGACCACGAGGTGCCGATTGATGTTCAAGTCGTCGTCAAGGTGATCGTTCGACGTGACCCAAATGTCTGCTGTTCCTACTTAATCGACTATCAAACACCTGCCTCTATCGCATGCAGGTTTTCCCTTTCGCAACGGGCACTTTCGGGGGATGCAGTTCATGGGCACGGGCCTGCGAGAGTGGACCCTCGCCTTCGCGGATCTACGCCAACAAATCTCGCGTATGCGAACTTATCGGGGGCATTTCTTCAACACCCAAAACTCAACGAGCGGTTTTGGATCATGCAAGTCTCAGCGGAGCGACTCTGGACTATGCGAGCCTCACGCACGCAGCGATTTCCTCTGCAGATCTGAGCTGAGCTTCTCTGGGGAATGCGGACCTAACCGGTGCGGATCTCCAGCGCGCAGACTTAACCGAAGCGACCCTTACCGGTGCGAATCGAAGGTATTCGTTGCGACTCATCCACGAAGTGGGCCAAGGGATTCCAGCCACCACCACCGTCGAAGTGACTTCTGGCGGTTAATATCCCCGCGGCTCCGAGTGCAGATCCTCACGGAGCCACTGGCTGCTTTGGCCCACCGAGTTACGTCTGCGCAGCCAAAAGCTGGAAGCCCACATTCCCGGCTTGGCCATCGCTGACCATGAAGCGAGTGACGTCCAGCGTCTCGTTCTGCACTTGCGACCGCGGTGCCGCCGGATTCTGCTGTTTGACATGCCAATCAACAGCAGTGAGGTCGACGCCACCGGGCCAGCCGCAATAATGCATGGCCGTCGCGACGATAGGTATGAGCAGCCGCATGAAGGCGTCCTACCCTCGCCGAACAGCTTCTCCAGCAAAGAGAGTCGAGCTCAGCCGGCAGTCAGCGCGTCGCGGACCGCCGCCAAGGCGGCGTCGATCTCGTCACGTGACACCGTCAGCGCCGGCCGGAACCGGACGCTGTCTACGCCGCTGCCGAGCATGATCACCCGGCGCTGCCACAGCCGGTGGATCAGTTCGTCACGCTGCCGCGCGGAGGGCAGACTGAAAGCACACATCAAACCGCTGCCGCGGACGTCGAGCACCCGGCCGGGCAATTCGCGCGCCAGGTCGTCGAGCCGGGCCCGCAGGTAGCGGCCTTGTTCGGCCGCGCGATCGAACAGCCCGTCGGATTCGATGATCTCCAACACGCGCCGCGACCGGACCATGTCCACCAGGTTGCCGCCCCAGGTGGAGTTGATTCGCGAGCTGACAGCGAACACGTTGTCGCTGACCTCGTCGACCCGGCGCCCGGCCATCACGCCACACACCTGAACCTTCTTGCCGAACGCGACCACATCCGGGGCGACGCCCAATTGCTGGTATGCCCAAGGTGTTCCGGTCAGACCGCAGCCGGTCTGCACCTCATCGAAGATCAGCAGCGCATCAAACTCATCGCACAACTCACGCATTGCGGCGAAGAACTGCGGCCGGAAGTGGCGATCGCCGCCCTCGCCCTGAATGGGTTCGGCGATGAAGCAGGCGATGTCGTGCGGGTGCGCCTCGAACTCCTGCCGGGCCTGGTCGAGCGACTGCGCCTCCAGCGCGTCCATCGCCTCTCTCGTCAGGCCAGGGCGGACAAAGGGCGCGTCGATGCGGGGCCAGTCGAACTTCGGGAAACGGGCGACTTTGACTGGGTCGGTATTGGTGAGCGACATCGTGTAACCGCTGCGGCCGTGGAAAGCGCCGCGTAAATGCATCACCTTGGTGCCGAGCGTGGGGTCGATGCCGCACGCCTCGTTGTGACGGCTTTTCCAGTCGAACGCGACCTTGAGCGCATTTTCCACTGCGAGCGCGCCACCTTCGACGAAGAACAGATGCGGCAGCGCCGGGTCGCCCAGCACGCGGGCGAAGGTGTCGACGAATCGGGCCATCGGCACGCTGTATACGTCGGAATTGCTCGGCTTGTTCACCGCGGCCTGACACAACTCGGCCCGGAAGTCCTCGTCGGCGTCCAGCGCCGGGTGATTCATGCCCAGGGCCGAGGAAGCGAAGAACGTGAACATGTCGAGGTAACGCTCGCCGCTGCGGGCATCGACCAGATACGAACCAGCAGAACGGTCCAGGTCCAGGACGAGGTCCAGGCCGTCGGCCAGGATGCTGCGGGCCAGTGATGCCCGCACCTCGACAGCCTCAATCGGAGCGGCGACGCCGGGGTCCGCGGCGGACAGGTCTGCGGAGGTCAAGACAGCGGTCATATTGCCATGCTACCCGATAAATTCCCGTAAAAATGAGTTGAAACAGTAACTTTTACGGGATACGGTGCCGACCTTCGTAAAATGTCTGTAGGATGACGGTGCTTCGGGTCTGCACATTCGCGGCGGTACGGATCTGTTGCAGCAAATCTTCGAGGTCCCGTGGGGACCCGACACGCACCAACAGGACATAGCTTTCCGCGCCCGCCACCGAGTGGCACGACTCGATGGCCTCGATGTGTTCGAGGCGCGCGGGCGCATCATCGGGTTGAGAGGGATCGAGAGGAGTGATGGCCACGAACGCCGACAGTAGGTACCCGAGCGCCTCGGGGTCGACGCATGCAGTGTATCCCGTTACCACGCCCCGGGATTCGAGGCGCCGCACCCGCGACTGGACCGCCGAGACGGACAGCCCGGCGGTGGCGGCCAGGTGCGCCAGCGTCGCTCGCCCGTCGGCGACGAGTTCGCGCACCAGGATGCGGTCGATCTCGTCGAGGTGCAGCGGACCCCTGGCCGTGTGCGGTTCGGGCTCGCCGGCATCACCCATTGCCGCAGACTATCCCAGCGACGGTTCCCGATGAGTCGCGCTGACGTCGAAACCTGGCAGTTGCGGACACAATTCGCGGCCGCGCTGTCGGCGATGTACGGCGCAGAAGTGCCCGCCTACACGACGCTCGTCCAGGTCAGCTCCGAGGTCAACCACAACTGCGAGGCCGGCCGCCCGGACGCGGACCAGCTGGGCTCGCTGGCCCGGGTGACCGCGGAGCGTCACGGCGCGATCCGCGTCGGCACCGCGCGTGAGCTCTCCCAGGTCGCCGACCTGTTCGCCGCGTTCGGCATGCTCGGTGTCGGCTTCTACGACCTGCGCGACGCCCCATCGCCGGTGCCGGTGGTGTCCACGGCGTTCCGGCCGATCGATGCCGACGAGCTGGCTCGCAACCCGTTTCGGGTGTTCACCTCGATGCTGGCCACCGCAGACACCCGGTTCTTTCCGGACGACCTGCGCCACCGGGTTAGCCGCTTTCTGGCCAACCGGCAATTGTTCGACCCGGCGCTGATCGCTGAGGCCCGCCGGATCGCCGCCGACGGCGGCACCACCGCCGAGCGGGCGCCACGGTTCGTCGCCGCCGCGGTGGCCGCATTGGCGCTGTCGCCGGAGCCGATCGACAGGGCCTGGTATGACGAGCTGAGCAAGGTCTCGGAGGTGGCCGCCGATATCGCCGGGGTGCGAACCACCCACATCAATCACCTCACTCCACGAGTGCTCGACATCGACGAGCTGTATCGCCGCATGACGGAGCGCGGCATCACGATGATCGACGCCATCCAGGGTCCGCCGCGCTGGGACGGGCCGGACGTGCTGTTGCGCCAGACGTCGTTTCGCGCGCTCACCGAGCCGCGGCGGTTCCGCGGCGCCGACGGCACGGTGTCGTCGGGAACGTTGCGCGTCCGATTCGGCGAAGTCGAGGCCCGCGGTGTCGCGCTGACGCCAAAGGGCCGGCAGCGCTATGACGCAGCGATGGCCGCCGTGGACAAGGTGGACAAGATCGTTGCCGGGCGGCGGTGGCAGGATGCCGCTGCCGCGGTGTGGGACCAGTACTTCCCGTGCACCCACGCCGAGTTGGCCGCCCAGCAGCTGGCGTACTACCGCAAGGGCGATCCGGCGCAGCCGATCGTCTACGAGGACTTCCTGCCGCGGTCGGCGGCCGGGATCTTCCGCTCCAACGCCGAGGCCGACGCCGACGTCGACGCCGACGCCGACAACCGGCCGGTGGACGAGAATGACTACAGCATGGATTGCCTGGCCGGAGCCATCGGCCACCACATTCACGACCCTTATGCGCTCTACGAGAAGGCAGGACGATGACCACCACTGCCGATACTTCGACGTCCCCGCTGCCCACCGCCGACGAGCTGCGCGCCCGGGTCCGCGACGCGTTGCGCGCGGTCGGAGCGCACACCAACCTGGCAGAGCCCGGCCAGCCGGGGCTGCCTGCCGGCACTCCGATCACCGGCGACGTGCTGTTCACCGTTCAGGCCGTCACGCCCCGACAGGCCGATCGGGCCATCACCGAGGCCGCGGAGGCGTTCACGAGCTGGCGTACCACCCCGGCGCCGGTGCGCGGTGCCCTGGTCGCGCGGCTCGGCGAACTGCTGGTCGAGCATAAGGACGATGTGGCCACGCTGATCACCATCGAGGCCGGCAAAATCACCTCCGAGGCGCGCGGCGAGGTGCAGGAGATGATCGACATCTGCCAGTTCGCGGTCGGCTTGTCGCGCCAGCTCTACGGGCGCACCATCGCCTCCGAGCGCCCCGGACACCGGCTGATGGAGACCTGGCACCCCCTCGGCGTGGTTGGGGTCATCACCGCGTTCAATTTCCCGGTCGCGGTGTGGTCGTGGAACACCGCTATCGCGCTGGTTTGTGGCGACACCGTGGTGTGGAAGCCCTCGGAGCTGACCCCGTTGACCGCGCTAGCGTGCCAGGCGCTGATCGAGCGTGCCGCCGACGACGTCGGCGCGCCGCGCGCGGTCAGCCGGTTGGTCCTTGGCGACCGCGAGGTCGGCGAGCGGCTGGTCGACGAGCCGCGGGTGGCGCTGCTGAGCGCCACAGGGTCCGTCCGGATGGGCCAGCAGGTCGGCCCGCGGGTAGCCCAGCGGTTCGGCAAGGTGCTGCTCGAGCTCGGCGGCAACAACGCGGCGGTCGTGACTGCGTCGGCCGATCTCGACCTCGCGGTGCGCGGCATCGTGTTCTCCGCGGCCGGAACCACAGGGCAGCGCTGCACCACGCTGCGCCGCCTGATCGTGCACCGCTCGGTGGCCGACGATCTCGTCGAGCGCATCGTGTCCGCCTACCGGCAGCTGCCGGTTGGAGACCCTGCGGCCGAGCCCACACTCGTCGGACCGCTGATCCATGAAACCGCATACCGCGACATGGTCGGAGCCCTGGAGCAGGCCCGCGCTGACGGTGGTGTGGTGATCGGCGGTCAGCGCGAAGACCTCGGCGAGAACGCCTACTACGTCGCACCCGCGGTGGTGCGGATGCCGGCCCAGACCGACGTGGTGCACCATGAGACGTTCGCGCCGATACTCTACGTGCTCACCTATGACGAACTCGACGAGGCGATCGCAATGAACAATGCCGTACCGCAAGGGCTTTCGTCGGCAATCTTCACCACCGACCTCCGTGAGGCGGAGCGGTTCATGGCTGCCGACGGCTCGGACTGCGGCATCGCCAACGTCAACATCGGCACGTCCGGCGCCGAGATCGGCGGCGCATTCGGCGGCGAGAAGCACTCCGGCGGAGGCCGGGAATCCGGATCGGATGCGTGGAAGGCCTACATGCGGAGGGCCACCAACACAGTCAACTACTCGGCCGAGCTGCCCCTGGCCCAGGGCGTGCACTTCGGCTAGTCCGCAGAACATTCAGCGTGACCAATCTCCGCGACTGCCACGGTCATCCAACGCCGGCGAGGCCTTGACAGCCGACAGCGAGGAACAGTGGTGGGGTCAGCAAATCCCAGGGCGCGACCTCGGCGTGGGAAGGTCACCGGCCGTGCGTGGTGCGAACGAATTGATCGATCTCCCGGCGGCCGGGCTCGGGTTGCGACAACACCTCGGTGCCGAACGAGCGCAGGCCGTCGAGCAGCACGGCGAGGTGACGATCGCCAGGTTGGCCACCGAGGTGCCGTCCGCCGGGTCGGGCAGGCGTCGCGGGATGGAGTTGAGCATCAGCACGAGGTCGAACGCGTTCACATCGCTGCGCAGCGCACCGATTTTTGAGTCAGGAGCACCAGCTCATGTAGCGCAGCAAGCAGCGCGGTGCGGACGCCGACAGGTTCCGGTCCCGGCTCGGTGGGACCGCCCCGCGAATTAGGGTAGAGCTGACTGCTGCGCACGCGCACCATGTGGCGCATCACCCGGATGAAAGTGTCCCAGGCGCCGGTCTCCTCGGCGAGTGCGCGTCGGACTTCGGCCAGGCTCTCGCTCATCACCTCGATGGTAATGCGTTCCACCAGGGCGCTTTTGTTCGGGAAATGCCGGTTGATGGTGCCCACTGCCAGCCCGGAGCGGCGCGCCACCTCTTCGATGGAGACCTCGTAGCCCAGATCAGCGAAGACCGTCCTGGCGACCTGCAGGATCTGCTCAATGTTTTGGCGTGCGTCGGCTCGCAACGCGCGCTCGCCAGGCGGCGGCGGTGGATTCATGTCGGAGCTGACGTTAACCTCGGGGGCCTAACCGGAAACTCAACTTCCGATCCGGGCCACACACATGCCTTCGTCGTTCCTCTCCGCTGCATCATCCCCTTTACGCCACGAGTAGGCTCGCGCGATGGCCGTCCGCGCGCTCGTCTTCGACGTATTCGGGACACTTGTGGATTGGCGTTCGGGGGTCGCGGACGCGTTTCGCATGATGCAAGTGCCGGGCGATCCGGAGGAACTCGCCGACGCGTGGCGCGTCCGGTATCGGCCCATCCTCGCCGAGGTCAATAACCGTGCGCGGCCGTGGGGTAACTTCGACGAGCTTCACTTTGTGACGCTCGAGGATCTCCTCACCGAGCGAGAAATTGACCTTCCGCTGGAGAAGAGTCGCCGGCTCGTGCGCGCCTGGCACCGGCTCGACCCGTGGCCCGACGTTCGAACCGGGCTCGAAGCGTTGCGGCGACAGCGCGTAACCTCGGCGCTGTCCAACGGACACCTGGCTCTGCTCGTCGATCTCACGCGCCATGGCGACATGAGGTTCGACTGCCTGCTCTCGGCGGAGCTGGCGCATGCCTACAAACCCGCGCCCGAGTCCTACCTGACCGCAGCGCGCCTGCTCGATGTCGAGCCCGGCGAGCTGATGCTGGTCGCGGCACACACGTGGGACCTCGAGGGTGCCCGTGCAGCCGGGCTACGAACCGCATTTCTCGACCGCCCGCTGGAGTACGGCCCCGGTTCACCAACCCGCGAAGATCCCCGCGCTGACGTGTCAGCCGGCGACCTGCACGACTTAACACAGCAGCTGGATCGCCCCGGGTAGATGTCTCAGTAGGAAGTTCCCCACCTCCTACGGCATCCTTGGGAACCTTTGACTAGCGACTCAGGGCTTCTCTCACGTGGGGTCGATTTGACCACCACCGGGGTGGCGAAACACACCGGGACACTGGGTCATTCGATTGCGACCCTACCGGGCCGACGCCTCTGCAGCGCACCGAGCGCCCGAGTCTTCCTTTATGGCGGAACAGAGGTTGAAGAGTCAGAAATCGTTGGCGAGAGCTGCCACCTTCTCTCGCGCCGCTCGCATGCTGGCTTCGGCTTTATCGCCCCATGTGTTCTCAACCGCCAATGCTCGAATCTCTTGCACGCCGATGAAATCGAGCCAGAACTCGACATAGCCTGATTGATGGTCGAACCGGGAAGGCGGGGTTGGCAGGTCCTCCTTGTACTCCTGGCCTCTGGTATAGATCACCATCGCCCTTGGTGTTTGCAGAAGTGGACCGAACCGCTCGCCGTCGTAGGTGAACAGCATGTTGCGTTGCGACACCAGGTCGATCAGCTGCTTGAGCTTGTACGGATAAGCGAAATTCCACATCGGAACACCGAGGACTATCCGGTCCGCCCGCTTGAACCGCGCCACCAGTGTCTGGATGCGATTCCACATGCCCGTCTCGGCCTCGTTCATCACGGTGCCGGCGACGGCCTTGTACTTGGCATCGATCGCCGCATTGTCAAACTCCGGCAGCTTCTCGTCCCATACGTTCATGACATCGACGGTGACGGACGGCAGGGCATCGGTGTAGGCAGTGACAAAGGCGTCCGTCAGGGCAATCGAGTTTGACTTGGAAGCGCGCGGGGACGCGTCGATCTTGAGCAGGTGTATGGGACGACTGACCGTCTCCAAAGATGCGTCGTCATTTGAGAAGCCTCCGCGTCTGGGATGTCGGGGCAACTGGGTAACCGGGTTCATCGGTCTCTCCCTGAGGTAAACGAAATTAACGTGAGCATCCATCGATCGCCGTGATCGTATCTAGCTGCGGCCGGTGTCAGCGGCAGATCACCCAGGAGAGCATCACCGTTCGCCACACGACGACGGCGTTGTTCGACATGAGTTTTCTGCGGCCCGGCGAACAACGCATACAACCAGCCGCAGGCTAAGGAGGCTGCGTGGAAAAACGTAGCCGCTGTTGTATTATACGGAGCGGATCATCAACGCGCACTGGACTTTCGGGATCGATACGTAGCGGCACTGGGGCGCGGCTACGCCCGCTGGTCGTACATCATCGTCCACACGGCTTTGTCGCCAGGGTGATATTCGTTGCCCGCCCATGGATCTCCGCAGATGTGCAGGTGTGCATACGGTGTTCCGGCAAACATGATCATCGTTCCCGCGTCGCGCATCACCGTTGATAGTCCGCTCGCTTGGGCGTCGAACGGCCAAATCAGCATCCAGTGTGGGCCGATGGGGATCGGCGGGCTCGTCCTGTCGAATGGATCGGTGTAGCTGTGCTGGGTCGCCCCGTTGAGCATGTAGATCAGTCCTGGCGCAGTGTTGGTCGGCTTCGGTTTCCGCAGCACCACCAGGTCCATGAACCACTGCATGCCCATTGGATCGGCGCACATGTCTGCCTGCCCTATCTCCACGCCCGGCATGCACACCCACTCGTTGGTGCCCGGGCGCAGGACGGTCATGTTGCCGCGCTCGTCCATATCCGCGACGGTGGCGCCATCACGGATGGTTGCCGGCCCCGAAAGAAGTGCTCGCGCCACCCTCGCCTCGACAATCGGATCATCCATAGTCGCACCCCTTGACTTGATGGTTGACACTATCCCGCGATGCCCCATAACGAGGGCGATCGAGATGAGAACCGGAATGACTGGCATTGAGCGTTGTTCGCCCGGTCCGGGCTCGCATCCGCTTGTGGACAGTGCGAGTGGTCAGTCGTGGCCGGCGATCACGGTGCCGGTGACCGGAACCTACTCACCGGGCGGCACGATCGCGATCTCGCCGGCAAGGACCTCATCGATGGGATCTCGATCTCGGTGCCGTCGGTCCAGTCGCTAGGTGGCGGCGCAAGCGCAGTGGGCGGGTTATTCGAAAAGCGTCCGGAAGCGGCATCCTTCGACGGGTGGCTACCAGTGTTCACGTCGGACGGGACACGACATCCCATCAGTGGTGGGCAATCCCGGCCATCGGCGCCGGCACGACGTGGCAACAGGGCTCGACTCGGCCCCTCTCGGGCGATCGGCGACTGGCCACATGCGCTGGCCACCGGCGGATGCGACCTTCGCCCGTCGCAGGCGAAATTTGGGGGAGGTGTTCGCCGACCCGCAACGCATTCTGATCGGCGGTCACGGGTCGGCGTCTTGATGAGGTGGCGACCGGCGAGAGCGCACACAAGGGACTGGACAGTGACAACAGGCGAAACATACGCGGAGCTTTCAAACAAGACTCTCAGCGCCGCCAACGGCGTCGAGTATGCGTATCGCGATGCCGGCCTGGGCGGCGTTCCCCTGGTCCTTCTTCAGCACTTCCGTGGGAACCTCGACAACTGGGATCCGGCGCTGATCGACGAGCTGGCATCGTCTCGCCGTGTCGTGGTCTTCGACAACGTGGGCGTCGGCGGCACCACCGGAAACACGCCCCACCGCGTCGAGCAGATGGCACAGGACGCGATCGCTTTTATGAGCGCCATGCAGTTCGACCAGGTCGACATGCTGGGGTTCTCCATCGGCAGCTTCGTCGCCCAGGAAATGGCGCTGTTGAGGCCAGCATTGCTGCGGAGGGTCGTCTTGGCGTCTTCGGCGCCGCAGGGCGCCGCCGGGATGCACGGTTGGGCTCCCGAGGTTATCGAAGCGGTCGGCGCGCGCCAGCCAAACCCCGAGGGCGTGCTCGACGTGTTCTACGCCCCGTCTGCCTCGAGTCGGCACGCCGGGCAACAAGCCCTCAAGCGCATGTCCTCCCGAACACAAGGCCGCGACCTGCCCACGACGTGGGAAACCCGAGAAGCCCAGTACGACGCCGTTTGTGCATGGGGAGTTCCGAATCACAGCGTGCTGCAGCGAGTAAGCGCCATCGACCTGCCGGTGATCGTGGCGAACGGTGACAGCGACCCCATGATCCTTCCTCATTACACGTACCTACTGGCAGGCTTGATTTCACAAGCGCGCGTGAAGATCTACCCGGACTCGGCACATGGCTTTCTGTTTCAGCACCACTCCGAGTTTGCTGACGACGTTCAGAGTTTCCTAGACGCATGAGGGTGACCGCCGGCCGGCGAATTGGTTCCCACATTTTTTCCGCCCCCGCACATCCCCCTTCTCAGAGTTACTGAGTTGAGCCGCCCGTTTGACCTCTCGACCGCGCCGATGATCCGGGTTGTGCTGCTGCGCTCGGGGCAACCACCTCGGCTGCGATCGTTCTGACCGTCGCGGACGTCATCGTCGACGGACTCTCAACCGGATATGTCCTGCGATCCTTGTTGAGGTGTTGCGGAGTCCAGCCGAGGAGGCTTCTGTGCTTGGTCGGCGCACTCAGGACCCGAGCCGCTACCGCCGACCTGAGCGGGTGGGAGGGACCAAGGACTTTGAATTGCATCGATGACACTGAGCTCTTGCTCGCCACTCTTCGCACAGCGCGCGATGGCTTTGACCGATCGAATCGTCCCCGCGACTCGTGATGAACTGGTTATCGATCGGGAATTAATGTCACTGACGACATTTCACGGGGTCCCGTTACCGAGCGCGCGCTGCAGCTCCTCAAAGTCCATTGGGACGCAGTATGCGGGAGTGTCCTTCTGGAAGCGCCTTCCTTCCACGAGCGGTCCGGCGTCGACCGTGTCGAATTCGAGCTCGTCCAGCAGCTCGGCGACTACCTTCTTCGCGACCACGTCATCACCGGCGATTGGCAGTGCTCTTCGACCCGGCGAGCCCGCGGGCCGTCCGTCACTCTCGATATCGGCCGCCGTGATTGCGTTAAACGCCTTGACAAGCGTCGATTTGGGCAGATGCCGCGCCAACAGTTCGCTCGTCGTCATCTCGTCGCGGTCGAGCTCGCCGATATGGCCGTCCCGCTCGGGATAATAGTTGTTGGCGTCGAGCACCGCCTTTCCTTCCAGCTGGGCGACGGGAACGGCCCGGTAGGCCTTCAACGGGATCGCGACGAGCACGATGTCGCCAAACGCCGCGGCCTCCTGCGGCGTACCGGCCTTGCATCCGATGGAGCCGACAAGGCTGAACAACGTATCCCGACCGCGCGTATTGGAGACCATCACGTCATGACCGGCCCGGGTTGCGACCGCGGCAACCGCACGTGCGATAAAGCCAGCTCCGATAATTCCAATCTGCATGCCACTGCCCTTCGTTAACCGGCGACGGTGATGTTTCGGCCTGCGGCGCCCCGATCACTCCCGCTCGGATGCGGGTGCCTGCCATCAGCTTCGTTCTTCACGGGCGCCGTCGGTTGTCGTGTGCGGTGCGGCGCTCGCCGAACACCTCGTAGGTCTCGACGGCCGTGGGCGGCTGATCCATCGCGTCGGAGACTGTCATCGTCGGGGCGGCGGCGCGGAGGGCTGCGAGGGTCGCGGCGAGATCGTCGGTCTCGATCTCGTATGCGGCCAGAAACCGGGACCGGGTCGCGGCGCCCACCACGGTCAGGGCGTAGCGCCGGCCGGCTACGAACACCGGGCACCTGCAGCATCCCGGGCAGCTGGAAGTCGTCATACCAGCGGTTGAACTCGTCCTCACGACCAGCGACGGAGGCGATCAGCACGGTCTGGATGTATGCCGTCATTGGGTCTCCTTCGCTGACACAGGGCGTCACCGGGGTTGACAGCGCCGGCGCTCGCCGCGCTGTGGCTTCGCCGTTCGCGGCACCCTGAGCATCAACGGTAGCAGAGAACGGAATATATTGGTCCGTTCGGAATAGGATCGTCCGATTTGTCGTAGACTGACCGCATGACCCGAGACACCGCGCCCGCCGAGACCGGGCCACCACACGAGCGCGCCGATTCGCGGCGCAAGCGGCTGCGGCTCATCGAAGCCGCCCGGCTTGTCGTTGCCCAGAAGGGACTCGATGCTGGAGCCGCCGAGATCGCGGCGCGCGCTGAAGTGGGTGTCGGCACGCTCTACCGCCGGTTCGGCACCAGGGAAGCGCTCGTCAAAGACATCCTCCTGGACGGCATCGCCGAGACTCAGGCCGCCGCCGACCGTGCGCTCGCGGCACCGGATCCATGGACGGGCCTGACCCTGT
>JAOPWC010000027.1 GCA_025965895.1 Mycobacterium sp.
ACGTTCGCTCCGCGCACCGGCTGAGCACCATCCAAACATCGGGGTAGACGGCGGGAGAGTCGTACAGCCACGCTCGCTCATAGCCGAGCTCCTCGGCGATCGCCACATGCGCCGGACTGTCGGATGAGGTCGCGAACGCGCACGAGAGGTCCATGCTGCGACACTACCGATCGCGCGGTTTCGATAATGTCGTCAAGCGTTAGTTGCCAAGCTTCGCCGCTGGCCGGGGTCTTAACGCCGATGATCGGGCCGCGCGGCGACCCGGACGCGTACTCACACCCGACGTTGCGGAACACGGGCTAGTCTTCCTTTCCGGCCGAATTCGTCTACACGACCTACATCAAACGACGCCGGAGCGTCTCTGCGCCATGCCGATCGGAAGGCTAAGACCAACCGAAAGACGTTTCAACGCAGGTGAATAGCAATATTCAGTAACCGGTAACCCCGCGTATTCGTTGTCTGCGTATTCGTCGGCATCGGGTCTGGAGTAGGTCGCGCCGAGGCCGTTATAAGGACAGGCGGCGGGCTCAATCACTTTGTAGTGGAGGAGCAACGGAGGGAGAGAGAGCTGCAGGGGGATGTAGGAGGCACCACCAGCGATAGGACCACAAACGGGAGACGGGCAACGGCCTGTCTGGTGGTTGATTCATCTGATGAAAAGTCGGCAGTCTTTCGTGGGTGATAAAACTTATCCATGACGCGGGCTCAAACAGGCTGGGGCGCGGCGTAACTGAGGCCGACCATGGTGCTGACATCGGCTTACGGCGGTGCCGAGCCGGAATCGTCGTCCACGTGAAAGACGCGTGACCGGCGACCGGTTGCGGAGCATCCGCACCCCGGTTGTCGGGGCGCCAAAGCATTCGGTCAATAAATGGAATCGAACTGCCGCCCGCTGGCGTCAGGAGGCTGGGTCGAGGTTCGGTGTCACGGTGACGAATCGCAGCGCGCGCTCAACCTCCCCGCAGAAGTCACTTCGAACGGGCGGTGCGTAGAAAACACGCCTTGCCGCAAAAAGGACATTCGTTTTAGACAAACTGTGGTGGACATCGACTGAGACAGGTGGCGACGCCGCTGGTCAGAGCGTCGGTGAGTGACAGGGGTTTTGAGATCCTACAGCAGCGCAGCCACCGGATCTTCACCCCTTGTAGAGTCTCAAAAATATATTCCAATTCTCAATGTTGAGTTCCACTAAAGTTCCACCGCGGACGGAACGCAGGCCCTTGGGCTTCCTCCTTGAGCTTCGCACCCCGAACAGGCAGGACCTGTCGGCGCACGTCGAGGCGGGGATCGACCTTGAACACTGGTCGAGAGCTACCCGTCTGGCACAGCCAGCCTCCTATCGAGAAGCGCTCACTCACACACGCGACTTCGCGTCGCACAACACGAGCACTACTACCGGCACGCCTACGCCACGAAAGCCGACTCGTTGCCGCAGTTGATAATTGGATCCGCTGGTACAGCAATACACGACGCCACTCGGCATGAAGGGGTTTTCCTCGTGTTCAGGGACGCTTCCACGCTCGAGGAAACGGGTCATCTGGTCTTTCGCCTGACGAATAAGCGGAGGAAACTAGGTTGTTATGGCTTCGGGAAGCCAGTCGTTCGACGACGAGTTGGTAGGGCTCTTCGATCTTTCGCAGGATGCGTTTTGCATCGCGGGGTTCGACGGGTACCTGAAGCGCGCCAATCCGGCCTTCCCACGTAGCCTCGGGTACACCTTGGACGAGCTGCTGGCGCTGCCGTTCGTGGAGAACATCTACCCTGCCGATCGCGACTCCGTGCAGGGGGTTCTGGGCGAGCTCGCCGCGGGCAACCCTGTCGTTGGGTTCGAGTGTCGCCATGTCCGCGCCGACGGCTCGGTGTGCTGGTTCGAGTGGAGCACCAGTAGCCGACCTGAAGCAGGCGTGATGTACGGCGTGGCCCGCGATGTCACGGAGCGCCGCTTAGCCAGCGAGGAGTTGGGCGCGTTGCGCCGGGTGGCGACGCTGGCTGCCGAGGGTGCGGCGCCGGTGGACCTGTTCGCCGTGGTCGCCGAGGAGGTCGCCCGCGTCGTGGACGTCCCGATTGTGACCGTGGTGCGCTACGAGCTCGACAACACGCTCACGGTGTGCGCCACGTTTCCCAAGGAGCTAAAGCTGTTTCCCGCGGGCACTCGGTTGTCATTGGGCGGCACGACTTTCAGAGCGCTGGTGCGGGATAGCTCCGTGGCGGTCCGCATCGACGACTACTCGCAGCTAGACGGTGAGATTGCAGCTGCCGCGCGTGGTGCCGGGGTTCGTTCGACGGTCGGAGTGCCGATTGTCGTGGCGGGACGGCAGTGGGGGGCGATATCGGGTTGGACCAGGGCATCTGAGCCGCTGCCCGACGACGCCGCGGCGCGGCTGGCCCGTTTCACCGAGCTGCTGGCCACCGCGATCGCCAATGCCGAGTCCCGTGAAGTCCTGGGACGGCTCGCCGACGAGCAGGCCGCGCTGCGGCGGGTGGCCACACTGGTCGCGCGCGGCGCGGAGCCGGCGGAGGTGTTCGCCGCGGTGGCCGACGAACTGGCCCGTGTGCTGGATGTGTTGAATGCCGGGCTGCTCCGCTATGAGGGCGACGGCACCGGGTATGTGGTCGCCGTACGGTATGAGCCGGGAATCACGCGTATGCCCGTCACCGGCGAACGTATTTCGTTGGAGGGCGACGGCGTCGGAACGCGGGTGTTACGCACCGGCCGCGCCGCGCGCATTGACAACCACGACAACGCCGCGGGCCCCGAAGCCGAGCGCATCCGTGCCGAGGGCATCGGTTCGATCGTGGGAGTCCCGATGGTTGTCGACGGCCGGTTGTGGGGCGCGGCGATCGTCGGCTCGCGGCGCCCCGAGCCCATGCCGGCGGACACCGAGGCGCGCATCGCCGACTTCGCCGACCTGGTCGCCACCGCGATCGCCAACGCGGCCACCCGCACCGAATTGCAGGGCAGCCGCGACGAGCTCCGTGCGCTCGCCGAGCAGCAGGCTGCGCTGCGGCGGGTGGCAACCCTGGTTGCGCGCGGGACGCCCCCATCGGAGGTGTTTTCAGCAGTCGCCGAGGAGATGACGCAATGCCTGAATCTGCAGAACGGGGCGGTGCTGCGCTACGAAGATGACGCCGCAGTCGCCGTCGCGTTGGGCGGCATCGAAGCGAAGGACAAGGTTCGTGTTGGCGAACGCTTCGCGCTGGAGGGCGACAACCTGCCCGCGATGGTGTTGCGCAGCGGCCGAGCTGCCCGGATGGACAGGGCGGTGAACGCCGTTGGTCCGACCGCTGATCGTGGCCGTGCGCTGGGCCTCTTGTCGCTGGTGGGAGTCCCGATCGTTGTCGACGGACGCATGTGGGGCATGGCGCTCGGCGCCTCGACACGGGAAATCATGCCGCCGGACAGTGAAGCACGCATCGCCGACTTCGCCGACCTGGTCGCCACCGCGATCGCCAACGCCGCCACTCGATCCCAACTGCATGCGAGCCAAGACGAGTTCAGGATGCTCGCCGAGCAGCAGGCGGCGCTGCGCCGGGTGGCGACGCTGGTGGCGCGCGGAACACCCCCTTCGGAGGTGTTCGCCGCGGTCGCCGAAGAGATGGCCCGATGTCTGGGCACCTCCGACGCGGAAGTGTTTCGCTATGAGCCGGACGGCGCGGCTGTCGTCGTCGCTTCGTACACCGGGCCGGGGGTGGAAGGGCTCAGCGTCGGCGAGCGTCTGACATTGGAGGGCGACAGCGTGTCGGCGCGGGTTTTACGCACGGGCCGCGGGGCGCGGATGGACAGTAGGCCGGCCTTTGTGGCGGCGTAGTCGGTGAAGCCTGGTGTCCCTGCGCGGGTGCCGATGCCCGAACCGATGCTGATGATCCGGCCGTTGTCCCGCAGGACCTTCGCGGCCGCGCGGATGATCGCGATGACGCCGGTGTAGTTGGTGGCGTGCATCCGGTCGAGCTCGGCGGTGTTGATGCTGGGATCGTCGATGGTCTTGCCCGACTCCACCCCGATGCCGGCGTTGTTGACAACGATATCGAGACCGCCGAACCGGGCCACGACGTCATCGATTAGCTGCGGGGCCAGTGCTGCGTGCGCCTGGTCAGCCTGGAAAGCCGCCGCCTGCATGCCCTTGTCTTCCAGTTCCTTGACCACCTCGGCGGCTTTGTCGGCAGACGCGACGTAGGTGATTGCGACGTGCGCGCCCGCGTCGGCCAGGGACCGGGCGGTGGCGGCACCCAGCCCTCGGCTACCACCAGTTACCAGGGCGACCTTGCCTTGCAGAGAGTTTGACATGTGGTGTTCCTTCCGTTGCAACCGTTCTTTACTGATCAGTCCAGAACGCTAGCCGTTGTTGACCGTCGCGTCCATAAGTTAGGCAGTGCGATCCAAGTGGCGTTCACCACGTCTTGTGGCGGCGGAGCGCTCGCGAATCGGTCGGGCTGTCCGCACACATCCATCGCATATCAACCAACGCGATGAAGCAATACGTCAATCATCACGCCATATACTGCCAAGTAGCAAGTTATGGAGTTATGGTCGGTTTTGATGGACAACCAGCATGGGCGGCTCAACCGTGACGCCGACGTCCGCTACGCCCGTCCTGAACGAACCGCGTGTGAATCGGCCAGAGGTGTTGGCGCCCACACTTGGTCAACCTCGGTTCATGGCCTCAAAACCGTTGGCGCAGGCGACTGCTAGAACTTGGGTGTGGCCGCGGGGTGACGGTAAGAAGCTCTGATGGCGAGACGCGAGCATCAACGCGATGCGGCGCCCCAGGGTGCCTGCTCCGAACACCGCCACGGGCCTGTTACGATGTCCTCGAAGGGGTGCGTGTACGACATCGTGACCTCGCCCTTCATCCCTATTTCATTTCGTGTCGGTGCGGATTCCGACGATCCCGGAGACGGGTTCGTGCAGTTCGGCAACCACACGAGGGCCAAGCATCGAACCTCCCGGGATCGGCACGGACCGGATCTGCCCGCGCAGGTCCGAGACATACACGACCCCGGCCTCGCCGTCCACGGCGAGGCCGATGGCCTCGCGGAACCCATCGGCGAGAACCTCAGGATCGGCGCCCTTCTCGCCCGAAGCCGGCACCGGGGCGCGGTTCAGCGTGTTCCCCTTCGGCGGTGCGCCGCGGTCCGTCCAATAGAGCCAGTCACCGCGGATCTCCAGGTCGATCGGCTCGGGAAGATGCTGCCAAAGCACCTCGATGTCGGTGCGCTCCGACGCTGTCTCCCCGGACGGGATCTCCAGGCCGGCACGGAAGATCCGGCCCTGCCCGCCCTTGGCCGGGCCCTTCTGCGTCCAATACAGGTGCCCGCGCACGGGGTCGACGGTGACACCGACGCACTCCTGCAGCAAGCTGCTGTCGCCGGTGTTGACAACGAGGTCGGTCAGCCCCGTACCGTCGACTCGGACGCGGCTCACCCGGCAGCCCTCGCGGTCGCCCCAGTAGAGGGTCCCGGCACCGTCGGACACGAGCTGCTTCCCGGTGGTGATCGCCCCGGGCGCGATCAGGTCGCGCGCGTCGGAACCGTCGAGCCCAACCGCGTGCAGCCCACCGTTGCGCTGCGAGTAATCGAGGCCGTTACCGAGGCTCTCCTCGCCTTTCGCCGCGGAGTCCCGCGCGGGCACGCCCATCGTCGTCCAGAAGATGGTTCCGCGCTCCACCACCACACCGTCGGGGAAGGGCCCAGCCTGGTCGTAGACGGCATCGACGCGACCCTCGGTAAGACCCACCCGATAGATCGTGCCCGACCCGATACCCAACGCCAGCAGTTCCTGGAACATCGGCCACCTCCGGGTGGCCGGATTGAATACGTCCTTATGGCTCAAGACTTTTCCTTGGTCGTAGGGAATGTTCAACGTCGGCGATGAAGCCGGTGAGGATGCGCGCCACGGCCGCGGGCTGCTCAACGTGCGGCCAGTGCCCGGCACCGGGGACGCGGGCGGTCTCGGGGTGCGGGAATCGGCTGGCGACTTCATTGCGGACCAGTTCGCGGGAGGCGAAGGTGTCGTCGCTGGTGATCAGCAACGTCGGCGCGGTGTCGGTGCAGGGTTTGGTACCAAGCGGGTGGCCCGCGGTCCACGCACGGAGGGCTTCGAGCGCGGTCTCTGCCGGGGTCGCCGCCACGAGCCCGCCGATCGCCTCGGGCGATGGAGACGCCATCAACGCCTTCCTGCCCGCGGCGGCCACGGTGGGATCCCTGTTGCGGGCCACGTTGCTCGGCCGATAGCGGAAAACCTTTCGATGGGATGGGCGTGACCAGGACAAGCCCCGCGGTGTTGTGCGGACGGCAGGCGGCCACGAGTTCGGCGACCTGTGCACCCATGCTGTGGCCAACGACGACAACCGGCCGCGGCGACCGGCGCTCGAGCGCATCAAACACGGCGAGGACGTGGTCGCGGCAGGCCCCCGCTGCAATGCGACCGCGCTAGCGCCTGACTCCTTCGCCGCGGTGACGACGGAATCCGCTTCGGCCGCGTTCGAGAGGGAAGTGATGACTAGGTCGACGCCCTTCTCGGCCAGGTGCAGCGCGGTATTGCGGCCCAGGCCGCGGCTGGCGCCGGTGACCAGCGCGATCTTAGGTTGCGTTGACATGCGTGATTTCCCTTCCTCGATCTGCGGCGCGTTGCGCGTCCCGAATGACACGATCCGGTACACCGTGCTTACACACCACGATGCCGGGGGCGGCTGGCCCGCGGAAGGGATCGTTTGTCCAGGGCTCGGCGATCCTTGTCGCTCGATGTATTCGCGGTGCGCGAAGCGCCTATGTCAGCAGCGCGAGGCGGTCGATGTCGATGTCGCCGATCGCGACCCGTGCACCGCAGCGCAGGGCGGCCGCGGAGGCCAGCCCGATGCCACGGGCGCCGCCGGTGCTGGCGACGACCTTTCCGCTGACCGCGGGCGCCCGGCTCACTC
>JAOPWC010000050.1 GCA_025965895.1 Mycobacterium sp.
ACCACAAAGTTACGGCGGCCATAGCGGCAGGGAAACGCCCGGACCCATCCCGAACCCGGAAGCTAAGCCTGCCAGCGCCGATGATACTGCCCACCACGGGTGGAAAAGTAGGACACCGCCGAACACAATTTAAGTCCTGTGCCCCCCAATTATGATTGGGGGGCACAGGCATTTATGTTTATGACTGCTAATTCCGTTCTTCACAAGCAAGCGATTGAATATTTCTGCCGGCAAGTCGGCGAGCTAGATGTCCCCTGGGGGCCTGCACCGCATTCGCGCGAACTCACCGGGCTCGACGCGGCGGATTGCAGGTCGGTCGAGGCGCTGCGCGACCTCGAGCCCGCATCGTCGCCCCTATCTACCGCCGGGTGTCTGTCGCCGAGCGGCAGACCTCGAACCCTTAGTCCTACTGCGGGGCCGATATCTCAGCCCGGGGCAGACGTTGCAGCGTTGGACTCTCGGATTGAACGCTGCGCGAACGGGATGCGTCATGTTTGCCGCGTTCCGCCACGTTCAGTCGGTTTCTTACGTCAGCACTTGTGCGCTGAAAGGCGAAAGTGAGCGAACCGAAATGAAAGACATAGGAGAGGAAAAGCGGCGACAGATCGAGCTGGTTGCCGTCCCGGTGCGACGACGCGACCCGACGTCGCAGCGGCGTCGAAGCGGCCTCGAGAAGGCATGCACGAAAGGGATAGAGCGCCAGGCTTTTCGCCCGCTCGGCTGTGACTTCAGTCGAATAGCGTCGCGGCTGTCCTGCTCTTCTCCAAATCAAGCAGAAGACGTTTGCGGTCGAGCCCGCCACCGTAACCGGTGAGGCTGCCAGCGGCACCGATCACGCGATGGCACGGCACGATGATGCCGATCCGATTGCGTCCGTTTGCCAGCCCGACGGCGCGGAAGGCGCCCGGGGCACCGACCTGCTCTGCGATATCGCGGTACGACCTGGTCTCGCCGTAGGGAATCATTTGCAGGGCGGCCCACACCTGGCGTTGGAACTGTGTGCCGACCAACTCGAGGTCCAGGTCGAAGCTTGTGCGCTCGCCGCAGAAGTATGCCGCGAGCTGTCGCACCGCATCCGGGAACGCGTCGTCATCGGGCTCCCAGCCGGCCCGGCTCGGTTCATGGGTCTGGTCGACCATTCGCAGATCTGTCAGCGTGTTACCGTGCCCGGCCAGGGTCAGCGCCCCAACGGGGCTGTCGACCGTGCGGAAGTGAATCGTGGTCATGCTTTCTCCTTCGGTGGCCAATGATTTACCGGATGATCAAGGGCGGTCCACATGTACTGGGTGGCGTACGAGCGCCACGGTCGCCATCGTGCGCTGTGCTCGACCAGGGCACGTGTGACCATCGGCAGTCCCAGCTGCTTGGCTGCCTGGCGCACACCGCCGTCTGCGGCGGGGAACGCATCGGGATCGCCGAGCGCGCGCATCGCGACAACCTCGGCGGTCCAGGGCCCGATCCCGGGCAGCGCCAGCAGTTGGCGCCGTGCCCGCTGCCAATCACAACCCACGTCGAGAACCACATCGCCGTGTGTCAGCGCGGTGATCAGTGCGACCAGACTCCGCCGTCGTGACACAGGAAAGCCGAGGTGAGCGGGATCGATGTCAGCGAGTTCCGCGACCGAGGGAAACGTCCGGGAGAGGTCGCCGGCCGGGTCGGCGACCGGCGTACCGTACGCCGCCACAAGGCGAGCGGCGTGGGTGCGGGCCGCCTGCATGGACACCTGTTGGCCGATGACCGCCCGCACTGCGAGCTCCGGTTCGTCGACAGTACGCGGTATGCGCTGACCCGATGACTTATCCACGAGGACGGACAAATCGCTGTCGGCGCGCAGCGCGTCGTCGACCGCCTCAGGATCGGCGTCCAAATCCAGGAGTCGACGGCAGCGCGCGATCGCGGTGGACAGGTCACGGAAGTCGTCAAGCTGCAACTGGCACCACACGTGATCGGGCGCGGGTGCCAGGGTGACGATGCCGGTGCCGCACGGCAGACGCAGCGTGCGCCGGTACGCACCGTCGCGGACCTGCTCGCAACCCGGTACTGCGCTCGCCGCCAGGTGGCCGAACAGGCCGTCGAATGCGAACGGCGCGCGGGTGGCGAGCCGCAGTGACACGGTGCCTTTCACCGGCGCGGCGCACACGTCTCGACCATTGAGCGCCCGTCGCCTCAGCTCGGTGGGCGTGCTGTCGCACACCGAGCGCACCGTCTCGTTGAACTGGCGGATGCTCGAGAAACCCGCAGCGAACGCCACATCGCCGAACGGCAGGTGGGTCGTTTCGATCAACACGCGGGCCGTTTGTGTGCGCTGCGCTCGCGCGAGTGCAAGCGGGCCGGCGCCGACTTCGGCTTGAAGGAGACGCTCCAGCTGGCGCGCGGTGTACCCGAGTCGGGCTGCCAACCCCGCGACGCCGTCGCGATCAACGGTGCCATCACCGATCAGCCGCATGGCCCGCGCCACTACGTCGCCCCGGACGTTCCATTCGGGCGAGCCCGGCGACGCGTCAGGGCGGCAGCGCTTGCAGGGCCGGAATCCGGCGCGCTGGGCCGCTGCTGCGGTGGGGTAGAAGCGGACGTTACGGGCGTACGGTGGCCGGGCCGGGCAGCTCGGCCGGCAATAAATTCCGGTGGTCAGGACCGCGGTCACGAACCAACCGTCGAACCGGGCGTCCTTGGCCTGCATCGCCCGGAAGCACCGGTCGAAGTCGTCGTGCATAGGTTGAGGATTACACGCACCCACCGACATCACTGGCGGAAATCCGACATCACGACCTAGCGGTCGATCGGCTTCGCAAGGCGAGTCGGCTTTTCGCGCCCGCGTAACACCACCTCGTCGTCGAGTTCCCAGTGGGCACGCTCACTCTCGCTCGCGGCCTCCACCGCCACAGCTGAGGCCAGCACCCGTTCGGGTATGTACTTGGCCAATTCGCTCAGCCTTGCCGCCTCGTTGACCGGATCGCCAATCACGGTGTACTCGAAGCGCTCTGCGGCACCGACATTGCCCGCTACCACCTTTCCCGCTGCGACCCCGAGACCGGCAGGGCACTCGGGCACCTCCTCGTGCAGTCGCCGGGCGATGGTTCGGGCCGCCGGCAACGCCTCGTCCTCTGGGCGCTCCAGGCGAACAGGCGCGCCGAACACCGCCAGGGTCGCGTCGCCCTCGAACTTGTTGACAAGGCCCCTGTGCCGGTCGACCTCGTCGACGATCACCGCGAAGAACCGGTTGAGCAGGTCGACGACCTCCATAGGTGGCCGGCCGGCCACCAGCTGAGTGGACCCGATGACGTCGACGAACAGCACCGCGACATGCCGGATTTCGCCGCCCAGTTCGATCGTCTGCTGCTCGGCGGCCGCGGCCACCTCGCGTCCGACGTGACGGCCGAACAAGTCGCGCACCCGCTCGCGCTCCCGCAGGCCGCCGACCATCGAGTTGAAGCCTCGCTGCAGCTCGCCCAGTTCGGTGCCGTCGAATACCACCAGGTTGCTGTCGAGGTCGCCCTCTTCGACCCGCTTGAGACCGGCGCGCACCACGCGCACCGGCGTGGCGGTGATCCACGAAACAATCCACATCAGGACGAAGCCGAAGATCAGCGCCATGACGCCCAAAACCAGCACTGCGACGGCGAATTGGGTTTGCGTCATGTTGCGCAGCGACAGAGTGAACACCGCAGCGAGCACAATGCCCAGCAGCGGGACGCCCGAGCCGAGCATCCACACCGTCATGATGCGGCCCATGATCCCCGGAGCGAATCGCTTGGGCGGACGGCCCGCTTCCAACGCCTGAGCCGCCACCGGCCGTAACGCGAATTCGGTGAACAGGTAGCAGCTGGTCGAGACGACGATGCCACTGAAACTCACCGCAAAGAGGTAGCGGGGGATGAACGCAGGGTTCACCAGACCGTAGAGCGTCGTCAGCAGCACAGTGCCGAATCCCCACAGGACCAGCTGCACCACCGTCAGGCGCCACGGCGCGAGGAAGGTGT
The DNA here is from genome assembly GCA_025965895.1 of Mycobacterium sp. Lineage (GTDB taxonomy): Bacteria > Actinomycetota > Actinomycetes > Mycobacteriales > Mycobacteriaceae > Mycobacterium. Next base: position 3,981 of record JAOPWC010000050.1, read on the forward strand.
TGCGCTGATCGTCCCGCGTGGGGGCCCGCTCTTCGATCGCCCAGCGCAGCGCCTTCAGCCCGCGACGGGTCACCCAGATGATCCCGACGATCAGCGCGAACACGATGTAGGCCGGAGCGACACCGAAGGTGAGCCACGCGGGGGCGTCGCTGAACACGCTCGGAACCGGAAATACCACCGTGACCAGCAGCAGTGCGACACCGACGCCGATCAAATTGGCGATGATGATGAACGTCGTCAGGATCACCTGGATTCGTACGCGGCGACGGGCCTGGCTCTCCGACGCCCGCCCGAGCAGCCAGGAGCCGAACTCGGGCGTTTCCGGGAGCCGGCCGCTTTGCCGGGTGACCCGCTCGAGCACTGCGCCCAGCCGCTGTGCGACCGACCTGCCGGCAACCATGGTGGCGTCAGCCTAATGGGCCATCCCATCGCCGCCTTAAAGTGGACGAGTGCGTCTCGTGATCGCTCAGTGCACCGTTGACTATCTCGGGCGCCTCACCGCACATCTGTCCTCCGCGCGTCGGCTGCTGCTGATCAAGGCGGACGGATCGGTCAGCGTGCACGCCGACGACCGGGCCTACAAGCCGCTCAACTGGATGAGCCCACCGTGCCGGCTCACCGAGCAGACCGACGGGCCGTTGCCGGTCTGGGTGGTGGAGAACAAGACCGGCGAGCAACTGCGCATCACGATCGAGAGCATCGAGCACGACAGCAGCCACGAACTCGGCATCGACCCGGGACTGGTGAAGGACGGCGTCGAGGCGCACCTGCAGCAGCTGCTGGCCGAGCACATCGAATTGTTGGGCGGCGGCTACACATTGGTGCGGCGCGAGTACATGACGCCGATCGGACCGGTCGATCTTCTGTGCCGCGATGAGCGGGGCCGGTCCGTTGCGGTGGAAATCAAGCGCCGCGGCGAGATTGACGGTGTCGAACAGCTCACTCGTTATCTCGATCTGCTCAACCGCGACAGCCTGCTGTCGCCGGTCAGCGGTATCTTCGCCGCGCAGGCGATCAAGCCTCAGGCCCGCACCCTTGCCTTGGATCGTGGAATCCGTTGCGTAACCTTGGATTACGACCAGATGCGAGGCATGGACAGCGACGAGTACCGGCTGTTTTGAGCGGCGGCCTAGACTGGTCGGATGAGACGACGGGGCGATTCACCGCGGGGGCGCCGGGCGCCGCCGCTTCCTGTCGCGCGGCGCATTGAGACGGGGCCCGACGGATACGACTACGAGGTACGGCCGATCGCCGCGGCGCACGCCACGAAGACGTACCGCTGCCCTGGCTGCGATCAGGAGATCCGTTCCGGCACTGCGCATTTGGTGGTGTGGCCAGCCGACAACGGCGAACGGGGCATGGACGACCGACGGCATTGGCACACGGCTTGCTGGACTCATCGGGCTACCCGGAGCCCGACGCGGAAGTGGTCCTAGCGGATCAGCACTCGTCCGCGGGCTCGACCAATTCGATCAGCACGCCGCCGGCATCCTTGGGATGGATGAAGTTGATCCGTGAGTTCGCGGTTCCACGGCGCGGCTTGTCGTAGAGCAGCCGCACGCCCTGGGCTTCCAGCCGCATGGTCAGCTCATCGAGTTTGCTGACGCGGTAAGCCAATTGCTGTATGCCGGGGCCGCGCTTGTCGAGGAATTTCGCAATCACCGACGACTCGTCGATCGGCGCCATCAGCTGCAGCTGAGCACTGCCCACCGGCGCGCCACGCACCGACAGCATCGCCTCACGGATACCTTGATCGTCGTTGACTTCCTCGTGCAGCACGATCATGCCGAGGTGGTCGTGGTACCACGCGATCGCAGCGTCCAGGTCGGCGACCGCGATGCCGACGTGGTCGATCGCCGCTACCAAGGCACTGGCCAGACCGGGACGGGCATCAACCTGCTCGGTGGTCATAACGCCAAGGTAACCTAACGAGAACGAACCCGCTTCCGCAGGTCGGTGCCGGCAACCGCGGAACCCACCCCTGGAGGTACCCATGACGACGTCGGTGATCGTTGCTGGAGCGCGTACGCCGATCGCCAAACTGATGGGCTCGCTGAGGGATTTCTCGGGCAGCGATCTGGGGGCGATCGCGATTGCCGCCGCGCTGGAGAGGTCGAAGGTGCCCGCATCCCTGGTCGAGTACGTGATCATGGGGCAGGTGCTGACCGCCGGTGCCGGGCAGATGCCGGCACGCCAGGCCGCGGTGGCCGCGGGCATCGGCTGGGACGTTCCGGCGCTGACCGTCAACAAGATGTGCCTGTCCGGCGTCGACGCGATCGCGCTCGCCGACCAGCTGATTCGTGCCGGCGAGTTCGAGGTGGTCGTGGCAGGGGGCCAGGAGTCCATGACCAAGGCGCCCCACCTGCTGATCGACATCCGTGCCGGCTACAAGTACGGCAGCGTCACGGTCCTCGACCACACGGCCTACGACGGACTGCACGACGTGTTCACCGACCAGCCGATGGGCGCCCTCACTGAACAGCGCAACGCCGTCGATCAATTTACGCGGGCCGAGCAGGACGAGTTTGCCGCACGCTCTCATCAGAAGGCAGCCGCCGCCTGGAAGGACGGCGTTTTCGCCGATGAGGTCGTGCCCGTGAAGATCCCGCAACGCAAGGGCGACCCGATCGAGTTCGCCGAGGACGAGGGAATTCGCGCGAACACCACCGCCCAGTCCCTGTCCGCGCTCAAGCCGGCCTTCCGCCCCGACGGCACCATCACCGCGGGCTCGTCGTCGCAGATCTCCGATGGCGCCGCGGCCGTCGTCGTGATGAGCAGGGCAAAGGCCGAGCAGCTCGGACTGGATTGGCTCGTCGAGATCGGCGCCCACAGTGTCGTGGCAGGACCGGACTCCACGTTGCAGTCTCAGCCGGCGAATGCGATCAAGAAGGCCGTCGCGCGCGAGGGCATCTCGGTTGACCAGCTCGACGTCGTCGAGATCAACGAGGCGTTCGCCGCGGTCGCATTGGCTTCGACGCGGGAACTCGGCATCGACCCCGACGTCGTCAACGTCAACGGCGGCGCGATCGCGGTCGGGCATCCCATCGGGATGTCCGGGGCACGAATCACGCTGCACGCCGCCCTCGAACTGGCCCGCCGCGGTTCCGGCTACGGGGTTGCCGCGCTATGCGGGGCCGGCGGCCAGGGCGACGCGCTGATCCTGCGGGTGCGGTAAGAGCAGTTACGACGGCGTGTAGTAGCACGGGCGGCGCTGCGGCACAATGGCGGTCGTGACTCGCATTTTCAGCGCTCGTGCCGATATCCGAACCGGGGCGGCATCTTCGGTGTCGTGGCCCCGCCGGAAGCGATCAGCTGGGTCGGCCTGCTGATCGGCGTGTACTTCAAGTACCTGGGCAGCCCGCGCACCGAGATTGGTGTAAAGGTGTTCGGGATGGTCCACGGCTGACCTTCATCGCCTTCCTCATCGTGGCGCCGGCGGCCGGCACGGCGCTGAAATGGCGGCCACGACATTTTTGCTGGCGTTGCTGGCGAGCATCGTCCCACTTGGCAGTGTGATTTTCGTCATATGGTCTGACCAGACCGGTCATATGGACTGACCAGACCGGTCGTTCGCGCGTGCAAGACGAGCCGACGGCCGACGCCGAACCGGCCGCCGCGGCGCCGACGAGGACGTGACAGACTTGATGGCGTGACTCGTCCGCGTCCGCCCGTCGGGCCCGCCATGGCGGGCGCCGTCGACCTGTCCGCGCTCAAACAGCGTGCGACCCAACAGACTGAGAACGCCGGCATGGCCCCCGGCTCGCAAGCCGGCACCGAGATCACCGAGGCCAATTTCGAAGCCGAGGTGCTGGCCCGGTCCAACGAGGTGCCGGTTGTCGTGTTGTTGTGGTCGCCGCGCAGTGACGCCTCGGCTCAGCTCGCCGACGTCCTCGGCGGGCTGGCTGCCGCCGACAACGGCAAGTGGTCGTTGGCCACCGTAAACGTCGACGCGGTGCCGCGCGTGGCCGAGATGTTCGGCGCGCAGGCCGTCCCCACTGTGGTGGCTCTGGCCGGAGGCCAACCAATTTCGAGTTTCCAGGGCGTGCAGCCGCCCGAACAGCTGCGTCGGTGGATCGATTCGCTGATGTCGGCAACGGCCGGCAAGCTCAACGGGCCCGTCCATTCCGACGAGCCCGAGACCGTCGACCCCGGACTGGCAAAGGCTCGCGAGCTGCTGGACTCGGGTAACTTCGACGCGGCGCTCGGGGCGTATAGGTCGATCCTCGACGCCGATCCAGACCATCCCGAAGCGAAGGCGGCGGTGCGCCAGATCTCGTTCTTGGTGCGCGCCACCAAGCAGCGGCCCGACGCCGCCCGAGTCGCCGACGCGACGCCGGACGACATCGATGCCGCATTTGCCGCGGCCGATGTCGATATTCTGAATCAGCAAGTCGACGCCGCGTTCGACCGCCTGATCAAGCTCGTGCAGCGCACCTCAGGTGACGAGCGGACCACGGTGCGCACCCGGCTGATCGAGCTGTTCGATCTGTTCGATCCGACCGATCCGGCCGTCATCGCCGGCAGACGCAAGCTCGCCAACGCGCTCTACTGACTTGCTTGCACTGGGAAGCCGGGCCTACGCCGGCTCGAGCCACAGCGCCGAGAGCGGCGGCAGCACCATCACCGCCGATGCCGGTCGCCCGTGCCACGGCTCGTTTTCGGCCTCCACGGCACCGTAGTTGCCGATGCCGGTGCCGTTGTAGGTGGTCGCGTCGGTGTTCAGCAGTTCGCGCCACTGCCCGGCGCGCGGCAGGCCCAGCCGGTAGCGGGTGTGCTCAGAGCCGGAGAAATTGAATACGCAGGCCAGCATCGACCCGTCGCTGCCGAATCGCATGAAGCTCAGCACGTTGTTCGCGGAGTCGTTCGCGTCGATCCACGAATAGCCTTCGTGGCTGGTGTCCTGACTCCACAGCGCCGGATGGCTGGCGTAAATCTCATTGATGTCGTGCACCATCTTCTGGATGCCGGTGGAGAAGCTGTTCTCGCCGAGCTGGTACCAGTCGACGCCGCGTTCCTCCGACCATTCGTCGCGCTGGCCGAATTCCTGTCCCATGAACAGCAGTTGCTTACCCGGATGTGCCCACTGGTAGGCGAGAAGACTGCGCGCCCCCGCCGCCTTCATGTGGTCGTTGCCCGGCATCCGGCCCCACAGCGTGCCCTTGCCGTGCACCACCTCGTCGTGGCTGATCGGCAACACGTAGTTCTCACTGAACGCATAGAGCATGGAGAAGGTCATCTCGTGGTGGTGGTAGCTGCGGTGTATCGGGTCGCGCTTGATGTAGTCGAGCGTGTCGTTCATCCAACCCATGTTCCATTTCATCGAGAAGCCAAGTCCGCCAAGGTTTGTCGGGCGGGTTACACCTGGCCACGACGTGGACTCCTCGGCGACGGTCACGATGCCGGGTGCCGCTTTGTGCACTGTGGCGTTCATCTCCTGGAGAAACTGCACCGCCTCGAGGTTCTCCCGTCCGCCGTAGATGTTCGGCGTCCAGCCGCCTTCGGGGCGCGAGTAGTCCAGGTAAAGCATCGATGCCACGGCGTCCACACGCAGCCCGTCGATGTGGAATTCCTCCAGCCAGTACAGCGCGTTGGCGACAAGGAAGTTGCGCACCTCCAGTCGGCCGAAATCGAAAACGTATGTGCCCCAGTCGAGTTGTTCTCCACGGCGGGGGTCGGAATGCTCGTAGAGCGGCGTCCCGTCGAACCGGCCCAGCGCCCACGCATCCTTCGGGAAGTGGGCGGGCACCCAGTCGACAATCACACCGATACCTGCCTGGTGCAGCGCGTCGACCAGCGCACGGAAATCGTCCGGTGTGCCCAGCCGAGACGTCGGGGCGTAATACGACGTGACCTGATAACCCCACGAGCCGCCGAAGGGGTGTTCGGCGACGGGCAGCATCTCGACGTGCGTGAATCCCTGTGAGACCACGTACTCGGTGAGCTCGACGGCGAGTTGACGGTAGCTGAGGCCGGGCCGCCACGAGTGCAGGTGCACCTCGTAGGTGCTCATCGGTTCGAACACCGGGTTCTTCCGTGGCCGTTGGGTCATCCAGTTTTCGTCACGCCATTCGTAGTTGCTTGTGCTCACCCGCGACGCCGTCTGCGGGGGCACCTCGGTGGCGAACGCGAACGGATCGGCGCGGTCGGTCATTACGCCGTCGGCGCCGTGCACCCGGAATTTGTAGAGCCCACCCACCTCGAATCCCGGCCAGAACAGCTCCCATACGCCGGTTGACCCGAGGACCCGGAGTTGGGCCTCGTTGCCATCCCAATGATTGAAGTCCCCCACCAGGCTGATCCCCTTGGCGTTGGGCGCCCAGACCGCGAACGACACGCCCGGCACCTCGCCGTCCGGCGTGGTGAACGAGCGCGGATGGGCACCCATGATCTCCCACAGGCGCTCGTGGCGGCCCTCGGAGAACAGATGCAGGTCGACTTCGCCCAGTGTCGGCAGGAAACGGTAAGCGTCGGCGACGGTGTGGACGTTAACCTCGTCACCGGCGCCGTGGTAGCTGATCTCGAGCCGGTAGTCGACAAGGTCCACAAATGGCAGGGCGACCGCGAACAGTCCGGACTCGATGTGCTGCAGGGGAAACCGGCTCGGTCCCACGACTGCAACGACTTCGACCGCGTGCGGACGGTAGGCGCGGATCACGGTATGATCGCCGTATTCGTGAGCCCCCAGCACAGAATGAGGATCGTGGTGCTCGCCGGCCACCAGCCGGTCCAGGTCGGATGGATCAGGTGCCAAATAGCGGCTGGTGCGCTGCTCGGATTGCGTCATTCCCGTCACTCCCTGCGCAATAGATTCAGTCGTACTTCGTCAGGTATGCGGGGCAGATTGACGATATGCGCGACGCCCCTGGCCGGATCGAGACGCACGTAGTTGGCCTGCCCCCACTGATATTCCTCGCCCGTGATCTCGTCGCGGACCCAGAAGCGGTCGTGCCACTCCATACCCAATGCAGGCATGTCTAACCACAGCGTCGCCTCTTCGGGGCCAAAAGCGTTGAGCGTCACCACCACCAGAACCGCGTCTCCGGTGGCCGGGTCGAACTTGCTGTAGGCCAGCAACGCGTCGTTGTCGATGTGGTGGAAGTGAATGGTGCGCAGCTCATGCAGCGCGGGATGTAGCCGCCGTAGCTCGTTGAGCCGGGTGACAAGCGGCTCCAGGGATGCGCCACGCTCGCGCGCAGCGTCGAAATCGCGCGGGCGCAACTCGTATTTCTCGGAATCCAGGTACTCCTCGCTGCCTTGACGCACGGGGCGGTGCTCGAACAGCTCATAGCCGGAGTACATGCCCCATGCAGGGCTCATTGTCGCCGCCAGCACCGCGCGGATCGCGAACATGCCCGGGCCGCCGTGCTGAAGGCTCTCATGGAGGATGTCGGGCGTGTTGACGAACAGGTTGGGCCGCGCGTAGTCGGCGTGCTCGGCGATCTGCTGTCCGAACTCGGTCAGCTCCGCCTTGGACGTGCGCCAGGTGAAGTACGTGTACGACTGCGTGAAGCCCAGCTTGGCCAATCCGTACAGCCGCGCCGGCCGGGTGAACGCCTCCGACAGGAACAGCACGTCGGGATCGATCGTCTTGACCTGCCCGATCAGCCATGCCCAGAAGTTGGGGGGCTTGGTGTGCGGGTTGTCGACCCGGAACACCTTGATGCCGTGGTCCATCCAGTGCCGAACCACCCGCAGCACCTCCTCGTACAGTCCGGAGGGATCGTTGTCGAAGTTCAGCGGGTAGATGTCCTGGTACTTCTTGGGTGGGTTCTCCGCGTACGCGATGGTGCCATCGGGCAGTTCGGTGAACCACTCGCGGTGCTCTTCGGCCCACGGATGGTCGGGTGCGCACTGCAGCGCCAGGTCGAGCGCCACCTCCATGCCGTGGTCACGGGCCGCGCCGACAAAAGCGTCGAAGTCCTCGAGCGTGCCCAGCTGGGGGTGGATCGCGTCGTGGCCGCCCTCGTGGCTGCCGATGGCCCATGGTGATCCGACGTCGGCTGGTGCGGCGGTGACGGAATTGTTGGGGCCCTTGCGGTGCACCTTGCCGATCGGGTGAACAGGCGGGAGGTACACCACATCAAACCCCATGTCGGCGATCCTGGGCAGCTCCTTCGCAGCGGTCGCGAAGGTGCCGTGTACCGGTTTGCCCTCGATGTCCCGGCCGCCCGTTGACCGGGGAAACAGTTCGTACCAGCCGCCGAAACGGGCCAGCGGGCGGTCGACCCACACTCCGTACTGCTCCCCGCGGGTGACGAGCTCGCGCAGCGGATACTGCGCAAGCAGCTCGTCGACTTCCAACGTGGTCGCCACACCGACCCGCTCAACTGGGTCTCCGCCGGCGTGCAGCGCCGCCGCCGCTTCAAGTAACGGATCGCGGAGTTTGCGTGGCACACCGGTGGCGGCACGTTCGAACAGTCGCGCGCCCAGGTGCATATCGTTGGACAGCTCGGCTTCGCCTTGGCCGGCGTCGAGCTTGGCCGTGACATTGTGGCGCCATGTGCTGATCGGGTCACCCCAACCGTCGATGCGGAAGGTCCACAGGCCGACGCTGTCGGGAGAAAACTGCCCGTGGAACAGGTCGGGGGTAGTGCCCATCGCCATCGGCAGAATGATCGGCCTGACGCGAGGAAGGCCGGCTGTCGCTGCGCCCGGGGCGGCTGTCATCGGGCGGGAGTCCTCGCCGGCCAGCTGTGGATAGGACCGTCCCAGGTACCGCACGACCAGGGTCGCGGCGACAGCGTCATGGCCTTCCCGCCACACCGTCGCCCGTACGGGGACGACCTCGCCGACGACGGCCTTCGCGGGGTATGCGCCGCCGGAAACAACGGGCTGTACGTCGTCGATCTCGATACGGCCGGGCACCGAATCACTCCTTCTGTGGCGCAACTGCCAGACGTCCTCACGCACTTTCCACCGTAGTGTCCGGGCTAAACGCCTGGGTCATGATGCGGGCAATGGTCCAGGCCACTGCGCCGACGGAAAATCTCTCCTAAGGTAATGCCGCGTGAAGGCTCTGCGACGTTTCACCGTCCGCGCTCACCTGCCGGATCGGCTGGCCGCTCTCGAGCAGCTGTCGGTCAACCTGCGGTGGTCGTGGGACAAGCCGACGCAGGACCTCTTCGCCGCGATTGATCCCACATTGTGGGAGCACTGTCAGGATCCGGTCGCGCTGCTGGGCGCCGTCAGCCCGCAGCGCCTCGATGCGCTGGCCGTCGATGAGAAGTTCCTCGAGCGATTGGACCGGCTCGCCGACGACCTGGCCGACTACCTGTCGCGGCCGCTGTGGTACCAGGACCAGCTGCGGGCGGGCCAACCGTTACCGACCGGTATCGCGTACTTCTCCATGGAGTTCGGCGTTTCCGAGGTGCTGCCGAACTATTCGGGTGGCTTGGGAATCCTCGCCGGCGACCACCTCAAGGCCGCGTCGGACCTCGGGGTCCCGCTGATCGCCGTCGGCCTGTACTACCGGTCCGGATATTTCCGCCAGTCGCTGACCGCCGAGGGCTGGCAACATGAGACGTATCCGTCGATCGACCCGCAGGGGCTCCCGCTGCGGCTGTTGACCGACTCGTCGGGCGAACCCGTCCTGGTCGCACTGACTCTGCCGGGTGCGCAGGAACTGCAGGCGCGGATCTGGATAGCTCAGGTCGGCCGAATCCCGTTGCTGCTGTTGGACTCCGATATTCCGGAGAACGAGCATGAGCTACGAAGTGTCACCGACCGGCTGTACGGCGGCGACCAGGACCACCGGATCAAGCAGGAGATCCTTGCCGGCATTGGTGGGGTACGGGCGATCCGGGCGTTCACCGCTGCCGAAGGCCTGCCCGCGCCTGAGGTTTTCCACATGAACGAGGGCCATGCCGGCTTTCTCGGCCTCGAGCGCATTCGCGAACTGATCACCGAACAAAAACTTGATTTCGACACGGCGCTGACGGTCGTGCGGGCCGGCACCATGTTCACGACGCACACACCGGTGCCTGCCGGCATCGACCGGTTCCCGGCCGGGATGGTGCGGCACCATTTCGGTGGGGACAACGGTCGCGACGGTGCGGTGCTGCTGCCCGCGGTTCCGCTGGACCAGATCGTCGCCTTGGGCGCCGAGGACGACCCGTCCAAATTCAACATGGCGCACATGGGTCTACGCCTGGCGCAGCGCGCAAACGGCGTATCACTGCTGCACGGACGAGTGAGCCGGGTGATGTTCAACGAGCTGTGGGCCGGGTTCGACCCTGACGAGGTGCCGATCGGGTCGATCACCAACGGGGTGCACGCGCCCACGTGGGCGGCGCCGCACTGGCTCGAACTCGGCCGGGAACTGGCGGGCTCCGATTCGTTCAGCGAGCCCGCGGTGTGGGAACGGCTGCAACAGGTGGATCCCGGCCACCTGTGGTGGATCCGCTCTCACCTGCGCGAACTGCTGGTGGACGACGTGCGGCGTCGGCTGCGGAAGTCCTGGCTGGAGCGAGGAGCTCCGGAGGCTGAGTTAGCTTGGATCGAAACCGCTTTCGATCCCACGGTACTGACGGTCGGGTTTGCCCGCCGGGTTCCCACATACAAGCGGCTGACGTTGATGCTGCGTGACCCCGATCGGTTGGAGCGCCTGCTGCTGGACGAGGATCGGCCACTTCAGCTGATCGTCGCGGGCAAGTCGCATCCGGCTGACGACGGCGGCAAGGCGCTGATCCAGCAAGTTGTGCGGTTCGCCGACCGGCCGGAAGTGCGTCATCGCATCGCATTCCTGCCCGACTACGACATGTCGATGGCGCGGTTGCTGTACTGGGGCTGCGATGTCTGGCTTAACAACCCTCTGCGTCCGTTGGAGGCATGCGGTACGTCGGGAATGAAGAGCGCGCTGAACGGTGGATTGAACCTGTCCATCCGTGACGGCTGGTGGGATGAGTGGTACGACGGCGAAAACGGTTGGGAGATACCGACTGCGGACGGTGTCGCCGACGAAGGCCGTCGCGACGACCTGGAAGCCAACGCGCTGTACAACCTGCTGGAACACTCGGTCGGCCCCAGGTTCTACGAACGCGACGGGTCCGGGCTGCCGCGTCGTTGGGTGGAGATGGTCCGCCATACGCTTCAGACCCTGGGCCCGAAAGTGTTGGCGTCCAGGATGGTTCGCGAGTACACCGGCGAGTACTATGCGCCTGCGGCGCAGTCGCTTCGGCGTACGGTCGAACCGGTCAACGGCAAGGCGTACGCCAATGCCCGCGCGCTTGCCGCATATCGTCAGCGGGTCTTCCAGGCGTGGCCGAAGCTGCAGATCACCGAGGTCGACAGCGCCGGCCTGCCGGACACCCCGCTGCTCGGCTCGGAGCTGACGTTGACCGCCACAGTGCGGTTGGCCGGGTTAGGGCCCGACGAGGTTACCGTGCAGGCAGTACTGGGCCGCGTCGACGCAAGCGACTCGCTCCTGGATCCGGTACGGGTGCCGATGGTTCACAGCGGCACCGCTGACAACGGCGACGAGTTGTTCTCGACGACGACCGCGCTGCCGGTGGCCGGCTCCGTCGGCTACACCGTGCGGGTGTTGCCGCATCATCCACTGCTGGCCGGGGACAACGAACTCGGCCTGGTCGCGTTGGCCAGCCAGCCGCAAGAGGCTTCCACGAGTTAGGCCGAGTTCGACCGGCCGGCCAGCGCGGTCATGGCCGGGCCTCACGGGTAGCGCTTGAAGCACCGGTCCTCATTGCCCAGCACCCCCGTGCGGAACGCGTCGATGCGGGAAAAGCCCGAGGGCACCGATTCGCCGTTCACGTCGCCCGCGACCAGGCCGTTGGTCAGGATTCCCGAAACCGCCTCGTCGAGGTCGCCTGCCGTCAGCGCAATCGTGTTGCCGTCGGAAACCAGCAGCGGCACAGACATCTTGGTGGTCGCCACACCGGTCAGACAGGCAGTGCGCAAAGCCGCTTCTGCATTGTCGAGGCTGAGGCCGCCCTTCTGGTGCTCGATCGCGAGCATGTATCGCGATGTCAGAGCTGAGTAGGCGGTGTTGTCGCCGAACATCAGCCCGCTGCCGCCGTCGCTGTCGGCCGTACCCATCTTCTCCAGTCGGGGTAGGTCGACGGCGATGGTGTTGGTGGCCGGGCAGTACGAGACCGGATCGCTCGGTCTTGCATCGGAGCACGGCGGGGTCTCAAAACTGAGCGGGGGCGGGCTGGCCGGCGAGAAAAGGTGGTTGAGCGCCTCGATGACGGCTTTGACGGACTCGTCGCTGACGGGCCATCCGCCGGTCTGATTCTGCTGCAGCGCGGCCGGTAGGTCGCCGCGGCGCTGGTCGATCTCTTTCTCGTCGATTCCCGCGCATGCGGTGGCGCCGTCGGTGAACCCGAACTGGAACGCCGAGACCCGTTCGAAAGCTGAGCCGTGCTGGTCGGCACCCCTCGCCGGCGCGTCGCCGATCAGCAGGGGGTCACGAAACGAGATCATCGCCGCAAGAAGGTTGTTCAAGCCTTCTCCGGTGCTCAGCGTGAAACGCGTCGAATTGCCCTCGGCGACCCAGCGCATGTACACCCCGGAGAAGCAGTCGGCCTGCTGCTCGGACACCAGCGTCGGCGTGTGCGCGTTGGTCAGGTTCGCCTGATGCTGGATCGAGTGTCCGTACTCGTGGGCGAGCACCATGGCAATCGCCAGCTCCCCAAAGGTGTTTCGCAGCTGCGGCAGCAACTCTCCGCGGTCCCAGCCAATTGTGTTGTCCGACGGGCAGAACGCGGCATTCACCACGCCGACCGTGTCGTCGTGGCAGAACTGCGAATTGAGACCGTTGGAGTCCCAGGAGATCAGGGCGTCGACAGACGTGAATCTCCCCTTCAGCCGGTCGCCGTACGCGCCCCGCCAGAACTCCTCGATGTCGCTGACCGACTGCGCAGCCAACGTGTCGTCCTTGCCAGCGTTACCGCCCTGGGCATCGCGCGTGGCATTCGGTGCGCCGGGGCGCACGCCGGACGGACCGTCCGTTGCGGGCAGTCCGGCCACGTCAAACGGGTCGTCGAACACCGACACCGCTTTGCCGGTGAGGAGGTTGGTGCATCCGGTGACCAGCAGCGCCATACTCGCCGCCACGGCGACCGAGCGTGTGAGTCGGCCCGGCCGGCTACCACTAGCGGGTGGCTGAAGAATCACGTTCATCCGCCCCGGGTCAGCCGGTCCAGCGCGGCGCAGACGGTTTGCCGGTCGGTGGTCATCCAGAACGGCGGCAGCGAATCACGCAGGTATGAGCCGTAGCGGGCGGTCGCCATCCGCGAGTCCAGAACCGCCACCACGCCGCGGTCGTCGATGCGGCGCAGCAGCCGGCCTGCGCCTTGGGCGAGCAGCAGCGCGGCGTGGCTTGCGGCAACCGCCATGAAACCGTTGCCGCCGCGCGCGGCGACCGCACGTTGACGGGCCGTCAGCAGCGGATCGTCAGGCCGCGGAAACGGAATGCGGTCGATGGTCACCAGCGACAGCGATGGGCCCGGCACGTCGACGCCCTGCCACAGCGAGAGCGTTCCGAACAGCGACGTGCCCAGATCGCCGGCGAACTGCTCGACAAGCGCGGCGGTCGAGTCGTCGCCCTGGCAGAGAACTGGAGTGTCGAGCCGCTCCCGCATCGCCTCAGCCGCAGTCTTCGCGGCCCGCATCGACGAGAACAACCCCAGTGTGCGGCCACGGGCCGCGGCGATCAGCGCGGCGATCTCTGCGAGTTGTTCGGCTGAGCCAGTGGCGTCGCGGGTCGGGGGTGGCAGATGGCGGGCAATGTAGAGGATGCCTGACTTGGCATGAGAGAACGGCGATCCCACGTCGAGTCCACGCCATCGCACGGGTTCATTTCCCTCCTGCGGCGTCCCCGTGCGCTGGTCAGTGTCGTCCCGGGCGGACAGCCCCCACGCCGAAGCCATCGCGTCGAACGACCCGCCGAGCGTCAGCGTCGCTGAGGTCAGGACCGCAGTGGCGCGACTGAACAGGCGACCGCCCAGCAAGTCGGCCACTGACAGCGGCGCGACCCGTAACACCGCGCGCTTCGATCCCCGGTTGTCCTCGTGGTCGAGCCATACCACGTCGGTGCGTTCGGCGATGGGGGCTCCGAACGACTCGAGGATCCGAGAGCCGGTGTCGGCGACGTCGTCGAGGCCGGCAATCGCCTCTGCGCGCGTAGCCGCCACTTTGGGCTCGCCCGGTCCGGTGTTGATTCCCCGACGCGCGGCGGTGGCTGCGTCGCGCAGGGCCGTGAGGTACGCGGTCATGTCGTCGCCGAGGTGATCGATGCGGCCCGGGGTTGCATCGTGGATCGCCGATAAGAACGTCGCCGCAGCCGCGTCGAGACGCTCTGTCAATTCGGGTTTGATCAGGCGGCTGACCCGCCTCTGCGCGATGCCCAACGGAGTGGCCGACAACTCCTGGGTGGCTACGGCGGTCACCCGCTCCACGAGTTCGTGGGCCTCGTCGACGACGAGTAAATCGTGCTCCGGCAGCACCGCCGCCTCGGCGAGTGCGTCGATGGCCAGCAGCGCGTGGTTGGTGACCACCACGTCCGCGCGGCCGGCGAGCGCGCGGGCTTTTTCGCCGAAGCACTGTGTGCCGAAGGGGCACCGGGCGACCCCGAGGCATTCGCGAGCCGACACGCTGACCTGTGACCAGGACCGGTCGGCAACGCCAGGGACAAGCTCGTCGCGGTCGCCGGTCCCGGTGGTCGACGACCATGCGGTTAGCCGCTGGATGTCGCGGCCCAACGCGCTTCGGGCAGACAGCGGTTCGAACAGCGCGTCCTGCGGTTGGTCGCCGCTCTCCGGTTCACTCGTCGCGCCATCGTGAATTTTGTTCAAGCACAAATAGTTCCCGCGTCCCTTGAGAATCGCGAAGCGCGGTGTCCTCGGCAGCGAGTCCGTAATTGAGGCGGCCAGGCTCGGCAGATCCCGATCGATCAGCTGTCGCTGGAGGGCGATCGTGGCTGTGGACACCACCACGGGTGTGTCGGCCTCGACCGCGCGGGCGACTGCGGGCACCAGATAGGCCAGCGACTTGCCGGTGCCGGTGCCGGCCTGCACCGCCAGATGTTCGCCGGTGGCGAAGGCGTGCGCGACCGCCTCGGCCATCTCGACCTGGCCCTTGCGCTCGCTGCCGCCCAGCGCGTCGACGGCCGCGGCGAGCAGTTCGGTTACCGCGGTGGCTGACGTGGGTCCTCCTTGGTCGCATTTCGCGGTGGCACTATCCGCGTCGGAATCGCCGGTTCACCGCGGGACAGCTTCAAGCCCTCCCACGGCAGGCTCTTCAGTCCCGCCGCCACGCGCGCCCGCGCGGCGGGAAGGTCGTCCTCGCCCACTTGTTCGCCGCCGCTGACCAACGACACCGTGACAGGCCGGCTGGGTTCGGGAACCTCGGGCGGTGCGCCGGCCGGATAGACTACTTCTTCGATGATCGTGCCCGTCGGCTGCGCGAGCCGCATCGCCTGCTTGCGGCCGCCATGGGATTCCTTTCGCAGACTGCGCTTTTCGACCGGCATACCGTCGACCTCGACGAGCTTGTACACCATGTTGGCGGTTGGCGCGCCCGACCCCGTCACCACCGATGTGCCGACACCGTAGGTGTCCACCGGCTCGGCGCGCAATGCAGCGATCGCGAACTCGTCGAGATCTCCCGACACGACGATCCTGGTGTGCGCCGCGCCCAGTTTGTCGAGCTGTCGGCGCACCAGTCGCGCCAGAACGCCGAGGTCGCCGGAGTCGATGCGGACCGCGCCGAGACTGCGTCCGGCCACCGCCACGGCGTTCGCCACGCCCTGGCTGATGTCGTAGGTATCCACCAGCAGCGTGGTGTTCACGCCCAGCGCCTCGACCTGAGCCCGGAACGCTGCCCGTTCATCGGGGCCGTCGGGAGTGGAGTGCAGCAACGTGAACGCATGTGCGCTGGTGCCCAGCGCCGGCACACTGTAGCGACGCTGCGCCTCCAGGTTGGACGACCCGGCGAAGCCGGCGACATAGCCAGCGCGTGCGGCGGCCACCGCGGCATGCTCGTGTGTTCGGCGGGAGCCCATTTCGATCAGCGGACGGCCTTCGGCCGCCCACACCATGCGGGCCGCGGCGGACGCTATTGCGGTGTCGTGGTTGAAGATCGACAGCGCGAGCGTTTCCAGGACCACGCATTCGGCGAACGTGCCGTGCACCGACAGCACGGGTGAGCCGGGAAAGTAGAGCTCGCCCTCCGGGTATCCGTCGATGTCACCGCGGAACCGGTAGTGGGTCAGGTAGTCGATGGTCTCGCGGTCCAGAAAGCCACGCAAGAAATTCAGTACTTCGTCGTCGAACCTGAAGCCCGACAACGCTTCCAGGAAGCGGCCGGTGCCCGCGACCACACCGTAGCGGCGGCCCTCGGGCAGCCGCCGGGCAAACAACTCGAACGAGGTCCGCCGGTGGGCGGTACCGTCGCGCAGCGCCGCGGAGAGCATGGTCAGCTCGTATTTGTCGGTCAGCAGCGCAGTGGGCGGCGCTTGTTCGCTCACACCGGTTACCGTATCGGCTGCGGCCGCGAAGACGGTGCTGAACTTTCCGACGGGCGGTGGCAATCTGTGTCGGGCCTCCTCGCTATCCTTGGCACATGGTTACGCCAGCGCGGACCCGGCCGGGAACCCGCGAGGAGCGCGACTCCGCTCCGGTCCGTTCCGTCGACAAGCCGTGGGTCACGATCGTCTGGGATGACCCCGTCAACTTGATGACCTATGTGACGTACGTCTTACAGAAGCTGTTCGGCTACAGCGAGCCGCACGCCACCAAGCTGATGCTGCAGGTCCACAACGAGGGCAAAGCCGTGGTGGCGGCAGGTAGCCGTGAGTCGATGGAGGCCGACGTGTCCAAGCTCCACGCCGCAGGCCTGTGGGCCACGCTGCGGCAAGATCGCTGACCGGCATCGGGGACGACGCGACGGTGCGCAAATGGAAGCGGGTCGAAACCGCCCACGGGCAGCGGTACCGATCGTCGCTTGCCTCGCACGAGGCGTCGCTGCTGCAGAACCTGGTGGCCTCACTGCTATCGATGCTCGACGACCGTGAATCATCGGCGCCGTCAGATGAACTGGAGACCATCACCGGGATCAGGACCGGCAATTCCCGGGCGCCCGATGACGCCACGCTGGCTCGGCTGCTTCCGGATTTCTATCGCACCGAGCGCTCCCACCCCGCAGGCTCGGCTAATGCAGAAAGTCTGAACTCCGCGCTGCGCAGCCTTCACGAGCCCGCCATCATCGACGCCAAGCGGGAAGCGGCTCAGCGGCTGCTGGACACCCTCCCTCAGGGAGGCGGCCGGTTTGAATTGACCAAGGACGACGGCAACGCGTGGGTCGCCGCGATCAACGATGTCCGGCTCGCGTTGGGCACCATGCTCGGTATCGGCCCGGAAGGACCTGAGCGCCTGCCCGACACTCATCCGCTGGCCGGCCACCTCGACGTTTATCAGTGGTTGACCGTGATGCAGGAGTATCTCGTCATCGCATTGATGGGGAAGCGCTGAACGGGTGAACACCGTTAGCTCGGCCGAGACCGGATCGATCACCGATGTCGCAGGCATCCTCGTCGGCCACTATCACCGGTTGTGCGCGGATGCCACACGCGAGTCGGGCTGGGCCACCGGCAGCACCGTGGTCCTAACGCCCCCCGGCACAGTCGGCTCGGTGGACGTCCGTGGTGGCGCGCCCGGCACCCGCGAGACAGATCTGCTGGATCCCTCCAATACGGTGCGGCTCGTCGACGCGGTGCTGCTGACCGGCGGCAGCGCGTACGGCCTCGCGGCAGCCGATGGCGTGATGACGTGGCTCGAGGAACACCACCG
The DNA here is from genome assembly GCA_025965895.1 of Mycobacterium sp. Taxonomy (GTDB): domain Bacteria; phylum Actinomycetota; class Actinomycetes; order Mycobacteriales; family Mycobacteriaceae; genus Mycobacterium. The sequence goes on from JAOPWC010000050.1 coordinate 21,785, forward strand.
CGGCGTTAGGTTCGACGACGACACGGGACAAAGGGTCGTGCCTATCGTGCCCGCGGCGGTGATCTTCGACCTCACCGTCGGCGACTGGTCCCTGCGGCCTGATGCCGGGTTCGGTTACGCCGCCGCCAAATCCGCTGGAACAGACGTCGAAATCGGGTCCATCGGCGCCGGCGTGGGGGCGCACGCCGGAGTGCTCAAGGGCGGCATCGGCACAGCGTCGACAATGCTGGCGTCAGGAGTCACGGTCGGCGCCCTGGTGGTGAACAACTGCGTCGGCGACGTGGTCGACCCGGCAACGGGTCTGCCCTGGGCGAGCTATTTGTCTCAGCAGCTCGGCCTCGTGCCCCCGCCACCGGCTCAGGTTGCGGCCTATGGGGAACTCGTCGCCGAAAGAGATCGATTCGCGGCCGCGTTCAACAGCACCATTGGAATTGTCGCCACCGACGCCGCTCTGAGCATGTCGTCGTGCCGCCGGGTCGCGATCGCGGCCCACGACGGCCTGGCCCGGGCGATCCGTCCGTCGCACACCCCGATGGACGGCGACACGGTCTTCGCCCTGGCGACCGGCGCGGTCGAGGTGCCGCCCAGCGGTGCCCTGCCCGCGTCGATGTCGAAAGAGGCCGAACTCACCGCGGCCGTCGGAACGGCCGCCGCGGAGTGTCTGGCCCGCGCGATCGTCGTCGCGGTGCTGGCGGCCAGTGCGGTCGCCGGAATACCCACCTATCGTGACGTGTTGCCCGGGGCATTCGCCCACGGGGCCTGACCAGGGCTTCTCCAGAGCCCGAAAGGAGTGTGACCCGGTGCTGGTGATACGTGCCGACCTGGTCGACGCCATGGTGGTCCACGCCCGCGCCGACCACCCAGACGAGGCGTGCGGCGTCATCGCGGGACCGGAAGGCGCGGACCGACCCGAGCGTCACATCGCGATGACCAACGCCGAACGCTCGCCGACGTTCTACCGCTTCGACTCAGGGGAGCAGCTTCGCGTCTGGCGTCAGATGGACCACGACGACGAGGTTCCTGTCGTCATCTACCACTCGCACACGGCCACGGAGGCCTACCCCAGCCGCACCGACATCTCGTACGCGGCCGAACCCGACGCGCACTACGTGTTGGTGTCCACCCGCGACCCGCACACCCACGAGCTGCGCAGCTACCGAATCGTCAACGGCGTGGTGACGGAGGAGCCGGTGACCGTCGTCGACCACTACAACCGCGTCAGCGAAGGAGCCCCCAGATGACCGTCAGCGTGTCGATCCCGACAATTCTGCGCACGCACACCGGCGGTGAGAAGCGCGTCACCGCGAGCGGGAACACGTTGCATGCCGTCATCTCGGATCTGGAGTCGAACTACTCCGGCATCTCTGAGCGCCTGGTGGACCCGTCTTCTCCCGGCAAACTGCACCGCTTCGTCAACATCTACGTCAACGACGAGGACGTGAGGTTCTCCGGCGGCCTGGAAACAGAGATTTCCGACGGCGACACCGTCACGATCCTGCCGGCAGTGGCAGGAGGCTGAGTAGGCAACAAATGACCCGCCACGACTCGCTTCTGCAGGCCCTCGGCGACACCCCGCTCGTCGGGCTGCACCGGCTCTCGCCCCGCTGGGATGGCCAACCGCATGTGCGGCTGTGGGCGAAGCTGGAGGACCGCAATCCGACAGGCTCGATCAAGGACCGGCCCGCGCTGCGGATGATCGACGACGCCGAGCGCAGCGGACTGCTGCAGCCCGGCGCAACGATCCTCGAGCCGACCAGCGGCAACACCGGCATCTCACTGGCGATGGCCGCCCTGCTCAAGGGCTATTCGATGATCTGCGTGATGCCGGAGAACACGTCGATCGAGCGGCGGCAGCTGCTCGAGCTCTACGGAGCCCGGATCATCTTCTCGCCAGCGGAGGGCGGTTCCAACACCGCGGTGGCCCATGCCAAGGAACTGGCGGCGAAGAACCCGTCGTGGGTGATGCTCTACCAGTACGGCAACCCGTCGAATTCGGAGGCCCACTATGTCGGCACCGGTCCTGAGCTGCTCGCCGACCTGCCGGAGATCACCCACTTCGTGGCGGGCCTGGGCACCACCGGCACGCTGATGGGCACTGGCCGGTTCCTGCGCGAGCATGTCGCCGACATCCAGATCGTCGCCGCCGAACCTCGCTACGGCGAGGGGGTGTACGCGCTGCGCAACATCGACGAGGGCTTCGTCCCCGAGTTGTACGACCCAGAGGTGCTGACCACGCGCTACTCGGTCGGGTCGTTCGACGCGATCCGCCGCACTCGGGAACTGGTGAAGACCGAGGGCATATTCGCGGGCATCTCCACCGGTGCGGTGCTGCACGCGGCGCTGGGCATGGCCGCCAAGGCGGTAAGGGCCGGCGAGCGCGCGGACATCGCGTTCGTGGTCGCCGATGCCGGATGGAAGTATCTGTCGACCGGGGCTTACGCCGGTAGCCTGGACGATGCTGAAGAAGCTTTGGAAGGGCAGCTATGGGCATGACCGGGCCGGTCGGATATCCGGCGGCACCCCAGCGCAAGAAGCGGCCGCTATGGGTGACGGGCGGCCTGACGATCCTGAGCTTTGCCGCGCTGCTCTACATCATCGAGGTCATCGACGCGCTCAATGGTCACCACCTCGACAACGACGGCATCCGGCCACTTGAGACCGACGGTCTGTGGGGCATCATCTTCTCGCCGTTGCTGCACGCAAACTGGCAACACTTGATCGCCAACACGGGCCCCGCGCTCGTGCTGGGTTTCCTGGTGACCCTGGCAGGGCTGTCGCGATTCGTCTTCGCGACCGCGATCATCTGGATCGTCGGCGGCTTCGGCACCTGGCTGACCGGTAACATCGGCGCCGCGCCCGGTGTCGAAACAAACCACATCGGCGCGTCGGGGCTGATTTTCGGCTGGCTGACCTTCCTGCTCGTGTTCGGCATCTTCACCCGCACGCTCTGGCAGGTCGTCGTGGGGCTCGTGGTGTTGTTCGTCTATGGCGGCATTCTGCTCGGTGTGCTGCCCGGCACGTACGGCGTGTCCTGGCAGGGCCACCTGTGCGGCGCGATCGCGGGTGTGCTCGCGGCGTACTGGCTTTCCGCACCCGAACGCAAGGCGCGCGAGCGACGGCGGCGCAGCCAAGCCAGACCACCATCGCTGAGGCCGTGAGTTCGCCGTTTGCTTCCGTCGGGGTGTTCGACTCCGGCGTGGGAGGGCTGACCGTCGCGCGGGCCATCATCGACCAGTTGCCCGATGAGGACACCATCTACGTCGGCGACACAGCGAACGGTCCCTACGGCCCGTTGACCATCCCCGAGATTCGGGCTCATGCGCTGGCTATCGGCGACGATCTTGTGGCCCGGGGCGTGAAGGCGTTGGTGATCGCCTGCAACACCGCCTCGTCGGCGTGCCTGCGCGATGCCCGCGAACGCTACAACGTGCCGGTCGTCGAGGTGATCCTGCCCGCGGTGCGCCGGGCGGTGGCCGCGACGCGCAACGGCCGCATCGGGGTGATCGGCACCGAGGCGACGATCGCGTCGGGCACATATCAGGACGCGTTCGCCGCGGCGCGCAACACCGTCGTCACCGGGGTTGCCTGCCCGCGCTTCGTCGACTTCGTCGAACGCGGTGTCACCAGCGGGCGTCAAGTGCTCGGCCTTGCCGAGGGCTACCTGGAGCCGCTGCAGCGCGCAGGGGTGGACACGCTGGTTTTGGGCTGTACCCACTATCCGCTCCTGTCGGGACTGATCCAGTTGGCGATGGGCGACGCGGTCACGCTGGTTTCCAGTGCCGAGGAGACTGCTAAAGACCTGCTCAGGGTGCTGACCGAGCTGGATATGCTGCGACCGCACGACGCCCCGCCGGCCACCCGCGTGTTCGAGGCGACCGGCGACCCGGAGGCGTTCACCCGGCTGGCGGCGCGCTTCCTCGGGCCTGCGCTCGACGGTGTGCGGCCGGTCCGGCGTCACGTTGGCGCCCGCCCATGAGACTCGTCGGGTATTGCGAAGATGTTTTCGTCAACCGGACACGCGGCGTGGCAAGCTAGTGACTGTGCGAATCACCGTCCTCGGCTGCTCCGGCAGTGTCACCGGACCTGATTCGCCGGCGTCCGGTTATCTGTTGACCGCGCCGGAAGCTCCGCCGCTGGTTATCGACTTCGGCAACGGAGTGCTGGGGTCGCTGCAGCGCCACGCCGATCCCGGTGCAGTCCACGTGCTGCTGAGCCATCTGCACGCCGATCACTGCATCGACCTGCCCGCGTTGTTCGTGTGGCGCCGGTACCACCCAATCCCCCCAGTGGGTAAGGCACTGATGTACGGGCCGAGCGATACATGGTCGCGGCTGGCCCAGGCGTCGTCCCCGTTCGGGGGAGAGGTGGACGACTTTTCCGACATCTTCGACGTCCGGCACTGGGCCGACAGCCAGGCAGTCGAGTTCGGATCACTGACTGTGACGCCCCGGGCGGTGGCCCACCCGACGGAGGCCTACGGCCTGCGAATCACCGACGCGGGCGGAGCGGTGTTGGCCTACAGCGGCGACACGGGCATGTGCGACGCGGTGGTCGACCTCGCTCGCGGCGCCGACGTGTTCCTGTGCGAGGCGTCGTGGACCCACGCACCTGGCCAGCGTCCCGAGCACCTGCACTTGTCGGGGACCGAGGCCGGCCAGATCGCCGCCCGGGCCGGAGTGGGCGAACTGTTGCTGACCCATATCCCGCCCTGGACGTCCCGGGAGGACGTCATCACCGAGGCCAAGGCCGAATTCGACGGGCCGGTGCGCGCGGTGGTGTGCCAGGAGACGATCGACATCACCCACTGACGGTTGGCCCACTAGGGTTGACGGAGTGTCAAGTCGAGAAGACGGCCGTCTCGATGACGAGTTGCGGCCGGTGACGATCACCCGAGGGTTCACCTCTCATCCCGCGGGCTCTGTGCTGGTGGAGTTCGGTCAGACCCGTGTCATGTGTACCGCGAGCGTGACCGAAGGCGTCCCGCGCTGGCGCAAGGGACGCGGCGAAGGGTGGCTCACCGCCGAGTACGCGATGCTGCCGGCGGCCACGCACGAGCGCTCGGACCGCGAGTCGGTGAAGGGGCGCATCGGCGGCCGCACCCAGGAGATCAGCAGGCTGATCGGGCGATCGCTACGGGCGTGCATCGACTTGCCGGCGCTGGGGGAGAACACCGTCGCGATCGACTGTGACGTGCTGCAGGCCGACGGCGGGACCCGCACCGCGGCGATCACCGGCGCGTATGTCGCGCTCGCCGACGCGGTGATGTATTTGGCCGCGGCGGGCAAGCTGTCCGACCCGCGACCGTTGTCCTGCGCGATCGCTGCGGTCAGCGTCGGAGTGGTCGATGGTCGGGTGCGCGTCGACCTGCCGTATTCCGAGGACTCGCGCGCCGAGGTCGACATGAACGTCGTCGCCACCGACACCGGCACGCTCGTCGAAATCCAGGGAACGGGGGAGGGCGCGACGTTCCCGCGCTCCACCTTGGACAAGATGCTGGACTTGGCACTCGGTGCGACGGAGCAGCTGTTCATTGTGCAGCGCGAGGCGCTGGAGAAGCCCTATCCCGGTGTGCTGCCCGAAGGGCCGGCCCATAAGAAGGCCTTCGGTAGTTGACCCGCGTGCTCGTGGTCAGCCGTAACCGCAAGAAGTTGGCGGAGCTGCAGCGGCTGCTCGATGCGGCGGGCCTGTCGGGGATTTCGCTGGTATCGCTCGCCGAGGTTGAGCCGTTTGACGAGACGCCGGAGGCAGGCGCAACCTTCGAGGAGAACGCGCTGGCCAAAGCCCGCGACGCGGTGACCGCGACCGGGCTTGCCTCGGTCGCCGACGACTCGGGCCTTCAGGTTGATGCGCTGAACGGGATGCCAGGCGTGCTGTCGGCGCGCTGGTCGGGGGTGCACGGAGACGACGCCGCCAACAACGCGCTGCTGCTGGCCCAACTGGGCGACGTACCCGACGAGCGACGGGGAGCGGTGTTCGTGTCGGCCTGCGCTCTGGTCACCCCCGACTCGGAGACAGTTGTGCGTGGCGAATGGCCCGGCTCGATCGCCCGCTCGCCCACAGGGGACGGCGGATTCGGCTACGACCCGCTGTTCGTTCCTGAGGGGCTGGACCGCACCGCGGCGCAGCTGAGCCCGGCGGAGAAGGATGCGATGTCCCATCGCGGTCGCGCGCTGGGAAAGCTGGTGCCTGCATTGGAGAAGCTGACTCGAATGGAAGAGACGCCGTGACACTGCGTTGAGACGTTCGTCACGCTTCGGTTCCCGGTAAAGTTCGCAGCGGACGTCTGATGCGTAGGATGCCCGAGTGGGTCGTCACACCGTCAAGGCGGTCCGTCAATCGCAGCCCCCGCCCTCAGCGAAACCGCACACGCCGCGATCCGCGATCCTCATCGCTGTCCTGTCGGCAGCCGGCATCAGCGTCTCGTTGATGCAGACCCTGATCATCCCGCTGATCCCCCAATTTCCGGTGTTGCTGCATACCAGCCCGTCGAACGCATCATGGGCCATCACCGTGACACTGCTGACAGCCGCGGTGGCGACGCCGGTCTTCGGAAGACTCGGCGACATGTACGGCCCCAAGCCTGTATTGCTCGCCTGCGCAGCGCTGCTCACCGCCGGCTCGGTTACCGCGGCGCTGACAAGCTCCTGGGTACCGCTCATCGTCGGACGCGGCCTGCAGGGGTTCGGGATGCCGATCATCCCGCTCGGTATCAGCGTGCTGCGGGTGTCCGTGCCCGCCGAGCGGGTCGGGACGGCAATAGGTTTGATGAGCGCATCGCTGGGCGTCGGCGGTGCACTCGGACTGCCGCTCGCAGCGGTCATCGCGGAACACCTTGAATGGCACGTTCTGTTCTGGTTCGCCGCCTGCCTCGGCGGCGCGTCCTTCCTTCTGTTCGCGATGCTGGTGCCGCGGATCGCGGCGAGCTCGACAGATCGTTTCGATCCGCTTGGTGCTATCGGGCTGGCCGCCGGACTGGTGACTTTGCTTCTCCCGATCTCGAAAGGTGGGACCTGGGGCTGGACGAGTCCGACGACACTGGGGTTGTTCGCGGCGTCAGTTGTCATCTTCGTGCTTTTCGGGCTGTGGCAATTCCGGGTTTCGTCGCCGATCGTCGATCTACGCACCACCCTGCGGCGACCGGTGCTGACCACGAACGTGGCCTCGATCGCCGTTGGATTCGCACTCTTCGCGATGTCGCTGATCGGCCCGCAGATTCTTGAGCTGCCCGCTCAGACGGGGTATGGACTGGGGCAGACGATGCTTCGCGCTGGTTTGTGGATGGCGCCGGGTGGTCTGGCGATGATGGTGTCGGCGTCGATCGCGGCGAGGATCGCCGGCACGCGAGGACCAAGATTCACTCTGTTCCTCGGAAGCGTGATCATCGCGTGCGGCTGCCTGGCCGGGCATCAGCTCTTGCACAGTCCCGGCCAGATCCTTGCGTTCAGCGTGATCGTGAGCCTCGGCGTCGGGTTCGCGTTCGCATCGCTGCCCACACTGATCAATGCCGCGGTTCCGGTCTCCGAGACCGCTGCTGCCAACGGCATCAACGCGCTGGCCCGGTCCCTCGGCACCTCGACTTCCAGCGCCGTGATCGGCGCCGTCCTGGCCGGAATGACGACGTCGTTCGCCGGGCACGAACTGCCGTCGCTGCGCGCCTTCCAAACCGCGTTGCTGATCGCGGCGGGGGCCGCTGCGCTGGCCGCGGCGATCACGCTGCTCATTTCGAAGCCAACCACGGACAAGAGCGAATCACTTTCCCCGGAGTCTGCCGCCGTGCCGGTCGACCAGGGAGATTGGGCTCTCACCGAAGAGACCGAGGACTACCTGCGGCAACTTGAATTCGCGCTCACCATGCTTGGACGCCACCGCGCGGTAGCGCCGTACTCAGACCGCGCGCCCGAACACCGGGCTGATCTGCTGGATCGCGATGCCTACCTGCTGATGAGCCGTATCGAGGATGCAGGCGAGACATCGATCGACCAGTTGGGAGCCGCCTTCCGGCTCGAACTATCGACGGCCAGCCGACAGGCTTGCGCGATGGTCCGCAACGACCTGCTGGCCCGGATCAACGGCGACGGTAATAAGGCGCGGGCGTCTGCGCTGTTTCAGCTGACGCCTCACGGCCGCGAACGGCTGTATCGGCATCGGGCCCGACGAATCGACGGCCTGCGAAGGGTTTTGGACCAATGGGAGCCCGGCGACATTGCGGAGCTAGCCAGTTACGTGGGCCGGCTCGTCGCCAGTATCAACTCCGTGCGGCAGGGCGGTGGCGCAGCGCCCAAAGCGCGCTCCGCAGTCACAAATTGAAGCGAGCCTTGACGTCTTTGGTGCGGAAGTGCTCCACGATGATGCCCAACAGCGGGATCGTGCCGGCCAGCAGCGTGCCGATCGTTGTGAGGATTGGCCACCGCACCTTCACCGCCAGGTTCAAAGTGGCCAGCAAGTAGACGAAGTACACCCAGCCGTGCACCACGCCGATCCAGGTCGGCGGGTTCTCGACCTTGACGACGTACCGGACGATGATCTCGTAGCACAGTGCGATGAGCCAGATACCCGTCGTCCACGCCATGACGCGATACGCGAGCAGTGCGGTACGGATCTTGTTCGTGTCCGCGGCGGGCGGCGTCCGGGTCGCGTCTGAGGTCATGCGGTAGTCCTGTCGTGGTTTGTGCATCGGTCTTGCTCGGCGAGTTCGGCAAGGTAGGCGTTGTACTCGCGAAGCGCGGGGTCTTCGGGTTCGGGATCGGTGGGGTTCGGGCGCTCGGGCAGCACCCCGGCCGGAATCTCGGTGATGGCGTCGGGCTTGTGGACCGGCGGCGGCTCCACCTCATAGCGGACGAACTTGCGGTAGGCGTAGACGACGAACGCCGCGAACAGCGGCCACTGCAGCGCGTAACCGAGGTTCTGGCCGGTGCCCGAAGCCGACTCGTAGCGTTGCCACTGCCACCAGGCGAGGGCCAGGCAGGCGAGCGCGGCGAGTATGACGAGCGCGATCAACGCCGGCCGACGATGAGCGCTCGCACGAAGAGCATCCTGGCTCCGACGCCGTGTAGTGGACACCTCACGACGGTACCGCGCTGTAGTGTTGGTGCGCCTGCGCGCGAGTGGCGGAATTGGTAGACGCGCTGGATTTAGGTTCCAGTGTCTTCGGACGTCCGGGTTCGAGTCCCGGCTTGCGCACCACGTTGAATACTGAGGTCAGAGACGATTCTGGCGCCTAGTGCGGTTGTGGGTCGGATGCTTTCGCGGCCCGCAAAATCGGGAAATTGTCACGGATTGTCACGGCGCTCGTGGAGACGGATCACCGGGACTCCGGCGCAGCTGGCATACCTTCGGCCAGACCCACGATAGGCGGTCGGGGCGGGTAAAGTTGTCCGGCTTCATCGACGACCACGTATCCGCTGTCTGTGTATGCGGGTCCGAGTCAGTGGTTCGCGACGGTAAGGGCTGACACACCGCAGGAATATTCGTACAGCTCAGGCGGACTTTCACAGTCACCCAGCGATGCCCCGAATCCACTCTGACGGCATTTAGTTCCAGTCTCGTCGGGCCCACTCAGGTCTGGGCTCTTCTGATCCATCGTGTCAAGCGAGGGCGCAATGTTGCCACTCTGGTCACCACAAATGAAACCGGAGTGAACGGGGGATTCACCGGAATCGCCAAATGCGAATCCGTTGGTTCTAGGTTCGAGTCCTAGTGGGGGGCATGAGGAAACGCAGGTCGGTACCGCCGATCGTCGGGGTCGAGATCGTGTTGACGAAGCCCGTGGCGGGGCCACACCTTGTCAAGCGGGTCCGAGGACATGACATACGGTCGTACACGACAACAACGTCCCCGGACCGGGCTGCGGACGTTGCGGTTGCGGTGCGGCAGGAGCTGGCGATTGCGGCGGTGCGGCAGGAGCTAGCGATTGCGGCGGTGCGGCAGGGCCAGAATTTGCCAACAGGTGACTCGCGGTAAAGGTCGCTGCCTGGTCAACCATCCCGGTCTCCGCGTACTGCATGTGCGCATTGAAGTCCGTTCCGCTAGAGCAAATCGGGTCATCGGGGACGCACAAGTCGATGGTCTTGCCCGCATACAGCGGACCAACCGTGATCTGCGGCTCGTTGATCGCACGCATAAACCGGATATTTGGTTTTCCGAAAAGGGCGACCGCGGCGACGTGGTCAGCCACATCGGGCGGCATTGGGTTCGGTACGCCCGTAGCAGGTGCTCCATCTGGTATGACATTCGCGGTGACGAAACCGATCACGGCTGCGCCTTGGGAAAATCCGCCGAGCACCAACTTGGTGTTGGGACAGGTCGCCACCGTGGACCGTACATGAGCGCTCGCGTCGGTAATGCCGTCCGTGGCGGTGGGGAAGTCGGTGGTGGCGGGGTAGTCGACCGGATATACCGCGATCGACTTTGTGCCGACTCGCGCGCGCAGCGAGTCCACAAATGCCTGTCCGGTTGGACCAACACCGGGCGGCTCGGTGGTGCCGCGGGCGAATACCACCTCGACGTCGGGGCACGGCTGCGCGGACGCGGACGGAACGGGTGCGCTCAGCGGCACCCAACTTGCTACCGTCGCAGCACCAACGAAGACGGCGATATGGCGTGTCCCCACGGCGCAATGCTGACATAGCGCCACGACGGCCGCGACCGCAAAAACCAACGGCCAATGAACGCCGCGTGAATCCGGGCCCTCCAGTATTCTGATCCGACGTTTCTTCGAGACTCGACGTATGCGAGCCAAAGGAAGCATTGCGGGCGACTGGCGCTAGCTCAAACGGCTCGGCGTCGCCCGACTCGGCGATGGAATGATCGCGTTGCCGGCTGACGCAGGCACCCGCGAGCATCTGGAAACGATCGCCCGAGGCAATCGTGGAAGCGGGTGGACGTGTGCGGTGTGGCGTGCCCAACCCACCGTCAGTACGTATGAACACGACCTGGCCGACGGCATGGCCGACGCGCGCAGCGCGGAATATCAGACACTCATCGCGCACGCTGCTGCTGCCGCCAGCGCTCCCGATTCGGACCGCACCCGTACCGTCCGCCGGCTGCGCGATGAATTGCGACGTATCCATCGCCGCGACTACTTCCCACCGGCCGAGCGAGACGCCGCTCGCTTTGCCGTTGAAACTCTCGCACGCCGGCACTTCCCCGGCGACGTCGACGTCCGCGAAACACATCCATGAAATCGGCCGCTGTGCCCCAAATCCACATTAAGCCAGCCGCCTACACCCATATCGGAGGGCTGCTCGCCGACGCCGCTTCGACCGGCGACGTAACGGACGAGTGGTGGCGGGCCGCGGTGTCGGTGGACGCATGGGGGTTGATCGGTTGTTCGTGGCTACGGGTGTTGAGGGCCTCGGCCATCTCTGGTGTGCTGCAGATCAATGGTGCGTCCTCGCCGGCGTTGATGTCAGCCCGATAGGTGGCGAGCGCGTGGTGCGCCATCGCCACCGCGTGGCGTACGGCGGTTGAGAGCTGTGGCGAAACGCTAGCGATGCGGTGCGCTGACGGGGTCGCACATCCGTCACACCTCCGACGGCCGTTGCGCTCAAGGCAGGTCTGTGCGTGGCGGCTTGGCTGGCGCAGCATCGAGTGATCCTGCGATCGGCTGACGAAGGCCCGACTGCTCGATCGGCGGGAGCCATCGTGGATCGGCACAACGTCATGCCGACACCGATCCGGCAGGACGCGGCTGTTCGACAAAGTGACCAGACGCCGGGCCGCCCCGATCGAAGAATTCCCGCGGCGAACGCGATCAGCTCGCTGAGGCACTCGACGATTTCGCAACGGCGAGCGGTGAGCGGCTCGGTGATGACACCGTCACGCTGATTTGACCAGACTCGTTGAGGTGCACGTAATATCGCCAAACCGGGGTCGAGAACTTGGCGACGAGCACCGCTCCCGCTAACGCTATGCGGCTGGCGCCGGGCCGATGCTTATGTGGGCGGACAATATTGCGGCGGCAGCCGCCGCACCTAATTGAGGTGTGCCATCGTGGCGTCGTCGGCGTGGTTGAGGAAGGCTAGCAACCGTTGAGATGACACCCTGTCCAGAACCGGTTAGACCGCTGCGGTGGCCAGACAGCGGTCTAGCCCCCGGGGTGTCGGCGGTGTCCATGGAACGTCTCCCAGGTGGTCGCAATCCCAAATCAGCGCAGGTTGTAACGGTTTGGTTGCGGCGCGTCGCATCTTTGTTCGCCCAAGCCGGGGTTACCGTGGCGCCGTGGAACATCGGTGCAGGTGTGGACCGCAAAGGCCCATTTCCCGGCGCGATGTGCTGAAATACGCTGCGGCTGCGCCGATGGCTGTCGGTTTGACCGCGGCCACGGGGGTGCTCATCGGGCCGGCGCGGGCACCGGCCGACCCCAGCTGGTCGGCGGCGGCGTTGGCGCCGGGTCAGCCGGTGAACATCGTCAGCCGCGCGCAGTGGGGCGCCAACGAATCGCTGCGGCGCGGAGCGCCGTTGTACGACAGCGGCATCAGAGCCGGCATCGTGCACCACTCCGCAAGCGGCAACGACTACTCGCCGCAGGATTCGGCGGCGATCGTCGGCTCGATCTACGAATATCACCTCTCGTTGGGGTGGGCTGACATCGGCTACAACGCGCTGGTGGACAAGTACGGGCAGGTATTCGAGGGTCGGGCGGGGGGCGTCACCAAAGCGGTGGAGGGCACACATACCGGCGGATTCAATGCGAACACGTGGGCGGTGTGCATGATCGGCAACTACGACAAGGATCCACCGACGCCGGTGATGCTGCGCTCGGTCGGCCAGCTGTTGGGATGGCGGCTGGCCATGGACGGCGTGGACCCTCACGGCACCGCGAAGTTGACGTCCGCCGGGGGCCCCGACACCGTCGTCCCACAGGGCATCACCCCAGCCCTGCCGAACATCTTCGCGCATCGCGACGTCGGCAATACCGCCTGCCCGGGCAACACGGGCTACGCATTCCTGGATCACATCCGCGATATCGCGGCCCGGTTCAGCCAGCCCCCGAACGTGCGGGATCTGGTGGAGTCGCTGCAGGGAGGGGCGATCTACGCGAGGTGGCAAGCGATGGGCGGCATGAAAAGCCCACTCGGCGCGCCCACATCACCCGAGTCGCCCAGCGCTCCTTCAACGCGCTATGTCGTCTTCAGCAAAGGAGCGATCTACTGGTCACGCGCGACCGGCGCACAGCCGGTCATTGGGGCGATCTATGAGGCGTGGGCCACGCTACGCTACGATCGCGGGCCGCTGGGCCTGCCGACCAGCGCCGAAATCCAAGAGCCGGAGTGGATCGTGCAGAACTTCCAACACGGCACACTGAACTTCAACCGGCAAACCTCGACGGTCTTCACCGTGATCGACGCGGTTGCCAGCGTCGTGCCGCCGCCGCCTCCAGCTGGCCCGCCCGTGCAGCTTGAGCGTTTCTCGCCGGCGCGCAAACCGATCGTCTGAACCCGCACGCGGAATGGGCGCTACAGCAGTTATCCGGCGTCGGGCACGGAACCATGGTCAGGTGGCGTAGTTGAGGCTGGTCATCATCCCGGCTTCTTGGTGATAGGTGTTGTGGCAGTGCAGCAGCCAGATTCCGGGGTTGTCGGCGAGTAAGGCGAACCCGACTTTTTGGTTGGGCAGCACGATGATGGTGTCTTTGCGCGGGCCGCGACTGCCGTCGGACTTGATCAGCTGGAAGGTGTGGCCGGGTAGGTGCATCGGATGCCGCATGGTGGTGGTGTTGGTGAAGGTCAGCACGGCCCGTTGGCCCTGCCTGATCGGCAGCGGCTTGGTGCGGCTGTAGGGCTCGCCGTTGATGGGCTGCCCGCGCGTGCCTGTGGCCTGGAGCGCGCGCGCCAACGTGTCCGGTCAACGCGACGGGAAAAGCGGTGTCGGAGCCGGCGTTGATGAGCCGGATCCGGTTCCGCTGCCCCCGGTTGGCGGTAAATGTGTTGGGAGCAGAGGTATTCGCCCGTTGACCAGGTAGTAGGGGTAGTTGATGTGGTAGGCGTCTGCGCCGAGCAGGCACTGGTCCCGACACTCATCATCGGCATGCCGCCCATGCCCGGCATGTTGTCCATGGCTGGCATATGCGTGCCCGTGAGGTCGTCGTAGAGCTCCTGAGGAGTTTTGCCGATGCCATCGCTCCAGTCGTCGAGCACCACGATCCACTCGGCGTCATAGTTGGCTGGCTCGCGTGGGTCCTCCACGATCACCGGCAGATACAACCCGTAGTCGACGTCCAGGCCAGTGTGCGGACGCGCCCGCAAGCGTGCGGGGCCGGCCATCACCGAGCAATCTGACGATCGTCGACTTGCGCACCACCGCCTGCACCACCGCGGACAGGGCGAATCCGAGGATCAATGCCCACAAAATCTCCCAGGTCATCGACCCGGCCAGTGCCAAGGCGTGACCAATCGCCCCCATCGCGGCACTCACTGGGCCGGTGGCCGTTCTGCAGTGATGTAGCCCAGCAGTGGCAAGTTCCCACTGCCGGTGGTGGTGAAGCCGGCGTCGGTGATCAGCTCGCGCAGCTGGTGAGAAGTATTGTGCGTCATCGCGTGTCCAATCACGCCGCTGATCAGCGTCTTGAGGATGGGAATGGTGGGCGGGCGGACGTCGGCGATGAACAGCCGGCCGCCCGGTCGCAGCACCCGAAACATTTCCCGCACGGCGTCGGCACGATGCTCGGTGGGGATGTGATGAAAAGCCAGGCTGGAGACGATCAGGTCAATTGATGCATCGCCGAAGGGCAGGTCTTCGGCTGCGGCGGCCCGGAAGGTGCAGTTGGCGGGTGCGTGAGCGGTCGCGTAGTCCAGCATCGGCTCCGACGGATCGATCCCGACCACGGTACCGGCGGGGCTCACCGCACGGGCGACCCGGCGTGAGAAATAGCCGGTGCCGCACCCGACGTCGAGCACCTTCTCGCCGGGCTGAGCACCCGATGCCGCCACCAGTCGCTCAAAGACACGGTCACGTTGTCCCAGGAACCACACATTCGCGAACACTTCATAGGCGCCAGGATGGGTGATCACCCCGCCCGCGTCGTGGTCGTGGTGGTGTCCGACGATCAGCTTCTGCGCCAGTCCCACGATGGGCCCCTTCCGTATCGACCTGAACCGCAGTGTCCTACCGCATTCTGGTATACCCCGGTAGGGTACCCTTGGCAAGGGCGGAATCGGCCCACCGGCCGCAGGCGGGAAAGGACAACCAAATGATGAGACGACCGGCGCTAACCATCGGTGCGGCCGCACTTGCGGCCCTGGTGACCGTGACCGCATGTAGCAACTCGAGCAATCAGACCGCGACCAGCACTACCTCGGCCAGCTCGTCGGCGACCACCTCTGCACCGGCGACCCAGGCGCACAACCAGGCCGACATCACCTTCGCCCAGGACATGATCCCCCACCACCAGCAGGCCATTCAGATGAGCAACATCATCCTGGGCAAACAGGGCATCGATGCGCGGGTGGTTCAGCTGGCCAACCAGATCAAGGCGGAGCAGGGCCCCGAGATCCAGCAGATGCAGAGCTGGCTCAGCCAGTGGGGACAGCCCACCACGTCGATGGCGCCCGGCATGGTGATGCCCGGGATGCTGGCTGATCAGGACATCACCACACTGCAAAACGCCCAAGGCGTCGACGCCAGCAAGCTGTTTTTGACCGGGATGATCCAGCACCACCAGGGCGCGATCAATATGGCCCAAGACGAAATCAAGTCCGGGCAATACCCCCCTGCAGTGGCGCTGGCCCACTCGATCGTCACCAGCCAGCAGCAGGAGATCACCACCATGCAGGGCATCCTGGGCTCGCTGTAGGGGCACAACGAGACGCAAAGGCCGTGCCCTCACTGCCCCCTCGCGGGATGCGTTCCACGCGTCCCGCACCACGGGCCGGCGGACCGGGTAGACGGGGCGGCTCGTGAGCCGCCTCATGCGAGAACGATCGTCAGTGGGGTCACGGCCACGGTTGCGAGGACGGCACGGATGGCATGGCCTACCTCCCACCCGGGTGCTCATGGCGGTCCAGGATGTCTCGTGTGCTGCGATCGACTGTGCCGCGAAGAAGGCCGATCCGGCGCCGCTCATCGTCAAATCCTTGGTCCACGCTTTATTCGCCGGCTGCACCACGAGCCAGAACACGACGATCACCGCCGCGAGCATCGCAGCCGCCAGGGCGCGAACACACCGCCGCGGCGATGACCTCGACGTCGGCGGTGGACAGCACCTCAGCACGAGACCGGATCCGCCGAGCCCAACCACTTAACACACGACTCATCGTCTGAGTTCCCAACACTTCAGCCACGCTGACCGACAGTAAACGTCGATGGCGCCAGAGCAAATCAAAGCGCCTTGCGGCGTCCAACTCCAGATAGAGCCGCCGGCTTCCGTCATCTACGAGCCGTACCCCGATAGCGGAATGACGTTGCGGTGATATCCCGGTAGTGCCAGCGAACCTGGGTGCCGTCCCAGAGCAAGCCGATCATCTCGTCCCCCCGACGACGGGTCCGGCCACCAGTTCACCGCTCGCCGTCTCGTCGGCGAACCAGTCCGGAGCGATGGCGCGGAAGTGCCGAACGTGCAGGCGACGGGCGGGTTCGCGGCGCCGTGCGGGGAACTGCGCGGTGGGGTTCAGGGTAGCTGAATTGACATGTACTTTAAATTCATGTAGTTAATAACATATCTTTTGTTACTGGACGTCGGCGTGAGCGCGAACCCCATCCGGGTGGAGTCGATGCACTCGGCGCGTTGTGCAGCCGATGGGGTCGAGGTGTGTCGGTGTCGCGGGGGACCGTGTCGCAGCCCATATGGGCGCAGTCGCCGATCATGTGCCGCCACGAGGTGTCCGCTGAGCGACGGGCTTACGTCATGACCCGCACCTACTCTCAGAAGTGTCTGGCGGCCCGGGCGCTGGACGTGCTTGGGGAGCGCTGGACCTTATTGATCGTCCGTGAACTTGGTCTGGGACCGCGTCGGTTCAGCGAGCTTCTCGACGGCCTGCCCGGGATCGGGACGAATCTGTTGTCGGCGCGGCTCAAACATCTTGAACAGCACGACATCCTCACCCGGGTCGCGTTGGGCGGGCCGGGGCAGAGCTTCGCCTACCAACTCACCGATCGAGGTGAGGCGATCACCCCGATCCTCGGCAGCCTCGTCCAGTGGGCCGCGGGCCTGCCGGCCGCGCCACGGGACTATGAGCACCGCACCCGGTGGACGCTTTTCGCGATGCGTGCCACCGCCGGCGACCGCGGCGAAGCGTTCGACACCGTCACAGAACTCATCATCGGCGAGGACGCGTTCTGGATGTGCGGCGACGGGTCCAATGTGCAGCTGCGGCCCGGTCGCGCCCCGGTGCGCCCAGGGCTTCGGCTGACCTGCAGCAAGGCGACACTAGTCGCGGTGGCGACTCAGCGCACCACCGTGGCGGCAGCGGCCGCGTCGGGTGACCTCGTCGTCGACGGCGACATCGACACGGCAACTGAGTTTTTCGCGGTATTCACCATCACGGACGCGCCGCCCGCTGGCGAAACGCCGCTGAAGCGACGACGACGACCGGCACGGCAATGACGGGAAGACCGCCGCCCCAACGCACGCGGCCAAACATATCCGACTCACCCACATGACGAAGGAGACCTTTCCCTGATGAGCGAACAACGCAAGAAATTTCTGGTGACCGGCGCCACCGGCGTCGTCGGCACCTACCTGACGCACCTGCTGCTCGCGCGCGGACACCGGGTCCGCGCGCTGGTGCACCGCCTCGATAGGCGCTCAGAGGGTTTGAGCGCGGTCGGGGCCCAGATCGTGGAGGGTGACCTACTCGATCTCGAGTCCGTGTCCGCGGCGACCGGCGGCGTCGATGGGGCGTACTTCAGCTATCCGATCGCGCCGGGCCTGCTGGAGGCCACCGCGATCTTCGCCCAGGCCGCAGCCGACAACGGTGTCGGGACAATCGTGAACATGTCGCAGAAACCGGCCCGCCCGGAAGCGGGCAGCAACGCCTCGCGTCAGCACTGGCTCGCCGAGCGGATCTTCGACCAGTTCCCGGTGGCCGCGACACACATCAAGCCCACGTTGTTCGCGGAATGGTTAGTCGGCTTCCTCCAGGACGACTCCACGCTGCGGTTGCCCTTCGCTGACGGCCGCCACGCACCGATCACCGGTGAAGACCAGGCCTATGTGGTGGCCGGCATCCTGGAGGCACCCCAAGGACACGACGGCAAGGAGTATCCGCTCTACGGCCCGGTGGAAATGAACCACAACGAGATCGCCGAAGCCCTCTCCGTGGTTCTCGGTCTTACCATCACGTACATCCCGATCAGCGTTGAGGAGTTCGCGCAGACGTTGACAGACCGCGGATTCGGGGCGCACATCGTGCAGCACCTCTCCAATGTGGCGATCGACTACCGCAACGGCGTGTTCGCCGGCACCAACGACATCGTGGAAACGATCGGCAAGCGCAAACCGACCGGTGTCGCGGAATTCGCGATCCGCAACAAGGAGTTCCTCGTTGACAAGAAGCCCTGGGTCTACTGGAGCAAAGCCCCCTCGCGGAAAAAGGACCCGCGCTCGGCCTAACGCGAGTGAGGCCGCTCGGCGTGCCACTGCCATCACGCCGAGCGGCAGACAGTTTTCAGCAATACATCTGTCGGAAAACGCGAAATCGGATCTCTCCGACAGCGCACACAAGTCGAAGATGGCCTGATACTGCGCCTGGATCGGTGAAATCTCAGTGACCGCCTCGGCATCGCGTGGGCGGTCCTCGATCCAAGGACTGAGCCCCCGGGTTTTGGTCACCAGGTCTTGGATACGCGGGCTGGTGGTCAAAACCGAAACAGGGCCGGCGGTACCGTGACGACTATGACGACAACGCCGCCGCCCCTCGCTCACATCGACGAGGACTGGAAGACGGCGCTCGCCGTCGTCGCTCATCCGGACGACCTCGAATACGGCGCCGCGGCCGCGATCGCACGGTGGACGGCTCAGGGCAAGCGCATCACGTACTGCCTGGCCACCAGCGGCGAGGCGGGCATCGACGACATGGCGCCCGAGGACGCGGGGCCACTGCGCGAATGCGAGCAGCGCGAGGCGGCCGCGATCGTCGGCGTCAACGACGTCTCGTTCTTGGGCCACCCTGACGGTGTCCTCGAATACGGGCTACCGCTGCGGCGCGACATCGCCCGGGCGATCCGGCGGGCGCGTCCGGAGATCGTGATCACCGGCAACTACAGTGAGACATTCGGCCCGGGCATGATTAACCAGGCTGACCACATCGCGACCGGCCGCGCCGTCATCGACGCGATCCGCGACGCGGGCAACCGCTGGGTGTTCCGCGAGTTGCTCGACGCGGGCCTCCAGCCGTGGAGCGGTGTTCGGGCGGCGTTCATCGCCGGATCGCCCGACGGCGGGCACGGCGTCGACGTCACCGACACGTTCGCCAAGGGCATCGCGTCGCTGAAGGCACACGCCGCTTACCTGGCCGGGCTGGGCGGCGGGCCGATGTCGGAGCCCGAGGAGTTTCTCGAGTCGTTCGCCCGTGCGACGGGCACCCGCCTTGGCGTCACCTACGCAATGTCGTTTGAGGTGGTGCCATTCGGCCTCCTCGGCACAGGGGACTAGGGTGCACCAGAATGTTCTGACCCGCACGTTGTCGCCCAGCTAACGCCAAGGTATACGGCCAGGCCCCCATTGGCGCGCCACCGATGTCGGTGCCGCACTTGGATAGAGGTTCGTTGAAGGGCATGGCCATCTCCTATTCGGCCCTTACGCAACCTTCAGCACGAAACTGCTCAAACACGGCAAGTTCCCCGACCTTCTTCACCACTCTGCGTTGGCACAACCTGCATATCCTGCTCGCCGCCGCGTTGCAGAACCTGATCCTGGTGTGCTACCTAATCGCAGAGCTTTTCGCACGCCGCCGCAGAAAGTTCGCGCAACTCCTGACGTTCTACCCGAACGCCGATCCGGGCCAATGGGAGCTGGCCCCTGCTGGCCAGCGAGCGCAACTGTGACACCTGGCGCCGAACACACGGGTGTATTCCGTTCGGGGACAGAGCTTGTCGTTGCAGCCGACGGCACAATAGCCGGGCTACTTGGCGCGTCACCGGGAGCATCAACGGCGGTCCCGATCATGCTCAGTCTTCTGCAACGCAGCCTCCCCGAACAATGGGAGAACTCATGGCGCGAACGCGTCGATGAAGCCATTCCAGGCCATGCTCTAGACGAGCGGTGGAGCAGCGTCGCGGTTACCGACAGGTTCGACGAAACCGCGGAGGCGCTGCGCCTCAACGGTGCCGCGTGACCCGCGATGGCTCATCGCAACGCGCCGCTCACACCCGAAGGCCGTCGCCGCCTTGCGGCCCTGATCGTGGCCACAGGTTGGACAGTTCGCCGCGCCGCCGAACGCTTGCAGCGCTCACCCGCCGCCTCCGGCTGGGCACGACGCTTTCGGGCGACGGGTGAGCCCCTCACTGATCGGCCGGAGCACCCTCGGGCTCAGCGCTTGTCGGTCTGACCGGCGGCGATCTCGTCGGCGACCTTGGTCGCGAGGCGGCCGGCGAGGCGCGAGGACACTTCGGGGGCGTTCGCGGCGAACCGCGCCATCACCCGCTGGCGGAGCGGGGCGACGGTGACCTCGCCGCGATCGCGCTCGATCGCGCTGACGACGGCAGCTCCGACCTGCTCGGGCGTGCCGGTGCCCACCAGCGGCGGCGCGGCGGCACCTGAGTCCGCAAACATGCCTGCGCCGCCGATCGCTCCGGGGCTGACCACCGAGACGCCGATGCCGACGGGCCGGAGGTCGTCGCGCAGGCAGAGCGCGAAGCCGCGGATGCCGAACTTGGTCGCCGCATACAGCGAGGCGCGCGCCGTCGCCGCCTTGCCGGAGATCGACGAGATGAAGACGAAGTGCCCGGACCCCCGCGCTGTGAACGCCGGGATCAGCTCCCGGGTCATCTGGACCGGCGCCTCGAGGTTGACCCGGAGCGCCCGGTCGACCTGCTCGGCGGTGAAGCCTTCGAGTTTCCCGGAGGCCGGCAGCGCGGCGTTGGCGACCAGGGCGTCGATCTCGCCTGCTTCGGCGAGAAGCGCGAGGGCCGCGCCGTCCTCGGCCAGGTCGCTGACCATCGTCCTGTGATCGCCTCCGGGGAGCGAAGCCGCGAGCCGGTCGAGCTCCTCCGGCTTGCGCGAGCTCAGGATCAGGCTCGCGCCGCGGTCGGCGAGCGCCGAGGCGATCGCCCGTCCGAGGCCGCCGGTGGCGCCGGTGAGCAAGACGGTCTTACCGGCTAACTCCACAGCTACAACGCTAGTCGATCCGGTTTAACCCGAACGGTGAAGCCGTGCAATCGACAAACACGGCACGACGACTCCGTAGCACCTTGGTTGCGTCTTAAGACTGAAAGTGAGCGGTGCAATCCAGAATCGGTGCGCCACGCCGCCGAATCGCTTCCGACGTAACTGTTCTGGTGAACAACGCCGGCATCTCGACACGCGCGTCACTGCTGTCCGGGCCGCTGGAGGACGTGGCGCTGGAAATGGAAACCCACGACTTCGGCACGCTGAATGTCACTCGCGGCTTGGTTCCCATAGTCGAATGTAACGGCGGCGGCGCGATCCTCAACGTGCTGTCGGTGCTGACCTGGGTGCACGTCCTCGAGCGGGGCCTACTCCGCGGCCAAGGCGGCCGCCTGGGCGTTGACCGGCATGGTCAGCTATGTCCCGTCGGACCAGAGGATCGATCCGGCAGTGGACGCCAAGCTGGCGCTTGACGGGCTGTTCGCGGGCGAGCCGGAAATCCTTGCCGACGACGTGTCCGGCGCGGCGAAGGCGCAGCTGTCCGACACGCCCGGGGCTGAGAAGCCCTGAGCGCGAACGAACTCCGTATTAACGACGGTATCGTCGCGAGATTCGACATGACGCTCGAGGTGTCGTCCTCGTGTCCGATGTCGATCGCGAAAACGAGTTCTACGGGAGGGTCGAGTGCAGGCGGGACCTATCGCGCACCCGGGATGCGTCAAGTGGTGCCGCAGCAACGGGTACGCGCGGCCCCTCGCATGACAGCCGGTTAGGAGTCATGATTAGGCTCAAGAGCCGATCGGGGGACAGATAGGATTGCATCATGAAATTAGCTCGTTTGACTCGTCGTCTCCCGGCCATTGCCGGTGCTGCCGCGATCATCGCGATGGTCGCGACAACCGCGGCATGTGGTGGCGGTGGCAAAGCCCCATCAACCACGACAACGACAACCACCACAACGACCACGACGACCACGACAGTTCCGCCGGTGTCGCCGACAGAAAAGACCATCAACCCCACGGGTGGTAACAGCTTCTCGCCCGCTCCTGCGGCACCGGCGGTACCGACCGGGCGCGGCAACGCGGGGTCTTAATGCGAATCGCACTGACAAATATGGAGTTCCGTTGGACCGAAGCTCATGGTGATGGCCCGAACTTGGCGGCGGCGGGGATTTGGCGGCCAATCCGGTCCGGACTTGCTGGCGCCTTAAGTCGCAGCCGTACAACCCGAAGTGTTTGAGGGCAAGCATAATCCAGCGTCTCTGGCCGATGGCCAGTGTCCTGCTAGATCGCCTCGCGCAGTGCCAGAGTGTCGTGGCTTGGCGGCACGCCGAACATGCGCCGGTACTCCCGGCTGAACTGTGAGGGGCTGTCGTAGCCGACCGCGAAGCCGACGCCAGTCACATCGCGAGGCTCCGCTAAGAGGCGCGCCCTGGCTTCGTGTAGGGGGATCTGCTTCTGGAATTGGATGGGCGTCAGCGAGGTCACGGCCGAAAGTGGCGGTGAAGCGACGACACACTCATCGTCGCCAGCGCCGCGAGTTCCTCGACGCGCAGTGTCTGGTGGTAGTGCTCGCGGATCCAGTGGGTCGTGCGGGCCAGCTGCTGTGAGTCGGCTGTCAGCCAGCCCGATTTGCCGGACCGTCGCCCCTTGCGGGCCGGTAAGCAGCCGCCAGAGGATTTCGCGCTCGACGCCGGCGCCAGTGCGACGGCATCGTCAGGCGCGTCGAGGAGCGCGAGCAGTCGGCCGATCGCGTCGAGCAGCGCAGGGGACGCGTCGCTCACCGCGATCCCAGCGGGGGTGCTCACGGCACGCTTGCCGGCGGTTGGCGCCGCCGCCGTCTCCAGAAGCAGCGCCGCGATCCGCTCCGCGCAGTTTAAGCACGAAGGCAAGGAACGGCTCGTCGACGCTCGCCTGCACGATGTGCCCGATCACCGGCAGTTGAACCGACACAATCAGAAACTGCCCCGCGCCGTAGGTGAAGGGGCGCCCGTTCAGTGCGGTCTGTTTGACGCCCTGGGCGATGACCGCGAGCGTCGGCTCGACCATGTCGCCCAACGGCTCTGTGGTCGTCGGTGAGCAGATAACCGAAACCCCGGGCAGCGCGCTATGGGTCAAACCCTCGCCGGCGTGACGGGTGATCGACTCCTTGAGGCGGCCAAGCTCGTCCACGCTCCCAGTTGCCGACATCTACCCCGGCGACCCCAATGGCGGAGGCGCCGGCCGCAAGGCCTCATCGCCCAAATCGAAAATTTGCTGCGGCGCCTGCAGACCGACTACATCGACGTGTACTGGCTACACGGCTGGGATCGCGGCGCCCCGATCGAGGAGACCCTGCGTGCGCTCGAAGGCGAGCTGCTACCGATGGCCGGAGCGCTCGGCCTCGGCGCGATGCCGAGGAGCCCGCTGCGCGGGGGGCAGCTGTCAGGCAAGTACGTCCGCGGCGGCGCCACGCCCGCCGACAGCCCACGAGCCGGTCACGTGGACGGACCGAGTGAGCGGGACTGGGTTGTCGCCGACATGTCGTCGACATGGTCGCGAGGGTTGCGGTCGAGCGCGGCGTCAGCTCCGCGCAGATCGCGCTGGCCTGGGTACGTAGCCGACCAGCGGTCACCTCGACCCTCATCGGCGCCCGCACGATCGAGCAGCTACGCGCCAACCTGGCTTCGCTGGACGTGACCCTGACGTCCGAAGAGTTGGCCGCTCTGGATCAGTCGTCGACGCCATCGCTCGAGTTTCCCGCCGCCATCACCGCGGGGCCAGGTCCGATGCTCGGCTTCGGCGGCGCGACCGTCGACGGGGTCACGCTTCCGGTGTGGCCTCGCTGCTTCACAGCGCTACCCGGTATTGACTGTGCGATGTCATCGCGCTAGCGGACACCGTCCCGCCAGGAGATCATCTCTTGGAGTTTCGTGAAGTCGTAGCCGTCGTCGGTGGGGTGGATCTCGGTGGTGAACAGGGTGGCGCCGGCGTCGAGAAAGGCATCGGCGCTTGGTGCGCCCGCCCAGGCGACGGATCGCTCGATGGCGGTGTCGTCCCGGCCCGCCGCGGCGGCGAGCTCGCCCAGCAGCTTGCTTTTGCGGCGGTATTCGTCGATCTCGAAAGGAAAGGTGTGCCAGATGTCGGCATGGCGGGCCACCGCGGGCAGGGTGCGCCGTTCGCCGGCGCCGCCGATCAGAACGGGGATGTGCTGCAGTGGGGGCGGCACCAACTGCGCGAGCCGGTGTTCGATGCGTCCAACGTTGGCGTCGAACAGATCCAGTCGCGACTTCGTGGTGCCGTAGTCATATCCGTAGGTGGTGTAGTCCTTTTCGTACCAACCAGAACCCAGGCCAAGGATCAGCCGGCCGCCGCTGATGTGGTCGACCGTTCGGGCCATGTCTGCCAGCAGATCGGGATTGCGATAGCCGATGCCAGTGACCAGCAGCCCGATCTCGGCCCGCGTGGTGATTTCGGCCCACGACGCCAACGCCGTCCAGCCCTCGAAGTTGTTGAGGTCGGGTTGTTCGGGGGAGAGCACCGGCTTGGCGTCGGCGAATCCGTCGAGGGCTGGGCGGTGGAAGTGGTCATAGCCGAAGATCGCGTCGGCGCCGATCTCTTCGGCATGGAGCACGGCGGCACGCCAGGTGCGGAAGTCCGGTGTCCCGCCCGGCCAGAGCTGAACACCGATCCTGATTGGTTTGGTCATTTGGGCTACAAGTCACGATTCGTACTATGCATTCCATAACCGCGTAGCCTGGCAGCATGGCCCGACCCCGCGGATGCTGGTGGCATCCCTGCCGGGCTTGGAAGCGCTGGGGAAGGGCGGCGTCAAGCGCTCACAGATCAAGGCGGCCGCCGAGGAAGCCCTCTCGGTGATCTCGGCCGACGGACATGAAACATCTCAGTGAGGTGGGCGAATGACGACGATGGCGAGCGATCCAGTCGCGGTGGCGCAAGAACTCGCGAAGACCGACCCGGTGATAGCCGCACTGGTCGATGAATTCGGCCTCCCGGAATTCCCGGAACCCACTGAGAAGCCGTTCGCAACGCTGGTCCGCGCGATCACACAGCAGCAGATCGCCGCCGCCGCCGCCCGCGCTATCCATGCCCGTTTGCTGACCGCGCTCGGCGGGCAGGTCACAGCGGAACGACTCGCGACCACCCCCGCGGAGGTGCTGCGGGCAGCCGGTCTGTCAGGGAACAAGGTCGCATCCCTGAAAGACCTGGCCGCCAAGACGCTGGACGGTACAGTCCTGCTCGCGCCCGGCGAGCTGGCGCGGCTGCCCGACGAGGAAATCACCGCGCAGTTGACCAGCGTCCGCGGCATCGGCACATGGACGGCCGACATGTTCCTGATGTTTCAGCTGCGCCGCCCCGACGTCTGGCCGGTCGGGGACCTTGCGCTGCGCCGCGGAATCGCAGACGCCTGGAATATCCAGACGCCAACTCCCAAGCAGCTCACGGCATTCGGCGAGCAATTTCGACCGCACCGGAGCGTCGTAGCGTGGTACGGCTACCAGGCCGCACACCGACTCAACGTCGCGCGCAAAGACAAGTAGCCGTCGCGGTCAAGCCACCACCACCGCCCGGCCCACAGTGCAGTAGAGTGCACTATTGCAGTTGTCCGCAACCGTCCGTAGGGTCGAGTCCGAGACGCAACGCATTCGAAGGGCAGTCAGGGACTGGAGTCCAGATGAGTATCAGGCATCATGACTGCTGATCTGACGGTAGAGATGTCAGGCGGGGTGGCCGTTCTCACGCTCAACCGCGCCAGCAGGCTCAACGCGTACACCGCGGAGATGGGCCGGCTTTTGAGCCGCGCCTACCAAGACTGCGATGACGACGACCAGGTACGCGCCATCGTGCTCACGGGGGCGGGATCGGCCTTCTGCGCGGGCGCTGACTTCGCCGATGGCGCGGAGCCGTTCGCGCCCCGGCACGGTGATGACACGTTCACGGCATCGCCGATTCAGCCGGCGGCTTTCGAATTGCGCACACCGGTGATCGCCGCGGTCAACGGCCACGCCATCGGCATTGGATTGACAATGGCGCTTCAGGCCGACATCCGAATCTTCGCGGAGGACGCGAAATATGGTGTAGTGCAGGTGCGTCGCGGTGTGATTCCGGACTGCATGGCGCACTGGACGCTGCCGCACCTGGCTGGCTTGGCCGTCGCGGCAGACATCTTGCTGACGGGACGGACGTTCCGGGGGTCAGAGGCGGTCGCAATGGGGATCGCGACGCGGGCACTTCCTGCCGATCGCGTGCTGGGCCACGCGCTGGGCATCGCCCACGATCTCGCGGAAAATGTGGCACCGATGTCTGCCGCATTGTGCAAGCGGCTGTTGTGGGATGCCGCGATCAACGGCTACACCCCGCAGCAGGTTGCGTCGCTGGAAACCCAGCTACACGATCGCCTTATGGGCGCCCCCGACGCGCGTGAAGGGGTGGCGGCATACACCGCTCGGCGCAGCCCACAGTGGTCGTCCTCAGTGTTCAGTGATTGGAAGGACCTGCCGGAACCGTAACTTTCACCCGATCTGCATCAAGGCGACAGGACCGGGTGGCGAGGGTCGCCGAGTTGGATGCCGAGCAGCGACTGACTGTGAGCGAAAGTCACGAATAACTGGTCGCCACGCGGCGGAACATGATCCGTGCGGTCGGCGAGCGCCGGCTGCTCAACCTTCGCGACGTCCTGTTCGGCCGTGCCGGCGAGGCGGTGCCGACGCGAGTCATCGGACTCTTCGACGACATCGCGGCCGCGCTCGTCGCCTCGGGTGAGACTTACCGGGAAATGATCGGGCTTGCTGACATCGTCCTGGGCGCCCTGGTCAGCGGTATCTTGACCTGGACCACCCATAACGCCTATGCCTGGAAACCGGACTGCACGCCACGGCGGTTGCCCTGGCTGATCTTCTGACGACGGAGTGACCGCCCCGAGCATTGGTTAGCCAGTATAATGAATTGACCATAGCTGCCGACGGCATGTTGGCGGTCGACACCGGGAGAGGGACTGCGAATGGCGAGAACCGACAACGACTCCTGGGATATCACCGAGAGTGTCGGTGCGACGGCGCTGGGGGTCGCCGCGGGCCGGGCCGCGGAGACCAACAGTGAGCATCCGTTGATCACCGACCCTTTCGCGCAGATGTTTCTCGACGCCGCGGGCGACGGCCTATGGACCGTGTATCTCCGCGAGGATCTGCCAGCGGAGCTGGCAGAGGTGGATCCCCGGTTAAAAGACCGGATGCAGGCGATGATGGGCTACACCGCATCGCGCACCCTGTTTTTCGACGAGTTCTTTATGGCTGCCGCTGCCGACGGAATACAGCAGGCCGTGATTTTGGCAGCCGGCCTGGACGCTCGCGCCTGGCGGCTGGACTGGCCGGCAGGGTGCGTGGTGTATGAGATCGACCAGCCGAAGGTGTTGGCGTTCAAGACCTCGACCCTGGAATCGCGCGGCGTCGCAGCGGTCGCGGCCCATGTCGGTGTCCCGATCGATTTGCGTCATGATTGGCCGGCGGCGTTGCGGGAGGCGGGATTTGATGCAGGCGCTCCGACCGCGTGGTCAGCCGAAGGACTGTTGCCCTATCTGACCGCAGACGCTCAAGACCTACTGTTCGACCGCATCCAGGCACTCAGCGCTCCAGGCAGTCGAGTCGCGGTGGAAGCGTTCACGAGCGACTTCTTCAGCGCCGAGAGCTTCGCGCGCCGCGAGGAGCAGATGGAACGGTATCGCTCCGTCGCGGTCAAGCTCGGACGCACCGACTCAACCGAGGCGGGCAATCTGCTGTACCAGGAGCAGCGCACGGAGGTCGTCGACTGGCTGACGGCACACGGCTGGGATGTCACCGCAGTTACCGCGCAGGATCTGATGGCGCGCAACGGTCGCTCCGTTCCGCTCGACATCGACGACACCACCCCGGAGAGCATCTTCGTGGAAGGCCGACTGCGTTAGGAGCTCTGCGCGACCGATTGATCGAGCGGCTCCGCAATATCTGTTGCCGTCGACCGGCCACGAAGCACGGTCGAACGTGGGCTCGGCCGACCCGGCCGCCGGGATGGCATTCGCGCTTGTTCCCAACCGGCTGCGGAGCTGGTCACCTTTCAGGTGCGGGCAGGTGGATCAGGCTTGGCTGCTATGTCGCCGGGGCCCCCCGATGGTGAGGTGTCCGGCTCCGGTTCCCCCCATTTCGATCGGATCGCGCCCCACGGATCGGCGTAAGTGCCCGGGCGGCAATAGTAAGGCGATCGGCGCCGCAGGAACTCGTGCGCCAGCGGCGCGATAAGCCTTGCGGGGCAGCGCATCCATCCCGCCCGTTTGGCCGTCTCGGCAAGCACGTCGGGCCAGGAGTGGTGCTGGAATCCCAACACCTCCTCGGCATGGGCAGTGTCCATCCAGTCCGTCGCGAACCAGGCCTCGTCGTTGTCGGGGTCGCCGAGCCGACCGCTCGGCAGGCCGCCGACCAGGCCGAACGCTTCCGCGATGGCCGGCCCGATGTCGCCCTGCACCAGCCGGTGCGAGTCGTCGCCGCCGATGAGATACACCTCCCGTACCGCATCTGTCGTGGTAGCGGCCGCGAAGGCGCGCGCGACATCGCGCGCGTCGACCGTCTGAAGCCGGCCGTCCACGGGCAGCAGCGCTTCGAAATAGATGACGTCGAAGTCCAGGGATCGGGGCTCGACGGTCAGCACGCCGCCGAGGCGCAGCACCACCCACTCCAGGTCCGAGGACCGCACCAGGCCCTCGGCCTCGGCCTTGTGACCGCCGTACAGGTCGGACGGCGACACTCGGGTGTCCGCGGCCAGCACATCGTTGATCCGGTGGGGGTTTCGCGCGCCGTAAACCGCGATACTGGAGGCTTGGACGAACCGCGGCGGCGACGGCTGCGCTGCGGCCGCGCGCACCAGCGACGCCGTGGCGTCGACGTTGACCGCGCGGGCCAGTTCCCGTCGGGCGTAGCACTGCGGTGGAATCACGGCCGCCAAGTGCACGATCGCGGCAGGGTTCACCGTCGCAACGAGTGCGTCGACCTCGGCCGGCTTCGTCAGGTCGGCCCAG
>JAOPWC010000079.1 GCA_025965895.1 Mycobacterium sp.
CGTGCCGATGACCGCGGTGATCATCGTTGCCCTGTTCGCCGTCCAGCGGCGAGGCACGGCTGCCATTGGACGCCTGTTCGGGCCGGTGATGATCGCCTGGTTCGTGGCGATCGGGGCGTGCGGCGTGCGCGGCATCGTCGGCCATCCGGAGATTTTCAAGGCGCTCTCGCCGGCGTATGCGCTGGAATTCATGGCGGCACACTCTCACATTGCCTTCTTCGCGCTAGCCGCAGTAGTGCTGGCGTTCACCGGCGCGGAGGCGCTCTACGCCGACATGGGTCACTTCGGTCGGTCGGCGATTACCTGGGGCTGGCTGGCCCTCGTGTTGCCGGCATGCACGCTCAACTATTTTGGTCAGGGGGCATTGCTGCTCGGCGACGAGGCCACGGTGAGCGCCCCGTTCTTTCTACTCACGCCGGGCTGGGCTCGATTGCCGATGGTACTTCTGGCCACCGCCGCAACGATCATCGCCTCCCAGGCCGTGATCACCGGGGCCTTTTCGGTCGCGTCCCAGGCCGCTCAGCTCGGGTACTTGCCGAGGTTGCGAATACTGCACACCTCGGCGTCGAGGATCGGCCAGATCTACGTGCCGTGGATCAACGGGCTGCTCATAGTGGCGGTGCTAACCCTGGTGTTCGCGTTCCGCAGCTCGGCGGCGCTGTCATACGCCTACGGCATGGCGGTAATGGGCACGATTACCATCACCACGCTGCTGTTGCTTTACGTGGCAAGGAGAAGATGGCGGACCCCGCTGTGGATCGTCGTGATCGGCGGCGGCGCTTTGCTGTTCGTTGACGTGATGTTCGTCGCAGCCAACTTGACCAAGGTGGTCCATGGGGCGTGGCTGCCGCTGGTGATCGGTGTCGCGGCGTTCGTTGTGATGTCGACTTGGCAGCGCGGACGTGAGGTGGTCACCCGGGAGCAAGAGAAAGAGGAGGGGCCGCTACGCGAGTTCATCGACGGCCTCTCAGATCGTAGGCCGCGGTTACTACGGGTGCCGGGCACCGCGGTGTTCCTCAACCGAAGGAAGGACACAGCGCCCCTGGCGATGCGGGCGAACGTCGACCTCAACCACGTGCTCCACGAACAGGTAATCATCATCGCGGTCAATACCGTGTCGGTGCCGCGCGTAGCGGACTCTGAACGCGCGAGCGCCGATGCGCTCGGCTGCACCAACGACGGGATCGTCCACGTGACCGCGAACTTTGGGTACATGGAAACGCCGAATGTCCCTCACGTGCTGCAGCTGCTCGACCGGAGTCAGACCGAAGGCCCGATCGCTGTCGACCGTGCCTCCTACTTCTTGTCGAGCATCGAACTAGTCGTGGGCGCGCCGCCGACGATGTCCCTGTGGCGCAAGCACCTGTTCATCGCCACGTCCCATGTCACCGCTGACGCCGCCGAGCATTTCGGCCTACCGCGGGATCGCACGGCGATTATGGGTTCGCGAATCGAGGTGTAGCCAGGCTGGTTGAAAATGCTCAAAGTCGTTTTCTGCCAAAGACTCTGATCTCGTGACTTGACAATCAAGGGACGCCAGGTCGGTCACCGCTCGTCCTGGTCCAGGACCGGCGCACCCGCGAACTGGTGCGCCGAAGACGATCACCGATCTGCTGTCGCGCGACTGCCATTCGCACGAGCGGCAGCCTTTGACGTAAGCCTCGCGATGGTGTTAACGGTGACACGAAAAGCCGCACCGGGTTGTCCCGGAAAACATCGACACTTCGGGGAACGCGTTAGAGGATTAAAAGGCCGACGAAAAGCCGACGTCGACACCGGTATCCGTCTGCTTGCAACGACAGCAGATGGTCGGGGCTACGAAGGCCATTCTTTCGACGAAATGAGGAGCGCCATGAATAACCTTCTTGAGCAAAAGCTGTGGAAGTGGAAGCTCGTCGCAGGCCTGCTGACCGTCGTCTTGGGCGGCATCGTGCTGGCTTGGCCTGGTCCAACAATCCTTGTCACCTCGACATTATTCGGCGTCTACCTGCTGCTGACCGGGTTCACAGAACTGTTTCTGGCGTTCGCCTTACCCCGGTCCGCCGCCACTCGGGTTCTGCTGTTCATCAGCGGTGCGCTGTCATTGATCTTGGCCGTTCTGTCTTTCCGCCACTTCGGCGATGCCTATGCCATTCTGCTGCTGTCAATCTGGATCGGAATCGGGTTTGTGTTTCAGGGCGTTTCGGAAGTCGCGGTCTCGATCGGCAAGCAGAACTTGCCCGGGCGGGGTTGGTATGCCGTTTTTGGCGTCATCTCTGTGATCGCCGGCTTCGTTGTTCTTGTTTGGCCGTTTGATTCAATCGTTGTGCTTGCGCTGGTTACCGGCGTGTGGCTTGTCGTGATGGGCGTGGTCCAGATCGTTCAGGCATTTCAAATCCACAAGGATGCAAAGACCGTGCGAGAAGCAGTCGACTCTGTGGCTGAGCGCCTCGTGCCACGCCAGCGGTCCGCGTAGTCCGGCTCTGCCCGCGAAAGCGTCACGACCGCAGCAGTTCTTCGCATCAGCTCGGCTCAGACCGGCCTGCCGGTCCCGCGATTCAACCTACGGAAGGATGACAATGACCGCGACACAGTCCCACTCGAGGATGAAACACTCCCGCGAACCGGTCCAGCGCCGGTCGGTCGACACCGAGTTGAGTGTACGGTTCGAACGTGAGGTCGTTCCGCTGCGCGATCTGCTCTACCGCCGTGCGTTTCGGATGAGCCATAATCGCGCGGACGCTGAGGATCTTGTACAAGAAACGGTGATGAGGGCGTACGCCCATTTTGATTCATTCCGGTCGGGGACCAACCTGAACGCATGGCTGCTCCGAATCCTGACCAACAGCTACATCAACGGCTACCGCCAGAAGCGACGTCAACCGGTGCAGTACTCTACCGAGCACCTCACCGATCAGTACCTGACCGAGGCCAACGCCCGTTCAGGGGCATCGGCATTGCGTTCGGCTGAGGATTACGCACTGGATTTATTGCCCGACAGCGATATCAAGGCCGCGATGCAGGCACTGCCGGGGCAATTTCGCGAAGTCGTGTACTACGCCGATGTCGAGGGGCTGCGTTACAAGGAAATCGCGGCTCTGACAAACACCCCGCACGGAACCGTGATGTCGCGGCTTCATCGCGGCCGACGACAACTGCGCACTCTGCTCGGTGGCGGCGTCGGCCACGTTGGCCCCGAAGCACTGCCCGCTACTGCGTGATGCCATGTCTGAAGTTCACCAGAATCTTCCGGATTCACCGGATGAGAAGCCATCCGCCCCGTACCCGTCGCATAAGGCGGTAGCGGCGCCGCGGCGGCGAGCGCGTGTCCGAACGCTAATACTGCGTGGCCTCGCAGTGGCAGCAATTTCGGCAGCGGTCGGTGCAGCCGTAGCTTTGCTCGCCTTTCCGCCCGGCATCGGCAGGCAATTGGCCGTCCCTCGGTATGCAATCGCGCAGTCGACGGTCAACCCCTCGGTCGAACAGATCGCCACCAAGGTGTTGCCCAGCGTGGTGACATTGATGACGGAATTGGGCGGCGGCGAAGTTCAGGAGGGATCGGGCATCATCCTCACTGCTGACGGGCTCATCATGACCAACAACCACGTCGTCGCGACGGCCGGCGATGCGTCGCAGGAGCCGATGAGCACCCTGGTCACGTTTAACGACGGTCGTACCGCCCGGTTCAGCGTGGTCGCCACCGATACCACGAGCGATATCGGGGTCGTGCGGGCTGAAGGGATTTCCGGGCTTACCCCGATCTCGTTCGGCTCCTCGGCCGACCTTCGTGTCGGCCAGCCGGTGGCCGCCGTGGGATCTCCGCTCGGCCTGACGGGCACCGTCACGGTTGGCATCGTCAGTGCGCTCAACCGTCCTGTGTTCGATGCCGCCGACGGCAGCACTCAGTTCGCGGCGTTTGACGCCATCCAAACCGACGCCGCACTCAACCCGGGCAACTCGGGGGGCGCCCTAGTTGACATGAACGGCGAGCTCATCGGAATGGATTCGGCAACGGCGTCGCTGGGCAATCTTGGCGACGCCGCCACTGCGCAGAGCGGTTCGATCGGGATTGGTTTCGCCATTCCCGTAGATCACGCCGCACGCATCGCCAGTGAACTCATCGCCACCGGTACGGCATCGCATGCTTGGCTGGGAGCGCAGGTAGGCACCGAAATGGACGCCGAGGGCGCGAGGATCGTTGGTGTGACAACCGGCAGTCCCGCGGCGGTAGCCGGACTGCCTAATGGCGCGCTCGTCACCAAGGTCGATGACCAAGTGATCCAAAACGCCGGCGCGCTGTGCGCAGTGGTGCAGTCACAGGGGCCAGGCGCTCGGGTGACTGTGGGATTCATCGATCCTTCGGGTGATCCCAGGACCGTCCTGGTCACCTTCGGCACTGACCAGGGTCAGCGGTAATCCATGTCTCCCCGACATGACTTGTGTCGTTTTGTGTTCGTCGGTACACCGTCGCCATTTACATCTTGTCCGCTTCAACAATGACGGCGAGCGACGTCGGCGCGATGATGCGCCGAAGGCATCTACGTAATCAGGAGGACGCATGTCCAGCGAGGCGACACGATCCGAATTGGTGGTCGGTGATCAGGCACGCCGAATTGTCGACGAGCGGACGGCTGAGGCGCCGCCGAACGTGCAGCCCGAGCTCCGGTACGCAGGTGTCGTTGCAACGCTCGTCGATACGTCAAGAGATGCGCAGTTGATCGTGGTCGGCAGTCGCGGGCTCGACGTGTTTGGTCGGCAGATGCTCGGCTCGGTCAGCTCGGGGCTGCTCCATCATGCGCACTGCCCGGTGGCGATCATTCATGATCCGGACACCGCACGGCGCGAAATTCGTGACGACGCACCGGTCCTCGTAAGTATCGACGGCTCGTCGGCCTCGGAAGCGGCCACGGCGTTGGCCTTCGATGAAGCCTCGCGTCGCCGTGTACCACTAGTCGCGTTGCACGCCTGGAGCGACGTCGGGGTCTTTCCGATCCTGGGCATGGATTGGAGGGTCTGCCGCGACGAAGGGGACGAGGTGCTCGGCGAACGGCTGGCCGGCTGGCGAGAAATCTACCCCGACGTGCAGGTGCACCTGCGACTCGTCTGTGACGTTCCGGCCCGCTGGCTCGTCGACGAGTCCGAGCGCGCCCAACTCGTCGTGCTCGGAAGTCGGGGCCGCGGCGGGTTCGACGGCTTGCATTTGGGCTCAGTGGGTTCAGCCGTCGCGCAGTCTGCACGCGTCCCGGTCATCGTGGTCCGCAGCGGCGACTGACATGACCATCACACGAAGCGTGGAGCGACAGCGGATAGAAGGCTTCGGCCGACTCGACCTGGGGCTGCGTCAGGCCAGTGGCTGGTATCTGTGGGGTCCGTACCTCAGCGAAAGACATTGGGGCACAGTTCGCGAGGACTACAGCCCTGACGGGGACGCCTGGAACTATTTGCCGCACGACCACGCGCGCTCGCGCGCGTTTCGCTGGGGCGAGGACGGGCTCGCCGGCTTTTGTGACATCGAGCAGCGGTTGCGCGTGTCGCTGGCCCTGTGGAACGGGCGCGACCCGATCCTGAAGGAGCGGTCGTTCGGGTTGACCGGCGCGGAGGCCAATCATGGCGAGGACGTCAAGGAGTACTGGTGGTATCTCGATGCTGTGCCCAGCCACGTCTGGAACAGGTGGCGCTACCACTACCCGCAGCGGGCTTACCCATATCAACAACTGCTCGATGAGAACCGGCGGCGCGGAAAGCTGGATCCCGAGTACGAGTTGCTCGACACCGGGACCTTCGACGACGACCGCTACTGGGTCGTCGACGTCCAGTACGCCAAGGCTGATCCGAGCGACATCCTGATGACGATCAGCGTGACCAACGCTGGGCCCGACACCGAACTGCTGCACGTGCTTCCGACCATGTGGTACCGCAACACCTGGTCCTGGGACGCCGATGCTACCCGACCGACGATCACGGCCACACCGAACGGCGCCGTGGCCGTGGACCATCCGTTCCTCGGTCAAATGGAACTGTTAGCCGGACTGGACCCCAAGGGTGCTTACCCGGAGCTGCTGTTCTGTGACAACGAAACGAATCTTGGACGGCTCTATGGGGTTCCGTCTTCGTCACGATGGCCGAAGGACGGAATCAACGACCACGTCGTCTCAGGCGCCGACACCGTCAATCCGGAGCGGCGCGGCACCAAGTGTGCAGCCTGGCACCGGCTGACGGTGGATCCCGGCCAGACCGCGCAAGTGCGGCTGCGCCTGCGACGGGAAGGCACTGGCCCGGACGCGGCGACCGCGCTCGGCGCGGATTTCACACGGGTCCAAGCGCAACGACGGGGCGAGGCCGACGACTTCTACGCCGAACTCACGCCTTCCGCAGCGTCAGCCGATGAAGCCGCGGTCATGCGACAGGCGTTCGCCGGCATGTTGTGGAACAAGCAGTTCTACAACTACAACGTGGCGCGGTGGCTCGATGGCGACCCGGGCCAACCACCGCCGCCGCCGCAGCGGCGGCACGGCCGCAACACCCGATGGCGCAGCTTCGAGGCGTTCGACGTGATGTCGATGCCCGACACGTGGGAGTATCCATGGTTCGCCGCATGGGACATGGCGTTTCACTGCGTCGCACTGGTGCACCTCGATCCGGCGTTCGCGAAGTACCAACTATCGCTGCTGTGCCGAGAGTGGTTTCAAAGCCCCAACGGCGCCTTGCCCGCCTACGAGTGGGACTTCAGCGATGTGAATCCGCCGGTGCAGGCGTGGGCGGCGCTGGAAGTGTTTGCCATCGACGGCGGCCGCGACTTTGACTTCCTCAGCCGAATCTTTGACAAGCTGCTGGTGAACTTCACCTGGTGGGTGAACCGCGAAGACGCCAACGGCTCCAACCTCTTTGAGGGTGGATTCATGGGACTGGACAACATCGGTCCCCTCGATCGTTCGCACCTTCCGGTTCACGGGCTCCTCGAGCAGTCTGATGCCACCGGCTGGATGGCGGGCTACGCGTTGTCTATGGCCACCATCGCGGCCATCCTGCATCGGTCTGGGCACCGGCCCGCGCTCGACCTGGTGCAGAAGTTCCTGGAGCACTTTGCCGGTATCGCGGAAGCACTTGAGGCGGTTGGTCTGTGGGATGATGGAGACGGCCTTTTCTATGACCGCCTCCTGCTGCCTGACGGTAGGGCCGTGCCCGTCCGGGTGCGCTCGATGGTCGCCATGATCCCGCTGCTGGCCGCAGGAGTTGTTAACGAGGAGGTCATCGACCGGACGCTTGTGACCGACAAGATGTTCGCCGACTACCTGCGACGCCATGGGGTGGGAGGGACCGAGGAGATGGCCGATGCGGGAATCCTGCGCGGGCAGCGGGGACAGCGGCGGCTGTTGGTTGGGGTGACCGGCCTGGATCGTGCCCGGCGGCTATGCCGAGCCCTGTTCGATCCGGCGGAGTTCCTCTCGCCGCACGGCCTCCGTTCCCTGTCCGCCTATCACCGGGAGCATCCATACGTTTTGGAGGTGGAGGGTCTGCGCGCCGGGATCGACTACGAGCCGGCGGAGTCGACGACAGCGATGTTCGGCGGCAACTCGAACTGGCGTGGCCCGGTGTGGTTTCCGCTGAACTACCTCGTGGCGACCGCGTTGGAGCGTTACCACGAATTCTTTGGCGATGCGCTGACGATCGAGTACCCGACCGGATCAGGATCTAACGTCACCCTAGATGTGGTCGCCGCCGATGTCTGGGAGCGGCTCGTCTCGCTTTTCCTCGTCGACCGGAGCGGATCGCGGCCATGCTTCGGCGGGGTGCAGCGGATGCAGACCGATGCGCGGTGGCGGAACAACCTGCTTTTCCATGAATACTTCCACGGCGACAACGGCGCCGGCCTCGGCGCATCCCACCAGACCGGGTGGACCGGGCTGGTGGCCGACGTGATCAGGCGCCGCCACCGTGCCTACCCCATGGCGTCGGAAGTCATCCAGCGCCTGGTTCAGGGAGAGGAGACCGCGTGAGCGCCATCATCCTTCCGGGCCGTCCCGCTCCGCTCGGTGCGACGCCGGGCCCGCAAGGCACGTTCTTCGCCGTGTCGTCCAACGGTGACGAGGTCAGGCTGTGCCTGTTCAGTGGCGACGGCAGCGAAACCCAGTTGCTGCTACCGGAGCGTGACGGCGACGTCTGGCACGGGTTGGTGCCGGGGGTGGCGCCGGGACAGGCCTATGGTTATCGGGTCAGCGGACCGTACGATCGCGCGCGCGGTCTGCGTTATAACCCTGCCAAACTCCTGCTCGACCCCTATGTGCGAGCGATCCACGGCGACGTCCGGTTCGGGCCCGAATTGTTCGATTACGCAATGGATAACGCCGGTGTGCCCAGCCCGCTGGATTCGGCGGGTCAGATGCCGCGCAGCCTGGTGACGGCCCCCTTCTCCACGCCGCTACCGCCAGGGCCGGGATATGCCCTGGCCGACATGATCCTCTACGAGGTGCACGTGCGCGGGTTCACTGCGCAGCATCCGGACGTGCCGCCGGAACTGCGCGGCACGTACGCGGGCTTGGCGCACGAAGCGGCGGTGCAACACCTCGTCGACCTTGGCATCACCACAGTCGAGCTGCTGCCGATCCACCACAACGTGCCCGAGTCCTTCCTCGTCGAGCGGGGATTGACGAACTACTGGGGCTACAACACGATCGGCTTCTTCGCACCGCACGCGGCCTACTCCGCGGCGGTGCGGGCCGGGCGACCCGGTGGGCAAGTCGAGGAATTCCGCGACATGGTCGCCGCGCTGCACGCGGCCGGTTTGGAAGTGGTGTTGGACGTCGTCTTCAACCACACCGCCGAAGGGGGAGCCGGTGGCCCGACGTTGTGCCATCGCGGGCTGGACAACGCTGCCTATTACCGCCTCGACCCGAACGATCCGAGCCGATACGTCGACACGACCGGCTGCGGCAATTCACTGAACACGGCCGACGCGACGACCTTGCAGATGATCATGGATTCGCTGCGTTATTGGGTGTCCGAGATGGGCGTCGACGGTTTCCGGTTTGATCTCGCGCCAACCCTCGGCCGGGAAGATGGTGACTTCGACCCGTTTTCGGCGTTCTTCGACACCGTCGGCCAGGATCCGGTGGTGTCGCAGGTGAAGCTCATTGCGGAGCCATGGGATGTCGGCCGCATGGACAGCTACGACATCGGCCGGTTTCCGCCGTTGTGGAGCGAGTGGAACGGGCGCTTCCGCGACACCGTGCGCGACTGGTGGCGCAGCCGCGATGGGCAGCTGCCGGACTTCGCGACGCGCCTGTGCGGATCTGCCGATATTTACGACCGGCCCGATGAAGGGCGCCGGCCGAGCGCATCGATCAACTTCGTCGCGGTTCACGATGGGCTCACCCTCAATGACCTTGTTTCGTACGACCGCAAGCAACGAGGCGAACACGGAGAACAACCGTGACGGCACCGACGACAACCGGTCCTGGAACTGCGGGGCAGAGGGGCCGACCGGCGACACTGACGTGAATGCCCTGCGGGCACGCCAGAAGCGGGCTTTCCTTGCGACGCTGCTTCTTTCCACCGGCGTGCCGTTGTTGCTGGGTGGCGACGAGCTCGGCCGCACTCAGCGCGGCAACAACAACGCCTACTGCCAGGACAACGAGATCACGTGGTTCGACTGGTCGGCGGTCGACGAGGACCTGCTTCGGTTTGCCAAGGAGCTCATCGCGCTGCGCCGCGGTCACCCAGTCTTCCGCAGGCGTCGCTATCTGACCGGCAAAACGGCTGCCGATCTGCGCTGGTTCACCCCGGCGGGGACTCAAATGACAGCCGAAGACTGGGTCGACCCGGCGGCCCGAAGTGTCGCGTTGTTCATCAACGGTGCAACCGATCCCGACATCGGTCCCGACGGAGCCCCCATGGTCGACGACGACTTCCTCATTCTCGTCAACGCGTGGCGGGAGCCGTTGACGTTTACCGTGCCCGTCGATCTCCCTGCTCGCCGCTGGAATGTCGTCTGCGATACCTTCGACCCTGCGCGGAAGATCGCTGTTGCACAAGAGCTTACGGTAGGGCCGCGGTCAGCCGTGATCTTGCAGTCGCCATCGAGCTGAGCTTTGGGCATGGCGACCGCTCCTTCATAATCGAAGCGAATCCATAGCAATATTTATCAAATTCACTGGAGCGCGATGAACGGCTTTTGCCTGGCCGCCGAGACACTGCGGGATCATGATGTGGGCGTGGGCGGCTGGTGCATCTCTCTCCCTCTCCCTCGGTAATGGTGGTGAATCAGATTGCAATCGCCGCGCACAGACCGCCACCGAAATCGGCCTTCACGAGCAGTGGTCACCCGAACGGCAGTCTCGTCGATAAAGTCGAGTTCGACGCGTCAGCGACGTGCACTTCGCAGGCGAAGTCGGGCCCACTAGGGCCGGTCCCATGTGATTCGCAGGACCTCGATGCGGTGACGATGAAATTCCGCCGGTCGCGTGGTGGTCCTGTGGTTACTGTACTGATGGCCGATGCGGGCCAGGATGACATCAGTCAGGCCTACCCCTGGCGGACGTTTCGCTGGTACAAGGGTCAGCGCCACAACTCGGGCTGGTATTGGTCAGAAACGCAAATGTCTTCAGTGATATACGAATCACGCCTAGGAATGTGTCGGTTGGTTTACGCTGACTTCGATCTGTCGGTGCGCCGCATGGTTGCACAGCCGTTTGAGCTTACATGTGCCGTGAAAGCTGCTGTTCGACTGCATGTTCCCGATTACCTTCTGATCACGGACGCTGGACCGCTCGTCGTCGACACTCCGCGCTCGGCTACCAGGCGCCAGCTGTCTACGCTGCTGCCCGCACCCATCCATGATCGACTCTCACTGAGTGCGGCACCTATGTCACGTGCTTCAGGTCGGCGCTGGCGGTTGCATACTGCGGGCGCCCGGTGGGCCGGTAGGCCTGGATCGTTACGCCCTTCGGGGTGGCTCGCGAGTCGACCAGGTCAAGCGCTGCGTCCGGGCCGGTGTCGGGGAATAGCCGCGTGCCCTGGCCGACGACCACCGGGACGGTGAGCAGGGTGATCTCGTCGACAAGCTGGTTGTCGAACAGCCAGCGGCTCAGGCTGCCGCTGCCGTGCACCTGCAGCTCACCCGCCGGCTTGGCTTTCAGCTCGCCGATGGCCGCGGTGACGTCACCGGCGAGGACGGTCGTGTTCGCCCAGCGCGGTTCGGTGAGCGTTCGAGCACACCGTGATGACCAGCGCACCCTCGACGGCCTGTCTGCGCCCCGCGCCGGGGCCGTTTCCGTTCGCGTGGGATGCCCCGGATTGAGATCGCCGGCGGCACCGTAGCGCGTGGGCCCTGCGCGGCGAGGGTGTCGATCCACCGCTCCAGGCGCTGTACTTGGCCCGACATGAGGTCTGGGTCGCGTAGGGCGTTGGCGAGCAGTGCGCCGCC
>JAOPWC010000148.1 GCA_025965895.1 Mycobacterium sp.
GCGCAACCGCCTGGTGGGCAGAAAAGCGCCATCACCTGCCCACCAGGCACCCACAAACCGCGGCACAATCGATTGCACTCTCGGGTCGGCGCGAGTCCTCTGCCATCGGACCGACACGCCCGCCGAACCACTCCGCACCTCCGACCCACGACACTCACCCCCCTGATTCTGATTCTCAGTTTCATGTCATTTATGTATGACATCGCGACGACATTGAAATTGAGACGACGACATTTTCTTTGAGAACTGACAACACTAATACTATTAATATCTGTAGTCCTCAAATTCCCTGTCATCTCGCAACGCTCCGATCTGCGGTGATCCGTGTTGTCTCACGCCGTGACATCTGGCTTTTGTCTCAGATTCGTGTCATTTCTTCAGGACGACCCCAGCAGACGCCGATTGCCACCCACCGCTGCGGCGGTGGCGGCCAGCATGGGCACCGTCACCGATGTCGTGGCCGTCATCTCGACGACGATGACGATTCCCGTCACCGGTGCCCGGACAGTGGCCGCCGCCTGGGTGCGCTTCGCCGGTAGTCACGCCGGCAACGTTATTGCACGGAGCCCGGACCGTGCTGTCACGGCGTAAGTGAACCGACGCGAACCGTGCATAACGCGGAGTTCACATCCAAACAAACTTGCGTAACAATCGGCTGGTTAATTTCCCTACGACTCACACCGAGTGAGGCGTGTCTAGGGTTCCGCAGCTGTCGCTGGACTGGTCCGAGAGACACAGGCGGTCGCCAATGATGTTCGACCGCTCCACGGCGGGACAAAAACCCGGGAGATCAATGTGTCCCGTGGAGGGTGTCCTGACAATGCTCGCCGGTCCGTTCCTGTACGCGCTCGACGTGGGCGCACCGTGCTAGAGATGCAGAGCCCAGGTGTGTCCGAGCGGCGCATGCCAAATACGAAGGGCAGCAGGGAAACACGCAAGCAGTTCGCTCAGTCACCGCCACGGCTGTTCCGGCTCCGGGCTGGTGTGCCGCGGTGGCTGCGAGCCGACTACCTGAAGAGCAACCCGGACGACGCGGCCGCCATCATCAGCGAGTACCTCAATGCTCCAGCTGACGATGTTAAGGGAATGTTGGCCGGCGACACCATTTACGGTCTCGCCGACAACAAGCGGCTGTTCGGTACCGCGGACGCGCCCGGCCCTGTCTATCAGTCGATGCAGGCGGTCGTGAATTTCGCGGTCGAATCGAAGCTGATTGACAACGCCCCGTCGGTTGACAGTCTTCTTGATCCCCAGCTGATCCCCGATGCACGCTGAGTACATGCAGCTCGCCCTGACGCTCGCTGAGAAGGCGACGTGTGACGGTGAGCCGCCCTTCGGCGCGCTGGTGGTGGGCCCGGACGGAGATGTCGTAGCCGACAGCACCGATCGGGTCGTCGCGGAAGCCGACATGACCCGGCACGCGGAGGTGAACGTGGTGCGGCTTGCCTCCCGCGCGCTGGGACCGGATCTCAGCGGCTGTACGCTCTACACGACCGTCGAGCCTTGTCCGATGTGTTTCACGTCGGCCTGGCTGGCCAGGGTGTCCCGGGTGGTGTTCGGTTGCACGATGGATGCCGTCCATTCGGTCACCCTGGGGCAGCAGCGCGAGTTGCGAATTCCCGCCGGCGAGGTGAACGCACGTTCCGGTGAACCCGTCGAGCTGCTGGGTGGCGTGCTGGCAGAGGCCTGTCTGAAACTATTCGAAGAACGTGACGATGGCCGTTGACCTGGACGCCACCGAACTTGCCGAACCCGTACGCACTGCCGAAAACACCGCGCTCGTCCTGATCGACTTTCAGCGCGATTTCTGCGAAGCGGGTGGCTACGCCGACACCATTGACGACATTGGATTCGCGCGCGAAGTCGTGCCGCGTGCGTTGCGGCTGCTGCACGCGGCACGCGAACGCTCGCTGACCATTGTGCACACCAGAGAGGGGTATGCACCGGATCTGTCCGACTGTTCGCTTCAGCGACGCCTGCGCAGCGCACGGGGAGGTGCGCCGATCGGTTCCGTCGGGCCGCTCGGCCGGCTCCTGATCCGGGGCGAGTTCGGCCACGACTTCATCTCCGAGCTGACGCCGGAAGCATCTGAGCTCGTCATCGACAAACCGAGCTACGGCGCATTCACGCACACCTCGCTGGAACCGGAGCTGCGCCGCCTCGGGATCGTCCACCTCTACTTCGCCGGTGTCACCGCCGACGTGTGCGTGCACACGACCGTGCGAGAGGCGACCGACCGTGGATTCTTCTGCCACTACGTCCGAGATGCGATCTCTACCTTCGATCCGGCGCTGCGGGTCGCCTGCGAGCGGATGGTCGACGTCGAGGGCGGCATCTGGGGTCGGCTGACCGATGTCCACGAGGCGCTCGGTGAGCTGGAGGTCCTGCGGTAGCCAGGTCTGGACTCTCTCAGTCCGGCCAGCTGCTGTTCAGGATGATCTCCACGAAGTCGTCGCGGACGAAGTCCTCGTCGTGGTAGGTAGTTTCGACTCCAACTCCAGGCAAGCCCCCGAAGGTAGCCGTTGTCACGGCGAGTTGAATGGGTGTCGTGGAGTTCAGAGACGGGCCGACCCACATGGTGGTTCCCGCTGGTGCGGGGCGGGCTGTGTGGGTGCGGCACGGCGAGCACCTGCGCATCGTCGATGTCGAGGGAGGACAGGTCGGTGATCTATTCGCCTTCGCTGCCGCGGATCCCGGCGAGTACCTGTCAGCGTCGCATACCCGCACGTCGACTAGCAGGCTATTTCCGCGCATCGGCGAGCAGTTCATGACCAACCGTCGTCGGCCGATCCTGACGCTGGTTGCAGACACCTCACCAGGTGTCCACGACATGCTGATCGCCGCCTGCGACCCGGAGCGCTACCGGATGTTGGGCGCCCCGGGCCACGCCTGCTGCGCAGACAACGTGTACACCGCCTCGGCGCAGATTGGGTTGGCCACCGACGCCGTCCCCCAGCCGGTGAATGTGTTCATGAACATCCCCGTGGGCACCGAGGGTGACCTGAGCTGGTTGCCCGCGGCGAGCCGGCCAGGGGATGCGGTCACGTTCGCGGCGGCGATGGATTGTGCGGTGGTGCTCTCGGCGTGCCCGATGGATCTCAATGTGATCAATGGCGAGCGGCCGACGCCACTTGCCGTCGACATCATGTCACCGAATCCTACCGCCCTCGAAAGGATTTGATTACGTCAATGCTACCGATCCTGCGCTGGCACCGGAAACGATCGGCGTGGCGGGCAGCCCGATATTCGAACCAAAACGTGGGCGTAGTGCTGCACCATCAGGCCGCCGCCGATCTCCTCGACGTTGATCGACATGGGGCGTCCGTCGTCGGTCGTGGTCGATCCGGCCGCGATGTGATCGGGCGGCCAGCAGCGTTGGTAACCGGCGTCGGGCAGGTTCAGCAGCCACTCGGCGATGTCGACCTGCTCGATCGGGGCATGCACCACCGCCGTGCGTCCGGATTGGACCAGAACCATCTCGGTCAGCACATCGGTGTCGGCCATGCTCACGCCTCCTCCCACCATGCGGTGATGAGCGAGGCGTATTCGTCGGGCGTCTCCTCGCAACAGAAGTGGCCAGCGTGGCGTGCCAGATCCGACCGCGAGCCTGCCCGCCGAACTCGGAGTCCTCGCCTTCAACTTGCTCACGCGCGCTGGGCCGCACCAACCAACCAGAAGGAACTCGGCGAATTCGCACGTCAAGCACTACGCGAGCGCCAAGCTGCGAGCGCCGTTCTCAGCTAACCAAGACTGACCTCGTCGGGTGAGGACCGGATCTGGCGGGGCTCGCGGGTAGGAATCGAATCGGGCCGACGGGTGTTG
Source organism: Mycobacterium sp. (assembly GCA_025965895.1). Lineage (GTDB taxonomy): Bacteria > Actinomycetota > Actinomycetes > Mycobacteriales > Mycobacteriaceae > Mycobacterium. Next base: position 3,823 of record JAOPWC010000148.1, read on the forward strand.
CACGCCGACGTGGCACAAGACGACCAGATCCGAGATTTGTTCACCCCGTTGAGTGTGAAGTCGCTCACCGTCCGTAATCGCTTTGCGATGGCGCCGATGACACGGCGCGCCTCACCGGGCGGCGTCCCCGGCGAAGACGTCGCCGCCTACTACGCGCGCCGCGCCGCCGGAGGGGTCGGGCTGATCATCACCGAAGGCGTCCGCATTCCGCATGCCGCGGCAGGCTGGCCGGCCAGTATCCCCGCGCTGGCCGGCCAGGATGTGCTGCAGGGCTGGCGGGCCGTCACCGCAGGCGTGCATGCCGGGGGCGCCACGATCGCCGCGCAGCTGTGGCATCAAGGCGCCCAGCGCGACGTGCACGACGGCGACACGCCCGAGCAGCTGCCCGTCAGCCCGTCGGGCCGCGACACGTTGGGCGCGCCCGTCGGGCGCGCGCTGCGTTCCGACGAGCTCGACGCGGTGGCCCAGTCCTACGCGCTGGCCGCCCGCAACGCCAAGACCGCCGGCTTCGACGCGGTCGAGCTGCACGGCGCGCACGGCTACCTGCTCGACGAATTCCTCTGGCACAAGACCAATCTGCGCACCGACGGGTACGGCGGCTCGATCAGCGCGAGAACCCGCTTCCCCGTCGAAGTGATCGCCGCCGTGCGCGCGGCGGTCGGTGCTCATTTCCCGATCATCTACCGGTTCTCGCAGTGGAAGGCCAACCAGTACGACGCCCGCATCGCGTCCAACCCGGCCGAGCTGGAGGCGCTGCTGGCGCCGCTTGTCGACGCCGGCGTCGACGTGTTCCATCCCTCCACCCGCCGCCACTGGCTGCCTGCCTTCACCGACGGAGTTGGCGCCGACGCCGAACTCAGCCTGCCCGGCTGGACCAAAAAGATCAGCGGGCTACCGGTGATCGCGGTCGGATCGGTCGGCCTCGCAGTCGAATTCAAACCCAGCAGCGCGGACGGGTCGATTCCGTCGGCACCGGTGGACCGCCTGCTCAGTCACTTTGCGGACGGCG
>JAOPWC010000159.1 GCA_025965895.1 Mycobacterium sp.
CCCCTGTACATGGGCCAGTTGATTGTTGGACAGCGTCAGCCCCACCACGTTGACGTCGTATTTGTCGATCGCCCGCATCATTGTGGAGCCCCAGCCGCAGCCCACGTCGAGCAGCGTCATGCCGGGCTGCAGGCCCAGCTTGCCCAGCGAAAGGTCGATCTTGGCGATCTGGGCCTCCTGCAGCGTCATGTCGTCGCGCTCAAAGTAGGCGCAGCTGTAGGTCTGGGTCGGGTCTTGCCACAGCCGGAAGAAGTCGTTCGACAAGTCGTAGTGCGACTGGACTTGCGCGGTCGTTGACCCTCCGAGGAGCTCGTCCTTGGACAGCTGGTGGTCGGTCACTTCGTCTTCCACTCAAGAGGCGTGACGCTTCGCGTTTCAGCCGGCGTCTGTGTCACTGTCGGCCCGTCGCTTTCTGGCCGATGTCGCCCCATGACATCACATTTCCCGTTGCGTCAACAAGCCTGGCGGCGTGATAATTATGGCGGTGTCAAGGACCGCTGGACCGGCGCCGATCGCAACGAGTCGGTCAGGCTGGCATGAAGACGATGGCTGGCTTCCTCGTCGACGCCAGGGGCCGGAGCCGCCGACATGAACGCGCGGTTCCGGCGGAGAACACCGCGGCGGCGGCCCCCGTTTACTGCTTTCCCCCGAAGGCCCGGCGCCGCCGAAAGTGCGTTCAGCACAGGGTCACCCGCTGGCGAAGGCGCCGTGCTGCGCTTGACCAGCGAGGACGGACAGGGGAACAAATCCGACCGCGCGTGGCGTTGATCACTATTGCGCAAGTACGGGTCGGGCAGCCAAATCGAAGGAGTGCCACCATGGCGCAGATCAGATTGAAGAAAATCGCAACGCTGTTCGTGTCGGCGGCTGCTGCGGCAGCGATGGTCGCCGCACCGATCGTGGTGGCCGCTCCTGCGTCGGCTCAGCCGGCCGGGATCGCCCCCGCACCGACGGACCGCGGTGACGGCGGTGACGGTGACCACGGCGGCTGGGGCGGCGGTGACCGGGGCGGCTGGCGCGGCGGCGACTGGTGGTGGCCGCACCCGGACTGGGGTTGGCACGGTGGCGGCGACTGGCGCGGCGGCGGCGACTGGCGCGGCGGCGACTGGCGGTAAGTAACGACGAACCGGGTGGCGGGGCTCGGCTGAAGTCCCGCCCCGTCTGCCCGGGTCATCACTCAAATGTTCCGCAACGTCAGCGGCACGCCGCGGTTGGTTCGTGAATGCCGTTCTCCTCGGGTCGGCATGCTTAGACTGCCCCGCTAGCGGGTGGGCACGGATCGAGGAGGCCGCAGTGCGGGTCCGAAGGCGGCGACTGTGGCGGAGCGTGTCGGTTTCGGTGACCGCAATCGCGTTGCTGCCGGCCTGTAGCGCGAACGGGCCCACGTCAGGCAAAACCTCGACCAGCGGAACATCGACAATCACTTCCGCGGCAGGCGCGTCTACCACAACGGCCGTCGCTGCCACACCCACCACACAGCATCGGACTGAGAAGTGGATCGACCTCCACGCCGGCGACTGCCTGGCTGATCTTCCGCCCGCCGATCTCAGCGTGGCAATTGTCACAATCGTCGACTGTGCGACAGGGCACGCGGCAGAGGTGTTTTTTCGCGCGCCGATGGGGGTCAATGCGGCGATCACCGACGTCGCCAATCGCGAGTGCGTCGCCGGATTTTCTCAGTACACCGGGCGATCTATGGACGGCAGCCCGTTCGCCGTGACGTATCTCATCGACTCCGATCAAGATCGAACCTCGTCCAATCCCGCCCCGAGCACCGTCATCTGCCTGCTCCAGGCCACGAACGGTCAACCTCTCACAGAGTCCGCACGTCGGTGACGCAAAAGCGGTTCATCGCGGTATCTGGCCGACTAAAACCCTGATCGACAGGCCGCGCCGTGCCTCAGCCGGCAGGTATGCAGGTGAAAGCCTATTCCCGACTGGTGTTTCTGCGCACAGTCGCAGTCAGCTCGCTCTTTAACCGATGCCAGCAGGGTTACCGCCGGGCCCGGCGCTGCCAGTGGCGATCCCGGAGCCGACCGTTGTCGACGTGCCGCCGGCCGGCAAATTGCCGGACGGCATGCTCCCTGTCGCTGCGCCAGCGCCTGTGTCCGTGGCGCCGGCCGGCAAATTGCCGGACGGGACGCTCGCCGACGCTGCGGGGATCGCTGCGGGGGTGGCCGGAGCCGGGGTGGCCGGAGCGGGGGGCGGCGGTGGGATGGCCGGAGCGGGGGGCGGCGGTGGGGGCGTCGGGGCGGCCGAAGCGGTCGCTGCGGTAGTACCCGTGAGCACCGCCACTGCCAGGGCCGCGGCCGCAGCCGACGCGATCGTGGTTGTCCTCATAATGTCCCCTCTTCTCCTCACATACATCACCGGTAAGGCCGGCGCTGCCGGCATCCGCATCGCATTGTGACCCACCAACTCCTTGCAACAACACCGGATCTGCCTGTGGGGTGGCTGCATATCGGTTCGGCTCTCCGGTTGGCGCCCTTGCCTTTCCCGGTAAATCGCCCGGCGAAACACGCGTCTTCGACACTGCTGGTAATGCCTTCTGGATCTTTCGGCTCCGACCGGTTCCACGGCGCGGTGATGACCGAATGGCGGGCAAGAATGCGCTACGCGGCATCGTCGGGAAGGGGCCACATTTAGACAAGGGATTTAAGCGCCCGCTGACGTTCCAGCGGCAGCGGATCGACGTCCGCAGCAACTGCGCGGGCGGTCATGCTGCCACCCTAGGGCTTCATTTCGCCTACTAACTATTAGCGTACGAAGTTCTGCAGCTAGCGGGTATGCCACTTGGCCGTCACCGGTAACGACAGTCGCTGGATCGAATGCAATCGTGGCCTGTGGTTGCCGTCACAGCGGTCGCACTCCACAACGGTGATGACACGCCCCGGCAGGACGACAGACCCCACGAAAACGACGGCCCCAATGTGGCAGACACTTCCGAAGGGAGAACGGTGTGGCCACTTCCCATGCACTGATGGTCGCACTCCTGCCTTCGCGCACGAGATGCACGTCCGCACCTAATCCCAAATAGCGAATCTGCCGATGGCACTCTTCATGTCGGCGTCCTCCCCCACTGAAGGCCGCATCACCCAATGTCCACGCCAGCTAGCCGGCGCCGATCCCTCATTACGTCCCCACAGCGAATGGAGCTCTCTGATGACCACACCGCGGGACCGGGTGTCCCATCTAGACCTGATGGCCCGGCTCAAGTCCGCTTTCACCGACCTTCCGGACGCGCCCTCTCCCGACCTCATTGACCACGAGCGGTTCACCGCATACGTGAAGACTCCCCACGACGTCGGCGGCGAGCCTGATGCTCCGATCAAATTCGAGAACAAGCAATACGAAGTGTGGGAAGAGAACACCTATGTTTCCTGTGAGGTTCTCGGGTGGCGCGGAATCTGGCTGTCGGAGGAACGTCGCCGGATGGGCAACGTCGACATTGGACGCACGAGCTATTTGGGGCTTCCCTACTACGGCCGTTGGCTGCTGACGGCCGCACGCATCCTCGTCGAGAAGCATCACGTCACGTTGGGTGAGCTGACCGATCGCCTCGCTGAGGTCAAGAGCCGCTACGAAGGCGGCCTGGCGGGAAAGACCTTGGAGGCCAGGCCGCAATTCGAAGGTGACGGGTCGCGGGTCAGGCGCAACCTTCACCACATCCACGCAGTCGGCAAGGGCGACCCGCAGGTGTTTTCCGGTCAGGCCGGCGAGGCGAAGTTTCGGGTCGGCGATACGGTGCGGGTGCGCGAGCTGCCCGCCCTGTTCTACACCCGCACACCGGAATACGTGCGCGGCGCACAAGGCGAGATTGCGGCCGTCGCCTACGAGAGCCTCGCACCTGAGGACGAGGCGTGGGACCGACATGACCAGACGCCGGAGTGGTTCTACATCGTTCGGTTCAAACTCTCCGAGCTGTGGCGCGGCTATACCGGGCCGAAGAGTGACACCCTGCAGACCGAAATCCCCGAGCGTTGGCTCGAAGCGGTCGCCTAGGTCCGAGCTCGGTTCAGTAACTGCCTCTCCAAAGAAAGGAACTCAAAATGACCGATCACGATCACGCGCGCACCGCGGCACCGATGGTGGACGAGATCACCGACTTCGAAGTCCTTGAGATAGCTGTGCGTGAGCTATGCATCGAAAAGGGGCTGTTCACTGCCGACGATCATCGCCGCTTCACCGAGTTCGCTGAACACATCGGCCCCACCCCAGCCGCCCACATGGTGGCCCGGGCCTGGCTTGATTCCGATTACCAGAAGCTGGTCCTTACGGACGCGATCGCCGCCAGCCGAGAGGTCGGAGTTGACTGGCTGCAACCCACTGGTTTCGGGACGCCGAGCGACTTCACGGCGCTGCAGGTACTTGAGGACACGCCCACCGTTCACCACGTGATTGTGTGCGCCCTGTGCTCGTGCTATCCGCGACCAATTCTCGGCAATTCCCCTGAGTGGTACCGCACACCCAACTATCGCCGTCGCCTCGTGCGTTGGCCACGTCAGGTGCTCGCGGAGTTCGGGCTGTATCTACCGGAGGACGTCGCGATCCGCGTGGAGGATTCGAATCAGAAGCACCGTTTCATGGTGATGCCCGTGCGCCCTGAGGGAACAAAGGACTGGGACGAGGACCGGCTCGCCGAAATCGTCACTCGTGATTGTCTGATCGGTGTCGCGTTGCCCAAGGTTGGCGTCACAACCAACGCGATCACCGACACCCGCCCGGCCATCCATCCGCTGACCCACTGATCGACCGAAAGGCGAACAAATGAGTACTTCGGAAAATGTGTGTCCGATCGAGCACGTCACGATCGCGCCGTTGACCAGGATCGTTGAACACCATCAGGTGTGGAGCCGGATGGCGGCGAAGTACGGGGTTGACAATCCTGTGCCGCCATGGAAATCGAGTCTCGATGGCATCTGTGACGCACTCGATCACGGCGATTGCGGCCCACAGATACTCAGCTTTGTCGACCGGCGCAATGAAGAGGACACCCTGTCGGCAACCGTCTACTCGAGACTGCCCTACCCGGAGAATCAGCTGGTCTCGCTGGCACACTCCTTGGTGGCCCGTGGTGTCATCGATGAGACAGAGCTTCAGCAGCGGCTGGCCAGCATCCGGGCCCGACTCGAAGCCGGCTGAGACCACGACGTGTTCAGTTGCCCAAGCCGCGGAGCGGGGCCCTGAAAGATAAGCGAATGGAACAGGATCCGCGACGTCACCCCGATCCGCTGCGCTGGAGCTGGGTAGATCGGATGCGCCGCTACATGCAGACCTACCGCAACGACACGATGTGAGAACCCGGGCGTCCAACGTCGACGACAGGAGACCCATGACCATCACGGAGGCCCGCTCAAACACCTCGCGATTGGCCGCGATACGCACATCGCTGACCGGTGCGGAGTGGGCCCGCGTCGCCGCCATGGCGGGGGTGATCGTGGCCCTGCACCTCTTCGGCTGGGTCACCCTGGCCGCCTTCGTCGCCCCGCAGCACTTTAACCCGGGCGGCAAAGCCCTCGGTCTGGGCGTCGGGTTGACCGCCTACACCCTGGGCCTGCGGCACGCGTTTGACGCCGATCATATTTCGGCAATCGACAACACCACCCGCAAGCTGATGAGCGACGGGCAGCGACCGCTTTCGGTCGGGTTCTTCTTCTCCCTGGGCCATTCCGCGCTGGTATTCGTACTTGCGCTGCTGCTCTCGGTCGGCGCGAAAGCGATCATCGGACCAGTCATGGCGGACTCCTCGGCGTTGCACCACTACACCGGGCTGATCGGCACCAGCATCTCCGGGGCGTTCCTGTATCTGATCGCGATCATCAACATCGTCATCCTGGCCGGAATTCTGAAGGTGTTCCGGGAAATGCGCTCGGGCACCTACAACGAGGCCGAACTCGAGGAGCAGCTCAGCAAGCGCGGATTCATGAACCGTTTCTTCGGGCGCATCACGAAATCGATCACCAGGCCGTGGCAGATGTTCCCGGTCGGGGTGCTGTTCGGGGTGGGCTTCGAGACCGCCACCGAGGTCGCGCTGCTGGTGCTGGCCGGCACCAGCGCCGCGGCCGGGCTGCCCTGGTACGCGATCTTGTGCCTTCCGGTGCTGTTCGCAGCCGGGATGAGCCTGCTGGACACCATCGACGGCTCGTTCATGAGCTTCGCCTACGGCTGGGCATTCTCCAAGCCGGTGCGCAAGGTCTACTACAACATCACCATCACCGGGCTGTCCGTAGCAGTTGCCCTGATCATCGGCACCATCGAACTGCTCGGCCTGCTCACCAGCCAACTCGGCTGGGCGGGCGGCCTCTGGGGCTGGATCGGCGCCGTGGACCTCAACGTCCTCGGCTACGTCATCGTCGGGCTGTTCGTGCTCACCTGGGCCGCGGCCGTGCTGATCTGGCGCTATGCCCGCATCGAGGACAAATGGACCGCCAACATCCAACCGGTCCGCCCTGACCGCCGACGCGACAAAATTCGAGCCCGGGTAACCATCCACCCAGCAACGAGGTGCCCTGACCCCACTTGTTGAAATCGCGGTCGGCCAACCGCGGCATCGGCGTCGGAGTCGGAGCTGAAGGTGCGGTTGTCGTCGGGCCGTTGGGCGGCACTTCGTCAGTCTCGATGAATTGAATCAGCCAATCTCACTATTCACCGCGGCGGCAATGGCCTTGCCCACGGACTCCGTCGTGGCGGTGCCGCCCAAGTCGGGGGTGGCCACGTTGCCGTCGGAGAGGACGGTCTCGATTGCCGAGATCACCGCGGTGGCCGCCGCGGGCTCACCCAGGTGTTCGAGCATCATGCCGGCCGCCCAGATCTGACCGATGGGGTTCGCGATACCGCGCCCGGCGATATCCGGTGCCGAGCCGTGCACCGGCTCGAATAAGCTCGGAAAGCGGCGTTCTGGATTGATGTTGCCGCTGGGGGCGATGCCGATCGTGCCGGTACACGCGGGCCCGAGATCGGAGAGGATGTCGCCAAAGAGGTTGCTCGCCACGACGACGTCGAACCAGTCGGGGTGCATCACGAAGTTCGCAGCCAGGATGTCGATGTGGTACCTGTCGACGTCCACGTCGGGGAATGATTGCGCCATCTGGTCGACGCGCTCATCCCAGTACGGCATCGTAATCGAGATACCGTTGCTCTTGGTCGCCGATGAGAGGTGCTTGCGCGGCCGCGATTGCGCCTGTTGGAACGCAAATTCGAGTATGCGGTCGATTCCGATGCGAGTCATGACCGTCTCCTGGATGACCGTCTCGCGCTCGGTGCCTTCGAACATCTTGCCACCGATGCTGGAATACTCACCCTCAGTGTTCTCGCGCACCACCAGGAAGTCGACATCGCCAGGGGCACGTCCGGCCAGTGGACTGCGCACGCCGGGCATGAGTTTGACGGGGCGTAGATTCACGTATTGGTCGAATTGGCGGCGGAATTGAAGCAGACTGCCCCACAGTGAGATGTGGTCGGGTAGGACATCGGGCCAACCGACCGCTCCGAAGAATATGGCGTCGAACTCCCGTAGCTGGTTAAACCAGTTGTCGGGCAGCATTTTTCCGTGCGCGGTGTAATAATCGGCGCAGGCGTAGCCAAATTGCTCGAATGCAAAATCGATGTCGAACGCCCGCCCGGCCGTTTCCAGCACGCGCAGCCCCTCAGGCACGACCTCGGTGCCGATTCCGTCGCCGGGGATGACGGCGATCCGGTGGCAAGACGTCATGAGGTGCTCTCCGTCCTGGTGGACGACCAGCGCGAAAACACGTGCCGGCCGGGGCGGTCCGCTTCAACACTACGGCGCCTTCTGCGGCGGCGGTGCAAAGGGATTCGTGTATTTCGTCGGCGAGTTCGTCGGGCCGCTCCTCGGCGATGTAATGCCCACGGTCAATCGGCTGTTACTGGTCGAGCTCGTGATTCCCGCGCAGCACCGCGAGAGCGCCGGGCCCGCCGAGTCCGGTTTGCACCCAGCCCGGATTGATCAGCAACAGAGTCCGGGCGTCGTCGCGGTGCCGCGCGGCGAAACTTCGCACCAGCTGATTGAGCGCAGACTTGCTGGCCCGGTAAAGGTGCAGTCCACCATTGGTGTTGAGCGAGATGCTGCCCAGGCTGGAGGACATGACGCCGATCGTCCCCGATTCCGGCCTTTCCACCTCGCGGTTGTCGTGCGGAAACGGATCGGCACGCCGAGCGCGTGGGCGACAGACCACGGCCGCAATCAAGGCGCGCAACCCGATTGCCGCGACGTGTTCGGCCGGTCTCGGGAATCGTCGTAGCCTCGGGTTCATGACCAGCTGGAATGAGTTCACCGAGGCCGCCCCGCGGATCGCTGCCACCTTCGCCCGCCGGCACGCCGCCACCGGCAACCTGTGCATGCTCGCCACCTTGCGCGCGGACGGTTTCCCACGGATCAGCCCGCTCGAGCCGCGGTTCTTCGAGGGTCAGCTATGGATTGGCGGCATGCCCGGCACCACGAAGTTCCGCGATCTCGCGCGTGATCCGCGGTTTTGCCTTCACACCGCCACCGTCGACACCGAGGTCAAAGACGGCGACGCGAAGTTGTGGGGCGTGGTGGACGACGTCCAGGACAAAGCCTTCCATCAGCGATACGCGCAGCGCTGTTCGACGAGACTGGCTTCGACATCCGGGGGCAGCTCTTCGATCACTGCTATCGGGCGGAGCTGATCGGCGGCTCCGCACTGTACGTCGGGGATGGACACCTCGACATCACCATCTGGAAGCCCGGCGAATCAGAGCGCGTCGTCCGCAAGCACTAGCTCCGTACTCGCCAGGAGCCGCGGGGCGCGGGCATCCGACGCCGTCGCCCATCGCCACCATGACGTTCTTGCTATTTGTGATTTCCGTGTCGCTCCCCGAGCACGGCCGGTGACAGACGGACCACCGATGACCGCAGCCCGCGCCGGGCGAGTGCGACCGCCGCGTTCTCCGACCCGATCCGCGGCAGCGCGGAGTCCGCCACCTGGTCTTCGGCCCCGACGCGTCCGGGTGCCGTGAACGCGAGCAGCAACGTCCCCGGGGTGACCAACGAACGGCTTGCCGAGCCCTCAAGAGCTGCCCCGATTGTCTCGACAGCGCGCAGATCGGTTGCGCTCGCAGCGGCGAAATCGGTCAAGCCGTTGTCGACGCAAGGTGAATGACGCCGTCGGCCACGGCAGCCCCCTCGTGCAGGCTGTCGAGGTCATCGAGAGCGCCGCGGTGCACCTCGGCGCCGGCCGCCGTCAACGCGGCGGCGGAGGTGTCCGAGCGGGCCTGGCCCAGGACCTGGTGTCCCGCGCCGAGCAGTTCAGGGACGACGGCCGAACCGATATGTCCGGTTGCTCCAGTGACAAACACGCGCATATGTAGGTTCTCGCTCTCACCTTCATATCTCGCCTCGTTGACGTGCGCGTTCGCTGGGTGTCTCACCGCGGTCGCGCCTGGGTTTGTCTCACGAATCGCTGCATTTCCTACGACGCGGGCCAATGCGGGTTGCATCGGTCGACTTGAGGGCCGCTACCGGGTCAAGTGTGGCCTGCTGCTTGTTGGACGAGTTGTACGCGCGAGGCGACGACCCGCTCGGCTCGCGGGAAACGGTGCCGGCCAACACAATTCTGCTCACTGAGCGGGAGAGCGGGGACGGTGATGTCGACGTCTTGGCGGGTGATTTCCCGTCGGCAATAATTGCCGGCCCTTGCGAACCAACTGCCCAGGTATTCTCGATGGCCGTCTCGAGTTCGCGTGGGATGCCCCGGATTCAGATCGCCGGCGGCACCGTAGCGCGTGGGCCCTGCGCGGCGAGGGTGTCGATCCACCGCTCCAGGCGCTGTACTTGGCCCGACATGAGGTCTGGGTCGCGTAGGGCGTTGGCGAGCAGTGCGCCGCC
>JAOPWC010000175.1 GCA_025965895.1 Mycobacterium sp.
GCAGCTCGTCCGCAAGGCCGGCCGTGAGGAACTGGGTGAGGACCTTCCCGCCGCCCTCGACCATCAGCCGCCCGACGCCGCGGGCGCACAGGTCCTCGCTGATCCGGCACATTTCGACCGGCCGACCACCGTCGACGACCGTGGCGACCGCCCCGAGCCGGCACCGAGCCTCCGCCACGCCCGATCGCCTTCGCGGCCGGCTACCCACTGCTCCACAGTGCGGATCCCGCCGAGGCCGGGAAGCGCCATGACGTACACCACCACCAGCACAGCGATAACTGTGATGGCGGCCGCCTCCGCGTAGTGACCGGAATCCTCGAAAGCGACAACGACAAACGATGGAACAAGGTACACCGGCACCAGCGCGAGGAAGCTGATCGCGTAGTCGCCCACGAGTGTCGCTCCGTACCGATCCCACGTCCACTGCCAGATGCGGTCCATCCCGCGACACCAAGCGCCCGCCACCTGCGATCCACAGAACGGAGTCGTCGGTCAGTGTCGCGACCGTCTTGCGCCAGCTGTGCGTAGTGACCGCGTGGACGCCGAGCTCCTCGCGGGCTTTGCGCCACTCCTTGCCCATGTTGTTCGGGTCTCGTATCGGCGCCGCGAAAGTCGTGTCGTGACCGTGACCACCGCTCGGTGGCACCGGCCGGCATCTGCTGGGACTGCGGCGGGCCGTGTCTGACCTACAAGGGCAGCGAGCGCACCCCCGACAACGGTGTTTAACCGCAGTGGAATGCCACGATCCGTACTCCCGGGGAGTCGGGAGGTTGTTCGACTCGCTTAAGTTGTGGGCGTGGCAGCTCGCACCGTCCTGGTTACCCCACTGTCGGGGCCGCTGGCCAGATTCGGGAAAGCAGGGGCGAGCGCCCTTGCTCTCTGGGCTGACCGTTCCAGAGTAAGTCTGGAGGTCATCGACGCTTACCCCTCTGCGGCGTCCGCGATACGGGCCGCCGAGGCTAGCCTGCCCGACGTGGTGTTCGGGCCCTACGGTTCGGGGCCCGCCCTGGCGGCCGCGGCCGCCAGCAAAGGGGTCGTCTGGAACCACGGTGGCGCCACCGCCCGGCTGGCGCGGCCAGCGTATCCGCGTGTCGTCAACGCGGAGTCTCCCGCTTACCGCTATCTCGCCGCAGTGCTCGAAACGCTTGTCGCCGAAGGTCTTGGTGAGGGCTCGCAGGTGGTAATAATGCACGTCGACACGGGGTTCGGCCGCGAGGTGGCCGAAGGGGCAGCGGTGGCGGCGCGGCGACTGGGTCTCCAGCGGCGGTCGGTCACTTTTCGGCCAGGGCGGGCGAGAGACGTGCTGGCCCAAGTCCCGGCGGGCGATGTGCTGTTATCGGCCGGTTCCTTCGACGATGACGTCGCCATCGCGCAGTGGGACAGCGAATACCGTTGGCGTGCAGTTGGATTGGTCGCCGCGGGGGTCGGTGAGCTCCGGCACGCCATCGGTGATCGTGTTGAGCGGCTTTACGGACCGTGCCAGTGGTTCGACGACGGGATAGATGATCCCGCGGACGGACCCAACAGCGAGTGGTTCAGCCGGTGTTACCGGGACGCGAACGGTACTGAGCCGCCGTATCCGGCTGCTGCGGCCTTTGCCGCGGGTGTCGTTTGGCAGCGCTGCGTGAAGGAAGCCGGCAGTTGAATCCTTGCCGGTGCTGGCGGCGTCACAACGACTCGATACCACTACCTTGTTCGGTCGGTTTCGTGTCGACCCGGTCACCGGTGTGCAAACCGGCCATCAGATTCGTGTCGTTCAGTGGCGAAGCGGACAGCGGGTACTGGTTGATCGGCCGCTTCGTCGGACGTGAGCGTCGCAGGCACATCAGCTCGTGCATGGGTCGGCGTGTCGGCGGCGGGTCGGGTCTCAGCTAGCTACCTAGCGCCCGTCCTTAAAGCGTCCGAGTTGATCGATGCCCGTTGGCACGACTTGCGACATAGATCGCAGAGAAGATTCTTGATCGGGTACCCGAGCACCTGCCAGGGGTCGGGTCTCACCTTGAATCCGGCGCCGGCGGCGAGGAAAATTCACGGCGTGCCGGCCTGGCTGCACTCCCTTTCCTTGTTCTGGTTGGTCGCGTTCGTGTTCGGGGTTGCCGTTCTCGTCACGGCGGCGATCTACGCGGTGGTGATCTCGCTCTCGACCGGTGAGCGCGGCCGGGCTTTCGCGTCAATCTCACCGGGGCTGCTCCCGCCGATGGGAATCATATTCGCGCTGCTGGTGGGGTTTCTGGCCGCGCAGGTCTGGGGTGCAGGAGAGCGCGGTGCGGCCGCGGTCAGCGAGGAGGCCAGCTCGCTGCGTTCGGTCGTGCTGCTGTCCTCGGAGTTTCCGGGTCCACCGGAGGCGCGAATGCGCAGCCTCGTTCACCGTCACATCGAGGACGCCGTCACGAAAGACTGGCCGCAGATGGCCGAGCGGGGAGCGAAGCTGTCGGTCGTGCCGCAGCCGCTTGCAGATCTCCAAGCGCTGGTGCTCGGCCTGCGCCCCGACAGTCCCGGCCAGACAATCGCCCAACAGGAGATCGTCAAATCGGTCGAGCAAGCGCTGGACGCCCGGCGCCAGCGCATCATCGTGAGCCAGTCCTCCGTCAACGGGGCCAAGTGGGGCGCCGTAATCTCCCTGGCGACCCTCACCCTGCTCGCGATCGCGTTCGTACACAGCGGCAACCGACGCACAGCGGCAATCGCGATGGCGCTGTTCGCCGCGGCGGCGTCGGTGGCGATCGTCATGATCGCGGCCCAGGAGCGCCCGTTCGCGGGGCACTTCGCCGTTACTCCGACGCCACTCGAGCAGGTCGAGCCCACGCTGCTGCCGCAGTAGCGCGGATCTTTCGTCGGGCGTCGCCGGCCTTCACGCCGCACTGGCGTGAATACCGACAGTCGAGAGTGCGCGCAAGAGCTGGTGTTTCGGTTACCGCTTATTCACCGCGAATGACCGGGCATCGATCGGAATTGCCCAGTTATCACTGGAACTTCGAGACGGCCAATCTAATTGTTGCGCAATGAAAATGGGCGACACCCGGCGTCGTCACGTCACATGGTTGGGAATCCATTGGTCGCGGGTTGACGTGCGCCACTCGGCGGAGCGGCGCGGCACCGCCAGTCCGGCGGGAGACCCCATCGTGCTCACCGACCCGTCGCCCGAACCGCTCACTCACGTCACTGCGCCGTGGGGCCTCGTGCTCGAGGCGGCACCCACGACCCTGCGCGAGCGCTGAGCCCGATGGCGAGGCGCCCCTACGTCGGGGCAGGTGGTGGTGGCGACTATGGGGCCAAAATGGGGCCAAACCGGCGGGCTAGGTGGTCCAGATTGCCCGATTGGCGCTATTTGGCCCGATCTGAACAGCTGAAACACATTGGTGTCAGCCGCACCTCCGCCTCAAAGGTGGAAGGTCGCCCGGCGGCTCTCCGCCGAGCGACTCCGTGGGCTCCAGCACTGTTACGTTGCGTAACACGCCGAAGCATATCGCCAGTGCACGAACACACCACGTAAGGCGCTGGATGAACAATCATCGCAGGTAAAGCACCATTTCTACAGGAATGAACAGGGGTTCGAATCGCCTTGCCTCCATAGACGTTCCCGCACGTAAGGGTTTCTGCAGACAATCACCTATGGTTGACCCCGCGCGGTGTTCTTAGGCCGAGTCGTATGACGGTGAGAACTTCCAGCAAACAGTGCAGATGGGCCGCGGACCGATGGCTCCGGCCCTGGCGTTGTCACGGCGGTGTCACATCAACTAGGTGCGGAACCGGAGAGTTGACCGGGGACGACTTGAGACGGTTTCCACTGGTCTGGACGGTTCCAGAGTCGTTGCGAGACAACGAAGTTCAGCCTATGTCCGACTGGGGGTCAAGTGGTCCAACGACTGCAAAAACCGTTGCCGCAGCATAGGAGCAGCTGCTATCGAGTGTGATCAGATCCCGCCTCGGGCTAGCGGACGTGTAGCCGCGTTATGTCGGTTCGGGTATCAGGATGGTGATGCAGAACGGATGACCCGCCGGATCGATCAGTACGCGCCACTGGTGCCGTGCCGAAGGGGACTCGATCTCGAACATGTCATCGATGCCCAGGTACGTGCTGAGCCTCGACTCGATGGCCGCCCTGTGACTGCGTGCCCCGTCGAACCGCGTGCTGGTAGGCGTAAGGATGCCGCCCGAGCCGAACGAGTGTTCATGCACCGTCAACGCGGGTTTTCCCGGACCCCGAGATCACGCTCCACCCTGTGCGGTTCAACCACGAATTCAACGAGCTGCTTTTCGCGGGCTATCTCTCCCGGCTGCAGGCCGACGGGCGGCTGCGACCCGACCAAGTGCAAACCTGGTGGAACCAGTTAGAAACCACGGTCGACGACCAAACCTACTTTGTGGCCGTCACCTCCGTCATTGCCGCCGCCACCAATAGCGCCGGGATTCCTTAAGCAGTCAACTCGTGCCCTGCCACCAGATGAGAGGACGGACATGTCATCATCCGCTGACGAAGAAATCGAGGCGCTGCGCGCCTATTGCTTGCAAGTGGCCGACCCGTCGGTCAACCCGGCGGTATCCGACGCGCGGCGCAGGCAGGCCGAGTACGGCACTGCCGTGCCCCTGCCGGCCGGCATCGAGTGCGCCGGCGTAACGCTTGGGGGCGTGCCCACCGAGCGTGTCAGCCCCAGCGACACCAAGCAGCAGCGGGCATTCCTGCTCCTGCACGCGGGCGGCTACTCCGCCGGGACCGCTGCAGATCACGTCGCCCTGGCGGCGCATTTGGCCTTGAGGGCCGACGCCACCGGGTACGTGCCGGAATACCGCAGGGCACCCGAAGACCCGTTCCCCGCCGCCGTCGATGACGCGATGCACGCCTATCGCGGGCTACTGGACAGCGGGCTGCCGAGCGACAAGATCGTGGTCGCTGGCGACTCGGCGGGCGGCGGAATGGCGGTCGTGGTGGCCCACCAGACGGCGGCGCTTGGCATGCCCAAACCCGCCGGGATCTACGCCATCAGCCCGTGGGCCGACCTCACCCAGACCGACACCTCCTACGACGTACGTGGACCGTACGACCCGATGTACAGCCGCACCTCCCTGCAAGACCTGGCTCGCATCTACCTCAACGGTGCCGACCCCCGATCCGCGCTGGCATCCCCGGTCTTCGGGGACTTCTCGGAGTTCCCAAGGCTGCTCGTTCATGTCGGAACCGACGACGTACTGCTCGGCGACGCCGTGGCAGTGGCAGTGGCACGCGCAGCGTCGCTTGCCGGGTCCGACGTCACGTTGCGGGTCTGGGCGCGGATGGTCCATATATTCCCGTGGTTCCACTCGCACCTGCATGCAGGAAGGACAGCGATTGATGAGGCCGGGAAATGGATCGGCGACGTCACGTCACGGCAGTAGCGCTCCGGACAGCAACCACAGGAGCAAGCCAGCTGATCGGTGGGTAGCCGCCGTGCAGCGCGTACCGACAGCGTGCAACGGCCTTTGGCACGAAATACGACCCCGGCCTGCACCGATTCCAACGGAGTCGTCGTCCGTACCTCGGCGCGGCCGGCGGAAATTTGCAAACTGCCGTGTCCATCGCCACCACCCAGGGCTATTACAACCCTCGGGAACTGCATCAGACGGGCGTGTTTCCGCAGGTCGCCTGATGAGCCGGGTGCGGCGACGCTCTTACGACACCGACTCGACACGCGGTTTTATCTGCGGTGCTTGAATCGCTCGCCCGTTGGATGCATGATCCTCGCCCCGAAGGGCCGCATCGATTCGGGGTGGGAGGCGAGTGCGTCGTGAGGTCACCTCGCCGGGATCAGGTAGGCGTCGCCAAACTCGTTGGGTACCTTGGGCGGGGTGATGGCGGAGATGTAATGCTGCGGGCCGTGGTCGTTCAGCGAAAACCGGAACGGTATGCCCCGCAACAGCCGGAACTTGCTCGCCACGAATCCCAACGGGGCCTCGATGAGCCCGAGGAGATCGCCCATCTGCGTGATCGGCTTGTCGGAGGTGTCCTTCCACGCGCGGTCGTAGCGGTACTCGCGTCCGAAGTGCTGGAAGTCGTCGGATTCGCTCGGCGGCAGGTGTGGCACCAGGTCCTTCCTGTAGACGTAGCGGACCACGTTCCGGTCCAGGAAGGTGCTCGCGGCGCAGGCGTTGGCGAACTCCGGCGAGCCCACCATCGGTGCGCCGTAGGTGGAGGCGCCCTTGAATATCGGCGCGAAGCGCTCGATGTAATCCGGTTCCACCGACAGCATCACGGCCATGAGCGCGGCCATCGCCCCGCCGAGGCTGTGACCGGTGAGGTAGAGCGTGGTCATCGGCTTCTCCA
>JAOPWC010000178.1 GCA_025965895.1 Mycobacterium sp.
GCACAGCTTCACAAAATGACCACCAGCAAGTCCCAACCCGCCACCCGGGCCCGAGTCCCCAAGCGCGCACAATCACATGAGGCAACGAAACCACCCTCGCGCGCATCTTGACGTGAGGCAACACGCAGCGACACACAGCATGCCGTCGGCTCCAGCTTGTGGATGGAACTCGATTTGTGGATAAACGCTCGCCCGCCGCCGAGCGAACCGGCCGAAGACCTCGCCGTTGCCGGCGGCCGTGGTGGTGGCAGTCACTGGTGGGATCGACGCGCCGGCCCGCCACCTCAGGCGTTCGCCGGAATCCGGCGACCCGACACAACGAGATCAGCCCTGTTTGAGGACTTCGATCTCGAGGGTGATATTGACCTTGTCGCCGACGACGGCGCCGCCCGTCGGAAGCGGCATGTCGAGGTCGACCCCGTAGTCGCGGCGGTTCAGCACAACGGAGGCCTCGAATCCAGCCACCTCGCCTTGGCCGATACCGGGGTTGACGCCGTTGAACACCAGCGACAGAGTGACCGGCTTGGTCACCCCTTTGAGCGTGAAGTCGCCGTCCATCACAAAGTTGTCCCCGTCTGCTCTCACACCGGTGGACGTGAAGGTGGCGGTGGGAAACCGGTCGGTGTCCAGGAAGTCTGCCGATCTCAGGTGGGCGTCGCGCTGCTGGTTCCCTGTGGTGAGCGAACCGACGGCGATCGCAGCGGTCACCGACGGGCTACCGTCTTCGGCCACGGTGATCGCGCCGGTGAACTCGCCGAACATACCGCGTACCTTGCTGACCATCAGGTGGCGTGCGGCGAACTCGATCGAGGAATGTACGGGGTCGATTCCCCACGTTCCGGCGCCGAGTGCGGTGATTCCCAGAGTAGTGCTCATGCTGATCCTCCTGTGGGTGTCGGTGTCGAACCGGGATGCTCGACAACCTCCAACCATGAAGCGGACCACAGTCCGATTTATTCCCCGGCCGCCGACGCTTCACACCCGACATTCAGGTCAAAGTGCGGGCCTCGGTGACGTCGTACTCCATCACTGAGGCGGAAATTATGGCTTGGGCTTGCTCGTCGCTGGGGCCAGTGCCGCGGAAGCGCTGCACCGCCGCCGGTGACTGCCAGCGTTCGAAAATGTTGATCCGCCCCGGATCGACTGCATCGGCCGAGATGGCGAAGTCCAGACACCCCGGTGAACTGCGGCCCCGTTCGATCACGTCCGTGCAGCCCGCGACGTAACGCTCGCGCTGTTCGGGGTCAACGTTGAGATGCCCCGCGACGATCACCATGTGCGTCCTTCCGCGATGGCCGGACAATTCCCTACCGGGTAAGACTCTTGGCGGCGGCACAACTCATCGGTCGCACCGACGCGGGTGCTAGTCCAGAACTCGCGTGACCTTCTCGGTGGCGTTGCGCCGTTCCGTCGTCGTCGGGTCGGCATTTGCGACCTGAACCAGGGACCCGCCCGCCGCGAACACGGCCAGCAGATTGTGCACGAGCGCGTCCTCGCTGTCCCAGGACGCTGTCGACAGCACCCGGTCGCTTGCGGCAATACCTTGTGCCGCAGCGAAACCCCTCGCCGCAGCAAGCAACTCATCGACCGAGCGCCCGCCCAGTGCCGGGCCCGGCCGGCCCTCGGGCGCGATCTGGTCACCGTGGACCCGCACCGACGTGGCGTAGTCGGTGATGCCGACCGGCAAATCGGAGATCGGCCTGCCGAAGGCGTCCAGCGACAGTGCCACAATCTCCCCCGCGTCATCGGCCTCGACAAGCCGCCCGGCCGTACACATCGCGACGTCTGCGTCCGGCGACCCCCCGATCACCACCTCGGCGCCGATCCACCAAATTCCGAGCAACACCGCCGCGGTCTGCCAATGCGCCGGCAACAGAACCGCAACCCGGCTCGCGGGCCCGACCCCGAGCTCGTCGCGCAGGAAGTTGCCGGTCTTGGCCGCCCAGTTGGCCAGCGTCGCGGTCGACAACTCGATGCGTTCCCCCGTGGCGTCGTCGTAGTACGTGATGCGGGGGCCGGCCGGGTCGGTGCGCAGCAGCGGATCCAGCACTGCCGCAGTAAGGTTCGTCACGCTAGTTCACGCAGGCGGGGTTATCTGAGCCGGCGGTGAGGATCGGCGAGGGTGGTGGCGCCGTGGAATCGGTGGTCCCGGCGGCGGCGGTGGCCTCCGACGGCGTGGCCTGGCTGCTGCCTCCGAGGCCTGACCCGGGCCCGGTGTAGTCGGCGGCTAGCACGACCTTCACGGTGCCCGGGCGCACACCGGGGTTCGGAACGACCGGGAGGCCGCCGAGTTGCTTGGCGACGGCCTGCGCGCCAAGGTCGTCGGGCTTGGCCGCCTGGACCTCGCTGCCGGACACGTGGCCGGCGTCGTTGTTGCCGACCGTGCCGGCCGCAAAGCCGTTGTTGGTCAAAATCTCCGACACCGCTGCGGCAAGGCCCCCGATGTCGCTGTCGTTGAGCACGTCGGCGGTCGTCTTCGACGGCGTGTATGCCAGCTGCTCCGTCTTGCCCTGTGCCTGGTCGTTCAGCAGGCCCTTGACCCACCCCTGCACCTGGGCAGGATCGACCCGGACGACGCTCTGCATGCCGTCGTCGCTCCAGCCGGATTCGTCGAGCACCGGGATGGTCGCGAAGGCGACGCTGCCCGCGGCAAGCTTCTGAAGTTGTTTGACGAAATCCATGACGTCCCAGCCGGAGGACAGCACCACCGAACGTTGGATCGCCTGCTGCAGTCGGTTCAACGCCGCCGGGCTGGATAGCGTCTTGCTGGAAATGACCTGGTGGGCAAGCGAAGCCATGACGGCCTGCTGGCGGACGACTCGATCAAGGTCGCCGCGTGGCAGATCGTGGCGCTGACGCACGAAGCTCAACGCCTGCGGCCCGTTCAGCTTCTGCCAGCCGGCCGGGAAGTCTGCCCCTGAAAGGGGTTCGTAGACGACCTCTTTGAGGCACACATTGACGCCCCCGATAGCGTCGGTGATCAACGAGAAACCCAGCAGCCCGATCTCCCCGTAGTGGTCGACGGTCACGCCGGTCAGGTCTCCGACGGTCTTGATCAGCGCCTCGCGGCCCGCTTCGGTGGACCGGGATTCGGCCTCGGCGTCGTTCACCCCGGATTGGACCAGCTTGACCCTCTCAGCCTCTTTTATCTGACCGTAGACGCCGTTGATCTTGGTCTTGCCCAAGCCCGGTGCCTCGACGTAGGAGTCTCGGGGGATCGAGATCGCGGTAGCCGACTTCCCGTTGTTCGGGATGCGCACCAGGATGATCGTGTCGGTGTTGGTCGCAACGTCGTCGCCGGCATGCAGCTTCGAGAGTTCCTCAGACGACAGCGGATTTCCGTGCGCGTCGGTGCGGCTGTCGAGGCCGACCATCAGGATGTCGATCGCGCCGTCGTCGCCGCCCCGGCCCAGCAGCGGGGTACTCATGTGGAAGATGCCGTCTTCGAACGAGCGGACCTTGCCCCACGCCAACCCGGTCACCACCATGATCGCGATCGCGAAGACCGCGAACGCGGCACGCCCGCCGCGCCGTGCACTCACGGCCGGACCGGCGGTTGGCGCAGCAGGCAAGGACGGTCCCCTGTTCGGTTGACGGCTCTGACCAGGCTACTGGCGAGAGCGCCGGTCTCCGCGTAGCCCGCGCCCGGCGTGCCAGACTCATCGCTGTGGCGGAGAGGATCGTGATCACAGGCGCCGGCGGCCAGGTCGGCCGGTTCCTGGCGGCAGAAGCGGCGCGACAGGGCCGGGACGTGCTGGCCCTGGCCAGCGCGCAATGGGACATCACCGACCCCGAGGCGGCCGCGCGGTTCGTCGTATCCGGCGATGTCGTCGTCAACTGCGCCGCGTACACGGCCGTAGACGCCGCCGAATCCGACCAAGCACGGGCATATGCGGTCAACGCCGACGGCGCAGGCATCGTCGCACGGGCGTGTGCGCTCGCGGGCGCCCGGATGATCCACATCTCCACCGACTATGTCTTCAGCGGCAGCTTCCCCGGCGCCCCGCGGCCTTACGAACTCGACGACCCGACCGGCCCGCTCAGTGCCTATGGGCGTACCAAGTTGGCGGGCGAGCGCAATGTGCACGACCAAATGCCCGGTGCCCACGTTCTGCGTACCGCCTGGGTCTACACCGGGGTCGGCGGCGACTTCGTCGGCACCATGCGCCGACTCGCCGCAGGCGACGGGCCGGTGGAGGTGGTCGCCGATCAGATCGGGTCGCCAACCTACGTGGGTGACTTGGTCGGCGCGCTGCTCCAACTTGCTGCCGGCGGGATTTCCGCGCCGCTGTTGCATGCCGCGAACGCCGGCGCGGTCAGTCGGTTCGAGCAGGCCCGTGCCGTGTTCGAGGACGTCGGCGCCGACCCGGAGCGGGTGCGGCCGGTCGGCAGCGACCGGCATCCCCGGCCTGCCGTTCGGCCGCCCTTTTCGGCCCTGTCGGCGCGCGCGTCGACAGCGGCCGGGCTGACCCCGTTGCGGCCGTGGCGCGATGCGCTCGCCGCCGCGCTGCGCTGATGGGCCCCCGGTGGCTGCTGCTGCACGGCACGCCGCTCAGCCCCGAGGTGTGGGACGACGTGCGGTCGCATCTCACCGCCCAGACCGTGGCCCCTGACCTCAACGAGCTCATTCCGGCGGACGGGCCGGTACAGCAGCAGGTCGCGGCGGCGGTGCTGGCCGCCGAGCCCGGCGGCGACCTTGTGGTCGTCGGCCACTCGTTCGGCGGCCAGGTGGCGATAGAGGTGGCACTCGCGGCACCGCACCGCGTCGCGCGGCTGATCATCGTGTGCACCCGTCACACTCCGTTCCCGCCGTTCGCCGACGGCGCGCGCAGCGTTCGGGCCGGCGAACCGTTCGACATCGACATCGGCCTGCGGCGATGGTTCGCCCCGGCCGAACTGGCCGCCGCACCGCCGGTGATCACATACCTGCGTCGAAGGCTCGGCGTCGCGCCGCGGGGCCCGTGGGCGGCGTCACTGGACGCGATCGCGCACTACGACCGCTCAGCGGACGTCCCCAGCATCGCGGTGCCCACGAGGCTGTTCGCGGCCGGGCACGACGACGTGTCGACGCCGGCCGTCATGGCAGAACTGGCCGGCGCGCTTCCCGACGCGCGGCTGCGGCTCGTCCACGCGTGGGCGCACATGTCGCCGTTCGCGGACCCGGCGCGGTTCGCCGCCACGCTGTGCGAAGCTGCGGTGTAGCCGACCGTTACCCTCTACGCCGTGAGTGACGAACTGGTCGTGGTGACGGTGACGTACTCACCCGGTCCGCACCTGGGCCGGTTCCTGGCCACGCTGTCGCACGCCACGGACAGGCCGGTGACCGTGGTCATCGCTGACAACGGGTCCACCGACGGCAGCCCGGAGGCGGCCCTTCAGCACTATCCGAACACCCGGTTGCTGCGCACGGGCGCCAACCTGGGCTACGGCACCGCCGTCAACCGGGCCGTCGCCGAGATCGCGCCGGAGGCAGACTTGTTCGTCGTCGCCAACCCCGACGTGCAGTGGGGTCCCGGCAGCATCGACCTGCTGCTGCAAGCCGCGGGCCGGTGGCAACGCGCAGGCACACTGGGTCCGCTGATCCGCGACCCCGACGGCTCGGTCTACCCGTCGGCACGGCACGTGCCGAGCATTATCCGGGGCGGGATGCACGCGGTCGTCGGGCCGTTCTGGAAGAACAACCCGTGGACCGCGGCCTACCGGCAGGACCGGCTCGAGCCGACTGAGCGGCCGGTGGGCTGGCTGTCCGGGTCATGCCTGCTGCTACGCCGCGCGGCCTTCGACGAGATCGGCGGGTTCGACGAGCGGTTCTTCATGTATATGGAAGACGTCGACCTCGGCGACCGGCTCGCCAAGGCCGGCTGGCAGAACGTCTACGTGCCGGCAGCGGAGGTCCTGCACGACAAGGGCCACGCCACCGGCCGCGATCCGGCCCGTAACCTGGCTGCCCACCACGCCAGCACCTACATTTACCTTGCCGACCGGCATGCCAAGTGGTGGCAGGCGCCGCTGCGCTGGGCGATGAGAACCGCCCTCGCCGTGCGCGGCCGCCTGGTGGTCCGGACTTCCCGGCGCAGGCTGACGAAAGGACGGCGCTGACGTGAGAGAGCCTATCTACCCGCCTGTTGACCCGTCCAGGGTCGACGCCGTCGTGCTGGTCGGCGGGCAGGGCACCCGGCTCAGGCCGCTCACGTTGTCGGCGCCCAAGCCGATGCTGCCGACGGCCGGGCTGCCGTTCCTGACGCACCTGCTGTCCAGGATTGCCGCCGCGGGCATCGAGCACGTGATCATGGGCACCTCCTACAAGGCCGGCGTGTTCGAGTCGGAGTTCAGCGACGGGTCGAAGCTCGGGCTGCAGATCGAGTACGTCACCGAAACCGAGCCGCTGGGCACAGGCGGTGCGATCGCGAACGTCGCCGACAAGCTTCGCCACGACACCGTGATGGTGTTCAACGGCGACGTGTTGTCGGGTGCGGACCTCGGCGCGCTGCTCCAGACCCACCACGGCAAGTCGGCCGAGTTGACGCTGCACCTCGTGCGGGTCGGCGACCCGCGGGCCTACGGCTGTGTGCCCACCGACGACGACGGCATGGTAACGGCGTTCCTCGAGAAGACGCAGGACCCGCCGACCGACCAGATCAACGCCGGCTGCTATGTGTTCCGGCGGTCGCTGATCGACCGACTGCCGCGGGGACGGTCGGTGTCGGTGGAGCGGGAATTCTTCCCGGCGCTGCTGTCCGACGGTGTGCGGGTCCGCGGCTACGTCGACGCCACGTACTGGCGCGACATGGGAACGCCGGAGGATTTCGTTCGCGGGTCGGCCGACCTGGTCCGTGGCATCGCGCCGTCGCCGGCGCTCGGCGGACAACGCGGCGAGAAGCTGGTGCACGACGGGGCCGCGGTTGCCCCGGGCGCGTTGCTGATCGGCGGGACCGTCGTGGGCCGTGGCGCCGAGATCGGGCCGGGCGCGCGGCTGGATGGCGCGGTGATTTTCGACGGGGTCAAGGTTGAGGCCGGATCGGTGATCGAGCGGTCGATCATCGGATTCGGAGCCAGGATCGGCCCACGTGCGTTGATCCGCGACGGGGTGATCGGCGACGGCGCCAACATCGGGGCGCGCTGCGAACTGCTGCGCGGCGCGCGGGTGTGGCCGGGAGTGACGATCCCCGACGGCGGGATCCGCTACTCGACCGACATCTGAACCGCGATGTGGCGGCCCGCGTACGAAACCAGTTGCGCCAACGCCTGATCCGAGTTCTCCGGAAGCGCGTCCCGCGGCCACCAACGCAGGTCCAGCGACTCGTCACTGGCCTCGATCGAGGCATCAGGGGGTGCATACGCGAGGAACTGCAGGTCGAGGTGTCGGGTCGGCACGCCCAGCGAGCAGGTGATGGGGTGGACGTGCACCGCGATCAGATCGGGGTCGACCTCGAGGTCGTCGACGCCGGACTCCTCGATGGCCTCGCGCTGGGCGGCGGCGACGATGTGGCGGTCGCTGTTCTCGCAGTGTCCGCCCAGCTGTATCCACCGGCCCAGCCGCCGATGCAGTGTCAGCAGTACCTGTGTTCCGGTGCCGTCGATCACGAGGGCGGACGCGGTGATGTGGCCCGGCACGCACTCGCGCTTGCACGCGTCGTCACGGCCCAGCACGAACGCAAGCACCGCCTCGCGCAGCGCTTCCTGGGCGAAATCCGGTGCCTGCCAGCCCGTCAGCGTCTCGATGACGGAATCGCGAACGCTCATTTCTGCACCAGCAGATCGTCCGCCGGGGCGGCTTTGCGCGGCTGTATCGGCTCGTCGGGATAGCCGATCGCGACCGCGCCAAGCGGCTCCCAGTCGGCGGGCAGGCCGAGTTCGGCGCGGGCCGGCTCGGCGGCGAAGATTGTCGAGCCGACCCAGCAGCTGCCCAGCCCGCGCACCGCGAGCGCCACCAGCAGCCCCTGCACGGCAGCGCCGACCGCCACCGTGAACATCGTGTGTTCGGCCGCGGTGCGGGCGGCGTCCAGGTAGGTGTGTGCGCCGTCGGGAACCAGGAACGGGATCACCAACTCAGGCGCGTCGTAGAGTAATTGGCCCCGCGCAACCCGCGCGTTGATTGCCTGCGGCGACGTTCCGTCTCCGGACAGGTCGGCGCGCCAAAGGTCTTTCATCCTGTCGAGCAACGCAACGCGTCGCTCCGGCGTGCGCAGCCACACGAAGCGCACCGGGCGGGTGTGGTGCGGCGCCGGCGCGGTCAGCGCGTCGGCCACCGCCTCCTCGACGAGTTCGGGCGGTACGGGCGCCCGCGCGAAGCGCCGCACAGAGCGACGCGTCAGCAGCGCCTCCCGGCGGCCACGCGACAGCGCCTCCTCGGTGCCCAGCCAGAACAGATCCTCCTCCCCGGGCCGCAACAGGGCACGCGCGTTCGACCCGTCGTCGCGCACCGTCAGCCCCCGCACGGCAGCCACCGGTATCCCGGTCAGTTTTCCCTTGACGAGGTCCGCGGCGGCGGCGATTTCGTCAGCGACGGCGACCTCGGTGACCGACAGCTCGTTGCCGTGCACATCGCGTGCGCCGGCGTAGGAGTGCAACACCTCGAGCCCGGCCGCCCCGATCGCTGCGTCGGTCTGACCGTTGCGCCAGGCGCGGCCCATCGTGTCGGTGATCACCACCGCGACGGTCACGCCGAGGCGGTCGCGCAGCCGCATGCACAGCGTCGCGGCACTGGCATCGGGGTCGGCGGGCAGCAACGCGAGCTCTGTCGACCCGACGTTGGAGCCGTCCACGCCCGCCGCGGCCTGTACCAGCCCGAGCGTGTTCTCAGTGATCAGCGTCTTGCCCTTGCGCGCAAGCACCCGCACCGCCTCGGCGTCGATAAGCTTGCGCCGCAGCTCATCTCGCGCATCGGGATCGGCAGGCGCGGGCACCACCCGGCCTTCGCACTTGGAGACCACCTTGCTCGTGACCACGACAACGTCGCCGTCCTTCAACCAGGGCGCGGCCGTCGCGAGCGCGGCCGCCAGGTCGTCGCCGGGACGGAATTCCGGCAGGCCCGTCACGGGCAGCAGTTCGACCGCCGCCCCTGAGCCGTGGTCGGCGGTCATGACCGCGGGCCCGACGTCAGTCCGGCAAGTTCCAGACCGCTACGGACCATGGCGGCGGTGGCGTCCGGGTCGTTCATCAGCAGAGGAACCGAGCGCACGGTGACCCCGGGGATCTCGGCGTGGTCGCCCTCGTGGATCAGCCAACCGTCCAGAAGGCCCACGTCCGCCCGGGCGCCGTAGTAACCGCCGACGGCTTCCGACGTCGTCGCGATGCCGATGACGCGAAGGCATTCATCTGCCATGCCGCGCAACGGTTTTCCCGCCACGATCGGAGAGTAGCCGATCGCCGGCGCTGATGTGGACCGCAGCGCCCCCCGGATCCCGGGAATGGCCAGGATCGCGCCGATGCTGACGACCGGGTTGGAAGGGGCGAAGAACACCACGTCCGCATCGGCGATCGCGTCGGTGACACCGGGCCCCGCGGTGGCCTTGTCGGCGCCGACGAACGCGAAGCTGTGCGTGGGTACCCGCGCCCGGTGTCGCACCCACCACTCCTGAAAGTGGATCGCACGCTGCGCACCGTCGCCCGGATCGGTGATGACGACGTGGGTTTCGCTTCGGTCGTCGCTGGCGGGCAGCAGCCGGGCGCCCGGTGACCATCGCGCGCACAGCGCCTGCGTGACTTGTGACAGCGGATAGCCCGCGCGCAGCATCTGGCTGCGTATCAGGTGCGTCGCCAGATCCCGATCGCCAAGACCGAACCAGTCCGGTTGCGCCTTGTACTTGGCCAATTCCTCCATGGCGTGCCAGGTTTCGTCGCGGTGCCCCCAGCCTCGCCCGGGATCGATCCCGGCGCCCAGGGTGTACATGCAGGTGTCGAGGTCCGGGCAGATCCGCACGCCGTGCATCCACGCGTCGTCGCCGATGTTGACGATCGCGGTCAGTCCGTGATCCTCGGGGTCGTCGGATGAGCCCGCGAACTGTCCCAGCCCGAGCAACTTCTGCACGCCGAGCAGGAAGCGCGCGCCCCCGACGCCGCCGACCAGAACAGTGACCTTCACACCGACCGACACTAAGCCTTCGGCCTGATGAGGGCTTAGTCCGGTGCGCCATACGACACGCCGCGACGGCGGCGCGCCGAAATTGTCATCACGAAATGGTATGAATTCTCATTCCAGCGCTTGACCGGGGCAGCTAACACGTGTGTAATCACATCAGTGTCATTCCCGGTTCGCTCTCCGTTCTTGGTGTCGCAGACCGAGATTCGATCACTTGTTCGAATTTGGTTTGATTTGAATAGTGGACGGCATTCCACGACAACATCTGCGATGACCAGGTTAGGAGGCGGAAATGTCCTTTTGGAGCGCGATGGACAGCACACCGCACACCAATACCGGCGCGACGGCGGGAACGGCAAAGCATGCCCATTTGAGTTTGGTGCCGGATGGTTTCGCGAGTTTTGCACTCGCGTCGCCGGCTCCCGACGATCAGTGGCAGGAGCGCGCGTTGTGCGCCCAGACGGATCCGGAGGCGTTCTTCCCCGAGAAGGGCGGCTCCACCCGCGAGGCTAAGCGCATCTGCCTCGGGTGCGAGGTACGCGACGCGTGCCTGGAATACGCCCTGGCACACGACGAGCGCTTCGGCATCTGGGGAGGCCTCTCCGAGCGGGAGCGTCGCCGCCTCAAGCGCGGGATCGGATAGCCGCGGCTCTCAATCGTCGTCGATCGAAGGGTCGATGACCGAGGGTTCGACGCCCAAATACGTGGCCACCTGAGCCACGAGCAATTCATGCAGCAATTCCGCCAATTCCTCAATGTCCTTCGCGCGCCGCTCGATCGGCTTGCGAAACAACACGATTCGTGCCCGCGTCGCATTGCCGCGGACGTCGACGCCGGCCGGGATCAGCCGGGCCAGCGCGATCGGCCCGTCGGCCACCACCTCCGGCGGCCACTGCACACTGTCGGGGTCCTTCGGCGCGATGCGGGGGATTTCGTCCACTGCGACGTCGAGTCCGGCGACCCGGTCCTGCCAGCGCTGTTCGATCGGCTCGTACGCCTCCAGCACCGCCATGTCGAACCGCTCGGCGCGCGTGCGCCAGCCGGGCACCGAGGGCGGCAGCAGAGGCCCGCGCATTTCCCGCCGACGGGCACTGCGTGAACCGGCCACCCGGGGATCGTAACGGTTGAGGATCTTCTCGGTTCGGGGCTGCGCGTGTCCGGCCCCCCGACGCGTTTGCGCACGATAGCCTCTCCGACGTGAACGTTCCCCGTCGCTGCTGTCGGCCCGGGTGTCCTCACTACGGGGTCGCGACGTTGACGTTCGTCTACTCGGACTCCACGGCGGTGGTCGGACCGCTGGCCACGGCACGCGAACCGCATTCCTGGGATCTGTGCGTGTCTCATGCCAGCCGGATCACCGCGCCGCGCGGCTGGGAACTGGTCCGCCACGCGGGTCCGTTCCCGAGCAGCCCCGACGAGGACGATCTGGTCGCGCTGGCGGACGCCGTCCGGGAAACCCGGGACGGCTTCGTGGTGGGCAGCGCAGCGCTGGACGACTTGTCGGACCCGGCCACCGGAGCGCCGGTCGGCGACCGTGGCGTGCTTGCGACGCCCGTCCATCAGCCGGCGTCGGTCGGCAGGCGCCGCGGACACCTGCGGGTCCTGCCCGATCCGCCGCACTAGCAGCAGGGCGAGGCGAGCCCGCAGCGGGCCCGAAACCACCTCCTGTTCGAAGGTTAGGCTTGCGGCATGGCCCGGCCCCCTGCCGATGTTCACCGCGTGATCAAGGCATACGACGTACGCGGACTGGTCACCGAAGAGCTCGACGAGCAGCTGGTCAGCGAGGCGGGCGCGGCGTTCGCGCGGTTGCTCGGGGGCGAGGCCGCGGCGACCAGGCAGATTGTGATGGGCCGTGACATGAGGGACAGTTCCCCGCGTCTCGCGGCCGCCTTCGCGGCCGGCGTGACGAGTCAGGGGCTCGACGTCGTGCGCATCGGGTTGGCGTCCACCGACCAGCTGTACTTCGCATCGGGGTTCTTGGACTGCCCCGGCGCGATGTTCACCGCGAGCCACAACCCCGCCGCCTACAACGGCATCAAGCTCTGCCGCGCCGGCGCCAAGCCGGTCGGCCGCAATACCGGGCTGGAAGCGATCACCAACGAGTTGATTGCCGGGGTGCCGCGTTACGCCGGACACCCCGGCACGATCGTCGACCGGGATGTGCTGGCCGACTACGGCGACTTTTTGCGCTCGTTGGTCGATTTGTCGGACATTCGGCCGCTGCGCGTGGCCGTCGACGCGGGTAACGGGATGGCCGGGCACACCACCCCGGCGGTGCTCGGCCCGATTTCGTCGATCACCGTGGAGCCGCTGTATTTCGAACTCGACGGATCATTTCCCCACCACGAAGCCAACCCGCTCGACCCAGCCAATCTGGTTGACCTGCAGAAGTTCGTCGGCGACGCCGGCGCCGACATCGGGCTGGCCTTCGACGGCGACGCCGACCGCTGTTTCGTGGTCGACGAGCTCGGGCGTACGGTGTCGCCGTCGGCCGTGACGGCGCTGGTGGCGGCGCGCGAGCTGGAGCGCGAGATCGGCGGGGCGGTGATCCACAACCTGATCACCTCGCGCGCGGTCCCTGAGTTGGTGGTCGAGCGCGGCGGCACACCGATCCGGTCCCGCGTCGGGCACTCCTATATCAAGGAACTGATGGCACAAACCGGGGCGATCTTCGGTGGGGAGCACTCGGCGCACTACTACTTCCGCGACTTCTGGGGCGCCGACTCGGGCATGCTGGCGGCTCTGCATCTGCTCGCCGCGCTCGGCGAGCAGCAACGGCCGCTCTCGGAGCTGATGGCCGACTATCAGCGCTACGAGCTGTCGGGCGAAATCAACTTCACCGTCGACGACGCCTCCTCGTGCATCGAGGCGGTCCTGAAATCGTTCGGCACCGGGATTGTCTCCATCGACCACCTCGACGGCGTGACGGTGGATCTGGGCAACGGCACCTGGTTCAACCTGCGCACTTCCAACACCGAGCCGCTGCTCCGGCTCAACGTCGAGGCGCGCAGCCGTCAGGACGTAGACCGAGTCGTCGAACAGGTTGCAGCCCAGATCAATTCGCATGTCGGAGCGACGACATGAATGCCACCCAATCCGTGATCGACCTCGACGACGCCGAGGCCCTGATCTCCGCCGACCGCCACGGCCTGTTGCGCGCGGCGTCGACAGAGGGCGCGCACGTCCGCGCGATCGCCGCCGCGGTTGCCGAGGGCGCCCTTGAGTCGGTTGCCGGCTCGCGCCCACGAACGATGATCTGGGTGGCGGGCCGGGGCACCGCTTCGACCGCCGGCAGCATGCTGGCGGCACTGCTCGGGCCCACCGCGGGTCAGCCATTCGTGGTGGCCTCGGGTGCGCCGCCGTGGATCGGTCCACTGGACGTCCTGGTGTTGGCCGGTGACGACGCCGCCGACCCGGCGCTGATCGCCGCCGCGGCGACCGCGGTGCACCGTGGTGCACGCGTGGTGGTCGTGGCGCCGTATGAAGGCCCCCTGCGCGAGGCCACCGCGAGCCGCGCCGCTGTGCTGTCGCCTCGGCTGCCCGTGCACGATGCATTCGGGCTGTGCCGGTACCTGGCCGCCGGGCTGGCGACGGTCGAGGCGGTCGACGACGGGACGCATGTCCACATTGGTGCGCTCGCAGACCAACTCGACGCGGAGGCGTTGCGCAGCAGCGCTTCTCGTGAGTTGTTCACGAACCCGGCCAAGGCGCTCACCGAGCGCATGATCGGACGGCGGGTCGTGCTGACCGCGGACTCGGCCGCGCCGCTGGCGCTGGCGGAGCACGGCAGCGCAATCCTTCTGCGCATCGCGGGTGAGCCTGCGGCGGCGGCCTGCCTCGCCGATGCGCTGGTCGGCTTGCGGTCGGCCGACGTCGCCGACCCCGTCGACGCACTGTTCCACGACGACGAGATCGACGGGCCGTTGCCGGAACGATTCCGGGTTTTCGCGCTTACCCTTAACGAGGAGCGGCCTGTGGTCGCGGCGAGGGTGGCCGGGCACGGTGATGTCGACCTGATCGGCGCGGAGGACATTCCGGATGCGACGTCGGTGGGCGTGGGCGGGATAGAGCAACAACTGGGGGTATTGGCGGTGCGACTGGAGATGGCGGCGGTCTACCTGCGATTGGTCCGGGGTTAGCGGGTGTATCTGTTACACGGCGCGGTGCGCACGTATGCGTGGGGATCCAGGACGGCGATCGCCGATTTCACCGGAAGACCAACGCCCACACCGCATCCCGAGGCCGAACTGTGGTTCGGTGCTCATCCGGGCGATCCTGCGTGGCTGCAGACCGAGGCGGGTGAGCGGTCGTTGCTCGACACGCTGGCCGCCGACCCCGAGGGTCAGTTGGGCGCACCTGTCCGAGATTGGTTCGGTGACACGCTGCCGTTTCTGGTGAAGGTGCTGGCCGCCGACGAACCGCTGTCGCTGCAGGCGCATCCGAGCGCGCAGCAGGCGGCGGAAGGCTTCGACCGCGAGGAGCGACAGCGCATCCCGATCACCTCACCCACTCGCAACTACCGCGATCGCAGCCACAAGCCGGAACTGCTGATCGCGCTGGAGGTGTTCGAGGCGCTCGCCGGCTTCCGCGAAGTGGCGCGCACCGTGCAACTGATGAAGGCGCTGGCGGTCTCCGACCTCGACCCGTTCGTCGAGCTGCTCAGCGGTCAGTCCGAGGCCGACGGACTGCGCGCGCTGTTCACCACCTGGATCACCGCGCCGCAGCCGCACCTCGACATGCTGGTGCCCGCTGTGCTCGATGGCGCGATTCATTACCTGCGCTCGGGTGAAACGGAATTCGCTCCAGAGGTGAAAGACGTGCTCGAATTGGGCGAGCGCTATCCCGGCGACGCCGGGGTGCTGGCCGCGCTGTTGCTCAACCGCGTGAGCCTGCGTCCCGGCGAGGCCATCTTCCTGCCGGCTGGAAACCTGCACACATATCTGCGGGGCATGGCTGTCGAGGTGATGGCCAACTCCGACAATGTGCTGCGCGGTGGGCTGACACCCAAACACGTCGACGTGGCGGAGTTGTTGCGGATACTTGACTTTCGGCCTGCGGCCGAATCGTCACTGCGCCCACAGACGGGGCGCGACGGGCCTGAGTTGGTGTACGCCACGCCCACTACCGAGTTCGCCGTGTCCTGCCTGCGCATCGACGGTGAACACCTCGGCCACGAGATCGACGCTACGATCCGCCATGAAGGCCCGCAGATTCTGCTGTGCACCGGGGGAGCGGTGCTGGTGCACGCGAAGTCGTCGTCGGTGACCCTGCAGCGCGGCCAGGCGGCGTGGGTGTCGGCCGACGACGGGCCGATCAGGTTGGTCGCCGAGCAGCCGTCCGAGTTGTTCCGGGTGAGCGTCGGGCTGTAGCCGATGTCCGCAGGTGGTAGCACCAGGGCGATAGTCGCCGCACTGGCGGCCAATGCCGGCATCGCGCTGGCGAAGTTTGTCGGCTTCCTGATCACCGGAAGCTCATCGATGCTGGCGGAAACAGTGCACTCGGTGGCCGACACGTCGAATCAGGGGCTGCTGCTGTTCGGTCAGCGCGAGGCGCGCAAGGAACCCGATCCGCTGCACCCATTCGGCTACGGGCGCAGCCGGTATTTCTACTCGTTCGTCGTCGCGCTGGTGCTGTTCTCGGTCGGCTCGGTGTTTGCGCTCTACGAGGGCTATCGCAAGATCGCCCATCCCGAGCAGCTGACCTCGCCGGTGGTGGCAATTGTGATCCTCGTTGTCGCAATTGCTTTGGAAGCATTCAGCTTTCGCACCGCGATGGTGGAATCACGGCCGCTGAAGGGCTCCGGCAGCTGGTGGCGATTCATCCGCAACTCACGCAATCCCGAACTGCCTGTGGTGCTGTTGGAGGACTCCGGCGCGTTGATCGGCCTGATGCTGGCACTCGTCGGTGTCGGGCTCTCCGTGCTGACCGACAACGCCGTCTGGGACGGCATCGGCACCGCGGGCATCGGCCTGCTGCTCGGCGTGATCGCGGTGATCCTGATGGTCGAGATGCACAGCCTGTTGATCGGCGAGGGCGCGACGGCCGAGCAACTGCGGGCTATCGAAGCGGCGCTGGACAGTACGCCGCACGTCGACCGGGTGATTCACCTTCGCACCCAGTATCTCGGGCCCGAGGAGATGTTGGTCGGCGCCAAGATCGCGGTGGCACCGGACTGCGACTTGGCCACCGTCGCAAGGGTCATCGACGAGGCGGAGGCGCGGATCCGCGCCGCGGTGCCGGCGGCGCGCGTGATCTACCTGGAGCCGGACCTCGACCGGGCGCTGACCAAGTAGTCCTCCCGCCGCGTCCGGGCTGCGGCGCGCTTGCGGCGACGCTCGTTCCACCAGCACCGCATGTTGTGGCGCACGGCGCGGCCGACAATTCCCGGCGACGGAACCATGTACAGGCTGTCCAGCAGGCTGAACCTGCGCAGGAACCATTCCGCCAGGACCGGCTCGGTTTCTGCGGCGCCGAGGAACTGGTCGAACAGCTCGCCGGTCCACGGATACCACCGCGGCATTTCTCCGCTCGCCCGGTGCAGCACCAGGTCGCCGATCGCGTTCATCGTCCACACAGGGAACGTCGACTTTGCCGTCGCGCGGTTCAACTCGGCGGCCGGGTCGGCGCCGGGTGACTCAAGCGCCCGCCGCAGATGGTCGGCCTGCAGCGACGTCATGGTCATACCCTGGCCGTAGGTGGGGTTGAAGCTGACCACCGCGTCCCCGAACGGCACGATCCCGGCCGGAAACCGGGCCATCTTGTCGTAGCGACGCCACCTGCTCGTCGGGTACTTGTGAAACACGACGTCGCCGACCGGCTCCCCCTGCCGGATCGCGGCCGCGTGGTGCCCGGGAAGGATCTTCTCGGCCACCGCGCACATTCCCGCGAAGTCGTGTGGTGGCTCGACTCTGCCGACCCCGAACGCGGTCAGCCCCCAGGTGCGATCCTCGTAATAGAGCATCCCGAGACCGACAGGCTGCTCGCGGGATGCACCCGCGACCACCACCTTCTCCTCGATCAGGCCGTCCGGGATGCGTAACTGCTGCGTCGCGTAGCCGATGCCGACGTCCACGGTGTCCTCGGCGGGCCGGTCATATCCCCACTCCGACAACCACACCGGCAGTCGGGTGCCGCGCCCGGACGCGTCGACAACGAGGTCCGCCGGCACGAACTCGTCGCCGTCGAGCACCACGCCGGTCACCCGCTGAGCGGCGCCGTCGTACCTGGGTGCGCTGACCGCGCGCTGCGTGATCTGCACGTTGGGCAGCGCCGAGGCGCGGCGGCGGATCTGCCATTCCAGCTGGGGCCGACTGGGCACGTAAGTGGTGAAGGTCTCCCGCAACTCGGTCGGCATGCCGAGCACATGGCCGGCCGCGCCGAAGTGAATGCAACGTGGCTGGTCCCGCAGGATCGGCACGCCCGCGGCGACCATCTCGTCGAGCAGCCCGGGGAACAATGCGCCGAATTCCTGCGCGCCGCGGGCCATCAGGATGTGCACGTGGCGGCCTTGCGGGACAGCGGGCCGGTTCGCGGGAGTGTCCGGCAGCGTATCGCGGTCGAACAGCGTCACATGGGCGTAGAAGTCCGACAGCACGCGCCCCGCGCACAGGCCTGCGATGCTGGCACCGATCACCACTGCATGTTCGCCGAGGCGGTCCATGGGGGAGCACAGTACTCGGTACATCGCCGGGGAGAAGGGACGAGCATGGCGAATCGATGGCGCACCAAGTCGGTCGAGCAATCGATTGAGGACACCGACGAGCCGGACAGCCGGTTGCGCAAGGACCTGACCTGGTCGGACCTGACGGTTTTCGGCGTGTCGGTGGTGGTCGGCGCCGGCATCTTCACGGTCACCGCCTCGACTGCGGGCAACATGACGGGGCCGGCGATCTCGGTGTCGTTCATCTTCGCCGCGATCGCCTGCGGGCTGGCGGCGCTGTGCTACGCGGAGTTCGCCTCCACCGTGCCGGTCGCGGGCAGCGCCTACACGTTCTCCTATGCGACGTTCGGGGAGTTCGTCGCATGGGTGATCGGCTGGGACCTGATCCTCGAATTCGCGATGGGTGCTGCGGTGGTGGCCAAGAGCTGGTCGACCTATCTCGGCACGGTGTTCGGATTTGCCAGTGCCACAACCACACTCGGCCCCCTGACCCTGGACTGGGGTGCCCTCCTGGTCATCGCGGTGCTGACCACCCTGCTGGCGCTTGGCACCAAGCTGTCGGCGAATGTCAGTGCGGTGATCACCGCCATCAAGGTGTCGGTGGTCCTCCTGGTGATCGTCGTCGGTGCGTTCTACATCAAGGCCGCCAACTTCTCGCCGTTCGTGCCGCCGGGCAAGCCCAGTGAATCGCACACCGAGCAGTCGCTGTTCTCGCTGATGACCGAGGCGTCGGGCAGCAACTACGGCTGGTACGGCGTGCTCGCCGGAGCGTCGATCGTATTCTTTGCATTCATCGGGTTCGACGTGGTGGCCACCACCGCCGAGGAGACCAAGAGTCCGCAGCGCGACGTCCCGCGCGGCATCCTGTCCACGCTGGCCATCGTCACGGTGCTGTATGTGGCTGTCTCGGTGGTTCTTTCGGGGATGATTCGCTACACCGAACTCAGGGACACACCGGGCGGCGGCCATGCGAACCTCGCCACCGCGTTCAAGGCCAACGGGGTGACCTGGGCGGCCGAGGTCATCGCGGTCGGCGCGCTGGCGGGGCTGACCACGGTGATCATCGTGCTGATGCTCGGCCAGACCCGGGTGCTTTTCGCGATGGCGCGCGACGGGCTGCTGCCGAGGTCGTTGGCCAAGACCGGGTCGCGGGGCACGCCGGTGCGGATCACGGTGCTGGTCGGCGTCCTGATTGCGGTGGCCGCGTCGGTTTTCCCGATCGGCAAGCTCGAGGAGATGGTCAACGTCGGCACTCTGTTCGCATTCGTGCTGGTGTCGGCCGGGGTGATCGTCCTGCGCCGTACGCGGCCGGACCTGCCGCGCGCCTTCCGGGTGCCCTGGGTGCCGTGGCTTCCGATTGCGGCGATCGTCGCGTGCGTCTGGCTGATGCTGAACCTGAGCTTGCTGACTTGGCTGCGTTTCGTGGTCTGGATGCTGGTCGGCATCGTCGTCTACTTCTTCTATGGGCGCCGGCACTCTGTGCAGGCGAGCAGGGAGGCTGTCGAGGCGTAACCCGCGATCGCTTTCCAAAACATCGCTTTACAAAACCACCTTCTGTGTCTAGACAAACGACAGAAGTTGATCTAAAGTAAACCTCTGTTGGTGATGTGCTTCACAGGAGGTTGCGCACGTGACATCGCAAGTCAGCGGTCGACGGCCAGAGGTTGCCGCACAGTGGCGGGACAGGAAGCGGTATCTGTGGCCGTTGGGGCTGATCGCGCCGACCGCCCTGTTCGTTGTGCTGCCGGTCATCTGGACGATGAACAAGCTGGGTTGGCAAACCCTGTCACCGGTGCTGTTCTGGATCGGCCCGCTGCTGATCTACGTGTTGCTGCCGTTGCTCGACGTGCGGTTCGGGCCCGACGGGCAGAACCCGCCCGACGAGGTGATGGAACGGCTCGAGAACGACCCGTACTACCGGTACTGCACGTATGCGTTCATTCCGTTCCAGTACGCGAGCGTCGTTTTCGGTGCCTATCTGTTCACGGCCGGCAACCTGAGCTGGCTGGGCTTCGACGGCTCGCTCAGCTGGCTGTCGAAGATCGGGGTCGCGCTGTCGGTGGGGGTGCTCGGCGGGGTGGGCATCAACACCGCCCACGAACTCGGCCACAAGAAGGACTCGCTGGAGCGCTGGCTGTCGAAAATCACTCTCGCGCAAAGCTGCTACGGCCATTTCTTCATCGAGCACAACCGCGGCCACCACGTCCGCGTCGCGACACCGGAGGATCCCGCGAGCGCGCGGATGGGTGAAAGCCTGTGGGCGTTTCTGCCGCGCAGCATCTGGGGCGGCCTCCGCTCGTCCTGGGCCCTGGAGGCCCAACGGATGCGTCGGGTTGGCAAGAGCCCGTTCCACCTTCGCAACGACGTGCTGAACGCATGGCTGATGTCGGTGGTGCTATGGGGTGGGCTGGTGGCGATCTTCGGCCCGGCGCTGCTCCCGTTCATCGTGATTCAGGCCGTGTTCGGGTTCGCGCTTCTGGAGACGGTCAACTACCTCGAACACTACGGGTTGCTGCGGCAGAAGACGTCCGCGGGCCGCTACGAGCGCTGCACGCCGCAGCACAGCTGGAACTCCGACCACCTGGTGACCAACATCTTCCTGTATCACCTTCAGCGGCACAGCGATCACCACGCCAACCCGACTCGCCGCTACCAGGTGCTGCGCAGCTTCGACGGCGCGCCGAACCTGCCCAGTGGCTATGCCAGCATGATCTGCCTGGCGTACTTCCCGCCGCTGTGGCGGCGCGTCATGGACAAGCGCGTGCTGGCCCATTACGGCGGTGACATCACCGCGGCGCACTTGCATCCGGCCAAGCGCGAGAACCTGCTCCAACGCCACGGGGTAAGCCTGTGAGCGGCTACCGCTGCCCGGTGTGCGACTACGTCTACGACGAGGCGAAAGGTGCCGCGCGGGAAGGCTATCCACCCGGCACACGGTGGCAACAGATACCCGATGACTGGTGCTGCCCGGATTGCGGTGTGCGCGAGAAAGTCGATTTCGAACCGATGGAGGTCAAAAGGTGAACGACGAGCGCTCGGGCGAAGAGCATTCAGTCGCGGACTACAAACTCTTCCGCTGCATCCAGTGCGGCTTCGAGTACGACGAGGCCGTGGGCTGGCCTCAGGACGGCATCGCGGCGGGCACCCGCTGGGACGACATCCCCGACGACTGGAGCTGCCCTGACTGCGGTGCGGCCAAGGCCGACTTCGAGATGACCGAGATTGCGCGCAACGAGAAAGCTCGATGAGCCGGCTCGGCGAAGAGCATCCAACGCTGTGTTGACGCAATGTCCTGATGGTGCCAGTGTCGCGCCTGTGACACGGCCGCGGGTTCCGTATGCCGAGGCGACGCGCGTCCTGCTGCGCGATTCGATCCTCGACGGCATGCGGGAGTTGCTGCTGACCCGTGACTGGTCGGCGATCACGCTGTCCGACGTCGCCCGCACCGCCGGGATCAGCCGTCAGACGATCTACAACGAGTTCGGCTCGCGGCACGGGCTCGCGCAGGGGTACGCCCTGCGGGCGGCCGACCGGCTGGTGGATGCGGTCGAGGACGCGATCGAAGCCAACGTCGGCGACATCTACGCGGCCTTTGTGCAGGGTTTCCGGTCCTTCTTCACCGAGTCGGCATCCGACCCGCTGGTCATCTCGCTGCTGAGCGGGGAGGCCAAGCCGGATCTGCTGCAGATCATCACGATCGACAGTGCGCCGATCATCACGCACTGCTCGGAGCGGCTGACAATGTCGTTCGAGCACAGCTGGGTCAAGGCCAGCGAGGACGACGCGGGGGTGCTCGCACGCGCGATCGTCCGGCTGGCGATGAGTTATGTGTCGATGCCGCCGGAAGCCGACCACGACGTCGCCGTCGACCTGGCCCGCCTGCTGACTCCGTTCGCCGAGCGCTACGGCGTCGTCGAGACGGCCTGATCGGTGGACTACTCCGTGCACTACTCTGTAAGCAAGTGTGTATTCAAGCTAACTATCTAGGTTTACGAGAAGGACGACCATGACCACCACTGAGCAGCGGCTGACGCCCGATGTCCGCAACGGCGTCGAATTCAAGGTAGCCGACTTGTCACTGGCCGAGTTCGGCCGCAAGGAGATTCGGCTCGCCGAGCACGAGATGCCGGGGCTGATGTCGCTGCGCCGCGAATACGCCGAGGTGCAGCCGCTCAACGGGGCGCGCATCTCGGGATCGCTGCACATGACGGTGCAGACCGCCGTGCTGATCGAAACGCTGGTCGAATTGGGCGCCGAGGTGCGGTGGGCGTCCTGCAACATTTTCTCCACCCAGGACCACGCCGCGGCAGCCGTCGTGGTCGGCCGGCACGGCACGCCGGAGGAGCCCCGGGGCGTCCCGGTGTTCGCGTGGAAGGGCGAGACGCTCGAGGAGTACTGGTGGGCCGCCGAGCAGATGCTGACCTGGCCCGCGGGAGACGGTAGCTCGACCAGAGGTCGAGGCCCGGCGAACATGATCCTCGACGACGGCGGTGACGCCACCATGATGGTGCTGCGCGGCGCCGAGTTCGAGCAGGCGGGCGTCGTGCCGCCGGCCCAGGACGACGACCCGGCCGAGTGGAAGGTGTTCCTCTCGGTGCTGCGGCACCGCTTCGAGACCGACAAGAACAAGTGGACGAAGATCGCCGAGTCGGTCAAGGGCGTCACCGAGGAGACGACCACCGGTGTGCTGCGGCTGTACCAGTTCGCGGCGGCGGGCACGCTGGCGTTCCCGGCGATCAACGTCAACGACTCGGTCACCAAGAGCAAGTTCGACAACAAGTACGGCACCCGGCACTCGCTCATCGACGGTATCAACCGCGGCACCGATGTGCTGATCGGCGGGAAGAACGTGCTGATCTGCGGTTACGGCGACGTCGGCAAGGGTTGCGCCGAATCGCTGAAGGGTCAGGGCGCC
This sequence comes from Mycobacterium sp., assembly GCA_025965895.1. Classification (GTDB taxonomy): domain Bacteria; phylum Actinomycetota; class Actinomycetes; order Mycobacteriales; family Mycobacteriaceae; genus Mycobacterium. The sequence continues at coordinate 22,657 of JAOPWC010000178.1, forward strand.
CGCGTCACCGTCACCGAAATCGACCCGATCAATGCCCTGCAGGCGTTGATGGAGGGCTTCGATGTCAAGACCGTCGAGGACGCGATCGGGGCCGCCGACATCGTCGTGACCGCGACCGGCGACAAAGACATCATCACGCTCGAGCACATGCGCGCGATGAAGGACAAGGCCATCCTCGGCAACATCGGCCACTTCGACAACGAGATCGACATGGCTGCCCTGGAACGCGACCCGCAGATCCGTCGCATCAACATCAAGCCGCAGGTCGACGAGTTCGTGTTTCCCGACGGGCACTCGATCATCGTGCTCAGCGAGGGCCGGCTGCTGAACCTGGGCAACGCGACAGGGCATCCGTCGTTCGTGATGAGCAACAGCTTCTCCAACCAGGTGATCGCGCAGATCGAGCTGTGGACCAAGAACGACGAGTACGACAACGAGGTCTACCGGCTGCCGAAGAAGCTCGACGAGAAGGTCGCCCGCATTCACGTCGATGCGCTCGGCGGTCACCTGACCAGGCTCACCAAGGAACAGGCCGAGTACATCAACGTCGACGTCGACGGCCCGTACAAGTCCGACCACTACCGCTACTGATCACGCGTCCGCCCGCGCGCGCCGCTTCGGTTGCGCCGGGGCGGACCTGCGCAGCCGCCGCCACACCGCGGCGGGGTTCCACTGCACACCGGCCCGTGTGCGGGCCATGGGGTAGAAGCACAGGCCGACCGCTATCGCTGACAGATGGCCGATACCGGTGAAGCCGGGCTTGACAGCCGTCGAGATGACGAAGATGAGCACGAGCGTGCCGAGGTAGGCCCATCGCCACGGCTTCGCGATGCGGTATGCCAGAACGGCCATCACGCCGACAAGGAAGTAGCTCACCCCGATGTCGCGGGCGTTGACCAACCGCTCGGGTACCCAGTGATAGTCGATCTCCAGGTACAGCAGCCCCTCGCTGAAATAGGTGGCGCAGATATGACACGCCAGCCCTACCGCAACCCAGCGGAGGTGGCCGAGCCATCGCTCAGCGGGCGCGAGGAACGCGGTGAACAGGAACAGGTAGGGAAACCAGTACCGGCCGTCGATCCACAGCAGGCTGGAAAACAGAACGTACAGCGGATCTGTCGCGAGATGGTGCAGGTTTGTGGAGCGGTGAACCACCACGGCGTGCAGCTGGTGCCGGTTGAATTGGTGCGCAAGGATCGTCGTGTACAGCAGCACCAGCAGCCACGCATAGGTCAGCGCTGCGCTGGCGACGAACCTGCACGCCGCGACCAGCCGCCGCTTCAGCCGTCCGCCACCGGGTGCCTTTTTCACGGTGTACACCATCGCACGCTTTGGTCACGATTAGGCTGCGCCGGAGGGTGGCCGGAGGGTGGAGTGGAGCGACTGGGGAATGGGGCGGTGTGCGCGGCCTGCTGATCGCGATCGAGGGGGTTGACGGCGCCGGCAAGCGCACTCTGTGCCGGGGCCTGCGTGCGGCGTTCGAGGCCGACGGCAAGTCGGTGGCCGGCTTGTCCTTCCCGCGGTACGAGCACTCCGTCGCCGCGGATCTGGCCGCTGAGGCGCTCCACGGCGAGCACGGCGACCTGGCGTCCTCCGTGTACGCGATGGCGGTGTTGTTCGCGCTGGACCGCGCCGGCGCCCGCGCCGAGATCGGCCACCTGCTCCTGGCGTACGACGTGTTGATCCTCGACCGGTATGTCGCGTCGAACGCGGCCTACAGCGCCGCGCGGCTGCACCAGGACGTGGGGGGCGAGGTCGTCGAGTGGGTGCGGCACCTCGAATACGACCGGCTGCGGCTGCCAGGGCCGGACTGGCAGGTGCTGCTCGATGTGCCCCCGGACCTGGCCGCCGATCGGGCACGGCACCGCGAGGACACCGAGGTCGCCCGCACCCGCGACGCGTATGAACGTGATGACGATCTGCAACGGCGCACCGGACAGGTGTACGCCGCCTTGGCCGACGCAGGGTTCGGCGGACCGTGGCGGGTCGTCGGCGCGGACGTCGACACTATCCGCCTCTCCCACGATCTTGCGGGGGAAACGCGCGTGTGGTAGCCGAGTTTTATCGCGAACTGGTGACACCATGGACTCTATGAGGCAAAGGATTCTGGTCGTCGACGACGATGCGTCGCTGGCGGAGATGCTCACCATCGTGCTGCGCGGGGAAGGCTTTGACACCGCGGTAGTCGGCGACGGCACCCAAGCGCTCACCGCGGTCCGCGAGCTGCGGCCGGATCTGGTGCTGCTGGACTTGATGCTGCCCGGCATGAACGGCATCGATGTGTGCCGCGTGCTGCGCGCGGACTCCGGGGTGCCGATTGTCATGCTGACCGCCAAGACCGACACCGTGGACGTGGTGCTTGGCCTGGAGTCAGGCGCGGACGACTACGTGATGAAGCCGTTCAAACCCAAGGAGCTGGTCGCGCGGGTGCGCGCGCGCCTGCGGCGCAACGACGACGAGCCGGCCGAGATGCTGTCGATCGGCGATGTCGACATCGATGTGCTCGCGCATAAAGTCACCCGGCAGGGCGAACAGATCTCGCTGACGCCGCTGGAATTCGACCTGTTGGTGGCGTTGGCGCGCAAACCGCGGCAGGTGTTTACTCGTGATGTGCTGCTCGAACAGGTGTGGGGATACCGGCACCCCGCCGACACCCGTTTGGTGAACGTGCATGTCCAGCGGCTGCGGGCCAAGGTTGAGAAAGACCCGGAGAACCCGCAGGTGGTGTTGACTGTTCGAGGAGTGGGATACAAGGCCGGACCTCCGTGATCTGGGGCTCGACGCGGCGCATTCACCGGCGTTCTGCACCTCTGCTGCGCGGGCTGAGTGCGTTGAGTCGAGCCACGGGTCTTCTCTGGCGACGGTCGCTGCAGCTTCGGGTGGTGGCCCTGACGCTGGGGCTGTCGCTGGTCGTGATCATGGTTCTCGGCTTCGTGCTGACCAGCCAGATCACTGACCGGGTGCTCGAGGCGAAAGTCCGCGCCGCCACGGAAGAGATCGACCGGGCCCGCACCACCGTCAGCGGCATCGTCGGCGGCGAGGAGACCCGCTCCCTCGACAGCAGCCTGCAGCTGGCCCGCAACACGCTGACCGACCGTAAGACCGACCCCACCGCCGGTGGCGGACTCGCCGGCACCTTCGACGCGGTCCTGGTGGTACCCGGCGACGGCCCGCGCGCGGCCGCGTCGGCCGGGCCTGTGCAGCAGATCCCGGCCTCGTTACGCGACTTCGTCAAGGCCGGACAGGTCAGCTACCAGTACGCGACGGTCCACGCAGACGGCTTTTCCGGCCCCGCGTTGATCATCGGCAGCCCCACGACGGGTCCGGTGCGTGCGGAGTTGTACCTGATCTTCCCGCTCAACAGCGAGGAGAGCACGATCGCCCTGGTTCGCGGCACGATGCTGACCGGCGGTGTGGTGCTTCTGGGCCTGCTCGCAGCGATCGCACTGCTGGTCGCCCGTCAGATCGTGCTGCCGGTGCGGTCGGCGTCACGGATCGCGGAGCGGTTCGCCGAAGGTCACCTGGCCGAGCGTATGCCGGTACGCGGCGAGGACGACATGGCGCGGCTGGCCGTGTCGTTCAACGACATGGCCGAAAGCCTGTCCCGGCAGATCACTCAGCTCGAGGAGTTCGGCAACCTGCAGCGCCGCTTCACCTCCGACGTCAGTCACGAACTACGCACACCGCTGACCACGGTGCGGATGGCCGCGGACCTGATCTACGACCACAGCGACGACCTCGACCCGGCGCTGCGCCGTTCCACCGAGCTGATGGTCAACGAGCTTGACCGTTTCGAGACGCTGCTCAACGACCTGCTGGAAATCTCCCGGCACGACGCCGGCGTGGCCGAGTTGTCCGTCGAGGCGGTGGACCTGCGCAGCACCGTGCGAAGCGCGCTGGAAGACGTCGGTCATCTGGCCGCCGACGCCGGCATCGAGCTGAAGGTGAAGCTGCCGAACCACGAGGTGATCGCCGAGGTCGACCCACGCCGCGTCGAGCGCATCCTGCGCAACCTGATCGCCAACGCGATCGACCATGCCGAGCACAAGCCGGTACAGATCAAGATGGCCGCCGACGTCGACACCGTCGCGGTCACCGTCCGCGACTCCGGCGTCGGGCTGCGTCCCGGCGAGGAGAAGCTGGTGTTCAGCCGGTTCTGGCGGTCCGACCCATCCCGGGTGCGGCGCTCCGGCGGCACGGGCCTCGGGTTGGCCATCAGCATCGAGGACGCCCGACTGCACCAGGGCCGCCTGGAGGCTTGGGGGGAGCCGGGGAAGGGGGCCTGCTTCCGCATGACGCTGCCCCTGGTTCGCGGCCACAAGGTGACTACCAGCCCACTGCCGTTGAAGCCCATCGCGCCGGAGCGCAAGGATCGGCGCTCCGTGCGCCACCGCGAGCCGGCCTCGGAGACCGTATGACACGCATCGTGGCGATGCTCGCCGCGGTGCTCGCGGTCGTGTTGCTTGCCGGCTGCGCCGGGGTGCCGTCGTCGTCGGCGCCCCGGGCGATCGGCACCGTCGAGCGTCCGCCCGCGCCGAGCCTGCCGAAGCCCTCACCCGGCATGGATCCTGACGTGCTGCTGCGTGAGTTCCTCAAGGCGACAGCCGATCCCGCGAACCGGCACCTTGCGGCGCGGCAGTTTCTGACCGAGTCGGCGTCGCGCGGATGGGACGACGCCGGCAGCGCATTGCTGATCGACGACGTGGTGTTCGTGGAAACCCGAAGCGCCGACAGGGTGTCGGTGAACATGCGCGCCGACATGCTTGGCTCGCTGTCGGACATGGGGGTGTTCGAGACGGCCGGCGGCGCGCTGCCCGACCCTGGCGCGATCGAATTGGTCAAGACCCCCGGTGGGTGGCGCATCGACCGCCTGCCCAACGGCGTCTTCCTCGACTGGCAGCAGTTCCAGGAGACCTACAAGCGGCACAACCTGTACTTCGCCGACCCGACCGGCAAGACCGTCGTCCCCGACCCGCGCTACGTCGCCGTGTCCGACCCCGATCAGCTCGCCACGGAACTGGTCAGCAAGCTGATCGCCGGCCCTCGCCCGGAGATGGCGAACGCGGTGCGCAACATGCTGGGCGCGCCGCTGCGGCTACGAGGGCCGGTCACCCGCGCCGACGGCGGCAAGACAGGCATCGGGCGCGGCTACGGTGGTGCCCGCGTCGACCTGGAGAATCTGACCACCACCGACCCGCACAGTCGGCAATTGCTTGCGGCCCAATTGATTTGGACGTTTGCGCGAGCCGGCATCACGGGACCCTATGTCATCAGTGCCGACGGCGCGGCGCTGGACGACCGCTTCGCCGACGGGTGGCAGGCCTCAGACGTTGCCGCCACCGACCCGGGCGCCGCCGATGGCGCCGCCGCCGGCGTGCATGCGCTGATCGGCGGCTCGCTGGTGTCTGTCGACGGGCAGACCGCGCCGCGGGTGCCCGGGTCGTTCGGGCAGATGCCCAACCAGCAGTCGGCGACGTTGTCGCGCAGCGGACGCGACCTGGCATCGGTCGTGACGTTGCGCGGCGGGCAGCCCGACGCCGCGTCGTCGCTCTGGGTCGGGCCCAACGGGGGCGACGCCGTCGAAGCCACGGACGGCCATACGATTTCGCGGCCGTCGTGGTCACTGGACGACGCGGTGTGGGTCGTGGTCGACGGCATCAACGTCGTGCGGGTGATCCAGGAAGCGGCGTCGGGTCAGCCCGCGCGGATACCGGTGGACGCCACCGCGGTGGCCACCAAGTTCCCGGGCCCGATCTCCGAACTGCAGCTCTCGCGCGACGGCACCCGCGCGGCGATGGTGATCGGCGGCCAGGTGATCCTCGCGACCTCCGAACAGACGCCCGGCGGCGAGTATGCGTTGACCTATCCGCGGCGGCTGGGGTTCGGGCTCGGCAACTCTGCCGTGTCGCTGTCGTGGCGCACCGGCGACGACATCGTCGTCAGCCGCAACGACCCGCAGCACCCGGTGTCCTACGTCAATCTGGACGGCGTCAACTCCGACGGGCCCAACCGCAACCTGCGGGCGCCGGTTTCAACGGTGGCCGCCAACCCGTCGACAGTGTATGTGGCCGACCAGCGCGGTGTGGTGCAGCTGTCAGGCTCGGGCGCCGACGGAGGTCAGACCTGGATCGAGGTGCGCGCGTTGATGGTGCCCGGTGCGGTTCCGGTGCTGTCGGGCTGACTCGACACCGTTGGTGCCCCAGTGGCCGGTGTGCTCGCACTCTCCCTTGCTTGACGCGACAGCCAATTACCCCGCGATCAAACATGCGTGAAGAACTCGCAACAGGTCTGCCGAATGGGTGGCACGCCGTGGTGAACACGGACTACCGTCGGGGCCAAGAACCCGTGAACAATTCACGGCGGCACCCCGATCTTTCCCGGGGCGCTAACCGCCTCAGAGTCCTAGGAGGTGTGCCTTCGACATCTGGCCGCGCGGGGCGCAACCCGGTGGCGCATTCAGGCCAACCGACTCTCACAGAAACGAGTTGTCTATATGTCAATCCGATCCGTGGAATCCAACCAGCTTCTCGCCGATGCCGACGAGCCGGCGGAGCTGCCCGCCGCCGAGGTTGTGGTAAAGGGCCGCAACGTCGAGATTCCTGACCACTACCGCGTGTACGTCGCCCAGAAACTCGCCCGCCTCGAGCGGCTCGACCGGACCATCTACCTGTTCGACGTCGAACTCGACCACGAGCGCAACCGCCGCCAGCGCAAGAACTGTCAACACGTCGAGATCACCGCCCGCGGCCGTGGCCCGGTGGTTCGCGGCGAAGCGTGCGCCGACAGCTTTTACGCGGCCTTCGAGTCCGCGGTGTGCAAGCTCGAGGGCCGGCTGAGGCGCAGCAAGGACCGGCGCAAAGTCCACTACGGCGACAAGACGCCCGTCTCGCTGTCGCAGGCCACGGCCGTCGCGCCGGCAGAGGATGCCGCCGAGGCGTTCGACGTCGGGGCCGGCTCACCACCGGCCCCCGGCGCCACGCCAGTCGATGACCATGAACCTGGCCGCATCGTCCGCACCAAGGAGCACCCGGCCAAGCCGATGACCGTCGACGACGCCCTCTACGAGATGGAGCTGGTCGGACACGACTTCTTCCTGTTCCATGACAAGGAGAGCGATAAGGCCTGCGTGGTCTACCGGCGGCACGCCTACGATTACGGTTTGATCCGCCTCTCCTGAACACGGCGGGCGCCCGCTGGTTGAACCGGTGGTGTCGGCGTGTCACCTAGGATGGTGGACGCCGAAGTTTTCAATCAACAGGGGATATTGCTGTGCTGTCGAAGTTGCTGCGCCTTGGTGAAGGTCGCATGGTCAAGCGCCTGGCGCGCGTCGCCGACTATGTCAGCACCTTGGCCGACGACGTCGAGAAGCTGACCGACGCCGAACTGCGCGCCAAGACCGATGAGCTCAAGAAGCGTCACGCCGACGGCGAAAGCCTCGACGACCTGCTGCCCGAGGCGTTCGCGGTCGCCCGCGAAGCGGCGTGGCGAGTGCTGGACCAGCGCCCCTTCGACGTGCAGGTGATGGGCGCCGCGGCGCTGCACTTCGGCAACGTCGCCGAGATGAAGACCGGCGAGGGCAAAACCCTGACGTCCGTGCTGCCGTCCTACCTGAACGCCATCGCCGGCAACGGGGTGCACGTCGTCACCGTCAACGACTATCTGGCCAAACGCGACAGCGAGTGGATGGGGCGGGTGCACCGCTTCCTCGGCCTCGAGGTCGGCGTGATCCTGTCCGGGATGACGCCCGACGAGCGGCGGGTCGCCTACCACGCCGACATCACCTACGGCACCAACAACGAGTTCGGCTTCGATTACCTGCGCGACAATATGGCTCACTCGCTGGACGATCTCGTGCAGCGCGGCCACACCTTCGCGATCGTCGACGAGGTCGACTCCATCCTGATCGACGAGGCACGCACGCCGCTGATCATCTCCGGGCCGGCCGACGCCGCGTCGAACTGGTACACCGAATTCGCCCGGCTGGCGCCGCTGATGGAAAAGGACGTCCACTACGAGGTCGACCTGCGCAAGCGCACCATCGGCGTGCACGAACTCGGCGTCGAGTTCGTCGAGGACCAGTTGGGCATCGACAATCTCTACGAGGCCGCCAACTCGCCGCTGGTCAGCTACCTCAACAATGCACTGAAGGCCAAGGAGCTGTTCCAGCGCGACAAGGACTACATCGTCCGGAACGGCGAAGTGCTGATCGTTGACGAGTTCACCGGCCGTGTGCTGATCGGCCGCCGCTACAACGAGGGCATGCACCAGGCCATCGAGGCCAAGGAACACGTGGAGATCAAGGCCGAGAACCAGACACTGGCCACGATCACGCTGCAGAACTACTTCCGCCTCTACGACAAGCTGGCCGGCATGACCGGCACCGCCCAGACCGAGGCGGCCGAGCTGCACGAGATCTACAAGCTTGGCGTCGTGACGATTCCGACGAACAAGCCGATGATCCGCGACGACAGGTCCGACCTCATCTACAAGACCGAGGAAGCCAAGTACATCGCGGTCGTCGACGACGTCGCCGAGCGGTACGACAAGGGCCAGCCGGTGCTGATCGGCACCACGAGCGTGGAGAAGTCGGAGTACCTGTCGCGCCAGTTCCAGAAGCGGCGCATTCCGCACAACGTCCTCAACGCGAAGTACCACGAGCAGGAGGCCGGCATCATCGCGGAGGCGGGTCGCCGCGGCGCGATCACGGTGGCCACCAACATGGCCGGCCGCGGCACCGACATCGTGCTCGGCGGAAACCCCGACTTCCTGGCCGACAAGCGATTGCGCGAGCATGGCCTTGACCCGGTCGAGACGCCCGAAGAGTACGAGCAGTCCTGGCACACCATGCTGCCGGAGGTCAAGGCGGAGGCCGCCGAGGAAGCCCATGACGTGATCGAGGCGGGCGGCCTGTACGTGCTGGGCACCGAACGCCACGAGTCGCGCCGCATCGACAACCAGCTTCGCGGCCGGTCCGGGCGTCAGGGCGACCCGGGGGAGTCGCGGTTCTATCTGTCGCTGGGCGACGAGCTGATGCGGCGGTTCAACGGCGCGACGCTGGAGTCACTGCTGACGCGGCTGAACCTGCCCGACGACGTGCCGATCGAGGCCAAGATGGTCACCCGCGCGATCAAGAGCGCGCAGACGCAGGTCGAGCAGCAGAACTTCGAAGTCCGCAAGAACGTCCTGAAGTACGACGAGGTGATGAACCAGCAGCGCAAGGTGGTCTACGCCGAGCGTCGCCGCATCCTCGAGGGCGAGAACCTCAAGGAACAGGCGCTGGACATGGTGCGCGACGTGATCACCGCGTACGTCAACGGTGCCACCGCCGAGGGCTACGCCGAGGACTGGGACCTCGAGGCGCTGTGGACCGCGCTCAAGACGCTGTATCCGGTCGGCATCGACTACCATGCGCTGACCCACCGCGACCAGGAATCCGAGATGGACGACCTGACTCGCGAGGAGCTGCTCGACGCGCTGGTCGAGGACGCCGAACGCGCCTACACGACGCGCGAGGCGCAGATCGAGGAGCTCGCCGGGGAGGGCACGATGCGCCAGCTGGAACGCAACGTGCTGCTCAACGTCATCGACCGTAAGTGGCGTGAGCACCTCTACGAGATGGACTACCTCAAGGAAGGCATCGGACTGCGGGCGATGGCGCAGCGCGACCCGCTGGTGGAGTACCAGCGGGAGGGCTACGACATGTTCGTCGGCATGCTCGACGGGCTCAAGGAGGAGTCGGTCGGCTTCCTGTTCAACGTCGCGGTCGAGGCCGCTCCGGCGCCTGCCGTCGCGCCGGTTGCCGCGCCTGAGGGGCTGGCCGAGTTCGCCGCCGCCGCCGCCCGGGCCGGCGCAGCCCAGGGCAGCCCGGGTGGGCGGCACGCCCTTGCCGAAGATGGTGCGCCGCAGGCCCTGTGGGCGAAGGGTATCGACGGCCAAGACGATCAGCGGGCGTCGGCGTTCACCTACACCGGCCCGTCGGAGGACGGCTCTGCTCAGGTGCAGCAGCGCAACGGCGGGGGATCCACGCCGGCCGGCGTGCCTGCGGGGGCCAGCCGGCGCGAGCGTCGCGAGGCGGCGAGGCGGCAGGGCCGCGGTCCGAAGCCGCCGAAGTCGGCGCGCAGGGGCTAGCTGCTCTGCTCGAGCAGTCCCGCGATGCGCTCCACTGTCGCCCGCATGCCGTCGCGTTCGGCAGCTATCAACTCGTAGCGCCAGATCCGGCCGCCGACAAGCCCGCCCAGCATCGTGGTCCGCGCGTTGATCACACGTTCGACACTGACGGTGTTGTCTTGCACGGCAGAAAGGTTAGCCGGTTTCGGCTACGGTGGCTGATGCGTTGAGCGAGGGGAGGGTTCCGCCGCAATGGTGACGAGGTTGTCGGCATCCGATGCGGCCTTCTACTTTCTCGAGGCCACCGCCACCCCGATGTACGTGGGGTCGCTGTCGATCCTGCGCCGTCCCCGCGCCGGATTGAGCTACGAGACCCTGCTGATCGCCGTCGAGAAACGGTTGCCCCAGATCCCGCGGTACCGGCAGAAGATCCGCGAGGTCACCCTCGGGCTGGCCCGGCCGGTGTGGATCGACGACCACGATTTCGACATCACCTACCACATCCGCCGTTCCGCGCTGCCGTCCCCGGGCAGCGACGAACAACTGCACGACCTGGTGGCCCGGCTCGGCTCGCGGCCGCTGGACAAGTCCCGGCCGCTGTGGGAGATGTATCTGGTCGAGGGCTTGACCAAGAACCGCGTCGCGATCTATACGAAATCCCATCAGGCTCTCGTCAACGGCATGAGCGCGCTGGAGATCGGGCACGTGATTGCCGACCGCACCCAGCGCGCACAGGACTTCGGCGAGGACATCTGGATTCCGGCGCGCGAACCAAGCACCACGGAACTTGTGGTGGGCGCGGTCGGCGACTGGGTGGCGCGCCCTACGACACAACTTGCGGCCGTCCGTTCGGCGGTCACCGACATCGCCACCAACGCCGGCTACCTGGCCGACATCGGCCGCTCCGTGGCGCACACGGCCCGCACCGTCATCCGTGGCACCGCCCCCAGCAGCCCGCTGAACACCACGGTGTCGCGCAACCGGCGCTTCACCGTGGCGACCGGCCGCCTCGAGGACTACCGACATCTGCGGTCCCGATATGACTGCGACGTCAACGACGTGGTGCTGGCCGTGGTCGCGGGCGCGCTGCGTAACTGGCTGCTCTCGCGCGGTGAGCCCGTCACCCCCACATCGACGGTGCGGGCGATGGCGCCGATGTCGGTTTATCCGCAGGCCGACCTGCACACCAACGCCGGACCCGGCCAGGCGATCAGCGAGGTTTCGCCGTTTCTGGTCGACCTGCCGGTCGGTGAGAGCAATGCCGTCGTGCGGCTGTCGCAGATCGCCCACGCCACCGAGTCGCTCCCCACCCCGGCACGAGTCGACGCGCGCACGATCGTCACGCTGTCCGGCTTCGCGCCGCCAACCCTGCACGCGATGGGTATCCGCGTCGCCACGACCTACTCCGCTCGTGTCTTCAACCTGCTGATGACCAACGTCCCGGGTCCGCAGTTACAGATGTACGTCGCCGGCGCGAAACTGCTCGAGACCTACGCGGTGCCGCCATTGCTGCACAACCAGGTCCTGGCAATAGGCGCGACGTCGTATTGCGGCAACGTGTATTTCGGCATCAACGCCGACCGTGACGCGATGAGCGACGTGGAGATGCTGCCGACGCTGCTGCGCGAATCGCTCGAAGAGCTGCTGGAGGCCGCACAGTAGTCTCCGGCAGTACGATTCGACAGTGGGCCACGAGAGACAACGGGCAATGCCGCCAAGCCGATGATGGCGCGGCACAGCGCTGCGCTGCCCGTGCCCACATCGTGATGCGGGTCTACGTCCCGGTGACGCTGTCCATGCTGGGGCGGCTGGTTGCTGACGGCATGGTGCACGCCACGAACGGCACCGCGTTCGCCGTCACCCCGACGCTGCGGGAGGCGTACGCCGAGGGCGACGACGACGAACTCGCCGAGGTGGCATTGCGCGATGCCACGCTGGCGTCGCTGCGACTGTTGGGCGGCCAGGAGCCCGACGAACAGCCGCGGCGGCGGGCCGTGCTGGTGGCCGACGTCGACGACGCGAAGCCGCGCCCCGACCTCGACGATGCCGTGGTGCGGCTGGCGGGCCCGGTGCGCTTCGACCGGGTCGTGTGCGCGCATGTCGACAACGCCGACGCAGAACCGGCGGTGGCCGCCGCGATCGACGCGATCGACGCTGCCGACCTCGGCGACGAGGACGCCGAGCTGGTCGTCGGAGACGCGCAGGACCACGACTTGGCCTGGTACGGCCCGCAGGAACTGCCGTTTCTGCTGGAACTGCTTTAGGGGGATAAGTTGTTACGCAACCGTAGGTTACGGTATCGTAGGTTATTGCCGACCGACTTACGGAGTGTGATGGGTTCGAGAATCCGCAAGCCGACTGCGGTCGTGGCGGACACGCGACGAGCGACGGTCGCGGGCGGCAGCGCGAAGCACCCGGTCTGGCGGACGTTGCGGGCGGTGGCCGGCCAGATCACCACGCCGTTGCTGCCCGACGATTATCTGAAGCTGGCCAACCCTCTCTGGTCGGCGCGGGAACTTCGGGGCCGCGTGCTGGAAGTCCGCCGCGAGACCACGGACTCGGCCACGTTGGTGATCAAGCCTGGCTGGGGGTTCGAGTTCAATTACCAGCCCGGCCAGTACATCGGCATCGGTCTGCTCGTCGAGGGGCGCTGGCGCTGGCGGTCCTACTCGCTGACGTCGAGCCCGCTGACGCGCAATCGGACGATCACGATCACGGTGAAGGCTATGCCCGAGGGTTTCCTGTCGACGCACCTCGTCGGCGGCGTCGCACCGGGCACGATCGTGCGGTTGGCCGCGCCGCAGGGCAACTTCGTGATGCCCGACCCCGCTCCCGCCTCCGTTCTGTTTCTCACCGCCGGCTCCGGAATCACCCCGGTGATGTCGATGCTGCGCACCATGGCTCGCCGTGATCAGGTCACCGACGTCGTGCATCTGCACTCCGCGCCCACCGAATCCGACACGATGTTCGCCGGCGAGTTGGCCGACTTCGCGCGGACCCACGAGGGTTACCGGGTGAAATTGCGATTGACCCGCGCACAGGGTCGGCTGGATTTGCCCGGACTCGACGCCGAGGTACCCGACTGGCGCGGTCGGCAGACCTGGGCCTGCGGCCCCGAGGGCATGCTGTCGGTGGCCGAGCGGGTGTGGGACGGTGCTGGCATCGCGGGGCAGTTGCACCTCGAGCGGTTCGCGGCCTCACGCGCCGCGGCACACGGCGCGGGCGGCACCGTGACGTTCGCGCGCAGCGGTAAGACGGCGACCGCCGACGCCGCGACGTCGCTGATGGACGCCGGCGAAAATGCCGGTGTGCAAATGCCTTTCGGCTGCCGGATGGGCATCTGCCAGTCCTGCGTCGTCGGCCTGGTCGACGGCTACGTGCGCGACCTGCGCACCGGCGCCGAGCACGAGCCGGGAACGCGCGTGCAGACGTGTATCTCGGCGGCGTCCGGCGACTGTGTGCTCGACGTCTAATCTTTACTGGCTGGTAACCTACGCCGCCGTAGGTTACGGTAACGTAGGGCAACCCGAAAGGAGGCACGATGGCGATTTCTGACGTCGAGGCGTTCGCCCACCTGACCGATGCCGACATTGAGAACCTGGCCTTTGAGCTTGATGCGATCCGCCTGGACATCGAGGACTCCCGCGGTGCGCGCGATGCGCGCTACATTCGCCGCACCATTGCGGCCCAGCGCGCGCTGGAGGTGGCCGGCCGCGTGATGCTGGCCGCGAGCTCCAAACGGTCGGCCTGGTGGGCCGGCACCGTGACGCTGGGCGTGGCCAAGATCGTCGAGAACATGGAGATCGGCCACAACGTCATGCACGGCCAGTGGGATTGGATGAACGACCCCGAGATCCACTCGTCGACCTGGGAATGGGACATGGGCGGGGCGTCCAAACACTGGCGGTTCACCCATAATTTCCAGCACCACAAATTCACGAACATCCTGGGCATGGATGACGACGTGGGCTACGGCATGCTGCGAGTGACCCGCGACCAGCGCTGGAAGAAGTTCAACCTCGGCAACCTCCTGTTCAACACCATCCTCGCGCTCGGCTTCGAGTGGGGAGTGGGGTTGCAGCACCTGGAACTCGGCAAGATGTCCAAGGGCCGCGACAATCGCGAGGCGACGCTGGTGCGGGTGCGCGAGTTCGCGATCAAGGCCGGCCACCAGCTCTTCAAGGATTACGTCGGGTTCCCGGCCGTGACGTCGCTGTCGCCGGCGGCCACCTACACGTCGACACTCAAGGCGAACGTGCTGGCCAACATCATCCGCAACGTGTGGTCCAACGCGGTGATCTTCTGCGGCCACTTTCCCGACGGCGCAGAGAAATTCACCAAGACCGACATGATCGGCGAGACGAAGGGTCAGTGGTACCTGCGCCAGATGCTCGGCAGCGCCAATTTCGAGGCAGGTCCTGCCATGCGGTTCATGAGCGGCAACCTGTGCCTCCAGATCGAGCACCACCTGTACCCGGATCTGCCGAGCAATCGGCTTCACGAGATCTCGGCGCGGGTGAAACCGGTCTGCGACAAGTACGACCTGCCCTACACGACGGGCTCCTTCCTGATGCAGTACGGGAAGACATGGCGGACCATCGCCAAACTGTCGCTGCCGAACAAGTACCTGTCGGACACGGCAGACGACGCGCCTGAAACCCGCAGCGAGAAGATGTTCGCCGAACTGGAGCCCGGCTTCGCGAGCACCGACCCCACGACCGGGCGCCGTCGCGGGCTGAAGACCGCGATCACGACTGTGCGGGGCTGGCGCCGGCGCCGCGCGGCGAGCCGGTCAGGTGATTGATTCAGGTGGTTGATGTAGCGCCCAGCACCCGCTGCAGATCCGGTTTCATCTGCTGCAGCTGCTGGCCCCAGTAGCCCCAGCTGTGGGTGCCGTTCCCCGGGAAATTGAACACCCCGTTCTTGCCGCCGTCGGCGATGTAGGCATCTCGGAAGGCGATGTTGCCGCCGATCGCGAATCCCTCCAGGAAACCGAGCCCCTGCACCGGGGCGGAGTTCGGATTGTTGACATCGATGTCGGTGGGGCTGCCGTTGCCGCAGTAGACCCAGACCCGCGTGTTGTTGGCGACCAGCCGTGCGACGTTGACGGTCGGGTCGTTGCGCGCCCAGGCCGGGTCACCCGGCGAACCCCACATCGCGTTGGGGTCGAAGCCGCCGTCGTAGTGCATCGCGATGTTGACCAACCCGGGCCACTGACCCTGGGACAGGTTCAAAAAGCCCGACAGCGAGCCGGCGTAGATGAACTCCTGCTGGTGATAGATCGCCAGCACCAGCGCCGACGAGCCACCCATCGACAAACCCACCGCCGCGTTGCCGTTCGGTGCGACGTTCTTGTTGGCCTGCAGCCACGTCGGCAACTCCTGCGTCAGGAACGTCTCCCACTTGTATGTGTACGTCTGGCCGTTGCCGACCGCCGGCTGATACCAGTCGCTGTAGAAGCTCGACATGCCACCGACGGGCAGCACGAGCGAGAGCCCCGACCCGTGGTACCAGTCGAACGCGGCGGTGTTGCGGTCCCAGCCGTTGACGTCCTCGGCTGCCTCCATGCTGTCCAGCAGATACACGGCGTGCGAGCCGGCGCCGCCGCTCTGGAACTCGACGCGAATGTTGCGGCCCATCGACGGCGACGGAACGTCGAGATATTCGATCGGCAGCCCGGGACTCGAGAAGGCGCCTGCCGTCGCCAAGCCCCCCGCCGCATCCGCCACACCGGGCAACACGACGGCCACCGCTGCGGCGACCGCCAGCCGGCAGATGACTGGAATTCGCGCAACTAACGCCATCTTTGCTCCCCCATCCGCTCGACGGTGACCGGACCGGATCTAGCGGACAATACGCCCGAAGCGCCCGTCACGGGCGTAGTTGGCCGCCTATTAGGTCTGGGTCAGCACCCGCAGTAAGCGGCGGGCTGCGGTAACGCGGCGTGCCGCCGCGCCGGTCAGGGTGTCGAGCGCGCACTCGGGGTCGGCGGGTGCTCCGAGATGGCCGCAGCCGCGGGGGCAGTCCTTGATGGCCTCGGCGAGGTCGGAGAACGCCAACAGCACGTCGTCGGGCTCGATGTGGGCCAGCCCGAATGAGCGGATGCCCGGCGTATCGATCACCCAGCCCGATTCGTGCAGCGGCAGCGCCACCGACTGCGACGAGGTGTGCCGTCCCCTGCCCATGTCGGTGACCTCACCGACCGCCCGCTCCGCCTCCGGCACGAGGCGGTTCACGAGCGTGGACTTGCCGACCCCCGAATGCCCGAGCAACACCGTCACCTTCCCGCTCAACATCGGGGCCACCGCATCGAGCGGGTCGTCGCGGCCGGCGGCCGTCACGGTGAGGTCCAGATCGGCGAACTGCTCGGCGAACGGCTCGGCCGGCGCGAGGTCGGTCTTGGTCAGGCACAGGATCGGCGACAGCCCACCGGCGTACGCGGCGATCAACGCGCGGTCCACCAGCCCGGTGCGAGGCGGCGGGTCGGCGAGCGCGACCACGATCAGCAACTGATCGGCGTTCGCCACGACGACCCGCTCGGTCGGGTCGGTGTCGTCGGCGGTCCGGCGCAGCACCGTGCGCCGCGGTCCCCGCCGCACGATCCGGGCCAGCGTGTCGGCGCGTCCGGACACGTCACCGACCACGTCGACGTCGTCGCCCACCACAATCGGTGTGCGGCCCAGCTCACGGGCGCGCATCGCGGTCACGGGGCGGTCCGGATCGCCGTCGAGGACACAGCCCCACCGGCCGCGGTCGACGCTGACCACCATCGCCGAACGGGCGTCGGCGTGTTCGGGTCGGGTCTTTGTTCGGGGCCGCGAGCCGCGGCCCGATCGCACCCGGACGTCGGACTCGTCGTAGTCCCCGGGCCTCAAGAGCAGGGGCCCTGGCCCGACAGCATCTCCGCCCACAGCTGCGGGAATTCCGGAAGCGTCTTGGCGGTGGTCGCAATGTCGTCGACCGCGACGCGGGGCACCCGCAATCCCACAATCGCCCCGGCCATCGCCATGCGGTGGTCAGCGTAGGAGTGCCAGGTGCCGGCGTGCAGCGCCTCTGCGGTGATCACCAGCCCGTCGGGCGTCTGCTCGCAACGCCCGCCGAGACGGTTGATCTCTGTGCTCAGGGCCGCGAGCCTGTCCGTCTCGTGGCCGCGCAGATGCGCGATGCCGGTCAGCCGGGACACGGAGCCGGGGCTGGCCAGGGCGGCCAGGGCCGCGACCGCCGGCGTCAGCTCGCCGGTGTCGCGCAGGTCGACATCGATCCCGTCGTAAATCATCGGGCCCTTTACCTCGAGATACGTGTCACTTTGGCGCACGACACATTTGAGGGCGCGCAGGATGTCGAGGATGTGGGCGGCGGGTTGCATGCTGACGGCCGGCCAACCTGCGACGCGGACGGTCCCCCCGGTCACCACTGCCGCGGAAAGAAACGGAACGGCGTTCGACAAGTCGGGTTCGATCGCCCAGTCCCGGGCGGCTACCGTTCCCGGTGCAACGTGCCAACGGTCCGCCTCGGTGTCGTCGATTTCGACGCCCGCTTCGCGCAGCATCGCCACGGTCATTGCGATGTGCGGGGCCGACGGCAGCGTGGCGCCGGTGTGTTCGACGCCCAGCCCGTCCCCGAACGCCGCACCGGACAGCAGCAGAGCCGAGACGAACTGCGACGAACCCGACGCGTCGATCCCGATCGTGCCGCCGGTCACCGAGCCGTCGCCGCGCACGACGAACGGAAGGCCGGCGCCGTCGATCCGGACACCGAGTGTGCGCAGCGCGTCCAACAGCGGGGTGATCGGCCGCACGCGGGCCTGCTCGTCTCCGTCGAAGGTGACCGCTTCGGTGGACAGCGCCGCCAGCGGCGGCACGAACCGCAGCACCGTGCCGGCCAGGCCGCAGTCGACGCGGGCGCCCTGCTCGGGCCGGATCTCGCCGCTGACCGTCAGCTGACTCTCGGCCCCGTCCACCGCGAGCCCGAGCACCCGCAGCGCCTCGATCATCAGGTCGGTGTCGCGGCTGCGTAGCGCGCCGCTGATCGTCGATGTGCCGTTACCCTGGGCCGCCGCAAGCGCGGCGAGCACCAGCGCCCTGTTGGTTTGCGACTTGGAGCCGGGCACCCTCACCGTGGCGTGGACGGGCACCGGGGTGGTCGGCGCCGCCCACAGGTCCGTGCTCACCCCACCATCATGGCGTGTCACCCGGCGCCGCCACCACGGTGATAACGTCATTCTCAAAGATGCACTACGCGTTCACCTATCCGATCCTCAGTCACCCCTGCGATCCCGACCTGGTCTCCGGCGCAGGGGTCGGCGCCGTCGCCGAGGCGGCCGAGGCCGCCGGATTCGACGGCTTCGGGTTCACCGACCACCCCGCCCCGACGCAGCGGTGGCTTGAAGCCGGCGGCCACGACGCCCTCGATCCGTTCGTCGCGATGGCGTTCGCCGCGGCACGCACGACGACGCTTCGACTGATCCCGAACGTGGTGGTGCTGCCGTACCGCAACCCGTTTCTGATCGCCAAGGCGGGCGCGACGCTGGACCTGCTCTCCGGCGGTCGGTTCACGCTCGCTGCCGGCACGGGCTACCTCAAGCCCGAGTTCGCTGCACTCGGGGTCGATCACGACGAACGAAACGCATTGTTCGACGAGGGCCTCGATGCGATCAGGACGATCTGGACCAGTGACGACATCACCTTCGAAGGCCGGCACTTCACCGCCCGGGGGATCACCGCGCATCCGCGACCGGTGAGCCGACCGCACCCGCCGATCTGGATCGGGGGCAACACCGGGGCGGCGCGCCGACGCGTCGCGGCACACGGTGACGGCTGGTGCCCGTTTCCCGCGCCGTCCGGGCTGGCGAACACCGCAGGCACTGCGGTGATGGACACGATCGAGCGCCTGCAGGACGGCATCGACGATCTGCGTCGACGATGCGACGGCGTCGGCCGGGACTTCTCAGCGATCGACGTCACCTTCAGCAACCTCGGCGGCGGCAATCCAGGTCGGCAGGACTTCAGCGGCGACGCCTATCTGGCCGGCGTCGACAAGCTGGCGGCGATCGGCGTGACGTGGGTGCAGGTGCAGATGCCCGGAGACGGCATGGCGCACGTCCTGGAGACGATCGACCGCTTCGGCAAGACGGTCATCGACGCGACCTGACCCGGACCTGACCCTCACCGAGTCGCGTCGGCCATGTCGACGAGATGGCAGGCGCCGCCGTCTTCCTCGCCTCCGACCTCAGCTCGTACGTCACGGGCCGGACCCTGCGAAGATGGAGCCCATGTGCGGGCGATTCGCGGTGACCACCGATCCGGCCCTTCTGGCGCAGAAAATTCAGGCCATCGACGAGGCGACGTCAAGCCGGAAGGACGCCGCCGAGCGGGCTGCCGCGCCGAACTACAACGTGGCGCCCACGGCCGATATCGCGGCTGTCGTCAGACGGCACAGCGAACCAGAGGACCAGCCGACCAGGCGACTGCGGTTGATGCGCTGGGGGTTGGTGCCGCCCTGGGTGAAGGCCGGCCCCGACGGCGCCCCGGAGGGCAACCCTCCGCTGATGATCAACGCGCGCGCGGACAAAGTCACCACCTCGCCGGCGTTCCGGTCGTCGGCCAAGACCAAGCGTTGCCTGGTGCCGATGAACGGCTGGTACGAATGGCGCGCCAACCCCGACATCGCATCAGGCAAGAAGGCGCGCAAGACGCCGTTCTTCATGACCCCCGGCGACGACAAGCTGATCTGCATGGCGGGGCTGTGGTCGGTGTGGAAGCCCGATCCTGCGGCCCCGCCGCTGCTCAGCTGCACGATCATCACCACCGACGCCGTCGGGCCGCTCGCCGAGATCCATGATCGGATGCCGCTGATGCTCGACGAGCGGGACTGGGACCGCTGGCTCGACCCCGACAGCGCCCTCGACCCGGAACTGCTCACTGTGCGGGCAGACGTGTCGCACTTGGAGATCCGCGAGGTGTCGACGCTGGTGAACAGTGTCCGCAACAACGGGCCCGAACTGATCGAGCCGGCCGAGCCGCAGGGCAGACAGGAGAGCCTGCTCTAGGCGGAAATGTCCGCCACGGCCGCGGAGGTGAGCCCGATCAGGTCGGCCGGCGCCACCGCGACGTCCCAGCCGCGCCTGCCGGCGCTGCAGAACACCCGGTCTGATCCCAGCGCGGCCTCGTCGACGACAGTAGGCAGCTTCCGGCGTTGCCCGAACGGCGAAATGGCGCCGACCACGTAGCCGGTAACACGTTCGGCGCTGGCCTGATCGGCCATCGTCGCCCTCGGGGCGCCAAGCGCGGCCGCGGCGGCTTTGAGGGACAGCCGCGACGGCACCGGCAGCACCGCGACGGCGAATCCGTTCGGCACGGCGATCACGAGTGTCTTGAAGATCTGTTCGGGCTCGATATCCGCAGCGCGGGTCAGCGCCTCGACGGCCTCCGGCCCGAACGACCGCTCCGTCGGATCGTGTTCGAACGCGACCACCGCGTACGGCACACCGGCCGCCTGCAGGGCCGCGATGGCGGGCGTCGCAGCGCGGGGCACCTCAGGGCTGTTGGTAACCAGGAGGATTGGGGTTGTCCACCCACAGGTCCACGCCCAGTTCGCCGCCCGGGACGCAGTCGTACGCCGACAAGTCGGTCACGCCGGACTCGACGAGCACGTCCTCGCACAGCAGGCTGTTGCCGGTGTAGACGTTGGCGGCCCTGGTGACCACCGCATACGCGGCGTCGGAATATACCTCGGGTTTCCGGGCCCGGGCCATCGCCGCCTCGCCCCCCAGCAGGTTCTGCACCGCTGCGGTGGCCACCAGCGTGCGGGGCCACAGCGTGTTGGACGCGACGCCTTCGCCGCGCAGTTCCTCGGCCAGGGCGAGGGCGCACAGCGTCATCCCGTACTTGGCCATCATGTACGCGGTCGGCTTGAGCCACTTTTTGTCGAGGCTGATGGGCGGCGACAGCGTCAGGATGTGCGGGTTCTCCCGGCCCACCATGTGCGGTATGCACGCCTGTGACACCGCGTACGTGCCCCGCACGTTGATCCCGTTCATCAAGTCGAAGCGCTTCAACGGCACTTCGGTGATCGCCCCGAGGTTGATCGCCGATGCGTTGTTGACGCAGATGTCGATGCCGCCGAATTGCGCCACCGCCTTGGCGACGGCGGCGACCACCATGTCGCCGTCGCGCACGTCGCCGATGATCGGCAGCGCCTGGCCGCCGACGTCCTCGATCTCCTTCGCGGCGGTGTACACGGTGCCCGGCAGTTTTGGGTGGGGATCGGCGGTCTTGGCGATCAGCGCGACGTTGGCGCCGTCCTGTGCGGCGCGTTTGGCGATCGCGAGGCCGATGCCGCGGCTGGCCCCGGAAATGAACATGGTTTTGCCGGAAAGAGACATGGCGTCACCCTATCGAGGGCCGCCCGGCGGCGAGGGAACAAGACCCATGTGAACGGGTGTTGTTGGGTGCAGTCATGCGGAAGTGGCCCGCGGTTCTACGATTGGTGAAGGGGAGTCTGGTGGTGACGGTCTGCCTCGAACGTCCGGTCCGCCCGGTACGGGTGCCGTGGCGGTTCGACGACCTCCTCAGGAAAGGGACCGCAATGACTGACGTCGATGGTGCGGATGACGCATCGTCCGACGGTGCCGGGCCGCCAGAGCGCGCGCCGGAGACGGACGCCGACCTGACCGCACGCTTTGAACGCGACGCGATCCCGCTGCTCGACCAGCTGTACGGCGGCGCGCTGCGGATGACACGAAACCCTGCCGATGCCGAGGACCTGCTTCAGGAAACGATGGTGAAGGCCTACGCGGGCTTCCGGTCGTTCCGGGAGGGCACCAACCTCAAGGCGTGGCTGTACCGGATCCTGACCAACACCTACATCAACAGCTACCGCAAGCGGCAGCGTCAGCCGGCTGAGTATCCGACAGAGGAAATCACCGACTGGCAGCTGGCGTCCAATGCCGAGCATTCGTCGACGGGGTTGCGTTCGGCCGAGGTGGAGGCGCTGGAGGCCTTACCGGACAGCGAGATCAAAGAGGCGTTGCAGGCCCTGCCCGAGGAGTTCCGGATGGCGGTGTATTACGCGGACGTCGAGGGCTTTCCCTATAAAGAAATCGCCCAGATCATGGATACTCCCATTGGCACCGTGATGTCGCGGTTGCATCGCGGTCGTCGGCAGTTGCGAGACTTGCTGGCCAACGTGGCGAAGGAACGCGGTTTCATGCGCGGGCACGCCGCAGAGGAGGTGTCGTCGTGAGCGAGAGCGAGTTTCGTCCGCCCATCGGCCCGGTGGACCCCCAGCATCCCGACTGTGCCGCGGTGATGGCCGAGGTGTGGACGCTGCTTGACGGTGAGTGCACGCCCGAGACGCGCGACAAGCTGCGTCACCATCTGGAGGCCTGCCCGGGCTGCCTGCGCCACTACGGCGTCGAGGAACGCATCCAGAACCTGATCGCCCGCAAGTGCGGGGGCGAGAAGGCGCCGGAGCGGCTGCGTCAGCGGCTGATGGTCGAGATCAGACGGACCACGATCTTCCGCGGTCAGTACCGGCCCTAGCTGTTGGGGCGCTTGCCGTGGTTGGCCTTCTTGTGTTTGCGGTCACGCTTCTTTCGGCCCCTCTTGGCCATTGCTGATCCCTCCTCGAGACGTTTGCACTCAGTGTCGCATGTCGCTTTGTGGTTCGATGGAGCGGCAAGCAGGGCAGTAGACGAACGGGGTGAGAATGGCCGAGGACGTTCGCGCGGAAATCGTGGCCAGTGTGCTCGAGGTTGTGGTCAGCGAGGGCGATCAGGTCGGCGCGGGGGACACCCTGGTCCTGCTGGAGTCGATGAAGATGGAGATCCCGGTGCACGCCGAGGTGGCCGGCACGGTGACGCAGGTCAAGGTTTCTGTGGGTGACGTGATCCGCGCCGGCGACCTGATCGCGGTGATCTCCTAGCCGACAGATGTCTACTCTCGGTGACCTGCTTGCCGAGCACACCGTTCTCCCGGGCAACGCGGTCGACCATCTTCACGCGGTGGTAGGGGAGTGGCAGCTGCTGGCTGACCTGTCCTTCGCCGACTACCTGATGTGGGTGCGGCGCGACGACGGCGCGCTGGTGTGCGTCGCGCAGTGCCGGCCCAACACAGCGCCGACGGTGTTGATGACCGACGCCGTCGCCACGGTGGCCGGCGCTGAGCAGTTGCCGCTGGTGACTGCCGCTTTCGACACGGGGGCGATCGGGCGGGAGAGCGACAGCGGCAGCGCGGAAACCGAGGGCCTGAACGTCGAGGCCGTGCCCGTCCGGCACGGCAACCACGTCGTGGCGGTGCTGACGCACCAGACTGCACTGGCCGCGCGACGCAAGTCCAGCCCGCTGGAGATCGCCTACCTCGAGTGCGCGAGCGACCTGGTGCGGATGCTCTCGGAGGGGACGTTTCCCAACGTCGGTGATCTGCCGATGTCGCGCTCGAGCCCACGGGTCGGGGACGGCTTCATCCGCCTCGACGTCGACGGCAACGTCGTCTTCGCGAGCCCCAACGCGTTGTCGGCCTACCACCGAATGGGTCTGACTTCGGAACTCGAGGGCCACAACCTGGTGAGCATCACCCGGCCGCTGATCTCCGACCCGTTCGAGGCACAGGAACTCGCCGAGCACGTGCGCGATTCGCTGACCGGGGGCTCCAGCATGCGGCTGGAGGTCGACGCTGGCGGGGCCGCGGTGTTGCTGCGCACCCTGCCGCTCGTCGTGCACGGCATATCCGTCGGGGCAGCCGTACTGATCCGCGACGTCACGGAGGTCAAACGCCGCGACAGGGCGCTGCTCAGCAAGGACGCGACCATCCGCGAGATCCATCACCGGGTCAAGAACAACCTGCAGACGGTCGCGGCGCTGCTGCGGCTGCAGGCCCGGCGCACCAGCAACGCCGAAGGCCGCGAGGCGCTGATTGAGTCGGTGCGACGGGTGTCATCGATCGCGCTGGTGCACGACGCGCTCTCGATGTCGGTCGACGAAGAGGTCAATCTCGACGAGGTGGTGGACCGGATCCTGCCGATCATGAACGACGTGGCGACCGTCGACTCGCAGATTCGGGTCACCCGCGTCGGCGCCCTGGGGGTGCTCGACGCCGACCGGGCCACGGCGCTGATCCTGGTCATCACCGAGCTGGTGCAGAACGCGATCGAGCACGCTTTCGACTCGACCGGCAAGCACGGATGGGTCACCATCCGCGCCGAACGCTCGGCGCGCTGGCTCGACGTCGTCGTCCACGACAACGGCCGTGGCCTACCCGACGGGTTCAGCCTGGAGAAGTCGGACCGACTGGGTTTGCAGATCGTGCGGACGCTGGTGTCGACCGAACTCGACGGCTCGCTGGGCATGCACGACGCGCCGGCCGGCGGAACCGACGTGATATTGCGGGTGCCGATCGGCCGCCGCGCACGAGTCGCGGGAATTTAGCCCGGCAATTATCGGCAACGATAATTGCAATGAATTTGTCGGGCGCAATTCCATCATTGCCCGGGAGGGGCTAGACGCTGCTACGGGCCCGGGTGCGCGCATTGCGGCGCTTCAGCGCACGCCGCTCATCTTCGCTCATGCCGCCCCAGACACCGGCGTCCTGGCCGGTCTCCAACGCCCAGGTGAGGCATTCGGTGGTCACCGGACACCGGTTGCATACCAGTTTCGCGTCAGCAATCTGGGCAAGGGCCGGCCCACTGTTTCCCACCGGGAAGAACAGCTCCGGATCCTCGTCACGACAGACCGCCTTGTGGCGCCAATCCATGAAAATACTCCTTGGCTGTGTGCGCGGCGATGCGCACAGATGTGTCTTCAACTGTTAACGCGCGCACTCGAATGTTTCGGCACTGTTGCATGTGATCGTTTCACAAGCCCAACAGATGTCAATAGTGCGGGTTAACACGTGTGCTATCTCACTATCGTGGTCTGTTACCAGACCGCTTACTCGTTTGTACTACACTCAATCCACCTGTGCCCACAATTGGCCGAGCCAAACTTAGTCACTCCAGGTCAGCAAGGGTTTTTGCGGGTGGCGCGACCACGCCCAAAGCGTCCGGCACCGATGTGAACGTCCACTCCTGGTTCACTCCCACGTAGTCTCCGTCGATTTGGCTGGCGACTGGGCTCTCGGCGCTCACCTTCACCCACGGCAGGTCGTCGTGGCGGATCAGGTGCTTGGCCTCCAGCCGGGGTTGTTTGGCGAGCATCTGCCGCACCAGCCCCAGGTTGGCCCAGACGTTCATGCTGGTCGTCGCGAACACGCCGAGCCCCGACTCGTATGTGGTCCGCGGGTTCGTCCAGACCGGGCGAGTGTTGGCGTACGTCCACGGGTTGGCGTTCGACACGAACACCAAATGCACGCCGGTGGCCGGCGGTCGGCCGGGCAACTGCAGGGTCATGCGCGGCTCGCGGCGCGCACTGCGCAGCATCAGCGGCACGGTGGTGCGGATGTAGCGGGAGCTCGTGACGCGCCTGCCCTTGTTGCGCTGCGCTTCGACCGCGGCCACCACTTCGCCGTCCACGCCCATGCCGGCGGTGAACAGCGCCCAGCGCTCGCCGCAGTCCATCAGCCCGATGCGCCGCCAACGCTCGTGACGGCCGTGCTGGCCCAGCAGGTCGACCAGCTGGTTGGTGGCTTCAACAGGGTCCGGGCTGATGCCCAGCGAGCGGGCGAAGACGTTGGCCGACCCGCCGGGCACCACGCTGACGGCAGGCACGTGTCCGTGGTCGGACCCGCCGGGCGGACCCAGCACGCCGTTGACCACCTCGTTGACGGTCCCGTCTCCGCCGTGGACGATCACCACGTCCATCCCGTCGCGAGCGGCGGCCCGCGCTATCTCAGTCGCATGGCCCCGGTGATCGGTGTGCGCGACCGTGAGGTGGGCGCGACTTTCCAGCGCGTGCGCGAGCAGGTCCCGGGCTGCCGCAGTGGTCGACGTCGCGTTGGGGTTCACGATCAGAACGGCGCGCACGGGGCATCAGCCTAATGCGAGCTTCTAGGCTGAACCGGTGACCAGTCGCCCGCCCGCCCAGGTGCGCCGCGCCGGGCTCGCCGTCGCGGCGGAGGGCGTCGCCGCAGTGGTCGTGGCGATCGTGCTGGTCATTCGCGGCGTGGCCGGTGCCGACCAGCGCGTCGTCAACGGCTTCGGCACCGCGGCCTGGTTCGTGCTGGCCGGCGGGGCCGTGCTGGGCGCCGGATGGGCACTGTGGACCGGCCGGCGGTGGGGCCGCGGCGTGGCCGTGTTCGCCCAGCTGCTGCTGTTGCCCGTCGCCTGGTACCTGACCGCGGGATCGCACCAGCCGGCCTACGGCATCCCGGTTGGCGTCGTCGCGATCGGCACGCTGGTGTTGCTGTTCAGCCCCGCCGCGCTGCGCTGGGTGTCCGGCGTCGACGGACCTCAGGATCCGGCCAGCTCCGACAGCGCCGGACCCGAAACTCGGTAGGTGAGCCACTCAGTCAGTGGCTGACCGCCGACGGCGCCGTACAGCGCGATCGCGTCGGTGTTCCAGTCCAGCACCGCCCACGTCAAGCGCGTGTAGCCGGCCGCCACGCATAGCCGGGCCAGCTCCGACAGCAGTGCACGGGCCAGCCCCCGGCGCCGGAACGCGGGGCGTACGAACAGGTCTTCCAGATAGATGCCCGCTTCGCCGTCCCAGGTGGAGAAGTTGAGGAACCACAGTGCCCCCGCGGCGATCTCGCCGTCCACCTCCGCGACATGCCCGTGCACGGTGGCGCTGTCGCCGAAAAGTGCTGTGTGCAGCTGGCTTTCGGTGACGGTGCAGTGCTCAGCGGCCTTCTCGAACGCGGCCAGCTCATGGATCATCGCAGTCAGCTGCGCGACGTCACCGGGAGCCGCCCGCCTGATCACGCCGCAACCCCCAGTGCCGACAGTATCGTTCTGAATTTTGTTGTGGTCTCAGCCAATTCGTCGGCGACCTCGGAATCGGCCACGATACCGCCCCCGGAGTAGGCGCGCGCGCCGCGCCGATCCGCCGACAGCTCGGCGCACCTGATCGTGACCACCCACCGGCCGTCGCCGTGGCGGTCACACCAGCCCGCCGCGCCCGCGTAGAAGCCGCGGTCGCCCTCCAGTTCGGCGATCATCGCGACGGCATCGTCTGTCGGCACCCCGCCGACCGCGGGTGTCGGATGCAGAACCAGCGCGAGATCCAAAGCGGTGGTGGAGGTTTCGCGGAGGCGCCCGGTAATCGGAGTGCTCAGGTGCCACAGCGCGGCCGTGCTGCTCAGCTGCGGCGTGGGGGCGATCTGCAGGTCCACGCACAGCGGATCAAGGGCCTTACGCATCGCGTCGACCACCAGCGCATGCTCGAGCCGGTTCTTGGCCGACTCTTGTAGCGCGGCGCCGTTGGCGCGGTCGGTGTCCGGGTCGGGGGAGCGCGGCGCCGACCCGGCGAACGGTTGACAGGTGACGCGCTCGCCGTTGCGGGCCACCAGCAGCTCGGGACTTGCGCCGACGAGGGTGGCGCCGGCATGGCGGCCGCCGGCCGGTGACAGGTCGGCGCCGTAGACGTAGGCCGCCGGGTCGGCGGCCGCCAGCCGCCTCAGCAGCGTCGGAACGTCCAGCGGGTCGTCTGCCGTGAGGTCCAGCGCACGGGCCAGCACCACTTTGCGCAACGCGGAATCGGGGTCGGTCAGCGCGGCGAGGGCCCGCCGGATCCGGGCCGAGTGCTCGTCGGGCGCCGGGACGGTGGCCGCCACGCGCACGGGCGGCAGCCGCCGCGTCGGCCACGACGGCAACTCGTCGCCGAAGGTATGAGTCCGCGGACGCAGCAGCGCCGCCGGCTGCGACACGTCAAACGGCAACGCGCCGACGATGATCGGCGTCGTCCCTCCCCGCAGTGCCGTCCGTGCGGCCGCAGCGTCGGGATAGGTGCTGTGGATGCCCTCGGCCACCAGCGTTCCGCCGGGGCCGGCCAGCACGAAGGGTGGCTGACCCGTCACTGGTCCGCGGCCGGACGCGGATAGACCGTCAACCCGAGTGCGCCGAGCTGGCGGACCCTGTACTCGAATCCGCACACCGCGAGCGATGCGGCGGGCATCGCAAACCGCGCACCCCCGGACACCGGCAGTTCGAGCCAGCGCGCGATGACCGCCCGGGAAAAGTGGCCGTGTCCGACGAACACCACATCGCGCGACTCCATGTGCTGCAGCGCCAGCGCGACGGCCTTGTCGGCGCGCTCGCCGACCTGCTCCACGCTCTCGCCGCCCTCGCAGCCATCGGTCCACAGAAACCAGCAGGGAACTCTCGCGCGGATGTCGTGGGTGGTCAGACCCTCGTAGGCGCCGTAGTCCCATTCGGCCAGCAGCGGCGTGACCTCGTCGACCTTCAGCCCGGCCAGCTCCGCGGTCAGCACCGCGCGTTTGCGAGGACTGCTCACCACGTACGGATTGTCGAGATGCAGATGCGCCAGCGCTTCCGCGGCCATCTTCGCCTGCTCGCGGCCATGCTCGGTGAGGTCCAGATCGGTGCGGCCGGTGTGCCGCCCCGACCGCGACCATTCCGTTTCGCCGTGCCGAAGCAGCACTAGTCGATGGGTTTCGATCGCCACCTGCTGATTGTGCCGCAAGGGCCGCGCGGCGGTCCGGGTGCGTGCTTGGATGAACATGTGAGTCGAGTACTGGCGGTGGCCAACCAGAAGGGCGGTGTTGCCAAGACGACGACGGTCGCGTCGTTGGGGGCGGCGATGGTGGAGCAGGGCCAGCGCGTGCTGCTGGTCGATCTCGACCCGCAGGGGTGTTTGACGTTCTCCCTCGGCCACGACCCGGACAAGCTTCCGGTGTCGGTGCACGAGGTGCTGCTCGGCGAGGTGGAGCCATCGGCGGCCCTGGTGGACACCGACGAGGGAATGACGCTGCTGCCGGCCAACATCGACCTGGCCGGTGTCGAAGCGATGCTGCTGATGCGCGCGGGACGCGAGTACGCCCTCAAACGCGCGCTGGCGAAGATTCGCAGCGATTTCGACGCGGTGATCGTCGACTGCCCACCCTCACTGGGTGTGCTGACGCTGAACGCCCTGACGGCCGCCGACGAGGTGATCGTCCCGCTGCAGTGCGAAATGCTCGCGCACCGCGGCGTCGGTCAGTTCCTGCGCACGGTGACCGACGTACAGCAGATCACCAACGCCGATCTGGCGCTGCTCGGCGCGCTGCCGACGCTGTACGACTCACGGACCACGCACAGCCGCGATGTGCTCCTCGACGTCGCCGACCGCTACGGCCTGCCGGTCCTGGCACCGCCGATCCCGCGCACGGTGCGGTTCGCCGAGGCCAGCGCGTCGGGGTCGTCGGTGTTGGCCGGCAGGAAGAACAAGGGTTCGGTGGCCTACCGTGATCTGGCGAGGGAATTGCTCAAGCACTGGAAATCAGGGAAGCCCCTGCCCAGCTTCGCCCCCGAGGTGTGAGGTCAGCCGCGTTCGCCGAGCGCGACCAGGGTGGCCCCGCGCTGCTCGAGAACCGTCGTCCCCGCCACAGCGGGCACGATCGGTCCGGCCGCCGCGCCGCGGTCGACAGGGATCATCCGCTGTAGAGTGCCGTGGGCCGATTCGTAGACGCCGATGCCGCCGGTGACCGGGATCAGCAGCTGATCGGCCATGATCGTGCCGGGGCCCAGGGGAACGGCGGTGCCGGCGTTCACGGTGTAGCGGTAGGCCAGGGTGTCGGCGTCCAGCACGACCACGCTGTCGCCGGTCCAGTACGTCAGCAGGCCGGCCGCACGCGTCACCGTGCCGTCGGGAGCCGCGGGCTTGGGCAGCAGGGTGCTCGAGACTTCCTGCCCGGTCTCGTCGTAGACCGCGATCCGCGGCTGCGGGGTGGGCAGATACGCAGCGGTGCGGAGGTCCGATACCGCGAGAACCTTGGCGCCGGAGTCAGGGCTGACGCCCGGCTGCTGGGCGTACCGCTGATCCGGTGAGACGTCCTCCTTGGCCACCTTGAGCAGCGTCAGGCGCACGCTCGGGTTGTTCGGGCAGGTCTGCAGGATCGACATTCCCGACGAGCTGGCAGCCGACGACAGGAACTGGCAGGGCGGCTTCGCCGGCACCGGCGGGTTGACCGGCGCGTCAAGGTCGCCGTAAGCGAGGGTCCGCACCATGTCGGAACGCCACATCTCCACCCGGGTGCGACCGGCCGACAACACGGTCGTGCCGTCGGAGGACAGCGTGATCTGCTTGTCGGCGTAGCCGCTGCGGGTGGGACCGCGTTGCCCGGTCCGCGCGTCGATGGTGCTGACCTGACCGCATCCGCGATCGTCGGGATAAACCGCTACCGCGAGGTCATAGACCCAGGTCACCCCGCACAGCTCGCGGTCGCGTGCGAAGCTCCACCGCTGCGCGCCGGTGGCCGGGTCGCGCCCTGCCATCTCGCGCCCGTTGCCGGTGATAACGGCGCCGTCGACGAGCACCGGCGCGCGGGTGCGCGGGCTGTCCGCCGTCCACAGCTGCTGAACCCTCGCGGGCACCGCCCGCGCCGGGGCGACGACGGGCGCCGGGGTGGCGGCGGGTCGGCTGATTGTGGCCCGCGCATCGCTGGTCCACCAGATCAGCGCGGCGGCCACCGCGACCACCATGGCGATTGCCGCGGCGGCCAGTAGATCGGCCCTGGTGCGGCGCTCGGGTTTGATCAACGAGCCGGTTACGACGCGTTGGCGCCGGCCGCGCTGCGGGGGCGACGACGGCGCCGTCGACGTGGCGGCGCCGCCCCAGCCTCCGGCTCGGCCTCCGGCTCGGCGGCCG
>JAOPWC010000180.1 GCA_025965895.1 Mycobacterium sp.
GCACAGCTTCACAAAATGACCACCAGCAAGTCCCAACCCGCCACCCGGGCCCGAGTCCCCAAGCGCGCACAATCACATGAGGCAACGAAACCACCCTCGCGCGCATCTTGACGTGAGGCAACACGCACCGACAATCTGACGTGCAAGCTGGTGTCACAACCCCCAACGAACGGGGAGTTCGGCGGCCACCTCCAGGACGGCGGGACTATCCCGCCACCGCCCCGGGTGGTTCCGGGTAAGGCGAACCGAAGTCGGGGACAATCTGTGCGCCCCGCTTACGTGCCGCCTCGGCCCCGCGCCGCAGCAGGGCCGCGATCCCGACGAACGACACCTGGTCGAGCATCATCGGCGTCAGCAGCCTGTTGTGCACGAACCCCAATGACATCCCGGTCGATGGATCGGCCCACCCGATCGAGCCGCCCAGGCCGGCATGCCCGAATCCCGGCATCACACCGGGGATCGGCACCGAGTGGTACCCCAGGTGCCACGACAGCGGCACCATGATGTTGAAGTCGGGACGCAGGCTCGGCTTGCCGGTCAGGTTGCGCACCAACTCCGCTGACAAGAACCGCGTCCCGTCGATGCGCCCGCCATTGGCAATAGCGCCGTACATCTTCGCCAGACCGCGCGCGGTGGCCACGCCGTTGACCGATGGGATCTCGCCGTCCAGGAATGGAATCTCACCCTGTACAACGGCTTTCATCCCGGGGAAGTACATCGCGCCGAACCCTCCGGAGAACCACACGGCGGCGACCCTGGGCGCCACGAAGTTGAACAGCGGGTTGGCCCATGTACTTTGCGGCACGAGAATTTGAGCTGCTTTGCTCGACGCGTCGGCCGGCGGCCTTCCGAGATGGAGTCCGTCGGTGTTGAGCGGCTGCGCCAACTCGATGCGGATCAAGTCGCGCATGCCCATCCCCGTCACCGCACGCGCCAGGCCGGACATCAACCATCCGTAGGTGATGGCGTGGTAGGCCGGAATGCCCATCAGCCGCCCGGCGGGCGCGGCCGCGATCCGCTCTTCCATCAGACGGTGATCCAGCAGCTCCTGCCTGGTGACGCCGTTGAGGTGCGACAGACCGGCCCGGTGCCTCATCACCTCGCGAACCGTGATGTCGGCCTTGCCGTGCACGCCGAAATCCGGCCAGTACTCGGCGACGGGTACGTCGTAGTCCACCAGCCCACGGCCGACGAGCCGGTGGATGACGGTCGATGCCATGCCTTTCGTCGCCGAGAACACCATCGCCCCGGTGTCGGCCTGCCACGGCACCTGACCCTTGCGGTCGGACCAGCCGGTCCAGACATCGACGACGGGCCGGCCGTCGAGGTAGACCGACAGCGCGCCCCCGCCGAAACGACGGCCCGGGAAGAGGTTGGCGAAGCTGCGGACAGCGCACGCGAAATGAGGATCGGCAGCGCCCTGAACTCCGCGCGGGAGACTGCGGTCGACCTCATGGACAGTTGCGTACGTCACAGTTCCATGATCGCCGGTTAGCCCCTCAAACAAACCGATTGTTACCGTTCTGTTAACTAGTTTTCGCCCGCGGCGGACAGGATCCGTTGCGCGGCCAGTGCTGCCGTCAATTCACCTTCGCGAACCTGCTGTTCCACTTCCGCGCGAATGCTTTTCACAGCGGGGTTGGCCAGCACCCGGTCCAGCACCGCGTCGCGGACCATCGACCATGTCCAGTCCACCTGCTGCTGGCGGCGTTTCGCCTCGAACTCGCCGGCGTCCGTCATCACGTCACGATGCCGCAGAACGGTTTCCCACACGTCCTGCAGCCCGGTACCTTCGAGCGCGCTCGTGGTAAGAACAGGTGGGCGCCAGAGCGTGTCGCGGGGATAGATCAGCCGGATCGCGGCGGTCAGCTCGCGGGCCGCGCCCTTCGCCTCGACCGCATGCTCGCCGTCGGCCTTGTTGACCACGACGATGTCGGCCAGTTCGAGCACCCCTTTCTTGATGCCCTGCAGCTGATCCCCGGTGCGGGCCAGGGTGAAAAACACGAATGAGTCGACCATGTTGGCCACCGCAACCTCGGACTGGCCGACGCCTACCGTCTCGACGAGGATCACGTCGAAGCCCGCCGCCTCCAAAAGCACAATTGTTTCCCGGGTGGCCTTGGTAACTCCGCCCAGGGTCCCCGACGTCGGCGAAGGGCGCACGTAGGCCTCGGGATGCACTGCCAGGCGGGCCATCCGAGTCTTGTCACCGAGGATCGATCCGCCTGTGCGGGTGGACGACGGGTCGACCGCGAGCACCGCGACGCGGTGGCCCTGCTCGATCAGCATCATGCCCAGCGCCTCGATGGCGGTTGACTTGCCGACGCCCGGGACGCCTGTAATACCCACCCGAAAGGCGTTTCCGGACTCGGGCAGCAACCTCAGCAGCAGCTGCTGGGCTTGCCCCCGGCGATCGGTCCGCGTCGACTCCAGCAGCGTGATCGCCCTCGACAACTCGGTGCGGTCGCCGGCGCGCACGGAATCGGCGAGCGCTTCGACGGAATCTGCCATCAGCTCAAGTCATAGCCCAACCGCGCGGCGAGCTTCCGCAACAGGCCGATCGCGGCGTCTGCGATCACCGTCCCCGGCGGAAAGATCGCTGTGGCACCGGCCTCGTAGAGTGCGTCGTGGTCGTCGGGCGGGATCACGCCGCCGACCACGATCATGATGTCGGGCCGCCCTACCTCGGCCAGCGCATCGCGTAACGCTGGCACCAGCGTGAGATGTCCTGCCGCCAACGATGACACGCCGACCACGTGCACATCGTTGTCCGCGGCCTGGCGCGCCACCTCCTCAGGAGTGGAGAACAGCGATCCGACGTCGACGTCGAACCCGATGTCGGCGAACGCCGTTGCGATGACCTTCTGGCCGCGGTCGTGGCCGTCCTGGCCCATCTTCGCGACGAGGATCCGGGGCCGCCGGCCGTCGGCCTCGGCGAACCTTTCGACAAGCTCTGCGGCGGACGAGATGTTGGTCACCTTCCCGACTTCGTCGCGATAAACCCCCGCGATGGTCCGGATCTCGGCCTGATGGCGTCCGTAGACCTTCTCCATCGCATCGGAGATCTCTCCGACGGTAGCCTTGGCCCGCGCGGCGCTGACCGCAAGTTCCAGCAGGTTGCCGTCCCCTTCGGCGGCGCGGGTCAGCTCGGCGAGCGCCGCGTCGACAGCGGACTGGTCCCGGTCGGCGCGCAGCTGGTGCAGCTTGGCCAGCTGCTCGGTGCGCACGCGGGTGTTGTCGACCTTGAGCACTTCGATCGGGTGATCCTCGTCCACTTGGTATTTGTTGACACCGACAACCGGCTGGCGGCCGGAGTCGATGCGGGCCTGGGTGCGGGCGGCGGCCTCTTCGATGCGGAGCTTCGGGATGCCTTGACCGATCGCCTGAGCCATCCCCCCTGCCTCGGCCACCTCGCGGATGTGGGCTCGCGCCGCACCCGCCAGCCGATGGGTCAGCCACTCGACGTAATACGAACCGCCCCACGGGTCAATCGGCCGTGTGGTGCCGGATTCGTGCTGCAGCAACAGCTGTGTGTTGCGCGCGATGCGGGCAGAGAAGTCCGACGGCAGTGCGAGGGCTTCGTCGAGTGCGTTGGTGTGCAGCGACTGAGTGTGACCCTGCGTGGCCGCCATCGCCTCGATGCAGGTGCGCGCGACGTTGTTGAACGCGTCCTGGGCGGTCAACGACCAGCCGGAGGTCTGCGAATGTGTGCGCAGTGACAGCGATTTCGGGTCCTTCGCACCGAACTCGGCGACCAGCTCACTCCACAGCAGCCGCCCGGCCCGCAGCTTGGCGACCTCCATGAAGAAGTTCATCCCGATGCCCCAGAAGAACGACAGTCGCGGCGCGAACTGGTCGATGTCAAGGCCCGCGTCCAGCCCGGCCCTGATGTACTCGACCCCGTCGGCGAGCGTGTACGCCAACTCGAGATCCGCTGTCGCACCGGCCTCTTGGATGTGATAGCCGGAGATCGAGATCGAATTGAACTTCGGCATCCTGGCACTGGTGTAGGCGAAGATGTCGGAGATGATCCGCATCGACGCCTTCGGCGGATAGATGTAGGTGTTGCGGACCATGAACTCTTTGAGGATGTCGTTCTGGATGGTCCCGTTCAGCTTCTCCGGCGGCACGCCCTGCTCCCCGGCGGCCACCACATACAGTGCAAGAATGGGCAGCACCGCACCGTTCATCGTCATCGACACAGAGACGGCGGAAAGGTCGATGCCGTCGAACAGTTGGCGCATGTCGAGAATGGAATCGATTGCAACGCCGGCCATTCCGACGTCGCCCTGCACCCGGGGGTGGTCGGAGTCGTAGCCCCGGTGGGTGGCGAGGTCGAACGCGACCGACAGACCTTTCTGCCCGCCGGCGAGGTTTCGCCGGTAGAACGCGTTCGATTCCGCGGCCGTGGAAAATCCGGCGTACTGTCGAATCGTCCACGGCTGATTGACATACATGGTGGGGTACGGCCCGCGGATGTAAGGCGGCGCACCCGGAAAACTGTTGAGCGGATAGCCCTCGACCGCGGCCGACGCGCGGTCGGCGGCGGTGTAGACCGGCTTGACGACGATGCCTTCGGGGGTGTGCCAGTCGAGTTGCTGCGGGGTGTAGCCGTGCGCCGCGGCCGCCGCGGCGATGTTCGTGGTGACGTCGGCGTCTGTGGGTGGTGTCGGTACGCGCTCGCCGTGCAGCGGGATGTCCGCGAAGCTTCCGACGGTGGACGTGCTGGCCGTCATTTCACGCCCCCAATCGGGTGAGTAGGTTCGACAGCACCTTGACCGCGTCGACGTCGTCGATAAGGTACCCGTCGGGCAGATGTGACTCGTCAAGATCGGCGACGGCCTGCTGCGGCCCGGCCAGATACAGGCTGCTGATGCCGGCCGCGTGTGCGGCCTCGACGATCGCTGCGACGCTGGTGGCGTAGCGGGCGTCGGTGCCGCAGATCACCGCGGTGTCCGGGGAGCCGGCTTGGGCCGCAGCGTCGGCTATCCGGTCGGCGTCGACAGGGCCGGGGTTGACCGACTCGATGCCGCCGCACGCCAGCAGGTTCGCCGCGAATGTGGCGCGGGTGTTGTGCTCGGCCAGCGGTCCGAGCGGCAGCAACAGCATTCGCGGGCGGGCGCCGGTGCTCTCGAGGAACTCATCCGAACGGTCCCGCAGCGCTTCGAAGTCGGCGGCGTAGCGGCGGACGATGTCGTCCGCCGTGCCGGCGGTCAGCGGCGGCTCGTCGAGATTCGGGTATTCGTTGACGCCGGTGATCTTGGTGCGCCGGTGGTCGATGTCGTCGACGCGTTGGGCGTTGAGTTTCGCGACCTGCTGGGCGACGAAGTCACGGGCCTCGGTGAAGCCGCCGTTGGCTTCGATCTGCTGGAAGTTCTCCCACGCCTGCGCAGCGAGTTGCTCGGTGAGGTCATCGACGTACCACGACCCGGCCGCCGGGTCGAGCACGCGGCCGATGTTGGACTCCTCGAGCAGCAGCAGTTGGGTGTTGCGGGCGATGCGGCGCGAGAAGCCGGCGGGAACGCCGGGGGCGCCGCCGGGTATCGCGACGTCGAACGGTTGCACCAGCACGGTGTCGGCGCCGGCCACGCCGGCACCGAACGCGGCGAGCGTGGTGCGCAGCATGTTCACCCATGGGTCGCGCCGCGTCATCATCGGCAGTGACGTGACCGCATGGATGGTGGCGGCACCGGCCTGGGAATCGCCGACGACTTCGGCGACTCGGGCCCAAAGCTGGCGAGCGGCACGGAATTTCGCGATCGTCATGAATTGGTCATCGTCCGCCGCATACCGGAAGCTGATTTGCCGCAACGATTTCGGCAGCCCGATATCGGACAGTAGCCGCAGATAATTCACGCCCACGGCGACCGACCCGGCAAGTTCCCAGGACGCGTTCGCGCCGAGGTTGTGGAAGGCCGGGCCGTCGACGGTGACGGTGCGCACCCCGCCGTGGTAATCGGCGACCCGTGACGCGATCGCGACGACATCGTCGACGGTCGGCGCGGCGCGGCGGCTCAGCGACGCGGTGAGCGGGTCCGCGCCCAGATCGACGGAGAGCATCGCGCGCTTGTCGTCGTCGAAATCGGCCACCAGCGCGAGCACCGCGCCGGCCGCGGCGGCGTAGTCCGAACCGGCGTCCAGCATGACGGGCACCAGCTCGAGGAAGACGCCTTCCAGCAGACGGTCGAGTTCACCGGCGCCCATTCCGTCGTCACCCAGCCGCAGCACCAGCGCGTTGACGCCCTCCGTCAGCGCCAGCAGCACGGCGCCGTTGCCTTCGTCGACCGTCGATTGTCCGGGCGGCGGAAACGCCTCGGCGACTTTCCATCCGGTGTTGACGTCGCGCAGCGCGTCGCCGCCGCGCTGGAACGGCCAATGCCCCGGTAACGGTTGTTCGGGCCGGGCGTACAGCGACGTGTACAGCGGGTGGATGGCGAAGCCCTCGTAGGTGGGCGAGTCGAGTAGCCGTTCGGGCTCGGCGGGCAGTTCCGCGCCGGGCGGAAGGGTCTTGGCGAGGACGCCGGCGACGGCCTTGCGCCACCGCTGGCGTGCTTGCTCTACCTTGGCGGGATCGACGGCGGCTTCCAGCGACACGCCATCAGGCTAAATGATCGCGAAAAGCGTTGTTCACCCGTGGCCCGTACCCTGACTGGCCGTGAGGACGACGGTCGCCGCCGCGTGGAGGCAGGTGCCCCGGCGCCGGATCATCCTCACCGCCGCAGTAGTTGTGATCCTTGTCTCAGTCGCCCTGTTGGTGCCGTTGCCCAACGCGGTCCAACTGCGGGATTGGGCGACGTCGGTCGGACCGTGGTTCCCGCTGGCTTTCCTGGCCGCACATGTGGTCGTGACCGTTTTCCCGTTCCCCCGGACCGCGTTCACGCTGTCGGCGGGTCTGTTGTTCGGGCCGCTGCTCGGCGCGACGCTGGCGGTGCTGGCGAGCACCCTGAGCGCGCTGATCGCGCTGCTGCTGGTGCGGGCGGTCGGCTGGCAGTTCAGCCGGCTGGTCAGGCACCCGACCATCGACAGTCTCGACGCGCGGCTGCGCCAGCGCGGCTGGCCGGCGATCGTGTCGCTGCGACTGATTCCGGCGGTGCCGTTCTCGGTGCTCAACTACGCAGCGGGTGCGTCGTCGGTGCGTTTGCTGCCCTACACGGTGGCGACGTTCGTCGGATTGCTGCCCGGGACAGTGGCTGTGGTCATTCTCGGCGATGCGCTGACCGGCCGGGTCAATCCGCTGCTGGTTATTGTGTCGTTCGTCACGGCCTGTATCGGGGTCACCGGCCTGGTCCTGGACGCTCGCGCTGCCCGTCGGCAGCGCGCCGCGGTGGCCGCCTGAGCCCGGAAGCTCTACGCGGGCGCCCGGTCCGGTCCCTTCGTGGTCATCGCCGGCAGCGGAATCGCGCACGCCCCCGCGTCGGCGGCCTGAGCCGCGGCCAGGACGACGTATGTCCTTTTCGACGTCAGCGCGCTCATGGCGACGTCCTCAGCGACGGCGGCTGGGCGAACGCGCCGGGAACGGGTGCGCGGGCGTCAGCCTCGGCCTTGGCCACGGCCTCGGCGATGGCCGGGTCGGTCTGCGTCTTGAACCAGTCGGCCACCTCGTCGGTGTCGTCCTCCGGCTTGGGCAGGTTTTCCTCGACCGGCGACGGCTGATAGCGGTATACCCCGTCGTCGCCGGGTGCGCCGAGCATCTTCGTGAAGCCCTGCAGCGCCGCGCTGAAGTCGCTGGGCACCACCCACACCTTGTTCGCCTGGCCCTTGGCCATCTCCGGCAACGTCTGCAGGTACTGGTAGGCCAACAACTCGGGCGTGGGCCGACCCGCCTTGATCGCGGCGAACGTCTTCTCGATCGCCTTGGCCTGACCCTGCGCATACAGGTACTGCGCCGCCCGCTCACCCTGGGCCCGCAGGATGCGCGACTGCCGATCGGCCTCGGCGGCCAGGATCGCGGCCTGCTTGCCACCCTCGGCCGCCAGGATCTGCGCCTGCTTCTGACCTTCGGCCTGCTTGATCGACGCCTCCCGGCTGCCTTCGGCGGTCAGGATCATGGCCCGCTTCTCGCGGTCGGCCCTCATCTGTTTTTCCATCGAGTCTTGGATCGACGGGGGCGGATCAATGCTGCGCAGCTCGACGCGCGCTAC
The DNA here is from genome assembly GCA_025965895.1 of Mycobacterium sp. Classification (GTDB taxonomy): domain Bacteria; phylum Actinomycetota; class Actinomycetes; order Mycobacteriales; family Mycobacteriaceae; genus Mycobacterium. Next base: position 8,142 of record JAOPWC010000180.1, read on the forward strand.
GCGCAGGCCCCATCGACCGGTCGCTTCGTCGAGCACACCGCGCAGCTGGCCGTTGATCTGGTCGCGCGAGGTCAGTGTCTGCTCCAGCGTCATGCCGCCGACCACGTTGCGCAGCGTCGTCGTGGTGAGCTGCTCGACGCCGACGAGGTAGTTGCTGATCTGGTACACCGCGGCCTGCGGACTGGTGACCTGGAAGTAGACGACGGTGTCGATGTTGACCGTCAGGTTGTCCTCGGTGATCACCGGCTGGGGCGGGAACGACACCACCCGCTCACGCAGATCCACCCGGGCCCGGATCCTGTCAATGAACGGCACCAGCAACGTCAGCTGGCCCGACACGGTCTTGCTGTAACGGCCGAGGCGCTCGATCACCGCCGCCTCGGCCTGCGGGATCAGTGCGACCGACTTCACCACGACGACGATCGCAAACAGCACCAGCACGGCCAGCAGGACCAAGCCGGCGACGGCACCACCCATGAGAGGTTCCTTCCGTTTCTCCCGCCCAGGCTTCTCTAGGCGTTCTTCCAGACGACGGCGGTGGCACCGTCGATGTGCATGACGGTCACCAGGTCGCCCGGTTCGTAGACATCGTCGTCGTTGAACGGCCGCGCCGTCCACACCTCGCCGTCCAGCTTCACCTGGCCCTCGTGGCGGGCGACGCGATCGAGCACCAGCGCGCTCTTGCCTTCGAGCGCCTTGATCCCCGTGGTCTCCGGTCCATGCGGGGTCAGCCGCCGCCTCAGCGCCGGGCGCACCAGCGCCACCAACAGCACAGACACCACGAGGAACACCGCGCCGTCGGCCCAGATCGGCCAGTCGAACAACCAGTGCGCCCCTGCCGCGGCCAGCGCGCCGCCGCCGAGCATCAGCAGAAACATGTCGCCGGTCAACACCTCGGCGGCCGCCAACCCTAACGCGACGATCAGCCAGATCAGCGCCACAGGCATGCAGCCAGACTATCTCGCAGCCAGCCTGGCCCGCCGTGAACTACTACACTGCGGCATCATGTGGTGTCCTAGTGTCTCGCTGTCAGTGTGGGCCAACGCGTGGCTCGCCGGAACGGCGGCGCCCGACGACGTGCTCGACGCGTTATCGGCCTGGGCGGCAAAGCATTCCGTCACCGCCTATGACGCCGTCGCCGCCGGTCACACCGGGCTTCCGTGGCCGGATGTCGACGGCGCGGCGGCGGTCGGTTTGCTCCAGACCATGCGCACCGCGGCTGTTCGCCAAGGTGTGCCGGAGCCCGCCATCAGCATCGTGCTGCCGGCGCCCGGGGACGTCCGCGGCCTCGCCGCCGGGACCCAGTTCGAACGCGACGCGATGGCGGCCGGTGAGGCCGTGATCGTGTCCGGTGAGCGCGGCACCGCAATCGGCGTGGTGCCCGAATTCCGCTACGAAGAATCGGGATCAGAGGCCGACGACGCGATTGAGCCCGCCTCTCTGGCGTGGACCGTCTACTCGATCCCATCGGTCCCGCTGACCGACCAGATGGACCTCGGGGAGGCGGAGTACGCGCTGAGGTCGGCGGTGCGCTCGGCGGCCGACACGCTCGGCGCGATCCGCTTCGGCTACTGTGGCGCCGACGTTGCCAACCCACGTGGACTCGTCGAACAGGTTTTGGAGTCCACCCGCCAGCATCGGGCGCCCGACGACGCACCGCCGCGCGCACTGCGGGTGCTGGAGAACGCCGCCCATGTCGACGCGATCATCACGGTCAGCTCCGGCCTGACACCCATCGGCACACAGACCGCCTCGGAGGCGCAGATCGCCAACGAAGCGCTGCGCCCGCTGAGCGCCGTGGTGCGCTCGGCGCGGATGGCCGCTGTCAGCGCGATCCTGCTGTCAGCCTGGCGCCGCTAGCCGACGCTGCAGTCCGGCGTGCACGGAGTGCCGTTGATGCTGAAGCCATATCCCGGAACGGGTTGGGGCCCCACCACTCTGACCGGATCAAGGCTGTGGCGCAACTCGTCGATGAGGTCGACCACCAGCCTGGCGAATGTTGGATCGGCATTCGGTGTGGACGCCCGGGCGAACGCAATGCCGGCCTCCTGGGCCTGCTGCCGCAGCTCGTGGTCGAGATCCCACACCACCTCGATGTGGTCGGCGACGAAGCCGATCGGGCAGACGATCACGGCCGGGACGCCCGACCGTTGCAGCGTGGTCAGATGGTCGGCAACGTCGGGTTCCAGCCACGACACCTGTGGCGGTCCCGACCGCGACTGCCACACCTGGTCGAAATCGCCGTAGCCCGCCGCGTCGGCCACCAGCCGCGACGCGTAGCCCACTTGCCGGCCGTAGAGGTCCGGCCCGCACCGCGACGCGGCCCGCAGCGGAACCGAGTGCGCGGTGAACACCAGCCGCGCACCAGCGCGCACCCGCTCAGGCAGCGTCGCCGCTGCGGCGCCGATCGCATCGGCGAACATCGCGACGAACAACGGATGATCGAAGAACTGCCTCAGCTTGACCAGATCCGGCGCACCGTCGCCCACTGCCCGCCGCGTCCGCGCGATGTCCTCCAGGTACTGGCTACAGCTCGAGTAGCCGCCCCATGCCGACGTCGCGAACACTGCCGCACGGCGCACGCCGTCGTTGCGCATCGCCGCGACAGTGCCCTCGACAAACGGTTCGGCATTGCGGTTTCCGAAATACACCGGCAGTCGCGCGCCCCGCGCGCTCAGCTCCAACCGGATCTGGTCGATCAGCGCCCGGTTGATCCCGTTGATCGGCGACATCCCGCCGAAATGCAGGTAGTGCTGCGCCACCTCGTCGAGCCGCGCCGGCGGCACGCCGCGGCCGCGGGTCACCTTCTCAAGGAACGGCCGCACCTGCTCGGGACTCTCGGGTCCCCCGAAGGACAGCACCAGCAGCGCGTCGAAATCGACCTCCATCAGAGCAGCTGCGTGCTTGCTCCGCCGTCGGCGTAGATCACCGTCCCGGTGGTGGCGGGCAGCCAGTCGGAGATCAACGCACACACCGTCCGCGCGACCGGGGTCGGGTCTTTCATGTTCCAGCCCAACGGCGCCCGCTGATCCCAGCCCTCTTCGAGCAGTTGCATCTGGTCGCTCACCCCGGCGATCCCGGCGCCGACGATTGCGCTCATGGCCAGCGTCCGGACCGGCCCTGCGGCAACGAGATTCGAGCGTACGCCGTACTGGCCGGCCTCACGGGCAACGAACCGGTTGACCGACTCCAACGCGCTCTTGGCGACCGTCATCCAGTTGTAGAACGGCATCGCCCGAGTCGGGTCGAAGTCCATGCCGACGATCCCCCCGCCGGGGTTCATGATCGGCAGCAGCGCCTTCGCCAGCGACGCATACGAGTACGCCGAGATGTGGATGCCCTTGGCGACGTCCTCGAACGGCGCGTCGAAGAACGGGAATTCGCCCATGCCGGTGCGCGGCATGAACCCGATGGAGTGGACGATCCCGTCGAGCCTGTTGCCCTCCCCGATGACTTCCGTCACCCGGTCGGCCAGGGTGTTCAGGTGCTCGTCGTTCTGCACGTCGAGTTCCAGCAGCGGCGCGGGTTTCGGCAACCGGTCCGCGATGCGCTGGATCAGCCGCATCCGGTCGAAACCGGTGAGCACGAGCTCCGCGCCCTCTTCCTGGGCCACCCGCGCGATGTGGAACGCGATCGACGCGTCGGTAATGATGCCGGTGACGAGGACGCGCTTGCCCTCGAGAAACCCTGCCATGTCAGTCCTTTGCTCTCAGTGGCCCATGCCCAGGCCGCCGTCGACCGGGATCACCGCGCCGGAGATGTACCCGGCGTCCTCCGACGCGAGGAAGCTGATCACGCCGGCCACTTCCGCGGTGGTGCCCACCCGCTGCAGCGGAATCGCCTGCAGCGCCATCTCCTGCTGCTTGTCGGTCAGCGCGCGGGTCATGTCGGTGTCGATGAAACCGGGCGCGACGACATTGGCGGTGATCGAGCGCGACCCGAGCTCGCGGGTGAGCGAACGGGCCATACCGACAAGGCCGGCCTTGGACGCGGAGTAGTTCGCCTGGCCGGGAATGCCCGACAGCCCCGCGACGGAGCCCATGAAGATGAAACGGCCGAACCGCTTCTTGATCATGTTGCGCGACGCCCGCTTGGCAACCCGGAACACTCCGGTCAGGTTCGCGTCGAGCACCTTGTGAAACTGTTCCTCGGTCATCCGCATGATCAGCATGTCCGCGTTGATGCCCGCGTTGGCCACCAGCACCTCGACCGGACCCTGGTGCTGCTCGACCCCCGTGAACGCCGCGTCCACCGCGTCGCTGTCGGTCACGTCACACTCGACGCCGAACAGCTCGTCGGGTGCCCCCGATCCGCGGTGAGTGACCGCCACCTTGTGGCCATCGGCGGCCAGGCGGCGGGCCACCGCCAGGCCGATGCCGCGGTTGCCGCCGGTGACCAGCACCGATCGGGACACGAACGGCGGACGCCCGCCGGCGGTCGACGGATCGGAGACGCTGGTGGGGTCGGCAACGGTGTCGGTCATGCCCGCCAACTTAACGCCTCACCTGCACAGCGACCGAATCGCATCAGGTGGGCAACCTGCGGTTGATCAGCAGCGCAGCCAGCGCGGCGCAGGCCAGCAACAGCGAGCCCAGCCGCAGCCAGCCCACGCTCGCGTCGCCCTTGATGGTCTCGTAGCCGATCTGCTGTTGCAGCGTCGAGTACACCTGCTTCAGCTCGGCCACATTGGACGCGCTGTAGGAGGTGCCGCCGGACAGCTGCGCGACTTTCTTCATCGTCTCGTCGTCGACCGGCACGGGCTGGCGCTGGTCGTTGATGTCGACGTACCCGTAGGGCGTACCGAACGAGATCGTCGAAATCGGCACTCCCTGATCCTTGGCGGTGCGGGCGGCGGTGTACGCGCCCTTCGGGTTGTCCGGGTTCGACGGGACCGTCTCCTTACCGTCGGAGAACAGCACGATGCGGGCCGGCGGCGGGGCGTCGCCGCCACCGATGACCGCGCCGACCGTGGCGATCGCCTGCAGCGCGGTGAAAATGCCCTCACCGGTAGCGGTACGGTCGGCGAGCTGCAGCTTGTCGATCGCGCGCTTCGAGGCGTCACGGTTCGTCGTCGGCGACACCAGAACGCTCGCGGTGCCCGCGTAGGCGATCAGCCCGAGGTTGATACCGGGAGTCAGCTCGTCGGCGAACTGCTTGGCGGCATCTTGCGCGGCTGCGAGCCGATTCGGCTGCACATCGGTCGCGCGCATCGACTGCGACACGTCGACGACCAGCATCACCACCGCACGGTTGCGCGGGATCCGCACGTCATTGGTGGGACCGGCCATCGCGATCGTGAACAACACCAGCGAGAGCACCAGCAGGATCGCCGAAAGATGGCGCCACCGGCTGGGACGTTGCGGTGCAACACTTTCCAGCAGCTCCAAGTTGGCAAAGCGCAACACCCGCCGCTGACGGGCCAGCTGGACGACGATATAGAGCCCGATCAGGCCGAGAACGACGAGCAGAAACAGCAAGTACCACTTGTGCTCGAATCCCGACAACGTCATGGGGCCCAGCAAGGGCAGAGTCATACTCGACCTACCGGCGTCCCGCCATCGCACCGCGGCGCCGGCTGGCGACGAACCGGACGACCTCGGCGATCCAGTCACCATCCGTGCGCAGAGTCAGCAGCGGCGCGCCGCAGCGCCGCAGCGTGCGGGCGACCTCGGCGCGATGTGCGGCGGCCGCCTTCTCGAAGTCGTCGCGAAGCTGCGCGTCGATCGTGAATTCCCGTGTCACACCGGACTCGGCGTCCTGCAGGATCACGTCGCCGACCTCGGGCAGCTCGACGTCACGCGGGTCGATGATCTCGATGCCCAGCACCTCGTGGCGCCCGGCGATGGCCCGCAGCGGTCGCATCCAGTTGATCGGGCCGAGGAAGTCGCTGATGATCACCGCCATCCCCCGCCGGCGCTCCGGACGCCGCAGCGCGTCGATCGCGGTGGCAAGGTCGCCGCGCACGCCGACCGGCGCCTTGGGTGAGGTCGCGATCGCCCGCAGCAGCGTGTGCTCGTGCATCCGACCGGACCGAGCCGGGACGCGAATGATGTTCTCGCCGTTGGCGATCACTGCCCCGAGCCGGTTGCCTCCACCACTGTTGAGGAACGCGATCGCCGCAGCCGCCGCGACCGCGAGGTCGCGCTTCTCGCAGCCGGTGGTGCCGAAATCCAGGCTCGCCGACATGTCGACGACCAGCCAGGTCTCCAACTCGCGGTCGGCGATCATCTGGCGCACGTGCGGCGTGGTGGTGCGCGCGGTCACCGACCAGTCGATCCGGCGCACGTCGTCGCCCGGCTGATAGATCCGCGACTCCCCCGGCTCGGAGCCGGGTCCCGGAATCAGACCGAGGTGGTCGCCGTGCAGCACCCCGTCGAGCTTGCGCCGGACCGTCAGTTCCAGCTTGCGCAGTGCCGCCGAGAGCTCCGGATCGCGGATCTGACCGCGCTGCAACGACGGAAGGTCGACGGTCCGCCCGGTGGAGCGCGTCACCGACCGCCAGCCGCTGCCGCCGCGGCGGGCACCGCGGGCGGCACCGAATGTCCTTGCTGCGGGACGGCGTTGACCTGCGGCAGGGCAACCGTCTGCAGGATTCGATTGACGACGGTCTCCGGCGAGATCTCATCGGCCAGCGCGTCGTACGTCAGCACCAGCCGGTGGCGCAGCACGTCGGGGATGACCTCGATGACGTCCTGCGGGACCACATAGTCACGGCCGCGCACCAGCGCGAGCGCCCTGGCGGCGGCGATGATTCCGAGCGACGCACGCGGCGACGCGCCGTACGCGACCCAGGCTCGAACGTCGGGCATACCGAACTGGTCCGGGCGGCGGGTGGCGGTGACGACGCGCACCACGTAGTCGACCAGGGCGTGATGCACGAACGTGCTGGCGGCCACGTCCTGTAGCCGCTGCAGGTCACCCGGAGCAAGGATCTGCTTGGGCTCAGGTGGGGTGACGCCCATCCGGTAGATGATCTCGCGCTCTTCCTCCGGCGACGGGTAGTCGATGTTGATCTTGAACAGGAAGCGGTCGCGCTGCGCCTCGGGAAGCGAGTAGACGCCTTCCTGCTCGATCGGGTTCTGGGTGGCCATCACCAGGAACGGCTTGGGCATCGCGAAGGTCTTGCCGCCGATCGACACGTGCCGCTCCGCCATCACTTCCAGCAGCGCCGACTGCACCTTGGCCGGGGCACGGTTGATCTCGTCGGCGAGGATGAAGTTGGCGACCACCGGCCCGAGTTCGATATCGAACTCCTCCTTGCCCTGCCGATAGATGCGCGTGCCGACGATGTCGGTGGGCACCAGGTCAGGGGTGAATTGGATGCGCGCAAAGGTGCCGCCGACCACACTGGCGAACGTCTCGACCGCCAACGTCTTGGCCACGCCGGGCACACCCTCGAGCAGCACGTGCCCCTTGGCCAGCAGCCCGACCAGCATCCGCTCGACGAGTTGGTCCTGGCCCACGATGATCCGCTTGACCTCGTAGATGGCCCGCTCCAGCGCGTGCACCTCGCCGGACAGCCCGCCGTTGTTGCCCGAGGGCTGCGGCGCTGCGGCGTGGGCGCCCTGCGGACCCGAGTAACCGGGTCCTCCACCTGGCCCCGAAAAGTTTCCGGCGCCCTGCGGCGGCCCACCTGCTGACGTCATCGAGGATCCTCTCACACTTCGTTTATAGGACGGGGTCCGTCGTCAACTATTCCAGGCACTTCGGAATCCGTCGACGTAGGTTAACTGGCAAGGCGCTGGGCGCCGCGCGTCAGTTCTCGATGATCCTGGTGAGGGAGGGCGTCATTCCCGGCGTCCGCACGGGGCTGACGGTGACCTTGCCGGCCAGCGACGACGCCTCCAGCATCTGGCCGTTTCCCAGGTACATGGTGACGTGCTGGCTGCCGCCGGGTCCGTAGAAGATCAGGTCACCGCGCTTGGCCTGCGCAGGCGGGATGTGCCGCCCGGCGTTGTACTGGTCACCCGAGAACCGCGGGATCAGCACCCCGACCCCGGCGAACATGTAGCGCATCAGCCCGGAGCAGTCGAAGCCGACTGTGCCCGCGCCGTCGCCCACCCCGGTGGTGGGGGCGGTCAGGCTACCGCCGCCCCAGGAATACGGGACGCCCATCTGGGAGGCGCCACGCCGGATCACATACTCGACGGCCTGCCTGCCATAGACCCGGCCGGGCCCGGCGGTGCTGCTGTTGTCGCCCAAGATGCCGAGGTCGCCGAGGAACTTGCGGCCCAGGTCCAGCGTCGTCTGGGTGGCGATGCCGGTGGCCTGCAGCGACGCGTTCGCGATCGCCACCGGATCCCCCGGCGCGCCGGCGCTGGTGACCTTCGGCAGGGTCGGGTCCCACTGGGTGCCGTCATCGGCGGTCGCCGGCTCGGCCAGACTCAGCAGCAGTGTGACGGCGAGCAGCACGGCCATCGCGAAGCTGTTATGGCGCAGCACAGTTCACCACCCGGTCAGTACTCGATGTAGCGGACGACGTACGGCGTCATGCCGCTGGTGCGGACCGGCGAGACTTTCACCGTGGACCCCGTGTACGGGGCCTCCAGCATCTGGCCGTCGCCGAGGTAGAGGGTGACGTGCTGGCTGCCGCCGGGGCCGTAGAAGATCACGTCCCCGCGGCGCGCCTGGGCCGACGGGATTTTGCGGCCCATGTTGTACTGCGATCCCGAGTAGTGGGGCAGCTTGATGCCCACGCCGGCGAATGCGTAAAGGATCAGTCCGGAGCAGTCGAAGCCGACCGTGCCTGCCCCGTCGTCGATGCCTCGGCTGGGGCCGGCCGCGTTCCCGCCGCCCCACGAGTAGGGAACACCCATCTGTGACATCGCCCGCCGGATCACGTATTCGGAGGCCTGCCTGCCGTAGACGCGGGGAATCGCCCCGTTGGTGAAGCCAGAGGGGGTGGGCAGGATGCCCATCTTCTGTAGGAAGCCGCGCCCCATGTCGGCGGTGACCTGCGCCGACGTAGCCGAGATGCCCAGGACGCCGTTCACGATGGCGATCGGGTCACCGCTGACGAACGCGCTCGGCACGGCCGGCAACGTGGGATCCCACTGGGTGTCCCATTGACCGGGGTTGGGGGCAGGCGCCGGTGCGTTGCTGCCCTGCTCCCAGCGGTCGCCGGTGGGCGGGACCTTCGCCGCCGAGGTCGACCACTGTGCCCGGGCCGCGTCCAGGCGGCCCTGCGCGGCGTTGCGTTCGGCGACCAGCCGGCTGATCTCGGCCTGCTGGGTGCCGAACTGTTTCTGCGCGTCGCCCAGCGCCGCGACCGCGTCATCCTGGCTGCGTTGCGCGTCGGCGACGGTCTGGTCAGCGGTCTGCTGGGCCGCCCTGGCGGCGGACTCCTTGTTCACCTTCTCGGTGCGGGCCCGCTGCAGGTCGGTCATCACCTTCTGCGAGCCGAGGGCCAGGGACTGACCGGCGGACGCGGTGGAGATCATGTCGTCGGGGTTGGTGGCAGTCAGGTATGACGCGGACGGTCCGTTCACGTAGGTGGCGGCGGCGAACGTGTCGAACCGCTGCTGCGCGTCGGCAATCGAGGCGTTGGCATCGGCGACCGCACGCTGGCTGGCCTCGACGTCGAGGTTGGCCGAGGCGGCCGCGTCGCGGGCGCTCTGTACGTCGGAAATGGCCTTGTTGACGCTCTCCTGGCGCGACTGCACCGCCGCGCCGATCTCCTGGAGCTTCTGGTTCGCGTCGGCCACCTGAGCCATCAGCGCGGCCAGCGAATTCGGGTCGGCGGGCTGCGGCTCACCGGTTGCCAGGCCCGGGGTGCCGAGCAGCAGGCCGACCACCACGGCCACCGCCCATGCCGACCCGGTGGTGCGTCTCATTCGACTTAGGTCTCCTACGGCTCAATGCGAACGTACCCAGCAGTCACTGGAGACACTTCTACAACAGAAGGCGCTATAGGCACCGTACGTCACATCTGACACTAAAGAAACTTTAGTCACAAACTACAGCGCTGTAATTAAATGGAGCGTGACCGAATAGTGATCGGGCGGCAATTAAGGTGTGCCGGCCGTCGACTGAATGGCGTTAGCTGTCGTAGTCGGCAGCGGTGTCGCCAATGTGGGCGCGTTTGCTGCGCACCTGCAATAACCGAGTAACAGCGGCCGCGGCTGCGACGGCGATAACCAGCACGATCGTCATCGCCGTCCACGGGAAATGCGGCGTCGTCAACTCACCGACGAAATTGTGCGCCGATTGCACCGGATTGCCCGTTTTCGCGATGTCCTGGCCGGCCTCCAACGTCGCGCGGTCGAACACCGGGCTGTAGGTGCCGGCATACGACGGGGACAGCGCCAGCACCGTCGAGCCGGGATAGGCATGGCCCACCTCGGTCGCAATGTCCCGCAGTGGGGTGTCGATCGGCAGGTTCGCGTCGATCACGACGATCTTGAGATCGATGCCCTCGTTCTTCGCCTCGGCCACCACCTGACGCAGCGCGGGGACCTGCTGCGCCGGTGCACTGACACCGCCGTTGCCGACATCGGCGTTGATCTTGTTCACGTCGACGCCGGGGGGAATGTAGGCGGGCGGGAAAGGAATCGTCTCGGGAATTACGTGGGGCCCGGCCAACCCGTGCATGCTGCTACCTTCCGGTCAGAACTTCCAGAGGCACGGTACGCGATGCCGCGGGGACTGCGCCTCAACGGCACCAGCCCAGTGATATAGGACAACCGTACTGTTAGAATGAAGGGGCATCGGTGGCAGAGCCGGCCGCCGGTTGACAACTTAACGGGAGTGATTGTGACCAGCACAGAATCGGTGAATTCGTTCGACGCCCGCGACACCCTGCAAGTCGGCGACAACAGTTACCAGATCTATCGCCTCGACGCGGTGCCCGGCACAGAGAAACTCCCGTACAGCCTCAAAGTTCTCGCCGAGAACCTGCTGCGCAACGAAGACGGCCAGAACATCACCGAGGATCACATCCGCGCTCTCGCGGACTGGGACCCGTCGGCGAACCCGAGCATCGAAATCCAGTTCACCCCCGGGCGGGTGATCATGCAGGACTTCACCGGTGTGCCGTGCATCGTCGACTTGGCCACGATGCGTGAGGCGGTCGGTGATCTGGGCGGCGATCCCGACCAGGTCAACCCACTGGCGCCGGCCGATCTGGTGATCGACCACTCGGTGATCGCTGATCTGTTCGGCCGCGCCGACGCGTTCGAGCGCAACGTCGAGATCGAGTACCAGCGCAACGGTGAGCGTTACCAGTTCCTGCGTTGGGGTCAGGGCGCTTTCGACGACTTCAAGGTGGTCCCGCCGGGCACCGGGATCGTGCATCAGGTGAACATCGAGTACCTGGCCCGTGTGGTGATGGACCGCGACGGGGTGGCCTACCCGGACACCTGCGTGGGCACCGATTCGCACACCACGATGGTCAACGGTCTGGGCGTGCTGGGCTGGGGCGTCGGCGGCATCGAGGCCGAGGCCGCGATGCTCGGTCAGCCGGTCTCGATGCTGATCCCCCGTGTCGTCGGCTTCAGGCTCACCGGCGAGATCCAGCCCGGCGTGACGGCCACCGATGTGGTGCTCACGGTCACCCAGATGCTGCGCAAGCACGGCGTGGTCGCCAAGTTCGTGGAGTTCTACGGCGAGGGCGTCGCCGAGGTGCCGCTGGCCAACCGCGCCACTCTGGGCAACATGAGCCCCGAATTCGGTTCTACCGCCGCGATTTTCCCGGTCGATGAGGTCACCCTCGATTACCTGCGGATGACCGGGCGCAGCGACGAGCAGGTGGCGCTGGTCGAGGCGTACACCAAGGCGCAGGGCATGTGGCACGACCCGCACCGCGAGCCGGAGTTCTCCGAGTACATCGAGCTCGACCTGTCCGATGTGGTGCCGTCGATCGCCGGCCCGAAACGGCCCCAGGACCGGATCGCACTGAGCGACGCAAAGTCCGCTTTCCGCAAGGACATCTACAACTACGTCGATGGTGAGCCGCACGACTCCGAGAAGATGTCCAAGGTCGACGAGGCGGTCGACGAGACCTTTCCCGGCAGCGACCCGGTGGCGCTGTCCTTCGCCGACGACGATGCGGTCGACGTCCAGTCCGCGGCGAATCACCCGGAGGGCCGTCCCACCAACCCGGTGACGGTGACGTCCGACGACCGCGGTGAATTCGAGCTCGACCACGGCGCGGTGGTGATCGCCGCGGTGACGTCGTGCACCAACACCTCCAACCCGCAGGTCATGCTGGGCGCGGCGCTGCTCGCCAAGAACGCTGTCGAAAAGGGGTTGAGCTCCAAGCCGTGGGTGAAGACGACAATGGCCCCGGGATCTCAGGTGGTGAGCGACTACTACGAGAAGGCGGGACTGTGGCCGTATCTGGAGAAGCTGGGCTTCTACCTCGTCGGGTATGGCTGCACCACGTGCATCGGGAACTCCGGGCCGCTGCCGGATGAGGTCTCCGAAGCGGTCAACGACAACGACCTTTCGGTCGCCGCGGTGCTGTCGGGGAACCGGAACTTCGAGGGCCGCATCAACCCCGACGTGAAGATGAACTACCTCGCGTCGCCGCCGCTGGTGATCGCCTACGCGTTGGCGGGAACCATGGACTTCGACTTCGAGCACGACTCGCTCGGCACCGACGAAGACGGCAACGACGTGTATCTGCGCCACATCTGGCCGTCCCAGAAGGACATCTCAGACACGATCGCGTCATCGATCAACAAGGAGATGTTCGTCGAGAACTACGCCGACGTGTTCAAGGGCGACGATCGGTGGCGCAACCTACCCACCCCGAGCGGCAAGACGTTTGAGTGGGATCCGAAGTCGACCTACGTGCGCAAGCCGCCGTACTTCGAGGGGATGCCGGCAGAGCCGGAGCCGGTCAGCGACATCAGCGGGGCGCGCGTGCTGGTATTGCTGGGCGATTCGGTCACCACCGACCACATCTCGCCGGCGGGCACGATCAAACCGGGCACCCCGGCCGCGCGGTACCTCGACGAGCACGGTGTCGACCGCAAGGACTACAACTCCTACGGCTCGCGCCGCGGCAACCACGAGGTGATGATCCGCGGCACCTTCGCCAACATCCGGCTGCGCAACCAGTTGCTCGACGATGTCTCGGGCGGCTACACCCGCGACTTCACCCAGGAGGGCGGCCCCCAGGCGTTCATCTACGACGCGGCGCAAAACTATGCGGCGCAGGACATCCCCCTGGTGGTGCTGGCCGGCAAAGAGTACGGCTCCGGGTCGTCGCGCGACTGGGCCGCCAAGGGCACCCGGCTGCTCGGCGTGCGCGCGGTGATCACCGAGTCCTTCGAACGGATCCACCGGTCAAACCTGATCGGGATGGGGGTGATCCCGCTGCAGTTCCCGGAGGGCGAGTCGGCGGCGTCGCTGAAGCTCGACGGCACCGAGGTGTACGACATCACCGGCATCGAGGCGCTCAACGAGGGCAAGACGCCAAAGACGGTGCATGTCAAGGCGACGAAGGAAGACGGCAAGGCCGTGGAGTTCGACGCGATCGTGCGCATCGACACTCCGGGCGAGACCGACTACTACCGCAACGGCGGGATCCTTCAGTTCGTGCTGCGCAACATGCTGGCGTCCTGACCGGAGCCCGGGCGCACCCACCATGCCACGAGTCAGCGAGGACCATCTGGCCGCTCGTCGCCGCCAGATCCTGGACGGCGCGAGGCGGTGTTTCGCCAAGTACGGCTACGACCGTGCGACCGTGCGACGGCTGGAGCAGACGATCGGACTGTCGCGGGGCGCGATCTTTCACCATTTCCGGGACAAGGACACATTGTTCTTCGAGCTGGCGCACGAAGACGCCGAGCGGATGGCCGACGTCGCGTCCCGCGAGGGCCTGATTCAGGTGATGCGGGACATGCTGGCCGCACCCGACCAGTTCGACTGGCTGGCAACCCGGTTGGAGATCGCCCGCAAACTGCGCAACGATCCCGTGTTTCACCGCGGCTGGTCGGAGCGGTCGGCCGACCTGTCGGCGGCGACATCGGAAAGGCTACGTCGACAGAAGCGGGCGGGGAGATTGCGCGACGACGTGCCGGCCGACGTGTTGCAGAACTACCTGGATCTGGTGCTAGACGGCTTGGTCGCGCGGTTGGCGTCCGGCGACGATCCCGCACGGCTGTCCGCCGTGCTGGACCTGGTGGAGGATTCGGTCCGGCAGCGGTAGGGCGGCAGGGGTTGGGGGCTAGCGAACCCGCCGGCGGCCGGTATGGTTCGGGCCGCCGCGGCTGCGCATCGCCGTACCCGACTCTTGCAGCATGCTATGGACCGCTCCATAGGACCGGCCCGTGGTAGCGACCAGCGACCTGATGCTGGCGCCCGACTCGTAAGCGCTTCGCAGCTCGTGCACCAACTCGTCGCGAGCCTTGTCCGGCTTCCTCATCGACTTCTCCCCGCAGTAGATGACCCCCACTAGTCGAGGGTAAGAAAAGCGCGGGGCCAGCGGGGCGAAATAGCTGAAATCTTTTGTGACGACGTTCAGGCGAGCTCGATCAGATCGCGGTATTCCTCGGACCAGTAGTCCTCGGTGCCGTCGGGCAGCAGAACCACCCGCTCAGGGTTGAGCGCCTCGGCCGCGCCCGGATCGTGAGTGACCAGCACCACCGCTCCGAGGAAACTTCTCAGTGCATCGAGCACTTGCTCGCGCGACGCCGGGTCGAGGTTGTTCGTCGGCTCATCCAGAAGAAGCACATTGGCCGTCGACGCGACGAGCCCCGCCAGCGCCAGCCGCGTCTTCTCGCCGCCCGAAAGTGTTCCGGCCGGCTGGTCCAGCTGCGCGCCGCTGAACATGAACGCGCCGAGCAGACCCCGCAGGTCCTGGTCGCCGCTGTCGGGCGCGGCGTGCCGGATGTTCTGCCACACGGTCGCGGCGTCGTCGAGTGTGTCGTGCTCCTGCGCGAAGTAGCCAATCTTGCAACCGTGTCCGGGTTCGAGCACACCGGTGTCGGCGGTTTCGACGCCGGCCAGCAGGCGCAGCAGCGTGGTCTTGCCCGCGCCGTTGAGGCCGAGCACCACCACCCGCGACCCGCGGTCGATGGCCAGGTCGACCCCGCTGAACACCTCCAGCGACCCGTAGGTCTTGGTCAGGCCTTTTGCGACCAGTGGAGTGCGTCCGCACGGCGCAGGGGTGGGGAACTTGATGCGCGCGACCTTGTCGGCGACGCGTTCGTCTTCCAGGGCCGCCATCATCCGGTCGGCACGACGCACCATGTTCTGCGCGGCAACGGCTTTCGTGGCTTTGGCCCCCAACTTGGCGGCCTGTGCCCGCAACGCGGTGGCCTTGCGTTCGGCGTTGGCCCGTTCGCGACGGCGGCGCTGCTCGTCGGTGGCGCGGGCGTCGAGGTACTTCTGCCAGCCCATGTTGTAGACGTCGACCTCGCCGCGCACCGCGTCCAGATACCAGACGCGGTTCACCACGTCGGCGAGCAGCTCGACGTTGTGGCTGATCACCACGAGGCCGCCGGTGTGCGTCTGCAGGAAATCGCGCAGCCATCCCAGCGAGTCGGCGTCGAGGTGGTTCGTCGGTTCGTCGAGAAGCAGCGTCGTTGCGGAGCCCGCGCCCGTGTCGGATGCCGCGAACAGAATGCGGGCCAATTCGATTCGCCGGCGCTGACCGCCGGACAGCGTCCGCAGCCGCTGAGTCAGAACCCGTTCCGGCAGGCCGAGGCTCGCGCAGATGCGCGCCGCCTCACTCTCTGCGACGTAGCCGCCCAAAGCAGCGAACCGCTCCTCCAACTGGCCGTAGCGGCGCACCGCCCTGTCGCGTTCGGTCTCGTCGACGACCTCGGCCATCAGCGCCTGCTGCTTCTCCAGATCGGACAGCAGCGTGTCGAGCCCGCGTGCCGACAGCACACGTTCCCGGGCCGGTACGTCCAGGTCGCCCTCTTTGGGATCCTGCGGGAGGTAACCGATCTCACCGTTGCGTAGCAGAGTGCCTGCGTAGGGCTCGGATTCGCCGGCCAGGATCCGCATCGTGGTGGTCTTGCCCGCGCCGTTGCGCCCGACCAGTCCGATGCGATCGCCCGGTTGCACCCGCAACGCAGGCCCGGGCGTTGACACCAGCGTGCGCGCGCCTGCGCGGACCTCCAGGTCCGTTGCGGTGATCACGGTCTGGCTCCTTTTTATGTTTCGCGATCGTCGGTGAATACCGGCGAACGCTTCTCGGCACGTGCGGCCACGGCCTCTTCGAAGTTCTGGGTGAGCAGGCGTACGAACAGCTGCCCGAGACCTTCGGCCTGCATGTGCCCTTCGAGGGTACCGGCGTCCAGCCCCGTCCACAGTGTGCGCTTGGTCAACTCCACTCCCGGCCGGGAAAACGCCGCGATGCCTTCGGCTATTTCGTAGCAGGTGTCGAGCAGGTATTCGCCGGGCACCTGTCGCGAGACGAGGCCAATCCGGTCCGCTTCTTCTGCGTCGACGTCGCGGCCGGTCAGCATCAACTCGAACGCCCGTGATGTCCCGATCGCGCGGGGCAGCAGGTAGCTGAGCCCGAGCTCGCTTGCGGTCAGGCCGTTGTTGATCCCGGCGGCGCGAAAGTAGGCCGCCGACGACGCGACACGGATGTCGCAGGCCAACGCCATGCACAAGCCCCCGCCGATGGCCGCACCGTTGACCGCGGCGATCACGGGCTGATGCATCCGCCGCAGGGCCAGGATCACATCGTCGAGCAACTCCATCGAACGGAGCGCGTACGTCGGCCGAGTGAGTCCCCCGACGTGGGGCACCGCGCCAGCCGACTTGTGGTCGGCGCCGGACGAAAATCCGCGCCCCGCCCCGGTCAGCACCACCACGCGCACGTCGTTGTCGGACGTCACGTCTTCGAGGACCCGCTTCAGCGGCACCATCACGTCGAACGCCATCGAGTTCATCCGCTCGGGCCGGTTCAGGGTGATCAAGGCAACGTTCGGGCGCGGACGGGCCACCAGGACGAATTCGGTTTCGCTGCTCACGGGGTTGCACGCTATCGCGTGCCTGCCGTCACTCCTGATCTGAGCCGGACTGTTCGGCGATCGCAGCGTCGACGTCGAAGTTCTTCACCTGCTGCACCAGGTCTTCCAGCATGGCCGGCTGCAGCGCCCCGGGCTGGTTGAACAGGAGTTTGCCCTTCTTGAACGCCATCAGCGTGGGGATGGACCTGATATCAGCGGCCGCGGCCAGCTGCTCCTCGGCCTCCGTGTCGACCTTGGCGTGCACGATGTCGCTGTGCTTTTCCGAGGACGCTTCGAAGGTCGGCGCGAACTGCCGACACGGCCCGCACCACGACGCCCAAAAGTCCACCAGCACGATCTCGTTGTCGGTGATGGTCTCGTTGAACGATTCGGCGGTGATGTTTTGGGTAGCCATGCCTTCGTCAACGCCCCTGGCCGCGGTGATGTTCCCTGCTCGTTTGCGGTGTCCGCTACGGCCGGAGCTCCTTTTTCAGCACCTTGCCGGTGGGGCCGGTGGGCAGCGCGTCCACGATACGGACTTCCCGGGGGTATTTGTAAGCGGCGAGGCGTTGCCTGCAGTGCACGATCACCTCCTGTTCCGTCACGGCCTCACCGGGTTTGGCGACGACGAACGCGAGTACCTCCTGGCCCAGCCTGTCGTCTGGCTTGCCGATCACCGCGGCTTGGGCGATGGCGGGATGCTCGAACAGGGCTTCCTCGATCTCGCGCGGATAGACGTTGTACCCGCCGCGGATCACGAGATCCTTTTTGCGGTCAACGATGAAGAAGTAGCCGTCGTCGTCGTAGTAGCCGAGGTCGCCGGTGTGTAACCAGCCGTTGGGCATCGCCTCGGCGGTCGCTTCCGGCTTGTTGTAGTAGCCCTTCATGACGTTGTGTCCACGAATCAGGATCTCCCCGACGTTGTCGGGGCCGGCGGGTTGCTCGTTGTCGTTTTCGTCGACGACCCGTATCTGCACCCCCCAGATCGGCTTGCCGATCGAAAGCACTTTGCGTTGCTGCGCATTGATGTTGAACGTGGTCGTCGATGCGGTTTCGGAGAGCCCGTATCCCTCGAGGATCACCACGTTCGGGAACTTCTCTTCGAACGCCCTGATGACTTCGCCGGGAATCGGCGCGCCACCGGACACCGCGACCCGCAGCGCCGAGAGGTCACTGCCGCCGGTGTCGGCGTGCAGCAGCGCGATGTACATCGTCGGCACACCGGAGAAGATCGTGCACTTGTGCCGGGCGAGTTCGTCGATGACCGTGGCGGGATCGAACCGGGGAACCAGGACGAGCGTGCCGCCGTATCGGACAGTGACGTTGAGCACGCTGGAGAGTCCGAAGACGTGGAACATCGGCAGCACCGCCATACCGACGTCGTCGTCGCGGAATCCGAACAGCTCGCCGGCGACCGTGCAGTTCATGAACAGCTGAAAATGCGTCAGTTCGGCGCCTTTGGGTCTGCCGGTCGTGCCGCTGGTGTAGATGATCACCGCGGTATCGTCCGCGTTGGTCGGCTCGATTTCGCCAGTATCGTCGGCGAAGTACAGCTCATCGAAATGCTTTGTGCCGGTAGGCCTCTGGTCATTTCCGGGTAGGTTCACCACATAGGTGTCCAGCCCTTCGATGTCGTGTGCGCCCCGCACGGCTTCCTCGGCGAACGTTTCGAACGTGATCAGCAGACGGGCGTCGGAATCCTTGAGGTGAAAATTGACCTCGGGGGCGCGCAGCAGCGGGTTCAGCGGCACCATCACCGCGGCGGCTTTGAGGATGCCGAAATAGGCGAACAGGAAGTGCGGCAGGTTGGGCAGTTGCACCGCCACCTTGTCACCTCGGCCGACCCCCAGGTTGCGCAGGCTGGTGGCGATCCGGCCGGAGATCTCATCCACCTGGGCGTAGCTGAATGTCTGCTCGGCGATGCGGCACAGCGGCTTGTCCCGATGTGTGTCGCGTGATTCTCGAAGCATGATCGCGAGGTTGAAGCTCATCGAGCGCTCCTCTCCGCCGAGTGACCCTATCGACGCGGCACCGAATGGGTAGCCAATCAGGATCTTCGCATATTGCTGACGGCCTACTTGCCGACGTTGCCGCAGATGATGGGCTGGAAATAGAGCGTGGGCTGGCCGTTTTGTTCGATCTGGCCGGAAGTTCCTAGGTGGACGTTCACATACCAGCCAGAGGCGGGCGGAGCCTGATCGACATTCTGGATGACCGTGGTGCCCGCGGCGGTGCCGGTCGGCGAGGCGACGAGATCGTCGAGTGGGTACTTGACCGCACCCTGAGCATTGCACGTGCCCAGGTGGATGTGTTGAGCGTGACCGCTGCCCGGCGCGAGCCCGCTGGCCGTGGTTTTGACCGTCAGAGTCTTCTTCCCGGAGTCGTAGGCCAGGTTGGACGACCCCTGAGGCCGCTGGCCGACCGGGGCCATGGTGAGCGTGCCGGGCGTGGCAGAAGAAATATCCCCGCACGAGATGGTCGTGTACCCGAGGGTTCCGGGGCCCCCGAGTTGCGCGCCGGAAGCCAGATGAATGTTCAGGGCCGTGCCGGCGGCGAGACCTCCGGGAGCCGGTTGGGAGCTGGTCACGCTGGTGTTGATCGCCCCACCCCCGTCGGCGGTCACATCGGGGAACGGCACGGCGACATCGCCCAGCGCTGCGCAGCCGCCCTGATGGATGTGCATCGCATGCGTACTGCCCGGGGTGAAGCCGGCGAGCGCCAGCTTGGCTGTGACGTTCTTGGATTGCGGATCCCAGCTGAGCGTCGCCGAACCGGACGGCTGGGACCCGAGAGGGACGTCTACCGACGAAGCGGCCGCACCCGAACCGCTCGCCGTGCTCGACGTGGACGACTGCGGCGAATTCGACCCGCACGCGGCGACCGCTGCCGCGATCACCACGGTAATCGTCAGGAATGCGACGGAACTCAACCTGTTGATGCCAGCGTTCACGATGCTGCTCCCAGCTCTGGGATGGGGCTTTCGCTTATGTTCATGCCTACCACCGGGTAGCCGGGGAAACCAGGCTCTACTCGTCCGGCGGCGAGGGCACGCCGCCGAGGGCCTCATCGACCGGAGTGTCAAAATCCCGGTCGGCGGAGGTGACGTCGGGCTGCGACGACGGGGTCCGCTCGCAAACGGCCGACGCCGGTGCCCGGGAGCATTGCCCTAGTGCGACGGCCTGGCGCGCGGCAGCCAGCTAAGCCGCGCTCGCCAGTTGACAGCCGATCTGGCCGATCCCGGGCTCGACTCACGCGTGCACCAACCGGTATCGTGGCGGGTTGCCTGACCTTGTGAAGCAAAGGCATTGAGCCGCAGGTGTTTAGGTGGAGTTGGCCACGTAGGCGATCCATCGGCGCACTGGACCGAGACATCGACGGGGTCCCCGGGCGGAACCCGCTGACGCAGTAGGTGAGATGACGACGACAGGTTACCTGGCAACATCGATGCTCAACTGGCACGACTCTTTGCCCGGCGGCATCGGTGCGTGGGTGATGACCTGCGGACTCCGCATCGCCCTGTGGCTGATCGGTTCCGTTCTGGTGGCCCGCTTCATCAAATGGGCCGCCCAGAAGGTGACGCAGCAGCTCGATGAGGGCTTCGAGGAAAGCGACGCGCTGGTGCGTCCGGAGGCCGTCAAACACCGCCAGGCGGTGGCGTCGGTGATCAGCTGGGTGGCGATCGCGGTTCTCTACGTCGTCGTGGCGGTCGAGGTCACGCAAATCCTCGGCGTTCCGGTCGGCTCGCTGGTGGCCCCCGCCGCGGTGCTCGGTGCGGCGCTCGGGTTCGGGGCCCAGCGGATTGTGCAGGATCTCCTCAGCGGGTTCTTCATCCTCGCGGAGAAGCAGTACGGGTTCGGAGATCTCGTTCGGCTGACCGTCACCGGTGCGGCCAAGGACGCTGCCGGCACCGTCGAGGATGTCACGCTGCGGATAACCAAGCTGCGCGACAGCGAGGGCGAGGTGTTCACGATCCCCAACGGCCAGATCGTCAAGGCGGTCAACCTCTCCAAAGACTGGGCACGCGCCGTCGTCGACATCCCGGTACCGGTGACGGCGGACCTCAACCAGGTCAACGATGTATTGCGGCAGGTGTGCACCGACGCGATGCAGGACGACAGCCTGCGCGACCTCCTGCTGGACGAGCCGTCGCTGATGGGGGTGGAAAGCATCGAGAAGGACACCGTCAACATGCGCATGGTGGCCCGCACGCTGCCGGGCAAACAGTTCGACGTCGGACGCCGGCTCCGCCTCAAGGTGGTCGCGGCGCTGAGCCGCGCGGGCATCGCCACCCCCGGCGCTCACCCCCCGACCGTCGGCGCGATGGTGCATCCGGCGACGGAAGGCGGTGCCGAGGAAGAGACACAAGGCGCGCCGCAGCGCCGCTGACCACCAGCACCGCGCCGCCTATTCGACTGGCGTGCGGTGCAGCACCTGTGCGGATATGAGCAACGCGGCGAAGGTGATGCACAGCCACGCGGCGATAACGGCGAACGGCTGCAGCCGCTGGTCGTGCGGAAAGTAGGCCGCGGTATGAATGGCCGAGACCGTCGCGCCGGTCGGTAAAGCGTTGTGCAGCAAAGCGAACGGTTGCGGCAGCAGCGACGGGGAGACCGCGCCGCCAGACGAGGTGTTGCCGAGGATGATGAACCAGAGCCAGGTGGGGATGATCGCCCACCGTCCGATCAGCACCAGCATCGTGGAGTTGAACAGGGCGGCGATGGCGATGTGCAGAGACAGCAGCAGCCACAGCTCACCGAACGGTGCGGGCACCGCCTTGAGTACCGGTCCCGACGCCACCGCGAGCGCGGCTCCCCCGACGACGGCGAGCGTCGCGAGAAGCGCCAGCCACTGTTGCACCGACAGCGTCTTCACATTCGCCCGAAGCTGAAACATGGTGACGAAGCCCAGGATGGTCGCGGCGATCACCACGTAAAAGGTCGACAGACCCGCCGGATCGGATGGCGGCAGGGGATGCACATCGACGAACGGCACGAGCAGTTGCCCCGGCGCGACCTGGTCCAGCTGCGCCAGCACGCGTGCGGTCGAGGGGTCGCTGGCGCTGGATATCAGCAGTTCAGGAGGCGTGACCGAGGCGTCCAGCACGCCGCTGATCTTCTGCCGGTCCACATCGGCGAGAGCCGCCTGGCGTGAGGGGTAGAACCGCAGGATGAACCCATGTCGCCCGGCTTCCATCTTCTCCACGACCGCGAGTGCGATCGACGCAGGGCCGACCACCCCAAGGGGGACGTGACGAGGGATCGGCCTGGCCAGCGCCACGGTGTAGGCGACGGCGAAGCTCGACGCCATGACCACGGCGATGCAGATGATGCCCAGCCCCTTGCGGACGTCGGCCGGAACGCGCTGCCACGTCACCCGCTGTTGGGGTGCAGGACGACTTTCGTCCAGCCCTGATCGCGCTGATCGAAGTGCCGGTACGCATCTGGCGCATCATCAAGGCCGAGGTGGTGCGATACCAGCAGGGACGGACGGGCTTTGTCCCGGTGGATCAGGTCACACAGCTGACGGTTGTAGTTCTTCACATTCGCCTGTCCGGTACCCATGGACTGGCCCTTGTACCAGAACGTTCCGAAATCGAACACCATCTGACCGTTCTTGGCCAGATCATCGGAGGCACCCGGGTCCTGAGGGACGAACACTCCGACGACGCCGATGCCGCCGGTCGGTCGCACCACCGCAACCAAGGCATTCATGGTCATGTTGGGATGTTCGTTGCCCTGCGCGTCGTGCGCCTGGTAGCCCACCGCCTCGACGCCGCGGTCGACGCCCTGCCCGCCGGTTGCCTCGTTGATCTGTGCCACCGGGTCGGCTTTGGTGTCATCGATGCCGATTGCGCCGAACTTCTCCGCGACGGCGAGCCGGTAGGCGAGGTGGTCGACGACGAACACCCGCGAGGCGCCCTGGATCACCGCCGAGTACGCCGCCATCGTGCCGACGGGCCCGGCGCCCCACACCGCGACGGTGTCGCCCGGCTGCACCTTCGCCAGGCGGGTGCCGTGCCATCCGGTCGGGAAGATGTCAGCGAGCATCACGTAATCGATCTCTTTGTCGACGCTGTCCTCCGGCAGCTTGAGCGCATTGAAGTCGGCATACGGCACGCGCAGATATTCGGCCTGCCCGCCGCGGTAGGGGCCCATGTTGGCGTATCCGTAGGCACCGCCGGCGTTCGGCGGATTCACGTTGAGGCAGAAGGCGGTGAGTCCGCGTTCACAGTTCTTGCAGAATCCGCATGCGACGTTGAACGGCAGGCACACGCGGTCGCCCGGCCTCAGGGTGGCCACCGCCGGGCCGACTTCGACCACTTCGCCGAGGTTTTCGTGGCCGACCACCATTCCCGGCTCAAGGTTGGTCCGCCCGTCGTACATGTGGAGGTCTGAGCCACAGATATTCGTCGACGTGATCTTCACGATCACATCGGTCGATTCCTCCATTGCCGCATCGGGAACATCGTCGACGGACATTTCCCTGGGCCCGTGGTACACGACGGCTCGCACCGGACGCTCCTTCCGTTAAAGCTCAACGAAACCAAGGCGCGGCACAAAGAGACTTCCGGGCGCGATCGGACCGCTACCGGCGACTACCCGAGTGGGCCGGGGGTGAAACTCCGTCAGACTGTGAAGCCGAGGGCCCGCAGCTGTTCTCGGCCGTCCTCGGTGATCTTGTCCGGGCCCCACGGCGGATTCCAGACCCAGTTGATCCTCAGGTCGTTGACAAGCCCGGCGCCGATGAGCGCGGTGCGGGACTGATCCTCGATCACGTCGGTCAGCGGGCATGCCGCCGACGTGAGCGTCATGTCGATCAGCGCAACAGGGCCCTGCTCGCCGTGTTCCACGTTGAGCTCGTAGACCAGCCCCAGGTCGACCACATTGATGCCGAGCTCCGGATCGACGACGTCGCGCATCGCCTCTTCGAGGTCGGCGAGCAATTCGTCATCCGGCGCGGCTGTTTCGCTCATCCTCCACCTCCAGGTCTTCGCTCGCCTGCGCGAGCGCGGCTTTGAAAGCTGTCCAACCCAGCAGCGCACATTTCACCCGCGCCGGGTACTTCGCGACACCGGCGAATGCGATGCCGTCCCCAAGCACATTCTCGTCCCCCTCGACGGTTCCGCGCGAGGACACCATCTCGGTGAAGGCCCCGACGGTGTCGAGGGCCTGCCGGACGTCTTGTCCGATCACCTGGTCGGTGAGCACCGACGTCGACGCCTGGCTGATCGAGCAGCCCTGCCCGTCGTAGGAGATGTCGGCGACTCGCGCACCGTCGTCAGAGAGCGCGACCCTCAGTGTGACCTCGTCACCACAGGTGGGGTTCACGTGGTGCACTTCGGCGCCGAACGGCTCGCGCAGCCCGCGATGGTGCGGGTGCTTGTAGTGATCGAGGATCACTTCCTGATAGATCTGGTCGAGCCGCACCTGGTGTCACGCCCTGCCGAAGAAGTCAAGAGCCCGCCGCACACCTGCGAGCAGGCGGTCGACCTCGTCGGGCGTGTTGTACACCGCGAATGACGCGCGCGCAGTCGCGGCGATGCCGAAGCGTCGGTGCAGTGGCCATGCGCAGTGGTGCCCGACACGCACCGCCACGCCGTCGTCGTCGAGCACCTGGCCGACGTCGTGGGCGTGAATGCCGTCGACGACGAACGACACAGGCGAGCCGCGGTCGAGCAGCGATGTGGGGCCGATGACGCGGACGCCGTCGATCCCCGACAGGCCGTCCAGCGCGCCCGCAACCAGTTCCCGCTCGTGGGCTTCTGCGGTTTCCATGCCGATCGCGCCCAGATACCGGGCTGCCGCAGCCAGCCCGACCACTTGAGAGGTCATGGGCGTGCCGGCCTCGAACCGCTGGGGCGCGGGCGCGTAGGTGGTGGCCTGCATCGTGACGGTCTCGATCATCGAGCCGCCGGTGAGGAACGGAGGCATCGCGCTCAGCAATTCGCTGCGCCCGTACAAGACGCCGATACCGTTGGGCCCCAGCATTTTATGGCCGGAGAATGCAGCGTAGTCCACGCCGAGAGCATGAAAGTCCACCGGCTGGTGTGGCACAGACTGGCAGGCGTCGAGCACCGTCAGCGCACCCACCGCCCGCGCTCTGGCAACCAGCTCGTCGACAGGGGCGATCGCACCGGTGACGTTCGAATGGTGGCTGAACGTCACGACTTTCACTCGCTCGTCGAGTTGCAGCGAGTCGAGGTCAATGCGCCCGGAGTCGGTGACGCCATACCAGCGCAGCGTTGCACCCGTACGTCGGGCGAGCTCCTGCCACGGCACCAGGTTCGCGTGGTGTTCCAATTCGGTGGTGACGATTATGTCGCCGCGGCCGACGTGGCGCTCGAAGCGGTTGTCGCCGAGCACGTATGACACCAGGTTCAGTGACTCGGTGGCGTTCTTCGTGAACACCAGCTCGTCGGCGTCGGCGCCGACGAACGCCGCGATGTCGGCGCGGCCCTGCTCGTAGGCGTCGGTGGACTCCTCCATCAGCTGATGCGCTCCGCGGTGCACACCACCGTTGGACGTCATGAGGAAATCCCGTTCGGCGTCGAGCACCTGCAGCGGCCGCTGCGACGTCGCGCCGGAATCCAGGTAGGCCAACCGGTTTCCGCCGCGCATCACCCGGCTCAGGATCGGGAAATCCGCCCTGATCGCGTCCACGTTCAGCGCGGTAGGGTTCGGCGCGGTAGGCCGGCCCACCGAGATCGTCATGGCTAAGCTCCTGTCGTCGCAGGCTGCTGGGCGAAGCGCACGTAGCCGTTCTGGTCGAGCTCGTCGGCCAGCTCGGGGCCGCCGGACTCCACGATGCGGCCGCCGACGAACACGTGGACGAAATCGGGATGGATGTAGCGAAGGATCCTGGTGTAGTGCGTGATCAGCAGGATGCCGCCGTGCACCTCCTCGGCGTAGCGGTTGACACCCTTGCTGACCACACGCAGCGCGTCGACGTCGAGCCCCGAGTCGGTCTCGTCCAGGATCGCGATCTTCGGCTTGAGCACAGCGAGCTGAAGGATCTCGTGGCGCTTCTTCTCACCGCCGGAGAAGCCTTCGTTCACACTGCGTTCGGCGAACTGGGAATCGATGTCGAGCGACTCCATCGCCGACTTGACTTCCTTGACCCAGTGCCGCAGCTTCGGCGCCTCACCGCGGACCGCGGTGGCGGCGGTGCGCAGGAAGTTCGACATCGACACGCCCGGGACCTCGACCGGGTACTGCATCGCAAGGAACAGCCCCGCGCGGGCCCGCTCGTCGACTGTCATCGCGAGCACGTCCTGACCGTCAAGCGTGATGGACCCGGACGTCACCTTGTATTTCGGGTGACCGGCGATCGCATTGGACAGCGTCGACTTCCCGGATCCGTTCGGTCCCATCAGCGCATGGGTCTGCCCTGACTTCACGGTCAGGTTGACGCCCTTCAAAATCGGGATCTCGTCGGCCTGGCTGGTGGCCGCGACGCTGACGTGCAGGTCCTTGATCTCCAGTGTGGTCATCAGTGTTTGGTTCCTTGGATAGTTTCGGTCAGAGCGAGCTCGCGTTCGATCGCGTCGGTCAGGCGTTCGCGGATCGCGGGCACGGAGATCGTGCCGATGATCTCGCCGAAAAAGCCGCGCACGATGAGTCGCCGGGCCTGATCTTCGGGGATGCCACGGGCGCGCAGGTAGAACAGCTGCTCGTCATCGAATCGGCCCGTGGCGCTGGCATGTCCGGCACCGATGATCTCGCCGGTCTCGATCTCGAGGTTCGGCACCGAGTCGGCCCGGGCACCGTCGGTGAGCACGAGGTTGCGGTTGGTCTCGAACGTGTCGGTGCCGCTGGCCCCGGGACGGATCAGCACGTCGCCCACCCACACCGTGTGGGCATCGGGCCGTGGTGAGCCTGGGTCACCTTGCAGCGCACCCTTGTACAACACCTGCGAGCGGCAGTTCGGCTGGGCGTGGTCGATCAGAAGCCGCGACTCGAAGTGCTGCCCGTCGTCGGCGAAGTACAGGCCCAGTAGCTCGGCGTCACCCCCCGGCGCTCCGAACCGCACCCTGACCGTGGTCCGAACCAGGTCGCCGCCGAGCGTGACCGCGACGTGGCGCAGCACCGCGTCCTTGCCCAGCACTGCGTGGTGGGCGCTGACGTATACCGCATCATCAGCCCAGTCGGCGATGGACACCACGGTCAGCCGGGCGGCGTCACCGACGACGAATTCGATGTTGTCCGCGTAGGTTCCGCTGCCCTGCTGGTCGATCACCACCACTGCCTCGGCGAGTTCGCCGACGCGGATCTGCAGATGCCCGTATGTCGTGGCTCCCTCGCCCGGGCCCGTGACCGCGATGTCGATCGGCTCGTCAGGCGTCGCCTGCCGCGCGACAGTGACGATCGTCGCGCTGTTGAACGACGAAAACGCCTGTGCGGCAACCCTGTCCGCCGGCGCACCGGCCTGCCCGAGCCGTTCGTCGCCACGGCGCACCCTCTCGACGGTGACGCCCGGACGTTGTCCGACTTCGATGCGCGCGGTGCCGGTCGCATGTGCGGTGCCGTCATGCAGGCCCCGCAACCGGCGCAGCGGCGTGAACCGCCAGATCTCGTCGCGGCCGCCAGGCACTTCAAAAGCATTGACGTCAAACGATGTGAACAGCTCACCTTTGTTGGCGGCGCCTTCGACGGCGACGGTCAGATTCTCCACACTCACCCGACCGCGCCCTCCATCTGCAGCTCGATGAGGCGGTTGAGCTCCAGCGCGTACTCCATCGGGAGTTCCTTGGCGATCGGTTCGACGAACCCGCGCACCACCATCGCCATCGCCTCATCCTCGGTCATACCGCGGCTCATCAGGTAGAACAGCTGATCCTCGCTGACTTTGGACACGGTGGCCTCGTGGCCCATGGTGACGTCGTCCTCGCGGATGTCGACGTACGGGTAGGTGTCGCTGCGGCTGATCGTATCGACCAGCAGCGCATCGCATTTCACGCTGGACCGCGAGCCGTGCGCGCCCTTGTTGACCTGGACCAGGCCTCGGTAGGAGGTGCGGCCACCGCCGCGCGCCACCGACTTGGACACGATGTTGCTCGACGTGTTCGGCGCCAGGTGCAGCATCTTGGCGCCGGTGTCCTGGTGCTGGCCCTCGCCGGCGAACGCCACCGACAGCACCTCACCCCTGGCGTGCTCGCCGGTCATCCAGACCGCCGGGTACTTCATCGTCACCTTGGAGCCGATGTTGCCGTCGACCCATTCCATCGTGGCGCCGGCCTCGGCGCGGGCCCGCTTGGTGACCAGGTTGTACACGTTGCCCGACCAGTTCTGGATCGTGGTGTAACGGCACCGGCCACCGGGCTTGACGATGATCTCGACCACCGCCGAGTGCAGCGAGTCGGACTTGTAGATCGGCGCGGTACATCCCTCGACGTAGTGCACGTAGGCGCCCTCGTCGACGATGATCAGCGTCCGCTCGAACTGACCCATGTTCTCGGTGTTGATCCGGAAGTAGGCCTGCAGCGGGATGTCGACGTGCACGCCCGGCGGCACGTAGATGAACGATCCACCCGACCACACCGCGGTGTTGAGCGCCGAGAACTTGTTGTCCCCGGCGGGGATCACCGTGCCGAAGTACTGCCTGAAGATGTCCGGGTGCTCGCGCAGCGCGGTGTCGGTGTCCAGGAAGATGACGCCCTGGGCCTCCAGGTCCTCCCGGATCTGGTGGTAGACGACCTCCGACTCGTACTGAGCCGCGACGCCGGACACCAGCCGCTGCTTCTCGGCCTCGGGGATGCCGAGCCTGTCGTAGGTGTTCTTGATGTCGGCGGGCAGGTCGTCCCAGGTCGCAGCCTGCTTCTCAGTGGAGCGCACGAAGTACTTGATGTTCTCGAAGTCGATGCCCTCGAGGTTTGACCCCCACCTCGGCATCGGCTTGCGCTCGAAGATGCGCAGCGCCTTGAGGCGGTTCTGCAGCATCCACTCCGGCTCGTTCTTCTTGGCCGAGATGTCGCGCACCACCTCGTCGGACAGCCCGCGCTGCGCGCCGGCGCCCGCGACGTCGGAGTCCACCCAGCCGTAGCCGTACCGGCCCAGCGAGGCGATGGCCTCTTCCTGGGACAGCGGCTCACCCGGCGTGTGGACCGAAGTCTCCGGCGTGAGGGTCATATCGACACTCCTTCAAGGGTCGTATCTGCTTCGGCGCGGGCTGTGCGCCGAAGGGGAACGTGTGTGGTGCAGGCGCAGTCGCCGTTGACGATCGTGGCCAGCCGTTGCACATGCGTACCGAGGATTTCGGCCATCGCCTCTTTCTCGGTCTCGCACAGCTCAGGGAACTCCTGGGCGACGTGCGACACCGGGCAGTGGTGCTGGCAGATCTGGATGCCGTGAATCGGACTGTCGACGCGGCTCGTGGTGGTCGCGTACCCGGCCTTGGTCAACGCGGCGGCCACGCGCTCGGCGGTGGACTGTGCATCGGTGGGCTCCGCATCGGCGGGCTCGCCGTCGGTGGACTCGCCGGCGCCGACGTCCGCCAGAATCTTGTCGATGCGCCGCCTCGCGAATGTGCGGACTGCCTCGTCGCCGCCGATCTCGCGCAGCTGACGCATCGCTGCGGCAGCCAGATCGTCGTAGGTGTGGCCCAGCTTGGCCCGGCCGGCAGCGGTGAGGCGGTAACGCCTGGCCGGCCGTCCCCGGCCGGTCTGCTGCCAGGCGGCAGCGGCGTTGGCCTGCGCGTCACCGGTCTCGATCAGCGCATCCAGGTGCCGCCGCACTCCAGCGGCCGACAGTCCGAGCCGCTGCCCGATCTCGCCTGCTGTGATAGGTCCGGCCTCCAGCAGCAGCCGGACGATCGCGCCGCGGGTGTGGCCATCGGCCTCCCCGGGTTCCGGACGTATTTTCACAACACCATTGTGACGGAATTCGCCGCGCCGGTCCACCAAGGGCATCCTTCGCCGCGCGGCTACTCTGCTGTGATGGCATCCAGCCATCGGTCCCTGAGCACCTCGATCGCCCGCTTGCACGGCGACGAACGGGCCGTCGGCTCACCGTTGAACGACGCCGAGGTCGTCGCGCTGCGCCGGACCCGCCTGTTCGGCGCCACCGGCACCGTGTTGATGGCAATCGGCGCGCTGGGCGCCGGCGCACGGCCCGTCGTGCAGGACCCGACGTTCGGCGTCCGCCTGCTCAACCTGCCGTCACGCATACAGACCGTCTCGCTGACGATGACCACCACCGGCGCGGTGATGATGGCGCTGGCGTGGCTGATGCTGGGCCGGTTCGCGCTCGGCGACAGGCGGATGTCGCGTAGCCAGCTCGACCGCACGCTGATGCTGTGGCTCCTGCCGTTGCTGATCGCACCGCCGATGTACAGCAAGGACGTCTACTCCTACCTGGCGCAAAGCCAGATCTCCCGGCTCGGCCTCGACCCCTACCGGATCGGTCCCGCGCCCGGCCTGGGATTGGATCACGTGTTCACGCTCTCGGTGCCCAGCCTGTGGCGCGAGACCCCGGCGCCCTACGGCCCGCTGTTCTTGTGGATCGGGCGCGGTATCTCCGAGCTGACCGGCGAGAACGTGGTCGCCGCGGTGCTGTGTCACCGGCTGGTCGTGCTGGTCGGCGTCGGGCTGATCGTGTGGGCCACCCCCCGGCTGGCCCGCCACTGCGGGGTCGCCGAGGTGAGCGCGCTGTGGCTGGGCGCGGCCAATCCGCTGCTGTTGATGCACCTGGTGGCGGGCATCCACAACGAGGCGCTGATGCTGGGCCTGATGCTGACCGGCGCCGAGTTCGCGCTGCGCGGCGTCGACGCGGAGCGGCCATTGGTGCCGCGTCCGCTGCGCCGGCCGTACGGACGTGCCGAGTGGTCGCAGTGGGAACCGATGGCCATGCTGCTGGCCGGAACAGTCCTGATCACGATGTCGTCGCAGGTGAAACTGCCCTCGTTGCTGGCGCTGGGATTCGTGGCGATGGCGCTGGCCCGACGCTGGGGTGACGGCGTCAAGGGGTTCATCGCGGCCACCGGGTTGCTGACGACGCTGGCACTGGCCGTGATGGCGATCCTCGGCTGGGCCAGCAGCTTGGGCTTCGGCTGGATCTACACGCTCGGCACTGCCAACGTCGTGCGTAGCTGGATGTCGCCACCCACCCTGCTGGCTTTGGGCACCGGCCAGGTCGGGATCCTGCTGGGTCTCGGCGACCACACCACCGCGGTGCTGTCGTTGACCCGTGCGATCGGTGTGTTGATCATCGCGGTGACGGTGAGCTGGCTGCTGCTGGCGGTGCTGCGCGGACGACTGCACCCCGTGGGCGGCCTTGGCGTCGCGCTCGGCGCGACCGTGTTGCTGTTTCCGGTGGTCCAGCCCTGGTATCTGCTCTGGGCCATCATCCCGCTGGCGGCGTGGGCCACCCGCCCCGGCTTCCGCACCGCGACGATCGTCGTCACGCTGGTGGTCGGAATCTTCGGCCCGACGGCCAACGGCGACCGGTTCGCGTTGTTCCAGATCATCGACGCAACCGTGGCCAGCACGATCATCGTGATGTCGCTGATCGTGCTGACATACCCGAGACTGCCCTGGCGCAGCGTGCCTCACCCCGTTTCCAGCGTCACCGAGGACGTGTTCGAACCGCCTCTGCCGCCGCTGCCGTCGAGCACACCGCTACCTGGGCCGCCGCCCGCCGAACTGCCCGGCGCCTACGCTGAACATCCGTGAGCGCAGCCAAGACGACCCCCGTGCTGCTGCGCGGGGTGTCGAAGCGCTACGGCTCGACGACGGCGGTGTCCGGCCTCGATCTTGACGTGGAAACGGCCGAGGTGCTTGCGCTGCTCGGACCCAACGGCGCCGGCAAGACCACCACGGTGGAGATGTGCGAGGGCTTCGTTCGTCCCGACTCCGGCACCATCGAGGTGTTCGGCATGGACCCGATCTCCGACAACGCCCGGATCCGGCCGCGCATCGGTGTGATGCTGCAGGGCGGCGGCGGCTATCCCGCCGCGCGGGCAGGCGAAATGCTGAACCTCGTCGCGGCCTACTCCGCCAATCCGCTTGAGCCGCAGTGGCTTTTGGCGACGCTCGGGCTGACCGAGGCGGCCCGCACCACGTACCGCAGACTGTCGGGCGGCCAGCAGCAGCGGCTGGCGCTGGCGTGCGCGTTGGTCGGGCGCCCGGAGCTGGTCTTCCTCGACGAGCCGACCGCCGGAATGGACGCGCATGCGCGGCTGGTGGTGTGGGAGCTGATCGACGGGCTGCGCCGCGACGGGGTGACCGTGGTGCTGACCACCCACCAACTGACCGAGGCGGAAGAGCTGGCCGACCGGATCGTGATCATCGACCACGGCACCGCGGTCGCCGCCGGCACACCTGCGGAGCTGATGCGCACCGGAGCCGAGAACCAGCTCCGGTTCACCGCCCCGCCCATGCTCGACCTGTCCCTGCTCGCGTCCGCGCTGCCCGAGGGCTACCGGGCCAGCGAGATCTCCTCAGGCCAGTACCTCGTCGAAGGGCCGATCGGCCCGCAGGTGCTGGCGACCGTGACGGCCTGGTGTGCGCGCCTCGACGTGCTCGCCACCGACATGCGGGTGGAGCAACGCAGTCTGGAGGACGTGTTCCTGGAGCTGACCGGACGGGACCTACGGCCATGACGTCACACTTCGCCGCCGGCACCTTCACCCCGGACCCGCGGCCCAATTCCGTGCCCCGGATGCTGTCCGCGCAGTACGGCCTCGAGCTGAAGCTGTTGCTGCGCAACGGCGAGCAGCTGCTGCTGACGCTGTTCATCCCGGTGACGTTGCTGGTCGGGTTGACGCTGCTGCCGCTCGGCTCGTTCGGGGCGAACCGGGCAGCGACCTTCGTGCCGGCGATCATGGCGCTGGCCGTGATCTCCACGGCGTTCACGGGGCAGGCGATCGCGGTGGCCTTCGACCGTCGCTACGGCGCGCTGAAGCGGCTCGGTGCGACGGCGTTGCCGGTCTGGGGCATCATCGCCGGCAAGTCGCTGGCGGTGGTGACGGTGGTATTTCTGCAGGCGATCATCCTGGGCCTGATCGGCTTTGCCCTCGGCTGGCGCCCGCCCGCGGCGGGTCTGGCGCTCGGCGCCGTGATCATCGCGCTGGGAACCGCCGGCTTCGCGGCGCTGGGCCTGCTGCTCGGCGGAACGCTGAAGGCCGAGGTGGTGCTGGCCATCGCGAACCTGCTGTGGTTCGTCTTCGCCGGCCTGGGTGCGCTCACCCTCGGCGGCGGCATCGTGCCCGGCGGTGTCGAACGGGTGGCCCGGTTGACCCCGTCCGGCGCGCTGACGGAGGCGCTGTCGCGGGCGCTGTCGCTGTCGGTGGACTGGTTCGGGGTGTGCGTGCTCCTGGTGTGGGGGGCGCTGGCGGCGTTCGGCGCGCTGCGTTGGTTCCGCTTCACCTAGTCGCCTGCGAAAGCGCGGATGACCTACTACATGTCGTAGTGGGCTTTGCTCTACCATCGGGCCGTGCCCGTCGGACGGTTTTTGCTGCGGCTGGTGGATCTGTTGCCGGTGCCCAGCCTGCGTGCCCAGCGCATCATCGCCGCGTTGGTGATCCTCACCCAGGGCGGCATTGCGGTCACCGGCGCGATCGTCCGCGTCACCGCCTCCGGACTGGGCTGCCCGACATGGCCGCAATGCTTCCCCGGCAGCTTCACACCGGTCGCGGTTTCTGAAGTGCCGCGGATCCACCAAGCCGTGGAGTTCGGCAATCGCATGATCACGCTCGGCGTGGTGCTCACCGCGGTGCTCGCCGTGCTGGCGGTGACGCGGGCCCGACGCCGGCGCGAGGTGCTGGTCTACGCCTGGCTGATGCCGGCATCGACCGTGGTGCAAGCGGTGCTCGGCGGCATCACGGTGCGGACCGGTCTGCTGTGGTGGACCGTCGCCGTGCATCTCCTGGCCTCCATGACGATGGTGTGGCTGGCAGTGCTGCTGTACGTCAAGATCGGCGAACCTGACGACGGCGCTCCGCGCCTGCTGGTCCCCAAGCCGCTGCGCTGGTTGACGGTACTGAGCGCGGCGATGCTCGCCGCGGTGCTGGTGGCAGGCACGCTGGTGACTGCCGCGGGCCCGCACGCCGGCGACAAGAGCCCCACCCGCACGGTGCCCCGGCTGCAGGTCGAAATCACCACGCTGGTGCATGTCCACTCGTCGCTTCTTATTGGCTATCTCACGTTGCTCGTCGGCCTGGGCTTCGGGCTTCTGGCCGTGCACGCTCCGCGCCGGGTGCTGATCCGGCTGGCGGTGCTGCTGGTCCTGGTGTGCGCCCAGGCCCTGGTCGGCGTCATGCAGTACTACACCGGTGTGCCCGCGGCTTTGGTGGCCGGGCACGTCGCCGGCGCGGCCGCGTGCACGGCGGCCACCGCGGCGCTATGGGCGTCGATGCGAGAGCGGGCCAAGCCCGAGTCGCTGAAGCGCTGACTCCACGGACAACGCGAACTCGCGCAGCTGGCGCTCGCGGGTGTCCGGATCCAGCCGGCGCCATCCGAGCGGCGGCTGAACCAGCTCCAAGTCGAGCAGCCGGGGGTCGTCGATGCCGCCGAGCAGGTCGACCCTGGCGTACAGCAGGTCACGGGGCGTGATGCCGAGCCGGCCCGCGGCGGCGTCCAGCGCGGCGAACCCGATGTCCCACAGCTCGAAATCGGGCTCGGCGGGGGTGAGGGTCTGCACCGCGTAGCTCCCCGTCACGTCGAGCTGCGGCGGACGACCCGCCGGCGGCAGGATCGCCGCCCTGGTGAACGCGTGCGACGCCTTGCCGCCGAGGAACACCAGCGCCGTCTCGCCGCCGCGTTCCACCCGGGCGTCGTACGGCTGCACCAGAACCGACCGGCCCTGGCGGTGCAGGTCGGCGGCGTATGCCAACGCCGCGCCCGCGTCGGTGAAGCGGCGCGAGCCGACCGAGCCGACCCCGACGCTGGGCTTGAGGACGACCTCGCGCCCCGCCGGCAGGCGCACCTGTGCCCCCCGCGCGAACACCGCCGAGGGCACCGTCGGCACTCCGCGACCGGCCAGGTCAAGCAGATAACGCTTGTCGGTGTTCCACGCGATCACGGCCGGCGCGTTGAGCAGGTGGCGCACGGTCGTCGTCCACCGGAGGAACTCGTCGAGGCGCTCGGCGTAGTCCCACGTCGCGCGCAGGATCACCACATCGGCGCGGGCCGTCTCGGGGTCATCCCATGACAGCCATCGGGCGAACAACCCGCGGCGGCGCAGCGCACCAACCAGGCCGTCGTCGTCGCCGTCGCCCGCGACCAGGCGAGGGCAACCGGCCAGCACGATGCGGGGATGGAACACGTCCGGCCGAGCGAGCTTCATGCCCGGGCATGATAGCCACATGCACGCCATCGAAGTCGCCGAGCACGGCGGCCCCGAAGTCCTGCGCTACGTCGAAAAGCCGGAACCCTCCCCGGGCGCCGGCGAGCTGCTGATCAAGGCCGAAGCGATCGGGGTCAACTACATCGACACTTATTTCCGCACCGGCGCGTATCCGCGTGCGGTGCCGTTCGTCCCCGGCACGGAGGTCTGCGGCAAGGTCGCCGCGATCGGGGACGGCGTCGAGGGCTTCAGCGTCGGCGAGCGCGTCGCGACCGCGACTGCAGACGGGGCGTATGCGGAGTTCTCCGTCGCGCCGGCGGATAAAACCGCCAAGGTGCCAGCACACGTCAGCCCCGTGGTCGCCGCCGCCTCGCTGTTGAAGGGCATGACGGCGCACTACCTGCTGAAGTCGGTGTATGCCGTCAAGCGAGGCGACGCGGTGCTGGTGCACGCCGGCGCGGGTGGTGTCGGCCTTCTCCTGACGCAGTGGGCGACGCATTTCGGCGCGCGCGTGATCACGACCACGTCCACGCCCGGGAAGGCAGAACTGTCCCGCAAGGCCGGCGCCACCGATGTGCTGGACTATCCGGACGACGCCGGGAAGTTCGGCGCCAAAATCAAGCAGCTGACCGGTGGCAACGGGGTAGCCGCGGGGTACGACGGGGTCGGCAAGACGACGTTCGACGCCAGCCTGGCGAGCCTGGCTGTGCGTGGCACGCTGGCGCTGTTCGGGGCGTCCAGTGGCCCGGTGCCACCGGTGGATCCGCAGCGGCTGAACTCCGCGGGCTCGGTGTACCTGACCAGGCCGACGCTTGCGCACTTCACCCGCACACGCGACGAGTTCTGTTGGCGCGCAGGCGAGTTGCTCGACGCCATCGCCTCCGGCGTGCTCGAGATCAGGACCGGCGGCAGCTACCCGCTTGCCGAGGCCGCGCGTGCACATGCCGACCTGCAGAGCCGCAAGACCGCGGGCCCGATTGTGCTACTGCCCTAGCAGCGTCGGCAGCCCCAACGCCGAGTCCACAGCCAGCGCGCAGAACACCACGGCCAGATAATTGTTGGACTGCAGGAACAGTCGCAGCGGCTTGACCGGCTCGCCACGGCGCACGCCGGCATAGAGCTGGTGGGCCATCACCAAAAACCACGCGCCTGCCAGCAGCGCCACAGCCGTGTACAGCCAGCTGGTGGCCAGGGTCAGCAGCAGCGTGGACAGCACGGCCAGCCACGTGTACGCCAGGATCTGTTTCGTGACCTGCTGCTCGGTGGCAATCGCGGGCAGCATCGGCACCCCGGCGGCCCGATAGTCCTCCTTGTACCGCATCGCCAGGGCCCAGGTATGCGGCGGCGTCCAGAAGAAGATGATCGCGAACATCACCAATGCGGGCCATTGGATGGTTCCAGTCACGGCCGACCAGCCGATCATCACGGGCATGCAGCCGGCGGCCCCGCCCCACACCACGTTCTGCCAGGTCCGCCGCTTGAGCACCAACGTGTAAACGAAGACGTAGAACGCGATCGTCGCGACCGCGAGCAGGCCGGACAGCAAATTCGTCGTCCACCACAGCCAGAAGAACGACCCGACCGACAATACGACGCCGAACACCAGCGCGTTGCGTCGCGGCACCGCGGCCCGAGGCAGCGGCCGGTGCGCGGTGCGCTTCATGACCTTGTCGATGTCGGCGTCGGCAACACAGTTCAGCGTGTTGGCGCCTGCCGCGGCGAGCATGCCGCCGATCAGCGTGTTGAGGATCAGCAGCGGCGCCACCGTGCCGCGGTGAGCAAGCAGCATCGCGGGAATGGCGGTAACGAGCAGCAACTCGATCACGCGCGGTTTCGTCAGCGCGAGATAGCCCAGCAGCGTGGTGCGGATGCGGCCGGGCGTGACCCGCTCGCGGATGCTCACGCTGGTGACTCCTTGGGCTATCGGCGAGCGCTCAACACGCAGGGCGGCCGCTTCTACTACAGGCGATGGTAGACCGCGGGGGCGCCGGGTCGTCACCTCAGGGTGGATTCAGCGCGTTTCGGCCGGGTACAGCGAGTGTGAATCGGACCTGCACCGATCGACCATCCCGGCGGGCGGCACTAGGGTTGACGTCGGGCCTGCCTACCAACGTGAGGAGCACTTAGGTGACCACGCTAGAGGAGATATCCGCCCTTACCCGCCCGAGCCATCCGGATGACTGGACCGACGTGGATTCCGCCGCGGTCGACACCGTCCGGGTGCTGGCGGCCGACGCGGTCCAGAAGGTGGGCAATGGCCATCCGGGCACGGCGATGAGCCTGGCGCCGTTGGCCTACACGTTGTTTCAGCGGACCATGCGCCACGACCCCAGTGATCCCCACTGGCTGGGCCGGGACCGGTTCGTGCTCTCGGCCGGCCACAGCAGCCTCACGCTGTACCTGCAGCTCTATCTGGGCGGCTTCGGCCTCGCGCTGTCCGACATCGAGTCGCTGCGGACGTGGGGGTCGAAGACGCCGGGACACCCCGAGTTCCGCCACACCGAGGGCGTCGAGATGACGACCGGTCCGCTGGGCCAAGGCCTGGCGTCCGCGGTCGGGATGGCGATGGCGTCGCGGTACGAGCGTGGGCTGTTCGATCCGGACGCCGCGCCGGGTACCAGCCCGTTCGATCACTACATCTACGTCATCGCCAGCGACGGCGACATGGAAGAGGGTGTCACCAGTGAGGCCTCCTCGCTTGCCGGTACCCAGCAACTCGGAAACCTCATCGTGTTCTACGACCGCAATCAGATCTCGATCGAGGACGACACGAACATCGCGCTGACCGAAGACACTCCGGCGCGCTATCGCGCGTACGGCTGGCACGTGCAGGAGGTCGAGGGCGGCGAGAACGTGGTCGGCATCCAGCAGGCGATCACCGAGGCCAAGGCCGTCACCGACAGACCGTCATTCATCGCGCTGCGCACCATCATCGGCTACCCGGCACCCAATCTGATGAACACCGGCAAGGCGCACGGAGCGGCGCTCGGCGAAGACGAAGTCGCCGCTGTCAAGCGGGTTCTCGGATTCGACCCGGACAAACACTTCGAGGTGCGCGACGAGGTTCTGCAGCACACCCGCAAGCTCGTCGACCGCGGCAAGGAAGAGCATGCGAAGTGGCAGACCGAGTTTGACGCGTGGGCCGAGCGCGAGCCCGAGCGCAAAGCCCTGCTCGACCGGTTGCTCGCCCAGAAGATGCCGGACGGCTGGGATGCAGACCTGCCGCACTGGGAGCCCGGCTCGAAATCCCTGGCCACCCGCGCCGCGTTCGGGGAGGCGCTGAACGCCGTGGCGCCGAAGCTTCCCGAGTTGTGGGGCGGTTCCGCCGACCTCGCCGGCAGCAACAACACCACGATCAAGGGCGTCCCCTCCTTTGGGCCGCCGTCCATTTCGACGAGGGAATTCAAGGCGGACTGGTACGGTCGCGTGCTGCATTTCGGCGTCCGTGAGCACGCGATGGGGTCGATCCTGTCCGGCATCGTGCTGCACGGGCCGACCCGCGCATTCGGCGGCACCTTCCTGACGTTCTCGGACTACATGCGTCCGGCCGTGCGGCTGGCGTCGCTGATGGACATCGACACGATCTACGTGTGGACGCACGACTCGATCGGCCTGGGCGAGGACGGGCCGACGCATCAGCCGATCGAACATCTGGCCGCGCTTCGGGCGATCCCGAACCTGTCGGTGGTGCGACCAGGTGATCCGAATGAGACGGCGTACGCCTGGCACTCGATCCTGTGCCGGCGGGCGGGCAGCGGTCCGGTCGGTTTCATCCTTACCCGCCAGGGCATCCCGGTGCTGGAGGGCACAAGCCAGGAGGGCGTCGCGAAGGGCGGCTACGTGCTGGGCGGCGAGCCCGAGGAGACGCCGGACGTGCTGCTGATCGCCACCGGATCGGAGCTGCAACTGGCGGTCGGCGCGCAGAAGATCTTGGCGGACAAGGACATCACGGCGAGCGTGGTATCGATGCCCTGCGTGGAGTGGTTCGAATCACAGCCGGAGGAGTACCGCAACCAGGTGCTGCCGCCGGCCGTGTCGGCGCGGGTCGCGGTCGAGGCCGCGGTCGCGCAAAGTTGGTACAAGCTGGTCGGCGACACCGGTGAAATCATCTCGATCGAGCACTACGGCGAGTCGGCCGACGCGAAGACGCTGTTCCGCGAGTTCGGGTTCACCCCCGAAGCCGTTGCGGCAGCGGCAGAACGATCATTGGACAACTAGCAGAAAAGGACCAAACCGATGACCCAGAACCCGAACCTCGCCGCGTTATCCGCGGCGGGTGTGTCTGTATGGCTCGACGACCTGTCGCGCGAGCGGCTCCGCACCGGCAATCTGCAGAAGCTGATCGACACGATGTGCGTTGTCGGGGTCACCACGAACCCGACGATCTTTCAGCAGGCGCTGTCGAAAGGCCACGCCTACGACGACCAGATCCGCGAACTCGCCGAGCGGGGCGCCGACGTCGAGGCCGCCATCCGCACCATCACCACCGACGACGTCCGCGAGGCGTGCGATGTGCTGCGCCCGCAGTGGGAGGCCTCCGAAGGTGTCGACGGCCGGGTGTCGATCGAAGTCGACCCCCGGCTCGCGCACGACACCGACAAAACGACCCTTCAGGCCATCGAGTTGTGGAAGATCGTGGACCGGCCCAACCTGCTGATCAAGATCCCGGCCACGGAACCCGGCCTGCCCGCCATCACCGCGACACTGGCCGAAGGCATTTCGGTGAACGTGACGCTGATCTTCTCGGTGGAACGGCACCGCGCGGTGATGGACGCCTACCTGGCCGGGCTCGAAGCCGCCAAGGCCGCCGGTCACGACCTGTCCAAGATCCACTCGGTGGCGTCGTTCTTCGTGTCCCGGGTCGATACCGAAATCGACAAGCGGCTGGAGAAGATCGGCACCGACGAGGCGCTCGCGCTGCGCGGAAAGGCCGGTATCGCCAACGCCCGGCTGGCCTACGCGGCCTTTCAGGAAGTGTTCCTCGGCGGCGAGCGGTTCAGGGCCCTGACGCCCGGCGGCGCGCGGGTACAGCGCCCGCTGTGGGCCTCTACCGGGGTGAAGGACCCCGATTACCCGGACACGATGTATGTGACCGAACTGGTCGCGCCGAACACCGTCAACACCATGCCGGAGAAAACGCTCTACGCCGTCGCCGATCACGGTGTGATCACCGGTGACACGGTCAGCGGCAGGGCGCAGGAGGCCCAGGAGCTCTTCGACAAGCTGGAAGAGGTCGGCGTCGACCTGCGTGACGTGTTCCTGGTGCTGGAGAACGAAGGGGTCCAGAAATTCGAGGCCTCCTGGAACGAGCTGCTCGGGGCAACCAAGGCCGAACTCGACGCCGCGATGAAATGACCGGCAGAGAAACAGCAACGACGGCGGCATCGTGGATGTGGCGAAACCCGCTGCGTGACAAGCGCGATAAACGCCTGCCGCGTATCGCCGGTCCGTGCGCGATGGTGATCTTCGGCGTCACCGGCGATCTGGCGCGCAAGAAGCTGATGCCGGCCATCTACGACCTGGCGAATCGCGGCCTTCTGTCACCGTCGTTTGCCCTCGTCGGGTTCGCCCGGCGCGACTGGGATAACCAGGACTTCGGCAAGGTCGTCTACGACTCGGTCAAAGCGCACTCCCGCACGCCGTTCCGCCAGGAGGTGTGGGACCGCCTGGCCGAAGGGCTGCGGTTCGTGCAGGGCAGTTTCGACGACGACGCGGCGTTTGCGCGGCTGGCCGAGACGCTGGACAAGCTCGACTTCGACCGCGGCACGGGCGGCAATCACGCGTTCTACCTGGCAATCCCGCCGAATGCCTTCCCGGTGGTGTGCGAACAGCTGCAGAAGTGTGGTCTGACCCGACAGCAGGAGGGCCGCTGGAGCCGCGTGGTGATCGAGAAGCCGTTCGGTCACGACCTGCAGAGCGCCCGCGAGCTGAACGCGGTCGTCAACAGCGTCTTTCCCGAGGAGTCGGTGTTTCGCATCGACCACTACCTGGGCAAGGAGACCGTCCAGAACATCCTGGCGCTGCGGTTCGCCAACGAGTTGTATGAACCCATCTGGAACGCCTTCTACGTCGACAGCGTGCAGATCACCATGGCCGAGGACATTGGTCTGGGCGGCCGGGCGGGCTATTACGACGGCATCGGGGCGGCCCGCGACGTGATCCAGAACCACCTGCTTCAGCTGCTGGCGCTGACCGCTATGGAAGAACCGATCACGTTCAACGCCCGGGAACTCAAAGAGGAGAAGGTCAAGATCCTTTCGGCGGTGCGGCTGGCCGAGCCGCTCGACCAGACCACGGCGCGCGGCCAGTACACCGCCGGCTGGCAAGGCGGCCAGAAGGTTCAAGGACTCCTCGAGGAGGGGGGGTTCTCCAAGGAGTCCACCACCGAGACCTTCGCCGCGATCACGCTGGACATCGACACCCGCCGATGGGCAGGCGTGCCGTTCTTCCTGCGAACCGGAAAACGCCTCCCCCGCAGGGTGACCGAAATCGCGCTGATATTCAAACGTGCACCGCACCTGCCCTTCGACCAGACGATGACACAGGAACTCAGCCACAACGCGCTGGTGATCCGAATCCAGCCGGACGAGGGCATCACGCTGCGATTCGGCTCCAAGGTGCCGGGCTCGCAGATGGAAGTCCGCGACGTCAACATGGACTTCTCCTACGGCTCCGCCTTCGCCGAGGACTCGCCGGAGGCATACGAACGGTTGATCCTGGACGTGCTGCTGGGCGAGCCGTCGCTGTTCCCGGTCAACGAGGAGGTCGAATTGTCCTGGGAGATCCTCGATCCGGTGCTCGAGTACTGGGCCACCCACGGTCGGCCAGAGCCGTACGAGGCGGGCACATGGGGTCCTCCTTCTGCGTTGGAGATGATACGGCGCACCGGCCGTGAATGGCGGCGGCCCTGATGAGGCCTTGGCCGAAGAAGAGAGAACCATGATCGTCGACATCCCCGACACGACAACGAATGAAATCAACAGGCGAATCACCACCCTTCGCGAGGAAGGCGGCGCGATCACGATGGGCCGGGTGCTGACGCTGGTCGTCGCACCCGAGCGCGACGAGATCGTCGAAGACTCCATCGAGGCCGCCATCGGCGCGAGCCGCGAGCACCCGTGCCGCATCATCGTCGTCGTTGCCGGCGACCGCAGTGCCCCCGAGCCGAAGCTGGACGGTCAACTGCGGGTCGGCGGCGACGCCGGGGCGGGCGAGGTGGTCGTGCTGCGCACCCATGGTGAGCTCGCCGACCACGCCAGCAGCGTGGTGGTCCCGTTCCTGTTGCCTGACACCCCGGTGGTGACGTGGTGGCCGGGCCTGGCTCCGGCGGCACCTGCCAAGGACCAGCTGGGCGAGTTGTCGAACCGGCGCATCACCGACGCGACGAACACGGCGGACCCGTTGGCGTGCATCAAGAGCCGGCTGCAGGGATACACCCCCGGCGATACCGACCTGGCGTGGAGCCGGGTCACCTACTGGCGGGCGCTGCTCGCCTCGGCGCTGGATCAGCCGCCGTTCGAGCCCGTTGAGTCGGTCCTGGTGTCGGGGTTGAAGGACGAGCCTGCGCTGGACGTGATGGCGGGCTGGCTGGCCAGCCGGATCGACGGTCCGGTGAAGCGGGCCGTCGGCGCCCTGAAGGTCGAGCTCAACCGTCGCAGCGAAACGGTGGTGTTGAGCCGGCCACAGACGGGTTCGACTGCGACCCTGAGTCGCACCGGCAGACCGGATGCACTGGTTCCGCTGGCCCGCAGGAGCACTCGTGAATGCCTCGCCGAGGACTTGCGTCGGCTGGACCCCGACGAGATCTACCAGGAAGCCCTTCAGGGCATCGACAAGGTGCAGTACGTGTGAGCGCTATCGTCGAAACCTATCCCGACACAGCGACTCTGGTCGCCGCGGCCGGTGCCCGCCTGATCAACACGATCAACTCTGCAGTGCGCGAGCGCGGCAAGGCGACGATCGTGCTGACCGGCGGCGGCACCGGGATCGGCATGCTGCGCCATGTCGGCGATCACGCAAAGGACATCGACTGGTCCGCGGTGCACCTGTTCTGGGGTGACGAACGCTACGTCCCCGAAGACGACGACGAACGCAACGAAAAGCAGGCGCGCGAAGCGCTGCTCGACCGCGTCGACATACCGCCGGGCAACGTCCATGCGATGCCGGCAAGCGACG
Organism: Mycobacterium sp.; assembly: GCA_025965895.1. Lineage (GTDB taxonomy): Bacteria > Actinomycetota > Actinomycetes > Mycobacteriales > Mycobacteriaceae > Mycobacterium. The sequence goes on from JAOPWC010000180.1 coordinate 51,511, forward strand.
GCGAGTTCGGAGACGACATCGATGCCGCGGCGCTGGCATACGACCACGTGCTGGCCGCCAACGCCGAACCCGGCGAGCCCGCGCCGAATTTCGACGTGCACCTGCTCGGGATGGGTCCCGAGGGTCACATCAACTCGCTGTTTCCGCACAGCGCCGCCGTGCGGGAAACCCGCCGGCTGGTGGTCGGCGTCGAAGACTCCCCGAAGCCGCCGCCCCGGCGGATCACGCTGACGCTGCCCGCCGTTCGACGGTCCCGCGAGGTGTGGCTGGTCGCCGCCGGCGAGAACAAGGCCGACGCCGTCGCCGCCGCTTTCGGCGGAGCCGATCCGGCCGAGGTGCCCGCCGCGGGCGCCGGCGGCCGCGAGAAGACGGTGTGGCTGCTCGACGAGGCAGCGGCCGGCAAGCTCTCCACGCAATAATCACCGGCATGGCAGACAAGGGTGTGCGTACGGGTCGGGAACGGATCAAGACGCTCGCCCAGGCGGCCCTCAACGCGGATGTGACCGTCGAACAGCTCGACACGATCCTGAGCGACATGAGCGGGTCGCTGGCCGATCTGAACAAGACCCTCGGCGTCTTCGAGGCCTCGCTCGACACGTTCGACGCGAGCCTGTCTCATTTGAACGAAACCCTCGCTCGCCTCGATGCGCTGGCGCCTCGCCTGGACGACATGGTGGCCCGGATGGAGCGCATCGTCGACCGCGTGGAGCGCATCGTCGGCGTCGGCGAGACGGCCGTCGCGCCGTTGGCGGCGACGGAATCGGCGGTGCGCGGGGTGGTCAACGCGATTCGGCACCGCACGCATCTCTAGCGCGCTGACCTCAGCCGCTGTTGCGCAGCGCGCTGGCCAATCCGCTCATCGTCAACAGGATTCCACGTTGCACCAGCTCGTCCTCGTCGCCGGAGCGGTAGCGCCGCAACAACTCCACCTGCAGGTGGTTCAGCGGCTCCAGGTACGGGAAGCGGTTGAAGACCGACCTGGCGAGGGCAGGGTTATCGGCGAGCAGGTCGTCTTGGCCGGTGATGAGCTCGTGCATCTCGATCGTGCGGTGGTACTCGGCAACGATCTTGTCGAACACCCGCCGCCGCAATGCCTCGTCGGGCACCAGCTCGGAATAGCGGGCGGCCAACCCCATGTCTGCCTTGGCCAACACCTGCGCCATGTTCGACAGCACGGTGCGGAAGAACGGCCATCGCCGGTACAGGTCCTGCAGCACCTCGAGGCGGGCTCCCTCATCTTCGGGGCCTTCGGCGATCCACTCGGCGAAGGCGGTCCCGGTGCCATACCAGCCCGGCAGCATCACCCGCGACTGGCTCCAGGCCAGCACCCACGGAATGGCGCGCAGGTCGGAGATCGCCGTCGTGGGTTTGCGTGACGCCGGCCGGCTGCCGATGTTCAGCGCACCGATTTCGCTGACCGGGGTGGAGGCTTTGAAGTAATCGACGAAACCGGGTGTCTCGTGCACCAATTCGGCATAGGCCCGCTGAGCGCGAGCGGCCAGTTCGTCGAGCACCTGGTAGGCCGGGCCCGCGTCGTCACCGAGTCCCTCGACGTCGAGCAGCGTGGACTCCAGCGTTGCGGCCACCAGGGTTTCGAGGTTGCGGTGCGCGATCGTCGGCTCGGCGTACTTGGCCGCGATCACCTCGCCCTGCTCGGTGATCCGCAGCGATCCCTGTACCGCGCCCGGGGGCTGGGCGAGGATCGCGTCATAGCTGGGGCCTCCGCCCCGGCCCACGGTGCCGCCGCGGCCGTGGAAGAGCCGCAACCTGATTCCCGTCTTGCGGGCAGATTCCACCAGATCCAGTTCGGCGCGATACAACGCCCAGTTCGCCGCCAGATAGCCGCCGTCCTTGTTCGAGTCGGAGTAGCCCAGCATCACTTCCTGGCTGTCGCCCCGAGCGGTGATCAGCGCCCGGTACACGGGCAGATCAAGTGCCGCCTCCAGGATCGACGCGCCCCGCTGCAGGTCGTCGATCGTCTCGAACAGTGGCACGATGCCCACCGGCGACGTCGGATGGTCGCCGGAGGCGTCCAGCAGCCCGACCTCCTTCAGCAGGACTGCGGCCTCCAGCATGTCCGACACCGACTGGCACATCGAGATGATGTAGTTCGGAACGGCTGCGGGACCGAAGAGTTCGATCGCGTGTGCCGCCGCGGCCACGATGTCAAGCTCCTTGCGGGCCAGTTCGGACAACTCCGCGTCGGCACGGGTCAGCGGCCGCCGGGTGGCCAACTCGGCTGCCAGCACCTCGACGCGCTCGGGCTCAGACAGTGACGCGTAGTCGGAGCGCACCCCTGCCCAGGCCAACAGTTCGGCGACGACTTGTTCGTGCACCTCGGAGTTCTGTCGCATGTCCAGGCCCGAGAGATGAAACCCGAAGTCGTGCACGGCCTCCCGCAGTCGGGCCGGGCGGTCGTCGGCAATCAGCGCACTGCCCCCCGCCCGCAGCGACGCGTCGATGATGTCGAGATCGGCCAGCATTTCGGCCGGCGTGGGGTACGGCTGCAGACCGAGGTCAAGCTGGTGTGGCGGCTGGCGATCCAGAATCTCTGAGGCGGTCGCGGTCAACCGGGCATGGATCACCCGCAGCGCACGCCGATACGGCTCGTCGAAACGCGCCCGCTCATGGCAGGCATCGGCGAGTGCGGTCAGCTCGTCGGTGGTCGCGACGAGCCGTGCCGACATCGACAGCTCCTGCTCGAGCGCAGTCAGCTCGGCGAAATAGTGCCCCAGTGCGGTGTAGGCCGCGCTGCCGGTGGCCAGCCGCACCACGTCGGCAGTCACGTTCGGGTTGCCGTCGCGGTCGCCGCCGATCCACGAGCCCGGCCGCAGGATCGGGTCCTCGAGCAGGTGCGCACCGGGCCAGCGGGCTTGCAGCGCGGCGCGCACCTCGGCGTTGACCTGCGGGATCACTTCGAAGAACGCCGCGTGGTAATACCGCAGCCCGACTTCGACCTCGTCCTGGATCTTCAACCGTTGCAACCGAATCAGCGCCGTCTGCCACAGCGTCAGCACATGTCGCCGCAGCTCGGTGGTGATGTCACGGCCGTCGGGCGTCTCGGTGTGGCCGTGCAGCCGCAGCCGCATCAGCTCGGTGATGCGGCGCTGGGTGTCGAACACGGTGCGCCGTCGGGTCTCCGTGGGGTGCGCGGTGATCACCGGCGACACCAGTGCGCCTCTGAGTGCGTCCGCGATGGTGTCCGAATCGAGCTGCGCCTCGTCGAGCTTGCGGTAGGTCGCCGCCAGGCTGCTGTCCTGCGGCGGCTCCCCGGCCTGCGCATGGATGGCTCGGCGGCGCTCGCGGTGGATGTCCTCGGCGACGTTGGCCAGCAGCGCAAAGTGCGTGAACGCCCGAATCACCGGGATCGCCTTGTGCACATCGATGTCGTCGAACATTCTGGCCAGCTCCGCGCGGTCGATCTCTGACCGGCGCACCCGGAAGGATTCGACGCGGGCCCGCTCGACGAGGTCGAACACCTCATCGCCGTTCTGCTCGCGAACCGTATCCCCGAGAATCGAGCCGAGCAGCCGGATGTCCTCGCGCATCGGCTCGGTGGCCTCACGGCCTATCCGCGTGCGCTGTACCGCGCCGATCGGTTCGAGTGCCACATCGCCGACCATCCCCCAAGTATCGGCGCCCGGTGACGACGCCGCACGGCGAGCGGTCAGGCGTACTTGATCTGCAGCCCGACGCCGATGATCGAGATGACCCAGATCGCCGTGACGAACAGGGTCACACGGTCGAGGTTCTTCTCGACGACCGTCGACCCCGATAGGCTGGACTGCACACCCCCGCCGAACAGCGTGGACAGGCCGCCGCCCTTCGCGCGGTGCAGCAGCACAAGCAGGACCACCAAGACGCTGCTGATCACCAGCAGGATCTGCAGGGCCAATTCCATGCCGGCCAGACTACAGGCTCCCTGCGGCGGACTAGGGCAACGGTCCGCCTGCGGCGATCGCGGACAGCTTGGCGAACTCCTCGCCGTCGAGCGACGCGCCGCCGACCAGCGCGCCGTCGATGTCCTCCTGCGCGACGATCTCGCCAACGTTCTTGGCGTTGACCGAGCCGCCGTAGAGCACCCGGATTGCCTCCGCGGCCTGCGGCGACGACAACTTGCCGAGTTCTTCGCGGATCGCGTGGCAGACCTCCTGCGCGTCGGCGGCGCCGGCCACCCGGCCGGTGCCGATCGCCCACACCGGCTCGTACGCGATCACGGCCCCGCCGATCTGCTCACCGGACAGGCCGGCCAGTGACCCGCGCAACTGCTCGATGTTGTGGGTGACGTGGTTGCCGGCCTCACGCACGTCGAGGTGCTCGCCGATGCACACGATCGGGGTCAAACCGTGCCGGAACGCGGCGGCGGCCTTCGCCGCCACCAGCGCGTCGTCCTCGCAGTGATAGGTACGCCGCTCGGAGTGGCCGACGATGACGTAGGTGCACGCCAGCTTGGCCAGGAACGCGCCGCTGATGTCGCCGGTGTAGGGGCCGGAGTCGTGCTGCGACAAATCCTGGCCGCCGTAGGTCAGCCGCATTTTTTCACCCTCGACGAGGGTCTGCACGCTGCGCAGGTCCGTGAACGGCGGCAGCACCGACACGTCCACCTTGTCGAAGTACTTTCCCGGAAGCGCGAACGCGATCTTCTGCACCAGCGCGATCGCTTCGAAGTGATTGAGGTTCATCTTCCAGTTGCCGGCGATCAGCGGCTTGCGGCTCACGACTCTCCTTCGCTCGGGCTCACCGGCTCAGCACTTCAAGACCTGGCAGCGTTTTGCCTTCAAGGTATTCCAGGGAGGCGCCGCCGCCGGTGGAAATGTGAGAGAAGCCGTCGTCGGGCAGTGACAGCTGGCGCACCGCGGCCGCCGAGTCACCGCCGCCCACCACGCTGAACGCGCCTTTCCGGGTCGCGGAGATGATCGCCTCGGCGACGCCCTTCGTGCCCGCCGCGAATGCGGGAAACTCGAACACCCCCATCGGGCCGTTCCAGAAGATGGTCCTCGCGTTGGACAGCAGCGCGGTGAACCGCTTGACCGACTCCGGCCCGATGTCCAGCCCCATCTTGTCGTCCGGAATCCGGTCCGCCTCGACGGTTTTCGCCGGTGAATCCGGGGCGAACTCGTCGGCGACGACGATGTCCACCGGCAGGTGGATAACGTCGGCATGAGTTTCCAACAGCTGCTTGCAGGTCTCGGCCATCTCGGGCTGCACGAGGGACTTACCAACCGAAAGACCATGCGCCGCAAGAAAAGTGAAGCACATACCGCCGCCGATCAGCAGGCTGTCGGCCTTGACTGCCAGCCGCTCGATCACCGCCAGTTTGTCGGACACCTTGGACCCGCCCAGCACCACGGCGTAGGGCCGTTCGGTGGAGGTGGTCAGCTTTTGCAGCACCGCCACCTCTTGGGCGACCAGCTTGCCTGCGTAATGCGGCAACAGCATGGCTACGTCGTAGACCGAGGCCTGCTTGCGGTGCACCACCCCGAAGCCGTCGGAGACGAATGCGCCGTCCGGATCGACCAATTCGGCGAGCTGCCTGGCCAACGCCATCCGTTCGCCGTCGTCTTTACTCGTCTCGCGCGGATCGAAGCGGACATTCTCCAACAGCAGGACATCACCGTCGGTCAGGCCCTCGGCGCGGGCCAACGCATCAGGACCGACGACGTCAGCGGCGAGCTGCACGTGACGGCCCAGTTCCTCGGTGAGCGCGGTCGCGACCGGTTTCAGCGAATACTTGGGGTCGGGGCCGTCCTTGGGCCGGCCGAGGTGCGCGGTGACGACGACCTTGGCTCCGGCCCGGGCGAGCGTGTCCAGGGTCGGGACCGACGCGATGATTCGGCCGCGGTCGGTGATGCGGCCGTCGTCGTCGAGCGGCACATTGAGATCCGAGCGCACGAGCACACCGCGACCCGAAACCCGTTCGGCCAGAAGGTCATCCAGGATGGGCAGGGCGAGTTCGGCCACGGCGTTACAGCGACTTGCCGACCAGGGCGACCAGGTCGACGAGCCGGTTGGAGTAGCCCCATTCGTTGTCGTACCAGGACACCACCTTGGCCTGGTTCTCGATCACCTTGGTCAACCCCGAGTCGAAGATCGACGAATGGGGGTCGGTGACGATGTCGGACGACACGATCGGCGCGTCGTAGTACTTGAGGATGCCCTTGAGCTTGCCCTCGGCGGCGGCCTTGAACGCGGCGTTGATATCCTCCACACTGGCCGACCTCGAGATCTCGGCCGTCAGGTCGGTGACCGAGCCGGTCGGCAGCGGCACCCGCAACGCGTAGCCGTCGAGCTTGCCCTTGAGTTCCGGCAACACCAGGCCGATCGCCTTCGCCGCCCCGGTGGACGTCGGCACGATGTTGATCGCGGCGGCGCGGGCCCGGCGCAGATCCTTGTGCGGGCCGTCCTGCAGGTTCTGGTCCTGGGTGTAGGCGTGCACGGTGGTCATCAGTCCGCGGACGATGCCGAACTCGTCGTTGAGGACCTTGGCGAGCGGGCCGAGGCAGTTCGTGGTGCATGAGGCGTTCGAGATGATGTTCTGGCTGCCGTCGTACTTGTCGTCGTTCACGCCGATCACGATCGTGATGTCGGGGTCGGTGGCCGGGGCGGAGATCACGACCTTCTTCGCGCCGGCGTCGAGGTGGCCCCTGGCCTTCGCAGCGTTGGTGAAGATGCCGGTCGATTCGACCACGACGTCGACGCCGAGATCGGCCCACGGCATCGCGGCGGGGCCGTCCTTGACCTCGAGGGCCTTGATCTGGTCGGTGCCGACCACGATCGTGTCTTCACCCTCCAGGCTGATGTCCTTGGGGAACCGGCCCAGGATCGAGTCGAATTTCAACAGGTGAGCCAGGGTGGCGTTGTCGGTCAGGTCGTTGACCGCGACCACCTCGATGTCGGCGCTGCTGCCCTGCTCCTTCTGGGCCTGAAGCGCACGGTAGAAGTTGCGCCCGATGCGACCGAAGCCGTTGATCCCTACTCGAATCGTCACGTGAGTCTCCTTAGTCGCTGATGAACTACCCTGGTCAGCCTAGTGGTGCCCGGTTGCGCCCGCGCGACCGGTGAGACGGCTGGTGTTGTCGTTCGCTGGTCCCCGTAGTAAGGAGGTATCTACCCGGGAATTCGACCGGGCAGATGTCGCGAGGGGGTCGGCATGACCGGGAAGCCAACCCGGACGAGGGTGCCGTCGCTGCGTCAGCTGATCTGGCTCTGCATCTTCGCCTTGACCGCCGTCTTCATCGCCTCGACGCTGGTGTCGATCCTCGGCCGCCTCGCGGTGGCCCACGCCGTGTCGGAACTGAACGGCCACATGCTGCCGGTGCAGAACACGGTCGCGCAGCTGAACAAGGCCTACGTGGATCAGGAAACCGGCCAACGCGGGTTTATGCTGACCGGCGATCGCCTGGCCCTCCAGCCCTACATCGGCGGCACCACTTCAGCCGACCGGTTGCTCGGTGAGCTGCGCGCCAACCTGGCTGGTGACACCCAGGCAACCCAGGTGCTCGACGGCGTCGCACACGCTGCCGACACCTGGACCAGCCGGGCGGCCCAACCCCAGATCCAGGCGCGCCGCAACGGGGCCATCGCGCCGGATGAGCTCAAGGCGATGACGCTCACCGCCAAGACGCTCTTCGACCAGCTTCGGATCCGGCTCGGCGCCCTGGACGACCGCACCGATCAGCTGATCGCCCAGCAGATCGAGCGGGTCCGCACCGCGCAACGCGTCGCCAACATCGCCCATATCACCGCCGCCGCCGTGCTGGCCGTCGTGGTGGTCTGCTCCATCGTGGTTGTCCAGCGACTGCTCACCCGGCCGGTGAACAGATTGCTGGGGGACGTGCGCACCGTCGCCGAGGGCGACTACGACCAACCCATCCGACAGGGCGGCCCCGCCGAAATCGCGGCGCTGGCCGACGCCACCGAAACAATGCGCGACAATCTGCGCACCAGCGCCACCCGGCTGGCGGATGCCGAACGCCGCGATGAGCAGGCGCGGATGGCAGCCGACTTGCAAGACAGGATCATTCAGCGGGTGTTCGGGCTCGGTCTTGGACTCACGTCCGCAGCATCGCGCCGATCGCCCGATCTGAAACCATTCATCTCCGAGACCGACGGCATCATCCATGATCTCAGGCGGGTAATCTTCGACCTCGACAAAGCCACCTCCGGCTCCCCCGGTGCCGGTCGCCTGCGCACCGCAATCATCGATTCGGCCGAGAACAGTGTTGGCGCGCTTGGGTTTACACCAGCGATCGACTTCGACGGCCCCATCGACGAGTGGGGGTCCAAGCCGGGTTTACCGGCCGCCGTTCTGGCGGTTCTGCAGGAATCTCTGATCAACGTCGCCCGTCACGCCAAGGCGACCGAGGCGACGGTGCGCGTCGTCGCCTCCGGTGAGCAGTTCTGTCTCAGCGTGCAGGACAACGGCATTGGTGTCCTGCCCACTGATCAGGAAGGACAGGGCCGTCGCAACATCCGCAGTCGCGCTGAACGACTGGGGGGCCAGGCAACTGTCCGCCGGGCCGGGCCGGATGGGGGCACCATCGTCGAATGGAAAGTACCGATCTGACTGCGCGACTCTAGAATCCGGCTACGCCTCGTCGAGCAGATCCGGCGTGACCGCGGACTCGGTGTCGAGGATGCCCTCCTGCTTGGCTTTGCGGTCAGCCATCGATAACAGCCGCCGAATGCGCCCTGCCACCGCATCTTTGGTCATCGGCGGATCGGCGAGTCGGCCCAGCTCCTCGAGCGAAGCCTGCCGGTGCTCCACGCGCAGCTTCCCGGCCGCGGCAAGGTGGTCGGGAACCGTGTCGCCGAGAATCTCCAGCGCCCGCTCGACCCGGGCTGCCGCGGCGACCGCCGCGCGCGCGGACCGCCGCAGATTGGCGTCGTCGAAGTTGGCCAGCCGATTGGCGGTCGCGCGGACCTCGCGGCGCATCCGGCGCTCCTCCCACGTCAGCCGCGTGTCCTGCGCACCCATCCGGGTCAACAACGCGCCGATCGCCTCCCCGTCGCGCACGACGACACGGTCGCTGCCGCGCACCTCCCGGGCCTTTGCACTGACTCCCAGCCGGCGCGCCGCACCAACCAGTGCGAGCGCGGCCTCCGGCCCCGGACAGCTCACCTCCAGGGCCGACGACCGGCCCGGCTCCGTCAGCGAGCCGTGCGCGAGGAACGCGCCGCGCCAGGCCGCCTCGGCGTCGGCGACACTGCCACCGACCACCTGAGCCGGCAACCCGCGCACCGGCCGCCCGCGCAGATCCAGCAGCCCGGTCTGTCTGGCCAGCGCCTCGCCGTCTTTGGCCACCCGCACCACGTAACGGGTGTTCTTGCGGATCCCGCTTGCCGAGAGCACATGTACGACGGCGTTGTAGCCGTAGAGGTCGAAGATGTCCTTGCGCAGCCGGCGCGCGATGATGCCGAGATCCACCTCGGCTTCCACGATGACGCGGCCCGACACGATGTGCAGGCCGCCGGCGAACCGCAGCAGCGCCGCCACCTCGGCGCGCCGGGCGCTCACCGAGTTGACGACCAGACGGCTCAACTCGTCCTTGACCTCGGCGGTCATCGCCACGGGTCGTCACCTCCCGGTCCGTTCAAACTCGGTTCACAGGGCGCGGACGGTAGCACCGACTGGCGCGCTCGAACGCTCTCCAGCACCGCCGCCAGCTTCGCCGGGTCATGTAGAGATGTACCAGGTCTGGCCACATCAGCAAACTGGACCTCGGCATTGAGCAGCGTCGCGGTGCGACACAGGTGCTGCCGCTCCCGGTCGCCGGGCACCCGAGCGGCATCGACGACGATGTCGTGCACCCTGAACCCCGGCGCGTGCTGTGACAACACATGGAGGTGGCGCTCAGCCGAGAAGCCAGCCGTCTCGCCCGGCTCGGCCGCCAGGTTGAGCACCAGCGCGCGGCGCGCCGCGGTGGCCTGCAACGCTGCCGCCAAGCCCGGCACCAGCACGTGCGGGATCACACTGGTGAACCACGAACCAGGCCCCAACACAACGAGATCCGCGTCGAGGATCGCATCCGCGGCCTGCCGGGTCGCCGGCGGATCGTTCGGCAGTAACCGAACCCGGCGCACCTTGCCGACCGTGGTGGCGATCGCGACCTGGCCCCGGATCGCTCGGCTCATCCGTGGGTCGGCCTCCAGACCCGCGACGTCAGCCTCGATCTGTAACGCGATCGGGCACATCGGCAGTACCCGGCCCTTCACCCCGAGGATGCGGCCCAGTTCGTCGAGCGCGGCGACGGGATCGGCGAGGACCTCGTTGAGGCCCGCCAGTAGCAGGTTGCCTATCGGGTGCCCGGCCAGGGCGCCGTTGCCGCCGAAACGGTGCTGAATGATCGTGGCCCACAGCCGGCCGTAGCGGCTGTCTGAGGCCAACGCCGCCAACGCCATTCGCAGGTCGCCGGGGGGCACCACGTCAAGCTCGCCACGCAGTCGGCCCGACGATCCGCCATCGTCGGCAACGGTGACCACCGCGGTGACGTGCGGGGTGAGCCTGCGGGCCGCGGACAGCGTGGCATAGAGCCCGTGCCCGCCGCCGAGGGCGACGATGCGCGCACTCATTCGCGGCCCAGATCACGGTGCAGCACGCGCACCGAGAGTTGGTCGTTGGGGTCAAGACGCTCGGCCAGGGCCTCGGCCATCGCGACGCTGCGGTGCTTTCCCCCGGTGCAACCGATGGCGACGGTCATGTAACGCTTCCCCTCCCTTCGATATCCCTCGACGACGAGGGATAGCAGCCGATGGTAGGTGTCGAGGAACTCCCCGGCACCGGGTTGGGACAACACATAGTCGCGCACCGCGGCGTGCTGGCCGGTATGACGGCGCAGTTCGTCCACCCAGTGCGGGTTCGGCAGGAAGCGCACGTCCATCACCATGTCGGCGTCCATCGGCAGCCCGTATTTGAAGCCGAACGACTCCACCGTCACGCTGGTGTGTGCGACGGCCTCGCCGCCGAACGCCCGCTCGATGCTCTCACGAAGGCCCCGCACCGACAGCGTCGAGGTGTCGATGATCAGATCGGCTCCGGCCCTCAGCGGAGCCAGCATGCTGCGCTCGGCCACGATCCCCTCGGCCAGCGTCTGATCGCCCTGCAGCGGATGGCTGCGACGCACCTGCTCATAGCGGCGCACAAGGATGTCGTCGGACGCCTCCAGAAACAGCACCCGCGGCCAGATTCCGCGGGTCGCCAGGTCGTTGCGCACCCAGTCCAGATCACCGGTGAAGCCGCGCGAGCGGACGTCGAGCACCACCGCCAGTTGCGTGATACGCGATCCGGCCGCCAGACCCAGATCCACCATCTGCGTGATCAGCTCCGGTGGCAGGTTGTCCGCGACGTACCAGCCCAGGTCCTCGAGCACCTTGGCCGCGGTCCCCCGACCGGCACCGGACAACCCGGTCACCAGAACGACGTCGATGCCCGATTGCGCCGCGGCAGCCTCGCCGTGCGGACTGTCGCGTAGCTCTTCCCCGGTCCCCTGGTCTGTCATCGGAATGCCCCGGTCCGATCATCGCCGATCGGGCCGTTCACCGCGCTCGTTCGGCCCGAATCCGACGGAACACGGAGCGCCTCGAGCACGGCACGCGCGGTTGCGACGCCGATCCCGGGCACCGCGGTGATCTCTTCCACCGTGGCCTCCTTGAGCTGGGCGACCGAGCCGAAGTGCTTCACCAGCGCCGCCCGTCGGTTTTCGCCCAGCCCGCGCACCGAATCCAGCGCGGACGCCGTCATCCGCTTGGACCGCTTGCTCCGGTGGTAGGTGATCGCGAACCGGTGCGCCTCGTCGCGGATCCGCTGCAGCAGGTACAGCCCCTCGCTGTTGCGGGGCATGATCACCGGCTCCGGCTCGGAGGGCACCCACACCTCCTCCAGCCGCTTGGCGAGCCCGATCACCGCGACGTCGGTGACCCCGAGTTCGTCGAGTACCGCTTGAGCCGCGTTCACTTGGGGCGCACCGCCGTCCACGACGTATAGGTTGGGCGGATAAGCGAAGCGCCTCGGCTTGCCTTGCGGGCCCGCGTCGTCGGGATTGCGTGACAGGTCGGACAGGTGCCGGAGAAACCGCCGCCGGGTGACCTCCGCGATCGATGCGACGTCGTCGGAGCGTCCACCGCCCGCTGCTTCGCGGATCGCGAAGTGCCGGTAGTCCGAGCGGCGCGGCAATCCGTCCTCGAACACCACCAGCGACGCCACCACGTCGGTGCCCTGCACATGGCTGATGTCAACGCACTCGATGCGTAGCGGCGCCCGGGCCAACCCCAATACGTCCTGAATGCTCTGCAGAGCTTCAGATCTGGCGTTGAAGTCGCCTGCCCGCTTGAGCTTGTGCTGCGCGAGCGCCTCCGCTGCGTTGCGTTGCACCGTCTCTGCCAAAGCCCGCTTGTCGCCGCGATGCGGCACACGCAGCACGACCCGCGACCCCCGCAGCCCGCACAGCCACGCCGACAACTCGTCCGCGTTGGAGGGCAGCACCGGCACCAGCACCTGGCGTGGCACGGGGCTGGTGTATTCATCTGCCGCACTGCCCAACTCGGCCTGCTCGCCGTAGAACTGGGTGATGAACTGCTCGACGAGCTGCTCCTGGCTGGATTCACCCGGCTCTCCGTACTTTTCGACGATCCAGCCGCGCTGCCCGCGCACCCGCCCGCCGCGCACATGGAAGACCTGTACGGCCGCTTCGAGTTCGTCCTCAGCGAACGCCACCACGTCGGCGTCGGTGCCGTCGCCGAACACCACCGCCTGCTTCTCCAGCGCCCGCTTCATTGCGGAAATGTTGTCGCGCAGCCGAGCGGCCTTCTCGAAGTCCAAGTTCGCGGCGGCATCGTGCATCTGCTGCGCCATCTCGCGGACCAGCCGATCGGTCTTGCCGGAGAGGAAGTCGCAGAAGTCCAGCACGATCTTGCGATGTTCTTGCGCGCTGATCCGTCCGACGCACGGCGCCGAGCATTTGTCGATGTAGCCCAACAGACATGGCCGGTCAATCTGATTGTGCCGCTTGAAAACTCCAGCAGAACAAGTGCGGGCTGGGAAGACCCGCGTGAGCAGATCCAGCGTCTCGCGTATCGCCCACGCGTGGGAGTACGGACCGAAGTACCGCACACCCTTACGGCGCGGGCCGCGATAGACCATCAGCCGCGGGTACTCCTCGTTCAGCGTTACCGCCAGGACCGGGTAGGACTTGTCGTCGCGGTAGCGGATGTTGAACCGCGGGTCGAACTCCTTGATCCAGTTGTATTCCAGCTGCAGCGCCTCGACCTCGGTGTTGACCACGGTCCACTCGACGCTGGCCGCGGTCATCACCATCTGCCGGGTGCGAGGGGCCAGGCCCGCGATGTCGGCAAAGTAGGAGTTCAGCCTGCTACGGAGGCTCTTGGCTTTGCCGACGTAGATGACCCGGCGGTGCGGATCGCGGAAGCGATAGACGCCGGGCTCGACGGGTATCGATCCAGGCGCCGGCCGGTACGTCGCGGGATCGGGCACCGTTCCAGGTTAGTACCGCCGTCGTTGCGGTCCCGACTAGCGTTGGGGCATGGGCACCGCGCGGATCGCCCGGCTGACCGAGGCGGACTGGGAAGTGTTCGCCACCCTGCGGCTGCGGGCGCTGGTGGAGGAATTCGGTCCCGACGGTGATCAGTACCGCCAGGAGCAACGGTTCACCCCGAGGCAGTGGCGCCGCCGGATCAGCGAGCACACGCAGTTCGCGGCCTGGCTGGCTGACCGGCCCGTCGGGCTGGTGGCCGCGCACCGGGAAAGCGCAGAGAGGGTCTACCTCTACTCGCTGTGGCTGGACCCGAAGTTCCGCGGTCACGGGCTGGCCCACCAGCTGATCATCGCGGCGCTGGACTGGGCCCGCACGTTGCGCGCCCGGACGGTACACCTGCGGGTGGCGGCGGACAACACGGTCGCCCGCGGGGTCTATACCAGCGTGGGCTTCATGCCGGTGCTGGATACCGATGCGATGTCCGGCGAAGTCGCGATGGCGATCATGGTGAGGTGACCGGTCCGTCCGCCGGTCCTGCCTGCGGGCTGGGCCGGTACCGCTGCAGCAGCGGGCGCACCGCGTCCATCGCCGCCACCGCCCGGTCCTTGTCGACCGCCTGGATCGCCATCACGGCCACGTATTCGTCGTCGGCCAACTCCACGCGAGCCCACCACGCACCGGGAGGAAACGACACGTCGACAACATCGGGCCAGCCAATCACCCTCTCGCTCAGGAGATTGCGAACCCCGATTCCGCGAGGACCGACCCGCACCCTCGGCCGGGCAAACAAAAGCACAGCCGCACCGATCACCATGCCGACTCCGGCAATGGCCACCTGGTCGTCGGTCCGGAAGACGACGCCCGTCGAAGCAATCTTGAGCAGCACGCCGAGCACGATGCTGACCGCCGCGATCAGAAACGCCGCCAGGTAAGTGAAAATGAGGGTCAGATGCGGGCGCACCTGGAGATCCCAGGCTTCGGTCATGCCCTCAGTTGCCGAAGCGTCAGCGCGGTGGACAGTGCTGCGGCCGTCGCCTGGGCACCCTTGTCCTCGGCTGAGGACGGCAAACCCGCACGGTTGAGCGCCTGCTCTTCGTCGTTCGTCGTCAGCACGCCGTTGGCGACCGGGGTTTGCTCATCCAGCGACACCCGCGTCAATCCGGCGGTGACGGCGTCACAGACGTAGTCGAAGTGTGGCGTCTGCCCGCGGATCACGACGCCGAGCGCGACCACCGCGTCATGTTGGCGGGCCAATTCTTGTGCCACAACCGGGATTTCGATTGCGCCCAGGACCCGCACCACGGTGGGGTCCGTCACTTTTGACTCGGCGGCCGTCCGCTGTGCGCTCTCCAGAAGCGCATCGCAGATCTTGGGATGCCATGTGCTCGCGACGATCGCGAGCCTGATACTTGAGGCGTCGAGCACCGGCAGGTCGGGAACCCCGGCGCCACCGCTCACAGGGCGCCCCCGAATTCCCCGGGCAGGTGGCTGTCGAAGTCGTCGAGGCCGGTCAGGTCATGGCCCATCCGGTCACGTTTGGTGATCAGGTAGCGGATGTTCTCGGCGTTGGCGCGCACCGGCAGCGGCACCCGCTCGATGATGTGCAGACCGTAGCCGTCCAGACCCACCCGCTTCGCGGGGTTGTTGGTGAGCAGCCGCATCGACCGCACACCGAGGTCGTAGAGGATCTGTGCCCCGAGGCCGTAGTCACGGGCGTCGGCGGGCAGACCGAGTTCGAGGTTGGCGTCCACGGTGTCGGCACCGGCATCCTGCAGCTGGTAGGCCTGCAGCTTGTGCATCAGCCCGATGCCGCGACCCTCGTGGCCACGCATGTACAGCACCACGCCACGGCCTTCCCGGGCCACCATCGCCATCGCCGCGTCCAGTTGCGGGCCGCAGTCGCAGCGGCGTGAACCGAACACGTCGCCGGTGAGGCATTCCGAGTGCACCCGCACCAGCACGTCGTGGCCGCGGTTCTCGCCGACGTCACCGCGTACCAACGCGACGTGCTCCACGTCGTGATAGATGCTGGTGTAACCGACCGCGCGGAATTCCCCGTGCCGGGTGGGTATCCGCGCTTCGGCGATGCGCTCGACGTGCTTCTCATGCCTGCGCCGCCACTCGATCATGTCGGCGATCGAGATCAGGGCGAGGCCGTGTTCGTCGGCAAACACCCGCAGCTCATCGGTCTGCGCCATCGCGCCTTCGTCCTTCTGGCTGACGATTTCGCAGATCGCGCCGGCCGGCTGCAGACCGGCCAGCCGGGCCAGGTCGACGGCGGCCTCGGTGTGCCCGGGCCGGCGCAGCACACCACCTTCCTTGGCCCGCAGCGGGACCACGTGACCGGGTCGGGTGAAATCGTCGGCCACACTGGCCGGATCGGCGAGCAGGCGCATGGTAGTGGCCCGGTCAGAGGCCGAGATGCCGGTTCCGACACCATGTTTCGCGTCGACGGTGACGGTATAGGCGGTGCCGTGCTTGTCCTGGTTGACCGCGTACATCGGCAATAGCCCGAGCCGGTCACAGATCGCGCCGTCCAACGGCACACACAGGTAGCCCGACGTGTAGCGCACCATGAACGCGACGAGTTCCGGCGTGGCCTTCTCGGCGGCGAAGATGAGGTCGCCCTCGTTCTCGCGCTCCTCGTCGTCGATGACGACGACGGCCTTACCCGCGGCAATATCGGCGACAGCCCGCTCCACGGCGTCCAGCCTCGTCATCACATCAGTATGAACCACACGCGCGCCAGGGTTATTGCAAGCTCCCTGACCAGGGTCGATACCACGCTCAGAAGGGTTGAGCGTCTGGCCGTTCGTGCCGTCAGGAGTTGCTGCCGCCGCTAGGCGCATCATCGGAGCCGTGCAGCCGTTCGACATACTTCGCGATGATG
>JAOPWC010000150.1 GCA_025965895.1 Mycobacterium sp.
CAGCTCGCCGAACATGTCCGACGGGCCCATGATGGTCAGCAGATTTTCCCGGCCGTCGGGTGAGCGGCGGCCGATCTTCACCTTGCCGGAAATGATGATGTAGAGGCGGTCCCCGGGTTCCCCTTCGGCGAAGACGGTGTGCCCGCGCGGAAAGTCGACCGGGTGCAGTTGCTTGGTCAGCGCTGCCACGGCGCTGGGCTCGACACCCTGGAAGATTCCGGCCCTGGCCAGGATCTCGTCCACGTTGCCCCTCTTAAGCTGTCAGGTGGTTTGACGCGCGTAGACCAACCACTAAATCGTTAGCGAGATCAGTCTAGTGACGGCGCGTTCTCGACGTGACCGACGCTACACAGGATCGGCATGTCTGGTCGCGTGAAACTGTGGATTCGATCGGCCCTGGTCGTGGCCCCGCGCTGCCAGGGCCGGGTGCTTCGCGGCCTCCGTTCGCCGACGGTAAAAGCAGTCCAGTGCCTCGGGCATGCCGTCGCGGGCAAGGGTGCTTACATCACGGGGCTCGGCCCGCTCCAAGAACTCAGCCACGTCGGAGGCCTGCACGGCGTCGCGGTTGAGCCTGGATTCCAGGCGCTCCAGACCAAACGTCGCCAGCATCAGCAATCCAGGAATGAACGCGACGAAGAGCCAGGACACAGCAAGAAAGTAAACACAACGAAGGTCTCAACAGGATTACGAAATTCCACCGGTCAGTACCCTTGCAACGTGACCGTGGATGCCAAACCGGCCCGACGATGGGCGGCTGAGACCAAGCTGGGCCTGGTTCGGCGCGCTCGTCGCATGAATCGAAAACTGGCGCAGGCATTCCCACACGTCTACTGCGAGCTGGACTTCACCAATCCGCTCGAACTCACCGTCGCGACCATCCTTTCTGCGCAGAGCACCGACAAGCGGGTGAATCTCACCACTCCGGCGCTGTTCAAGCGCTACCGCACCGCCCTGGACTACGCTCAGGCGGACCGCGCCGAACTCGAAGAGCTGATCAGGCCCACCGGCTTCTACCGAAACAAGGCCGCGTCATTGATCAAGCTCGGCCAGGCGCTGGTGGAGCGCTTCGACGGGGAGGTGCCCGCCACCATCGAAGAGCTGGTGACGCTGCCCGGCGTCGGGCGCAAGACCGCGAACGTGATCCTCGGCCACGCGTTCGGCATCCCGGGCATCACCGTGGACACCCACTTCGGCAGGCTGGTGCGCCGCTGGGGCTGGACCACCGAGGAAGATCCGGTCAAGGTCGAAAAGGCGGTCGGCGAGCTGATCGACCGCAAGGAGTGGACCGACCTGAGCGACCGCGTGATCTTCCACGGTCGACGCGTGTGTCATGCCCGCCGCCCGGCCTGCGGCGTGTGCGTGCTGGCCAAGGACTGCCCGTCCTTCGGCCTAGGACCCACCGAGCCGGAGATCGCCGCCGCGCTGGTGAGGGGTCCCGAAACGGATCACCTGCTGGCACTGGCCGGTCTGTAAAGCATCACCTTCCACCGCATAAAGATGGGCACGTCGACCCGCTGGACCGTCGCGGTCCTGACCGTGCTCGTCGCGATCGTCGTCGCGTTGGTGACCGAAATGCGAGACACCACTCCCGGCACCGCTCCGCACCCCTCCGCCACAGTCGGGTCCAACAGCAACGCCGACCTCTCCGCGCTGCGGCGTCAAGCCGATCTGCCACCGTGCCCGCCGCCCGGTGAGGACCCCGGGCCGGCTTCGCTACGGGGAATCACGGTGCAGTGCCTGGCCGACGGCGGGGCCGTCGACACCGCCCGATCGGTCGGCGGCCGCCCGGTGCTTCTGAATCTGTGGGCCTACTGGTGTGCGCCGTGCGCGGCTGAACTGCCCGCGATGGCCGAGTACCAGCGGCGGGTCGGGGGGCAGATCACAGTTGTCACGGTGCATCAGGACGCTGACGACGCCGCCGCGCTGTCACGGCTGGCGGCGCTGGGTGTGCGGCTTCCGGCATGGCAGGACGGGTCACGACGGGTCGCCGCGGCGTTGCGTGTGCCGAATGTGATGCCCGCGACGGTGTTACTGCGCGCGGACGGTAGCGTTGCGCAGATCCTGCCGCGTGCGTTCGCCAGCGCCGACGAGATCGCGGCGGCGGTCGGCCAGACAGGAGCGACACGGTGAGCGCAGCAGAGGCGGCGGGTGCACTGATGCCCGATGCTGCGCCGTCGTGGCTGAAACCGTTGGTAGACAACGTCGATTGCATTCCGACCGCATACCGACGCCGGCTGCCCGCCGATGTGCTCGCGATGGTCACCGCGGCGAACGCGAAGGCCGCACTGACCGGCGGCGGCCGTGACGCGGCGGTGCTGGTGCTGTTCTCGGGGCCGGAATCGGCGGGCGCCGACGGCGGCCTGCCCGACGACGCGGACCTGCTGCTGACGGTGCGGGCGTCGACTCTGCGTCACCACGCCGGGCAGGCGGCCTTTCCCGGCGGCGCGACCGATCCCGGCGATGCCGGGCCTGTCGACACGGCGCTGCGTGAGGCCGGCGAGGAAACCGGCATCGACGCGACCCGGCTGCGCCCGCTGGCGACGCTCGAGAAGACTTTCATCGCTCCATCAAGTTTCCACGTCGTGCCGGTGCTGGCCTATGCGCCCGACCCAGGACCGGTCTCGGTGGTCGACGAGGCGGAGACCGCGATCGTCGCGCGCGTCCCGGTCCGTGCATTCATCAACCCGCAGAACCGGCTGATGGTGTTCCGGCGCACCTTCAGCAGCCGCTTCGCGGGTCCGGCGTTCCTGCTCAACGAGATGCTGGTATGGGGATTCACCGGTCAGGTGATCTCGGCGATGCTTGACTGCGCGGGCTGGGCGTTGCCGTGGAACACCGCCGACGTCCGCGAACTCGACGAGGCGATGGCACTGGTCGGGGACGAGGATGGCGGCGGTTACGTGGAGGCGCGGCGATGACACCGTCGCAGTGGCTCGACATCGCGGTGCTCGCCGTCGCGTTCGTCGCCGCGCTGTCCGGGTGGCGGTCAGGCGCGCTGGGCTCGTTGCTGTCTTTCATCGGGGTTGTTCTCGGCGCGGTGGCAGGGGTGCTGCTCGCCCCGCACATCGTCAGCCACATCGCCGGCCCGCGCACCAAGCTGTTCGCGGCGCTGTTCTTGATCCTGGCGCTGGTGGTCATCGGCGAAGTCGCCGGTGTGGTGCTGGGCCGGGCTGTGCGGGGAGCGATCCGCAACCCCTTCATCCGCGCGGTCGACTCGGTGATCGGTGTCGGCCTGCAACTGGTTGCAGTGTTGGTCGCCGCGTGGCTGCTGGCTACCCCGCTGACGTCCTCACAGCAGCCGAATCTGGCTGCGGCGGTTCGCGGTTCGAAGGTGCTGGCCCAGGTCGACGAGGTCGCGCCGAGCTGGCTGAAGAGCGTGCCGAACCGGTTGTCGGCGCTGCTGAACACCTCAGGCCTGCCCGATGTCCTGCAGCCGTTCGGCCGCACCCCGATCGTCGCGGTCAGCGCGCCGGACCCGACGCTGGCCTCCAATCCCGTGGTGGCGGCGGCGCGACCGAGCGTGGTGAAGATCCGCGGCGTGGCGGCCAGCTGCCAGAAAGTGCTTGAGGGCACCGGGTTCGTCGTCGCGCCCAACCGGGTGATGTCGAATGCTCACGTGGTCGCCGGGTCGGACACCGTGACCGTCAACTCGGAGGGCACCGACTACGACGCGAGCGTGGTGTCGTATGACCCGGCCGCCGACATCTCGATCCTCGACGTGCCGGGCCTGGCTTCGCAGCCGCTGATATTCGACGACAGGCCGGCCCCCACCGGCACCGATGCGCTGGTGCTGGGGTACCCGGGCGGAGGCGATTTCGCCGCCACCCCCGCGAGGATTCGCGAGATCATCGAGCTCAACGGTCCAGACATCTACCGCACCACCACCGTCACGCGTGAGGTATACACGATCAGAGGTACTGTGCGTCAGGGAAATTCCGGTGGGCCGTTGATCGACCTGACCGGCAAGGTACTCGGGGTGGTGTTCGGCGCCGCCGTCGACGACCCGGAGACCGGCTTCGTGCTGACGGCCAAAGAGGTGGCACGGCAGATGGCCAGGATCGGCAACACCCAGGCGGTCGCCACCGGCGCGTGTATCAGCTAATGGGAATCGATCGGCGTGCCGTTGACGTGGATTTGGTTCCTGTCGAGGGAGGCTGATTACCGAGCCGCCGGTCGGTGAGCACCGTGTTAGAGCCGGAGTGCATGTCGATTCCTACAGCTAG
>JAOPWC010000025.1 GCA_025965895.1 Mycobacterium sp.
ACCCGAACCTGTCCGCAGCGGTCCCGCGCAACCGCCAGACACCGTGGTCGTCGACAGCCACAGAGAGTTCCTTCGCCATGAGATGTAGATATCCCATCCCAATCCACCCCGGTCAAGAACCGCAGGATAACGGCGTGTCGCGGTCGATCCAATGTCACTATTAGCCGATTAAGAGGGGCTTTGCGAATTGAGCAGATCATTGCCTCGGGCGAACTGGGGAAGCTCGAGCGAGTGGAGGCGGCTTTGTGCTTCCCGCTGCCGAAGTTCTCCGACATCCGCTACAACTACTCGCTGGCCGGTGGCGCGACGATGGACGCCGGGAGCTATCCGGTCCATATGGCCCGCACGTTCGGCGGGGCAACCCCGGAAGTCGTTTCGGCGCACGCGAAGCTGCGCGATCCGCAGATCGACCGGGCCATGACGGCCGAGTTGCGGTTTCCGGGCGGGCACAGCGGCCGGGTCCGTTGCTCGATGTGGTCGTCGAATCTGCTACAGATCAGCGCCAGGGTGGTTGGCGACCGTGGCGAGCTGCGGGTGCTCAACCCGGTAATGCCGCAGTACTTCCACCGGCTCTCGGTCCGATCAGCCGACGGCAAACGTGTGGAGCGTTTCCCGCACCGCGCGTCCCACGCGTATCAGCTCGACGCTTTCGCCGCGGCAGTGCTGCGCGGCGAACCGGTGCAGACGACGCCGCAAGACGCGGTCGAGAACATGACCGTCATCGATGCGATCTATCGCGCTGCCGGCCTCCCACTCCGCGAGCCCAGCTGAACGACTGGATTGTCAGCGCTACGACATAAAGACTGACCGAGAAAACACCACACCTAGCCGACAACCCTGATCATGGACTTGCATCCGACCCAGTGCCGCGCCGGCTCAACTGTCGACTCTTAGATTAGCGCTCACACCACAGTCGATTTCAGGTGTGATCTATGGCCAGTGCGGATAGGTCTGTCAGGTTTGATCGATGGACACCGCCGCGATCAGCGGCAGATACACGGTGTCGAGCATATCGATCAGGGTCTCTTGGTCAACGGGGTTATGTGTGAAGAACAGTTCGTTTCGCAACAGCGCAACGATGGTGGTCGCGGCGCGGTCGGGGATGTCGGTGGCACCGATCTCGCCTCGGTCGCGTGCATCCGACAGTGCGCGATACAGCGTTCGGTCAACTAATTCCGCCTGCTGGGCGGTGATGTCGTCGAAGAGTTCGTCATCGGCGTCGCCGATGAGGCTGCGATAGGTGTTCATACCGATGCGGTGAAAGGTGTCCAGCATTCCGCTGAGCAGTGTCAACAGGTCCTCGCGCAGCGATTGCGCCGTGGGGTTCTGTTCAGGTTGCCAGCGCAGAGAGGGGAGCGCGTCGGCGACCATGTGGGCACGCGATCGGTACCGGCGGTAGAGCACGGGTTTGCTCGTCTTGGCCCGGCGGGCAACGCCTTCGAAGGTCACACCGGAGTAGCCCCGTTCGTCGAGCTCGTCCCTGGTCGCCTCGCGGATCGCTGACATCAGGACGTCGTCGCGGCGCCGGCCCACGACGTCGGACGGTGACCTATTCCTCCGCGTAGGCACGTTGCGTATCTTACCGCCGCGATGTACCGTTGGCATCAAGAAACGGTCCGTATCTTATGAGGTGGTCATCGTGAACCAAACCGATGTGTTGATTGTCGGCGCCGGTCCCGTCGGACTGATGCTGGCCTGCGAGCTTCGCCGCCGTGACATCGCCTGCCGCATCATCGACAAGTACGCAGAGTTTCCGTCGACCTCGCGAGCCAATGGTGTGCAGCCACGAGCCGTGGAAGTCCTCGACAGTCTTGGGATTGCCGACAAGATCGTCGCCGAAAGCTATCGAGCCAAGGGTTTACGCATCCTGCGGGCCGGAACCGAGGTCGGCCGCATCGAGCCGAACGTCGCTACGGATCCAGGTGAACTATCGGATCAGCCGTACCACGGGATGGTGTTCGCTAATCAGGCCGTGGTGGAAAAGGCCCTGCGGGACAAGCTCGCCGAGTTCGGCGGCCAGGTGGAACTGCAGCGGGAGCTGCGCAGCGTCGAAGAAAATCCCGACGGCATCGTCGCAGACATCGCCGACCTAGCCTCAGGCAACGTCGCACAGGTGCACGCCAAATGGCTCGTCGGTTGCGATGGTGTTCACAGCACCGTGCGCACCCTGCTCCAGCTGCCCTTCAACGGCAAGGATTATCCCGACCAATTCGTTCAGGCCGATGTCTATCTCGACAGCGACCTGCCTCAAGGCCTGATGACGCTGTGGCTTAATGACCAAGGGCTGATGGTGGCCGCCATCCCGTTCCGGGCACCGGGCTTGTGGCGGATCGCCGCGCAAATCTTTCCCGATGCCGACGGAACTATCCCGCGGGCCTCGGTCGAATTGTTCCAACGCCTGCTCGCCGAACGCGCTGCCGACAGCACCACCAAAATCGTTGAGCCCGTATGGCTCTCCAATTTCGTCGTGCACCATCGGATCGTGGACCACTATCGGAAAGGGCATGCCTTCGTCGCCGGCGATGCCGCCCACGTTCACAGCCCGATCGGCGGACAGGGCATGAACACCGGGATACAGGACGCCTACAACCTCGCCTGGAAACTGGCGCTGGTCATCAATGGAGCTCCCGAGACACTGCTGGACAGCTACGAAGCCGAGCGGCTGCCCGTCGGGCGCAAGGTGCTGCAACAAACCGACGTCAACCACCGGCTGCGTGTCTCCGGCTCTCCGCTTGCCGACATCTTGATGGACCGCGTTGTCTTTCCGCTGCTGCGGATTCCCGCGATTCTCGATGTGGTCGGCGACTTCGTCCTGAAACGTGGTTCACAACTCGACGTGAACTACCGCGGGTCTTCGTTATCGGAGCACACCGGCAGTCTCCGCAAGGGCCCCAAGGCGGGCGAGCGTGCCCGGACGGTCAACTGCTGGACCCCTCCGGTCAGCCGACCTCGCTATTCGCCCAGTTCCGCACACCGGACTTCCGCCTGCTGATCTCCCAGGGACGCCGGCGCGCAGCCGACACAAAAGCCTTGGCCGCCATCGGACAGCGAGTGCGTGCCGCAACCGACGGGCTGGTGCGTCCCATCGTGATGACCACCGACAACACCACCAGTCCCGACGACGATGTCATCGTGTTGAACGACCCGAAGCAGCGCACCCATGTCTCCTACTGCGTCAGCACCCCCAGCCTGTACTCTGATACGGCCCGACGGGTATGTCGGTTTCCGTTGCCACGCAGGCGATGAAGCCGCGCTTGTCAACTATTTACAGCGCCACTACAGCATCGCCGGGTGCCAGCCGAAGATCGCACGATGAAAATTCGCCCTCTCGGGTGGAGGTGGTTCAACCTCACCGGGTTGTGCCTGGAGGCACCCCAGGAACCAGCTCGGAGCTGGAGTAGTCGCGGTCTCATCGGGAGCGCCATCCGTGGGGGCCTGTTCAGGAGAGGCAGCAGGAGTGGACTGGTTGCGGAGGATCAGCTTGGTGAACGCTTCGACGTTCTCCGAAGCTGCGCCCATGAGCATGAACCCCGCAGTGGCCAGGTCAGCGACCATGTCGGGGGTGCCGAAGATGGAAATGGGATCGGCCAGCCAAACGCCTAGTGCATCGAAGTGCTCCTGCGTCATGCCGTTGTCGGTACCGGGGGCCATCCCGGAGCCCCCGGCAGGGGGAGGGTCTGCGAAATCCAGCCCGCGCCGGGCGGAAGTGTTCCCTGGTATAGGGGGTGATTCTCCGGGAAGCCAGACAACCCGGTCAGCGGGGCGGTCCATACCAGCGAACGGCTGCGCTCCGCCAGCGCGATCACCGCGTCCCACGCACCGTAGCGCTCGATGTCCCCGCCGACGATCAACGCCGGTGAGGATGCGGCGTCGATGCGGGCGGCGATGTCGGCGGCGATGTGGTCGGGGAAGGCCGCGTGGTGGGTGACCTGCCGCTCGCGCACAACCGTGCTGGACGAGACTCGAGCGTCGTCGAGTTCAACCGCCATGTCGCCCATCGGCAGCGACACGAACACCGGACCCATCGGTGGGGCCTGCGCCAGATGGATCGCGTGCGCCAGCACGGCCGGGACTTCACTTGCGGTGGCCGGCTCCGCAGCCCACTTAACGAACGGCTTCGGCACGATCGTGGCGTCCACGTTGGTCAGCAGGGCAGTACTGGTTCTGCTTATTTCTCCGCTGGTTGCCGGCCGTGACGATCAGCGGGGTCTTGTTGACGAATGCGTTGTAGAGGGCGCCTTGGGCGTTGTCCATTCCTGGTGCGGTGTGCAGGTTGACAACCGCCGGGTGTCGTGTGATCTGGGCGTAGGCGTCGGCCATATCGACGGGGACCATCTCCTGCAGGCCGAGCACGTATCGGAAGTCGGATTGAAAGTCCTCCAGGATGGTGAGTTCCGACGAGCCGGGGTTGCCGAACCAGGTCGTCAGACCATGAGATCGAAACATGTCAATGACCGCGTGACGGACAGTGGTCACAGACGTAATCCCTTCTACTTCTCGGCGGGCCCCCCGCCTGGGCGACTGATGTCGCTGGGCTTTCAAGATCAAACGGCGGTTCGGGACTCGGGCTCTTCCCTCACTGCGCGCGCTGACTGCGGCGAATCGGCGGCCCGAGATCGGCGTCGGCGATTTGGCCGACGGCGTCGGCGAAGGCGTCGAGGTCCAGGCCCGCGAGGTGGTCCAAGACGTGGCGACGGACGCTGGCCAGATGGGTCGGCCAAGCCTCCTGGAGGCGCTCGAGGCCGGCCGGTGTGAGAACCGCATACTGTCCTCGTCCATCGCTCTCGGCGCGCACCCGCTCGACTAATCCTTGGCGGCTGAGCCGTTCAACCACTCGAGTCAGCCCGCTACCGCTCAGCGACACGTAGTTCGCCAGTTCGTTCATCCGCAGCGACCGCTCGGGTGCCTCGGAAAGATGCTGCAGCACCGAATACTCGGATGGGTTCAGCCCGTGCGCCGCAAGCAGGTCGGTTTCCAGGAGGCGCGGGATGACCAGGACCGCGCCGATCAATGCCCGCCACGCCCGTTCTTCGACCGAGGTCAGCGGTTTGACCTCGTCCGTCTCAGCAGACTGCGCCATACGGCAATATTACTTGTTTGACGCAACAAGCACAAGCTATTATTGTTGTTTGTGCACGCAGATACACAGGCTCCCTTGGCTGGGAGCCACCCTCTACGAAAGGATTCTGATGTCCAGGATCGCCATCATCACCGGCAGCACCCGGCCCGGCCGCCACAGCGAAGCCGTCGCGAAATGGGTCCTCGATCACGCACAGCGACGCGACGACGCACAGTTCGAACTGGTCGACATCGCCGAGTACGGCCTTGGCCAACTCGACGAAATGATGCCTGCATCGATGGGGGCCTACTCCCAGCCGCACACCAAACACTGGGCCGACACGATCGCGTCCTTCGACGGCTTCATCTTCGTGACCCCCGAATACAACCACTCCACCTCGGGTGCGCTGAAGAACGCGATCGATTTTCTCTACGCGGAATGGAACAACAAGGCCGCCGGATTCGTCAGCTACGGCGCCGCCGGCGGAACCCGAGCCGTCGAGCACCTGCGGCTGATCATGGCCGAGCTACAGATCGCCGACGTCCGCGCCCAGGTCGCCCTGTCGCTGATGGCCGATTTCACCAACTTCACCGAATTCACCCCTCAAGAGCATCACGTCGAGGCCCTCACCCCACTGTTCGACCAGGTCGTGTCGTGGAGCAATGCCCTCTCCGGTATCCGGGCATGACACCGGACGGATGGGCCAACGCGACAGGCGGCCAGCTGATGCTCGCGGCCGATGCGACGAAAGGCGGGAATGCCCGAGTTATCGGTCGAGCAGTCGTGATTCCCCCACCACCGTGGTGCGGGCCTTGGAAGGAGTTGGGCGGATGGCTGATCAGCGGAATGTGACGCTGGCGGTGA
This sequence comes from Mycobacterium sp., assembly GCA_025965895.1. Classification (GTDB taxonomy): domain Bacteria; phylum Actinomycetota; class Actinomycetes; order Mycobacteriales; family Mycobacteriaceae; genus Mycobacterium. Next base: position 5,924 of record JAOPWC010000025.1, read on the forward strand.
CGGGTGCCGGCGGTACCCGGGTAGCGCGGTTCGTGCTGGAGTCGTTGGTCAACGACGACCGGGTCGGGCGGGTGGATCTGATGGTCTCGGCGGCGGGGCGCAAGGTGATCGCGCACGAGACGGGACGGAACGCGGTGGGCGAGGCGGTCGAGCTGCTGCTCGGCGGCCCATCGCCGAAGGTTTTCAGCTGGGATCCGGAGGACCTTGCCGGCGGGCCGACGTCGGGCAGCTATCCGTCCTGGGGCATGGTGGTGCTGCCCTGCGCACTCGGCGTGATAGGCCGTATCGCGGCAGGCACCGCGAACACGCTGATCGAGCGGACCGCCGACGTCACCCTCAAGGAGCGCCGCCCGCTGGTGCTGTGCGTGCGCGAGACCCCGTTCAGCCTGATCCACCTGCGCAACATGACCCAGGTGACCGAGGCCGGCGCCACCGTGTATCCGATGATCCCGACCTTCTACAACGCGCCGCAAAGCGTCGACCACATCTATGACGAGTTCACCGCCCGGCTACTGGGCTTCACCGGCCTTGCCCAGTCCGACTACTACACCTACTCCGGCAGCAAGACACCCGCGCACCGCGACCGCGTCGAGCGCTGACATGGCGCGGCTGATCGTGGGGATGACCGGGGCCAGCGGCGCCCCGCTCGGTGTGCGTCTGCTGGAGGTCCTGCGTGAACTACCCGACGTGCAGACCCATCTGGTGATGAGCCGCTGGGCGCGCACCACCATCGAGCTGGAAACCCCCTACACCGCAACTGAAGTGGCCAAGCTCGCCGACGTGGTCTACCGGCCCGGCGATCAGGCCGCCGCGATCTCCTCGGGCTCGTTTCAGACCGACGGCATGGTCATCGCGCCGTGCTCGATGAAGACCGTCGCCGGGATCCGCGCCGGATACGCCGACACCCTGGTGGGACGCGCGGCCGACGTGGTCCTCAAGGAACGCCGCAGACTAGTGCTGGTCCCCCGCGAGACCCCGCTGAGCGAGGTCCACCTGGACAACCTGCTCGCGCTGGCGCGGATGGGCGTGGCGATCCTGCCGCCGATGCCCGCGTTCTACAACAACCCCGCCAGCATCGACGACATCCTCGATCACCTGGTAGCGCGCATCCTCGACCAGTTCGGTCTGCCCGCCCCGCGCGCCCGCCGCTGGAGTGGCCTCGCGGAGGCACGATCGGCACCCGGCTGTCCCCGACTAACCAACCCCGACGCTCGACGCGGTAGCTGAACTCGCCGAGACAGCAAACAAACCCTCACCACCGGCGCTGGGAAGGTGTCCGGCGTTCCGAAAAGGAGATCCATGCAACCCCCGTTTGATGACCTGCGCAGTTTCCTGAGCGCGCTGGACGCCGAAAAGCAACTCCTGCACATCGAGCGACCAGTCCCACTCGAACCGGACCTCGGCGCGGCCGGACGAGCCGCCGCCAACCTCGACGGAAAGGCCGCGCCCGCCCTGATCTTCGAGAACATCGACGGATTCGACGCGGCTCGGGTCGCGCTCAACGTCCACGGCTCGTGGGCCAACCACGCACTCATGCTCGGAATGCCCAAAACCAGCACCGTCAAAGAACAGTTCTTCGAACTCGACGAACGCTGGCAGAAGTTCCCGATTCCGGTGGACCGCAGATCAAAGGCGCCGTGGCAGAAGATCACCCTCACCGAGGACATCAACCTGTTCGAACTGCTTCCCGTCTTCCGGCTCAACCCCGGCGACGCCGGACCCTATATCGACAAGGCCGCCGTGATCACCCGGGATTCCGCCGACCCAGAGAACTTCGGTAAGCAGAACGTGGGACTCTACCGACTCCAGGTCAAGGGCCCCGACCACTTGGGCCTGCAGTCGGGCCCACCGCACGACTTCGCACGCCACATCAGCACCTCCGAAGGCATGCACCAGGGTCTCCCGGTGGCTATCGCGATCGGCAACGACCCGATACTGACGCTGGTCGCCTCAACCCCGCTGGAATACGACCAGTCGGAGTACGAAATGGCCGGCGCGTGGCGAGGCGGCGTCCCGTACCCGATCGTCAAAGCGCCCTACACCGGGCTCGACGTGCCCTGGGGCTCCGAGATCGTCATCGAGGGCGAGGTCCTCTACGACGCGAGAGAGTATGAGGGCCCCTTCGGGGAATTCACCGGCTCCTACTCCGGGGGCCGCGCACTGCCCGCCGTCAAAGTCCACCGCGTGCACATGCGGCGCAACCCCATCTTCGAACACCTCTACCTGGGCCAGCCCTGGACCGAGATCGACTACCTGCTGGCACTGAACACCTCCGTACCGCTCTACCGGCAACTCAAGGACGAATTCCCCGAGGTCGAAGCCGTCAACGCGATGTACACCCACGGGCTGCTCAACATCATCTCCACCCGCGTTCGACACGGCGGATTCGGGCGCGTAGTCGCCATGCGCCTGCTGACCACACCCCACGGGATCGGATACTCCAAGATCGTCATCGTCGTCGACGAGACCGTCGACCCGTTCAACCTCGAACAGGTCATGTGGGCACTGACGGCCAACGTCAATCCCGAGTTCGATGCCATCACCCTCCCACGCATGTACGAGATCCCCCTCGACCCCACCGGGAATCCGCAAGGCATCACCACCAGGCTCATCCTCGATGCCACCCCACCCCAACCCCCAGATGTCCGCGGCGATTTCGGCACCCCCGTCACGGCCTACCCCGAATCCGCGGACTGGGAACGCCTGCTCAAGGAGATGACCCGATGATCTGCCCCCGCTGCCGCTCGACCCAAGCCCACACCGTTGCACACTCCCCGATCGCGGACGTGTGGACGATGAACTCCTGCCCGACATGCTGGTACGCGTGGCGCTCCACCGAACCCGCCGCCGCGACCGACCCCGACCTGTACTACCCCGAGTTCCGCATCAACCCCGACGACATCGCAACAGCCCCCCGCATTGTTTAACTCTGGCAAGCAGGAGCGGGCGGCCCTGCGCGTCGGCACCGTCGGTCAGGATGTTCGAACGCGTAGCTGGCGAACGCGGCGTATCCGTCTGGGCGGCCTTTGCAGTAGCCCAAAGCTGACGCCGTACGCCAATGATGCACTCGCGCAGGATCCGACCGACCCGGTTCAGATCCAGGCAAATATGTTGTCTCACCCCGATGACCTCAAGTCCGCGATCACTGGCGTGGAACTGTGCCGCGAGATCGGCAACTCCGCTGCGCTTCGCCCCTTCGCCAAGCGCGAAGTCATGCCCGGCAATTTGGAAGGCGCCGAACTTGAGCGCTTCATCCGCGATGCCGCCTCGACCTACTGGCACCGAAGCTGCACCGCCAAGATGGGCCAAGACGCCATGTCGGTGGTCGATGGCACGCTGAAAGTCTATGGGATACAACACCTTCGCATCACCGACGGATCGATCAGCCCCGTGTCACCACTGGAAACACCATGGCCCCCTGCGTCGTCATTGGCGAACGCGCCGCCGACCTCCTCAAGGCCCAGCACACACTCTGACATCGCCCCAGAAAGGCTCACCTACTCATGATTGGACGCGATACCGAATTCGATGCTGGGGGCGTTAAATTGGGTCCGCCGGCCGAAGGGGCGACTGGTGTCCTGGTTCGCCGGCTCGGCGCTTTCGAGCGGATGGAACACCGGTACCAGCAGAAACACACGATGCACTTCTGCATGGTGGCCGAGCTTGCTGACGACCTGGATCCGACCGCGCTTGAGGCCGGCCTACTGGCGGTGCAGCACCGCCACCCACTGTTGAACGTCCACGTCAAGGATCATCCGCAGACCCGGCTCGGGTTTTACCGCCCGGCGAGCGTACCGCCGGTCCCGGTCACCGTCGTCGACGCGACGCGCAGCTGGTGTGATCTGGTCGCTGAGGAGTTGACCCGCCCCTTCGACCGCTCCAGGGCGCCGATGATCCGGGTGGTGCTGCTGCGCGCGGGGCCTACCAGCCCGGCGGCGATCGTGCTCACCGTCGACCACGTCATCGTCGACGGGCTCTCAGCCGGATTCATCCTGCGGGATTTGTTCTCCGCGCTTAACGGGCACGACCTGGACGCGCTGCCCGTCCCGCCCTCGCAGGAAGAACTGATCGCCATCCTGCGCAACGGGCAGCCGCCCGCTGCACTGGCTGCCAACAGCCAACCGCCGCCGGCGCAGCCGGCGTGGCTTGCCACGCCGTCCACCTTTCGGCCCTTCGACGGCGCCCTGCCCCATCTGAGCGCCATCTGCTTCGATGAGGACCTGACCCGCCGGCTGATCGCCCGCGCCCGCGCCGAGCACACCACCGTGCACTCTGCGGTGGTCGCTGCGATGAGCCGGGTGATCATCGAGTCGGGCCGCAACGAGTTCGTCCGGATGCTGACGCCCTTCGATTTCCGCAGCCATATCGGAGTCGACGACGCCGTGTGCCTGTACTTCACCGGCGCTCGCACAGGGTTCACCGGGGAGCAGCTCACCGGCCTGTGGGACATGGCCCGCACGGTCAGCGGCCAGCTCGCCGTAGCACGTTCGCTACCCGCTGTGCTCGCCGTCTCCGCTGTCACCGAACAGCTCATCCCCGTCGATGCGACCACCCAGGAGGCACAGGATTTCATGGTTGGCGGGCTCAGCTTCGAGGCGTTCGCGTCCAACCTGCGTGTCGTGGACATGGGCCCACGCGAGGCTGTGCGACCCGTGGCAATCTGGGGGCCGGCGATTCTCCTCCAGTTCCAGGGCGAACTAAATACCGGCATCTGCACCTTCAACGGCCAACTCCGTATGGTCAGCGCAAGCCACGAATCGCTCCCGGACTACCTCGACCGCGTCCGCGACATCCTCGACGCCGCTTGCTGAGGGCGCCGGCCCTCTCAAACTCGACGGACGGCCAAATTGCGGCTCGTCCGGCAGTCATGTTTTTCCGGATTTGGATCCAACTGGACGAGGTAAGGCACGATGGGCAATGAGGTGGAAGCCAGCGCTCAACGCGTTCACGATCACCTTCAACGGCCGGATCACCCCGACCGGCAACTAACCAATGCCAAGGTCGGATCCACCGTTAATCAGACAGCCCCAGCTACCCGCCGGAGTCGCGTGATCCGGCGCGTGCGGATGATCCGCCGAACTGGGCGGCTCAAGCGGGCGCGGGTGTCGAGTGCAATGGGGCCACTGCGACCGTCCGTGCGCGGCAACGTTGCCGCTTCGGGACGCCGGCCGATGGCCCGCATTCGGTCGTCTTTTGCGACCGGCAAACGCTAGCTCGGCCGGTGGCGCGCGCGGGCCGCAACGGCTTAGAGACGTTACTGCTGCTAACCGTGCTCACCCGCGCGGCCCCCTAATGGCTTGCGCAGCGCTCCGAGGCCCGCGGCGGGGCCGCCTGAGGGCCTCCATTACCACCGCGAATAAGCACTGATCCACCCGGCGGCGCCGCTCCAACAACGCCGGGCAGGGCGAACCACTACGCAGCTTGGGGATCCGCAAACTCCAGATCCCCGGCCACCTCCAGGTCACAGTGGCACGAACTGCGTTGCGCTCCGTGATCTACATACGTGAAAGCGTGAACGGGTACGTGTAGGTCCCCGCTGGCTCACCGTTGCAGCCCGTTGCGAATGAGGAGTCCAGAGAACCAGCCAGCGTTGTTGCATCCCAAGAGTAGATGTCACCGCAGCGCAGACCGTAAGGATCGTCGACCGTCAACGTGTACCGGCCTTTGGCGAGCTGCGCATCCCCGTCGTAGTCCGTCGCCTTCGCTATGGGCCTGGGTATCGCGCCCACGTGGACACATCCACCGGAAGTGCATGACGACGAAATCGCCCACACCCACGTGTGGAAGTCGTATCTGCCCGGGATCTGAAGTTCGTAGTTGCCAATCAGCATGTCTGCTCGGGCAACCGGCGCGAGCGCCACCGCGGCTAGCATGAGCGCAACGCTGAGTGTCAGCGTCTTCACATTCCCCTCCGTTCACCCTCGAACGCATCGATCGGCCAATATAGGCGGCGAAGCCGCGGAATTGCGCGGAAATTCGCAATGTGCTCGCCGTGATTGGGCCGTGAAGCCCGGCGTCGCGATCGCTCCGACGTCTTTCCGCGTGCGGGTGGTTGTTGAATTGATTTAAAGCCGGCCGTTTGGCCACGGTGGTCGTGCCGGCACTGGCACGCAGGTGTGATGTGGCGGTGAGTGACGGTTGATTTCGGCTCGAGTATCCCGGTGAGTGACATTGACCGATCTATCACGTTCTACCGCGACAAGGTCGGTTTCCACCTGGACCATGACACACGCACCGAGCCGGTGCACGTTGCAACATTGACGTCAGTTGGCTCGGGCTGCTCTATCGTCATCGGGACTCTGCCCTCACAAACGGAGATGGCGCCCGGCTCGATGCGGGCCTTGCAGCTGTGCGTCCCCGACGCCGCAGCCGCCCGTGAAGAACTACTCGCCTGGGGACCACGAGCCGGGCGGTGATCCGGTCACTGCTGGACCCGAAAGCGGTATAGGCGATTTCGGCGACCTCGGCATCAGAGATCCAGGCGCCGGTGTCGGGATCGCGCACGGCGCCGGGGTAACGCACCGGGGTCCAGGCGTGGTCGGGGATCGCGGCGATCGCCTTACTTGGCCGAGCCGGTCTTGCCGGCGCGCAGCCGCAGCCCGTAAGCCCTCTCGGATCGCCACTCATCCATCACCGGTGCTCGTAGTCGGCGCGGGCGGTCAGTTCGGCTTGACGGCGTAGCCGCTGCTGCGTTTCAGCATCTAGGCGCATCAGAAGCCAGTAGGCCAGCCACGCCATGCTGCCGATCACGGCCACGCCCAGGAACAGCGGCCAGAACGCCACCAGCGTGCAGGCACCGAACAGGATCCCAACCCCCAGCAGGACGGGGTGCCGCTCAGGTCAGACTCTCGATACATAGCCACCCCCACCAGAACCCACCCAGATCAACCTGCCCTATCGACAGCCGGGGGCACGCACTTTCACATACCCCCGGAGTGGTACAGAAGCGGAGCCACAGTGCTATCCGGTGGCTGTGGACCGCCCGGGAGGCGTGTCGGGCCGGGATGGATCCGCGCAAGCAGTTATTCGCTGGTGGTTGATTAGCCGCTGCGCGGTCACATAGATGGGGGCACCGGTGCTTTGGGACAGTTTGGCGAGCAGTCCCGCGGCGCGCTCCGCGTCAAACCTGAACCGTTCGATGATGATGGCCGTGGCACGATCGATGACGGCCGCGTGCACGTCGGCGAGATGGTCAATAAGCGCTTGAAGCATTTCAACAATGTCGGTTCGGCCCTGCGCCGCAGCCGCAGTGATTGTCTGCCGAGCCCACTGGGCCAGGTGGTCTGCTTCGCCACCGGCATGCACGTTCTCGGCATTGCGGAGCAGTTGCACGCCTTCATTAATTAGCGCATCAAAGCGCGTGTGCCGTCGCACATCGGACACAGTCCTCAGGATAGTTCGTCTACCGGACCTGTGCGGGCCCGCCGAGCAAGCTGCACCCGTCGCTGTCGACGTGAGGCGCCAAGCGGTGGTCCGTACGTAACTGCGCTGCACTCGTACGCCGACGTGAGATGCCCTCCACAGGAGCATGCGATGGAGCCGACCAGCATCCGGCCGCGCTTCAGACGGTGACCGCGTGGGCAATGCGTGCGGAACGCACCATCCATTGACCTCCGTCGACCGCACTAGTTCACCAACACCAGCCGACACACAAGCGACGCTAGACCGGCCGACCCACACCGGCTAGGAGTCACAGCCCCGTACAGAACCGGAGGCATCCGCGATAGATGCGGACGAGGATCGAAGCTAATCATATGGGATATTACGGACACATCTCCCGACGAAGGGCATGTCATGAAGTTCGCGGTCTTTGGGGGTACGGGGCTGATCGGGTCGCAGGTCGTCAGCAATCTGAATGCTGCCGGGCACGAGGCGGTACCGTACTCGCAGTCCACCGGAGTCGACGTCATCAGTGGCCGGGGAGTGGAGGAGGCGGTGGCAGGGGCCGACGTCATCGTCAACCTGACGAACTCCCCGACCTTCGACGAGGCCTCCGCGGCCTTCTTTCAGACCTCGATGGACAACCTTCTGGCTGCGGGCCAGACGGGTGGCGTCCGTCACTTCGTCATCCTCTCGATCGTCGGCGCGGATCAGGTGCCGGAGCTGGACTACTACCGGGCCAAGGTGCTGCAAGAGGACATGCTCGCGGCCGGACCGATCCCCTACTCGATCGTGCGCGCGACGCAGTTCATGGAGTTCATCGACGCGGTGCTGTTCTGGACCGCCGACACCGACACCGTGCGGCTGCCCGCTACGCCGATCCAGCCGATCGCCGCCAAGGACGTGGCCGATGCGGTGGCGGAAGTCGCCGCGGGCGCCCCGCTGGGGGGCATTCGCAACATCGCCGGCCCCGAGGTCTTCGCACTGGATGAGCTGGGCCGGATCACCCTGTCCCGCAAGTCTGACGGTCGCACCGTCGTGACCGACCCCACCGCCGGCATGTTCGCCGTCGTCAAGGGTGACGTCCTCACCGACAAGGACGCCCACCTCGCCCCGACCCGCTACGCCGACTGGCTTTCCTGAACCCGCTCGCGCCCTCCCCGGCGCTCCTCCAGCCTCATGACAGCGGGGTCGGCCACTCAATCGGGGATGACGGGCCGGCGGGCAAGCAGGAGGTTGGACCTCGGCCCCCCGGGTGCGAAAAAAATGGTGGGAGGGGCCCGCCATCCCCAAGTCCCCCCAAGGATGGCGGGCCGGCCCGATCAGTGATGAACGCACAGTAAGAGGAGCGACCGCGCCAAAGCACGAGTAGTTGGCTACCTGTCAGGTGCGGATTGCGGACATGAGAACCCCGACAGCGGTCGGCCCGGCACCCCTCAAAGGATGACGGGCGGTAAGGATGTTGTTAAGCAGTGGAAGCCATGGGAGCGTCCCGATTAAGTGCCCTAGGTGTAATTCCCGGGGAGGTTGTGAACGGCGTGGCGTGAGTGAGTAGGTGAGGACCTCCGGTATCGGTGTGGTTACCACACATACGCCGACACCGAGAGGCCCTCATGACCCACGCTAATGCCTTCCTGACTGAACGTGGCCGATTGAAGCTCGCGTCGGCGGTTGTCGATGACGGGTGAAGCCCAATCCGGCGAACGTTTGCATTTACTGCGCCATCGTCGGTGCTGAAGGTGACAACGTCGTCTTCATAGACTTTCCGCCAGGGATATGCCATACCTAAGCCTGATTGATCTGTCCACCTGCGGTCTAAGTAGATTTAAGTCAACGACCGCGTCATGCCGGGCGACGAGCAGCGAACGGTCGGGGGTCACGCGCCCGCGGCGCCGTAGGTCCGCGGGGCGCTTTTATAGACGTGCCGGGCGGGGCGACCGGCAAATTCCAGCTAGCGATCGGTCGAATGGGTGCCAGCAGGGGGGCGACACCGGCTGGCTAGCAGAGGCGAAGTTCCAGTTAGCAAGGGGGTCGAATAGGTGTCAGCGGTGGCGACACCGTTTTCGCTGGGGCGCAATGATTGGGCGTGGAGCCGATACTCCTACCCAGAAAACCGGAGCAAACACTATGAAGACAACGACGAAGTACGTCGCACCATGGTTGGCCGCAGCCGCCATCGGTGCAGCGATTGGCCTCGCGCCCATCGCCAGCGCCGCTGCCAATCCTGCCCCCTCGCCCGCGCCGACACCGTTCGAGGGTGGAACTGATCCACTCGTGCCGGGCAACGTGGGAGCCGATCCCTACATCCCATACACCCTGGGGAACCCGTATTTGAGGGACCCGGGTGGCGGCGTGGATTTGGGTTTTTGAGACAAGACCACGCGGCAAGGCGCCGTCCGCGCGAGCTTGTGCCCGACGCGGGCCTTGCCGCTACGTCGAACTCCAAAATGCCTCGCGCGGAAGGCGTTTGACGCGAACCCGATTCCGGATCGGGACCAGGTGGACACAGTCAACGGCGTCCGGGTGGTAAAGCCCCCGGGTCCGCCCTACTTGGGGCACTCTACGTCGACGTAGGCGGTCTTGAGCGTGTCCTGGCTGGACGCGTCGGCTGTGTTGATCGAGTTGACCCAGCACTGCGACAGGGAGACATCGGGAATACCGCTGACCCAGTTGATCGCGACGTTATAGCCCTGGGCTTTAAGGTCTTTAATCGTGGCGCTGGCCGATTCGGAGCCGGCTACCGGCAAACTTGGGTCGGCAGCGGCGACCGGTGCGGCCGCAATCCATACGGCGCCCCCCCCAACAATCAATAATGGCGCGAAGTATCGCGAATGAAGCGACATGGCGGTCCTCCTGAACAGCTGGCCCCCCTGTGGCACACCCCCCTTCCCGCCCAGGATCCCCTCGAACTCTGTTGGTACCCAGTTGGTTGCCTGTTTGTTTGATGTTTTCTTACGCCCGCATGAGCAGGCGGTGGTGCCGACGACCAGGACATGACGCTGCCGGTGACCGCTTTGACGGCGTTCGGGTGGCGGACCATGCTCAATCGCCGTCACCGGGCATGGCCTCACTTCAGGGGCGTGACCTCGCCGGGAGTAGGTTGGTGGGCAAACCCACCCCCAAGGTCTTTCCGACAGAGCAAATTCGATCGGGGCTACTTGCCGCGCTGAGTCCGGGTCGCTTCCTCGGCGCATCGCGCTCAGAAAGGCAGATCCACGCCGCCGGCCGGGTTCTTGTACGGGGCGCCCAGCGCGAAGGGGATGTAGGGATCGGCACCCACGTTGCCTGGCACCAGCGGAGAGGTCCCACTCTCGAACGGCGCTGGCGCAGGTGGGGGCGATGGGGCCGCATTCGTGGCGACATTGGCCTGCGCGACTGGCGTGGGGCCGGGATTGGCGCTGGCGACTGGCGCGAGGCCGAGCGCTGCACCGATTGCGGCTGCGGCCAGCCATGGTGCGATGTATTTGGTCGTTGTCTTCACGGTGTTTTCTCCTGCTGGCCGAGCCGCCGCTTTGGGCAATGCCCAATTCTTGCCGCTTCAGCAAACTGGTGTCGTCACCGCTGACACCCATTTCACCTGATCGCTAGCTGCAACGCGCCATTCCGGCAAACCGGTGTTGTCACCATCCTGACACCCATTCGACACTGCCGCTAGCTGGAATTGCGCGTATCTCGCGTGGTGGCAGGGTGCATAGCGGGGCGTTTCAACGAAACACCAGTGCCCGTGCACAGGCGTCCTCGAAAGCCCCAGATCTGCCTACGAAAAGCCGATTTGGCCGCCGCGTCGAAGGCGCTGACCCCAGCACACGCCGAGTCGGCCGCATACTCCGTCCGGTCTGGATTCGAGTCCCCATGGGGTTGCTGCATAGCGCGAATTTCTTCCTTTCACTAATTCGATGGCTTCCCAGCCGCCACACAGAGGCTTCTCAGCCGGTCAGGCGTATTGCTCGATGCAAGTAATGGTCGCCATTGCGCTATCGGGTGCCTCGAACGTCATGGTGGTGCGCGTGGTGCTGCTTCGGCGTCGGCTCAGCACGAAGTCGAATCTGGTCCTCTCCCGGCCCACGGCGCGGCTGGGTGGGCTCCGTTTCGAACGCCGGTTCACACGAGGGGCAAACGCTCTTCTATTTACGTCAACGTTATTAAATGGCGCGCTCCGCCGGTCAGATTTAACGGCGCGCAAATTCTTCTCTCAAGTTCGCAATTGCCACAACTCAGCCGCCCTCACCGGCGTACCGTAAATGCATCTCACATCGCCCGACTGAATTGGGGGAATCTCGATGCACAAAATAGCCAAGGCCGTTGCCGGTGCGGCCCTGATAGCCGGCTCGTTGGCGACCGCCCAGACGGCGCATGCCGCGCAAACCACGCACGACACAACCGTCTACACGCAACCCGCGCAACCCCCGACGCCCGTCTTCGTGCCACTCGACTGTGTTGGCACGACCGGCGGCATGGGCTGTGGGCCCGGCTGGTTCTGGCGCGACGGTTGGCGCGGATGGGCTTGCTACCCCTGCTGATACTCGCGAGACACACCGTGGGCCGGGCGTAACTCCGCGGCTCCCGGCGGCCAAATAACTAGGACTCGTCAGATAGGAGCACGTCAGCATGAAAGTACCTGCGATTGGCGTCGGCGGCGTGACGGCGGCCGCCCTGTTAGCCATGGGTGTGAGTATGGGCGGGTTTGCTTCTGCCGCACCGCTACCCGGCGACTACACCACCCTGCCCATTGACCCGAACATCGTCACCGATTCGCTGGCGTACTCGGCCGCACCGCCGGTGCAGAACCCGAACGGGCAGCCGGGGGTCACAGAGGTCTACACCCACCGGGACGGAACTCGGCAGATCAGCACCACGATCATGGTCCTGCCCGACCCCCAGTCGGCGACCGCATCATTGAACGGATCGAAGGCTGTCAACGGACAGAGCCAGCCGGCCGCGGTGGGATCCGGCGGAACAATCGTCTCCGGCTCGTCGCCGGACGGATCCAAGTCCGTCAGCGTGTTGACGTTCACCGAAGGTAACGCGGCCACGACCGTCGAATTCGACGGGCCCAAGAATGATCCGGCAACGAGCCCGTGGATCGTTGAATACGGCCAGAAGCAGGACGCGGCCATCAAGAACCAGCTGGCAGTCTAGGGGCTACTCGTCGCCTGGCTTGCGACCCCAGACCGACTGCGTCAGCTGCGTGCGGTAGGCGAAGCTGGGATCTTCGTACGCGCGTCGCATCTGCGCGACCTCCCACGGTGTCAGTACACCGTGCGCAAGGACGGCTTCGTCGATACGTTGCCATGTCTTGATCCACATGTGTGAGAACGGATCTGCACCGTGGGCGACGCGTGCGACCCCCTCATTGCCCATGTCGACGAGCCCAGCAGCCTCCATATAGAGCGCCAGCACCTTTCCGAACCGCAGGTCGGTGATCTTGGCGGCCGATGCGAATTCGACGCGTCTGCGATAGCAGGAGTCGAAGAGCTGGGAGAGGGGGTGGCCCGGATCCACCGATCCGGCGACATCGTTGTCGGGCTCTCCCGCTACGAGCCAACCGCCTGGGCGCAGAGCTGCCGTCATGCGACGTAACACGTCAGCCGGATCAGTGAGGTGCATCAGGAGAAACCGGCTGTGAACGAGGTCGTACGATCCGGGCTCAACATCGTCCACGGTGATATCGCACTGGCGCACTTCCACGTTGGGTTGATTGAGGTCGTCCAGATACCTGGGATCGATGTCTGCGACTACCACCCGTCCGGTTGGACCCACGCGCTCAGAGAGCCAGTGCGCAATCGACCCTGCCCCTGCGCCGACTTCGAGGCAGCGCCATCCGGCGCCGACCCGGATGGCTTCGAGGTAACCGCGGGTACGCGGATCGCACTCGTTCTCCAACAGCCGCAAGCGGGTCAGCTCGTCGCGCCAGTCCGCATCTGCGGCGAAGTATTGGCCTTGCAATGTCATCGAGGGTTCCGATCACGATCGGATGATCAGGGCTTCGTCAGCGAGAACTCCTGCTTATAGGAGCCGTCGGAGTTGCGGGTGCTGGTGAGCTGGCCGCCCGCGCCGTTGTACTTGCCGGTGCCACCGAGGACTGCCCGTAGGACGGGCAGGTTTGCCTGGAACACAGGCGCATTCGGCGGATAGTCGGGGACGCCGGCGACAACGATCTGGTCCTGCCGGTCGCCGAAGACGAAAAACAGCTGGGTGGCCCGTTGTTCGGTGCCGGGGCTTGACGGTGTCGCCGGCTTCACCAACGTCTTGGTGCCGTACAACTCTCCGGCCGGGGCTCCGCCCGGCTGGTCCCGCAAGGTGGCGAAGAAGTAGTAGGCGTCGCCTGGACTGTTTCCCGGCGCGCCCACGTCGACCGGGGTCAATCGGGGTGCATCCGAGTAGACCGTCAACGCCGCCTTCGTGCTACCCCCGCCGCATGCGGTGATAGCTGCGAGGACCAGCACCAGCAGCGGTAGCCAGCCCCTCCCGGCACAGCGACGAACGGACATCGCCATGACAACCCCTTAACGCGGCTCGTAAACAATTCCGTGACGGTGCGCAGCGTATCCGGAAGCCGACATCGTCAAGGCCCGATTAGCCGGCTGGTGCCACGCGGAGAACAAAAATAGTTTGAACTTCAACTACTTTGCCGAAAGGCTACGCCGAGGAAAATTATAAAGGTGCTGCTTGTCGAACATTCCGCGGCTGCCACCGCCTACCAACAAGAAGAATATAATGAATTGGGGTGCATCGAACACAACCGTGGCCATACCGCTGACTAATGCGCGCCGGGAGGATGCCGCGGCGGAGGCTCTTGCGGTGCGGGAACTTTCGGCAGCCATCGGCGGCAGGACGCGAGCACCGACGCAACAGCTAATTATCAAGTACGAAGATCAATTCGCCACATTGGTGGTTTATTGGTCGGTGGGCAGCGTCGGCACCGCAGCCACGCACGAGACCATTCCGCCGCATCGATTCGTCTGGTTGACCGCCTCGACCTGGCCCGATAATGAGTTTGCGGCATCGGTGCATGCACCCCGTCGGCAGCCAAGCCGGGCAGTGGGCCAGAGCTAATGGGAATTGATCGGCGTGCCGTTGGCGTGGATTTGGTTCCTGTCGAGGGAGGCTGATTACCGCCGCTGGTCGGTGAGCACCGTGTTCGAGCCGGAGTGCATGCCGATTTCTACGGCTAGATTGTGCCCCGGCCGGTTGATGAGGTCGCCTGGAGCCACCACGTCTCGGGCGCCAAATCCGATGCCTCCGATGCCAAACTGCTGGCCGATCTGGTGCGCACCGACCGGCACAACCACCGCCCCGTCGCCGGCGACAGCGCGGATGCCGAGGCGATCAAGGTGCTCGCCCGCGCCCATCAGAGCCTGATCTGGACCCGCACCCGGCACACCAACGTGCTGCGCAACGCGCTGCGCGAGTACTACCCCACCGCCCTGGAGGCCTTCGATGACCTGGCCCACGGCGACGCGCTGGGAGTGCTCGATCGTGCCCCTAGCCCCGTCCAGGGCGCCCGGCTGCCCCTGGGTGCGGTCCAGTCGGCGCTCAAACGCGGCGGGCGCCAACGCAACATCGCCGCGCGTGCCCGCGAAATCCAGGCCGCGCTGCGCACCGAGCAGCTGGCCGCGCCGGCCCCGGTCGCCGCGGCGTTCGCGGCCACCACCCGCGCGGCCGTGGGCATCATCGCCGAACTGAACCGCCAGATCAGCGAGCTCGAAACCACGCTGGCCGCCCATTTTGAGACACACCCGGACGCCGACATCTACCGCTCCCTGCCAGGACTTGGTGTCGTGCTCGGCGCCCGGGTGCTCGGTGAGTTCGGGGACGACCCGAACCGATACACCGACGCCAAGTCTCGCAGAAACTACGCCGGAACCTCA
>JAOPWC010000033.1 GCA_025965895.1 Mycobacterium sp.
ATCCTCGCCAACGGCGACTATGTGATGCTGCACGGCCGATTCACCGACATCGGGCAACCCGCCAACTGGATAGCGGCCGACATCGTCAGGCTCGAAAACGGTCTGCTCGCCGAGCATTGGGATGTCATCCAAGATGAAGCGACACGGGAAGAGTCCATCAGTGGGCTACCCATGTTCGGCGCCGCCTTCCCGACCCGGGCCTGAGGCGATGCCGGCCACCCGCCCGGACGCGAAATGCCTTCGGAACATGTCGATTCCGGCGCAACGACAGCGTTGGCGGGGAAACGGACGCCGCAGAAGCACGTCCACCACACGACAGGAAAATTGGAGGATCAACTGATGGCAAGCCTCGATGGCAAGATCGCCGTCATCACCGGCGGCAGCAGCGGTATCGGGCTGGCGACCGCACAAAGGTTCGTCCAAGAAGGCGCCTACGTGTTCATCACCGGGCGGCGCCAGAGCGAGTTGGACAAGGCCCAAGCGTTGATCGGCGACGGCGTCACCACCGTGGCCGTCGACAGCACGAACAGCGCAGACCAGGACACGCTCTTCGCGACGGTCCTCGAGGAGAAGGGCGCGCTGGACATCCTCGTGGTCAACTCGGGCCGGGTGGAGCCCGAAGAGCTGGGCAAGATCACCGAGCAGAACTTCGACCTCACCTTCGACCTGAACGCGCGGGCAACGCTGTTCACGGTGCAGAAGGCGCTGCCGCTGATGCGCGAAGGCGGCTCGGTCATTCTGGTCGGCTCGGTCGCGGGCTACATGGGCATTCCCGGCTACAGCACCTACAGCGCCACCAAGGCCGCACTACGTTCCTACACCCGCACCTGGACACGGGAGTTCACCGACCGCGGCATCCGGTTCAACACCTTGAGCCCCGGCCCGATCGACACCCCCATCATGGACCTTCAGGCCGACTCGCCAGAGGGCGCGGACGCCATCAGGGCACAGTTCGCTGCAGCGATTCCACTCAATCGGATGGGCCGCCCGGACGAGATCGCGGCCGCGGCACTGTTTCTGGCCTCCGATGACAGCAGCTTCGTGGCCGGCGCCGAACTGAGCGTCGATGGCGGTTTCGCTCAGGTCTAACGATCAAGCGCCGTGTCCAGCACGGTAGGCAGCGGCGCGACGCACCGTTGGCCTGCGGGCCGACTCCAGGCCTGTGTTGGTCCAAGCCGTTTGTTCGCGGTACCCGATCAGACAGATCGGTAAAAAGGCACTTGAGGAGTAGTCATGGCAAGCCCACCGTGGTTCGGGATCTGGAAGGCAAGGTCGCGCTGGTGACCGGCGCGACGTCGGGGATCGGTCACGCCACCGCGATACAGCTGGCCGCGCAGGGGGCCACGGTGATCGTGCACGGCCGCGACGCCACCCGGGGTGCTGCGGTGGTCGCCGAAATCGAAAAGGGCAGTGGTTCAGCTCGTTTCGTCGCCGCCGACCTGAGTGACCCCGTAGAGGCGCTGCGGTTGGCCGAGGAGGTCGGCGAGGTGGACATCCTGGTCAACAACGCCGGGTTCGCCTGGTTCGGCCCATCGGAAAAGCTCGACGCGAAAACGCTGGATCAGTTGTTCGCCGCCAACGTGCAAGCCCCCTACCTGCTGGTGTCGGTACTGGCCCCGAAAATGGTGGCCCGCGGCCATGGCGTGATCATCAACCTGGCCAGCAGGGCCGGCATCGTCGGTAAGCCCGATAGCGCCGCCTACGGCGCCACCAAGGCCGCACTGGCCTCCTTGGCCCGCGCCTGGGCCGCCGAATACGGACCTGCCGGCATCCGGGTCAACGCCATCTCGCCGGGACCCGTCTACACCAACGCGGCCCCACGGGAACTGTTCGATTCCATGGCCGAGACCACACTGCTGGGCCGGGTTGCCGAGCCGCAGGAGATCGCCGACGTAATCGGATTCCTGGCTTCCCCCCGCGCGTCCTACATCACCGGTACCAACGTGGCCGTCGACGCCGGTCGCCCCGCTGCCGCAAATACCCAACGAACGGACCTGGCATCATGTGCATCTCGATAATGGCGGTCAGCTTCGACGCCCGCGACGCCGCCCAACTCGCACAGTTCTGGGCCCAGGCCCTGCACCGCACCGTTAATGACGGCGCCACCGAAGACTCCGCGTCGATCCCGGCCGACACCGACGGCCAACAGGGACCCCTCCTGTTGTTTCACAAGGTGCCCGAAGACAAGACCGTCAAGAACCGCGTGCACTTCGATCTGCGGTCCACCGAAGTCCTCACCGAGGCCGAGCGACTGACCAATTTGGGCGCCAAGCAGATCCGCTCACTTGCCGCCAACAACAACCGGTGGATCAGCTTCATCGACCCCGAAGGCAACGAGTTCGACCTGGTGGCGGGTTGATCCGACACCACGGGCTGCGCGGGAGCCGCAGCCAGTTCCACCCCCCCCACTCAGTCCCGGCAACGGGTCACACCATTTACGTCACACCGATGGAGGCCACAGTGTCCACAGGTCCCGACACGACCACCCGAAATCTGCTCATCACCGAGAAAGCCTTGCGGGCCACTTACTTCGGCACAGGTCGAGGAGAATAGGTGAAGTCGATCACCCTGGGTGACGTGACAGTCACCCGCATCACGGAATGGGAAGGCACCGCCCCGATAACTGCCCAGCTCGCACCCGAAGGCGGCCGCGAGGTCTGGGAGCGACACAGTTCGTGGCTGGCGCCGAGGTTCTGGAACCGCGAATCCAACGAGGTCGTCACCTGTTCGGCATCATATTTGATCCGCAGCGCCGGCAAGAACATCCTGATCGACACCGTATCCGGAAACGGCAAAGAACGCCCCTACTTTGCGCTGTCGTCACACCTCGATACTCCCTACATCCAGGACCTCGGTCGCGCGGGAGTGA
>JAOPWC010000036.1 GCA_025965895.1 Mycobacterium sp.
TCTACACCCGCAGCCTCGACGACATCACGGCACGGCTTCCAGAAGTGGTGGAGGCCGCCCGTGCCCTCCCGATCACCACGTTCATCGCCGACGCCGAGGCCATCGCGCTGCGCTCCGACGGGAGGCCGCATCGGTTCCAGGTGACGGCATCGCGGTTCGGGCGCGGCGGCGGCAGGGGCGACCGGGACCGCACCGCCGACGTCGAAGCGGCCAGGGCAGCCCAGCCGCTGTCGGTGTTCTTCTTCGACGTCCTGCACCTCGACGGTGCCGACCTCCTCGACCTGCCGACGACGGAGCGCCTTGCCGCCCTCGACGCGATAGTGCCCTCCGCACAACGCGTCGACCGGTTGATCACCTCGGATGGCCAGGCCGCGGCGGACTTCCTCGCGGCGACCCTGCGGGCCGGCCACGAAGGAGTGATGGCGAAGTCGCCGGCGGCGCCGTACGAGGCAGGCCGCCGAGGAGCCGGTTGGCTCAAGGTGAAACCCGTCCACACCCTCGACCTCGTCGTGCTCGCGGTGGAGTGGGGCTCGGGCCGACGCACCGGCAAGCTGTCCAACATCCACCTCGGTGCGCGCGATCCCGCCACGGGCGGATTCGTGATGCTCGGCAAGACGTTCAAGGGCATGACCGACGCCATGTTGGACTGGCAGACCAACCGCTTCCTGGACCTCGCGGTCGGACCCACCGACGGCTACGTCGTGCAATTGAAGCCCGAGCAGGTGGTCGAGATCGCCCTCGACGGGGTGCAGACGTCCAGCCGCTACCCCGGCGGGATGGCGCTGCGCTTCGCTCGCGTGCTGCGATACCGCGACGACAAGGGCCCCGCCGAGGCCGACACCATCGATACCGTGCGCACCCTGTACGGGAGCTGAACGAATGGCGGCGTTTCCGCCAACCGACAGTGCCCTCGGTGAAAGGATCGAAAGATGTCTGCACCCGCCGAGTCGTCGGCCCGTCAGGAAGAAACCGACGGCGACATCACCTTCATCCGCACCCAAGCCGACCTGCCGCCGGTGGCGATCATCGACCGGTCACCGATCACCACCAAGCACAAGGTCGTCTTCGCGGTCATTGCGCTGCTGGGGGCGATCGCCTGGGCGGTGATCGCCTTCTTCCGCGGTGAGACGGTCAGCGCCGTCTGGTTCGTGATTGCCGCGGTCTGCACCTACGTCATCGGATACCGGTTCTACGCCCGCCTCATCGAGATGAAGATCGTCACGCCCCGTGACGACGATGCCACCCCGGCAGAGGTGTTCGAGAACGGCACCGACTACATGCCCACCGACCGGCGCGTGCTGTTCGGCCATCACTTCGCCGCGATCGCGGGCGCCGGCCCTCTGGTCGGTCCGGTGCTCGCCATGCAGATGGGCTACCTGCCCGGCACCATCTGGATCATCGTCGGCGCGGTGTTCGCCGGCTGCGTGCAGGACTACCTGGTCCTGTCCATCTCGGTCCGCCGACGCGGCCGCTCTCTCGGCCAGATGGCGCGCGATGAACTGGGCACGGTCGGTGGTGTCGCTGCGATCGTCGGCGTGCTGGTGATCATGGTGATCCTGCTTGCGGTGCTCGCCCTCGTCGTCGTCAATGCCCTCGCCGAAAGCCCGTGGGGCGTGTTCTCCATCTCGATGACCATCCCGATCGCCATCTTCATGGGTCTCTACCTTCGATTCCTACGACCGGGCCGGGTTTCGGAGGTCTCGCTGATCGGTGTCGCACTGTTGCTACTGGCCGTGGTGGCCGGCGGCTGGGTCGCCGAAACCTCATGGGGTGCAGACTGGTTCACCCTCTCCAAGGTGGCGCTGTCGTGGTGCATCATCATCTACGGCTTGGCCGCCTCGGTGCTGCCGGTCTGGCTGTTGCTCGCCCCGCGCGACTACCTGTCGACGTTCATGAAGGTCGGCACGATCGTCCTGCTCGCCATCGGAATTCTGCTCGCGCGGCCGCTCGTGGCGGCACCGGCCGTTTCGCATTTCGCGATCAGCGGCACCGGGCCGGTATTCGCGGGCTCGCTGTTCCCGTTCCTGTTCATCACCATCGCGTGCGGCGCCCTCTCCGGTTTCCACTCGCTGATCTCGTCGGGAACCACCCCGAAACTGCTGACGAAGCAAAGCCAGATGCGACTGATCGGCTACGGCGGCATGCTCACCGAATCGTTCGTCGCGGTCATGGCTTTGACCACCGCCGCGATCCTCGATCAGCACATCTACTTTGTGATCAACGCACCTGCCGCGCAGACCGGCGGCACCGCCGCGTCGGCGGCGCAATACGTCAACGGCCTAGGGCTGTCCGGGCCGCCGGTCACGGCCGCACAGATCACCCAAGCCGCAACGGACGTCGGAGAAAAAAGCGTCGTCTCCCGCACCGGCGGGGCACCGACCCTGGCGATCGGCATGTCCGATGTGCTGGATTTTTTCGGCGGGAGCAAGCTCAGACCGTTCTGGTATCACTTCGCGATCATGTTCGAGGCGGTGTTCATCCTGACCACGGTCGACGCCGGCACCCGCGTCGCCCGCTTCATGCTCTCGGACGCGGTGAGCAACCTCGGCGGTGCGCTGCGAAAGCTTCGCGACCCGAGTTGGCGGATCGGGGCGTGGATCTGCAGCCTGATCGTGGTCGCTGGGTGGGGCAGTGTGCTGCTGATGGGCGTGACCGATCCACTCGGTGGCATCAACACGCTCTTCCCGCTCTTCGGCATCGCCAACCAGCTGCTGGCCGCGATCGCGCTGACCCTGGTGTCGGTCGTGGTGATCAAGAAGGGTTATCTGAAGTGGGTGTGGATACCGGGGGTTCCGCTGCTGTGGGATCTCACGGTCACGCTGACCGCGTCCTGGCAGAAGATCTTCTCGGCCGACCCGAAAGTGGGCTACTGGGCGCAGCACCGTCAATACCAGCAGGCCAAGGATGCCGGTAAGGCGGTGTTCGGGTCGGCGAAGAACGCGCATCAGATCGACGCGGTGATCCGCAATACGTTCATCCAGGGAACACTGTCGATCGTGTTCGCCGTCCTGGTGGTGATCGTGTTCCTGACCGGACTCGTCGCGGCGCTCAAAGTGATCCGCGGCCGCGGCCGCCCGCCCACCGACGACCCCCCGGTGCCGTCGCGGCTGTTCGCGCCGTCGGGTCTGTCAGCCACGGCGCCGGAACGGGAGGTGGAACGGCAATGGGACGCATTACCCGGATCACACGCCACATCGCGGGCCAAATCTCCTGGTACTGCCGAAGCCTGATGGGAGACAACCACTACCGGCGCTACGTCGAGCACCGGCAGCGCTGCCACCCGGGCGAGCCGGTGCTGAGTGAGCGGGATTACTGGCGTCGGCGGCACGCGGCCGCCGACGCCAACCCGGGTGCGCGCTGTTGCTAACGACCCCGCAGCCGGACGGGAGTGAGTACCCGAGGACCTGACCGTCAGCACGGTCTTTCCCGGCGCGCGGTTGCCCCTTGCGCGGCTGTCGAAGGCGACCACGCCCTCGGCAAGCGGAAAGTCCGGGCGGTCGTCACTCGCAGCGATCCGCTGCCGGTGGTGACGATGAAGAACGTCGCTTTGACGCCGAACTCCTCGGCCCTGGCCTGATCGGGTGACGCGGCGGCCTCGACCCGGGAGAGGTTCACCGGTCTGCGGGCGACCGGTGAGGCCGCGTGCACACGAACTCGGCCGCGGCGCCGTCCGGTCGAACCCAACCGGCCGGTAGACCTCCTCCCCCGCGCTCACCCCGGCGGTCGTGCGACGGGTTTTCACGGGAGCCAGCTTGGGTATTGCTGCTGCGCCTGCTCGTTGAGTACGTGGCCAATGCTTCGTTGTCGGCACCGTCGGCGTGCTTACTGTTCTCCGAGGCTGAGCCACCCGATCACGGAAGGACACCGATGAAACGCAAGCTCCTGTTCCTCGTCGTTGTGACCGCTGCTGCCGCCGCGATCTGGCGGCTATACCCTGACCTCGCTCGTTACATCAAGATCGAACGGATGTGACGCGCGCCCAGCGATAAGCTGTTCAGCCGTCCAAAGTTTTGAAGCTGAATGGACGGTGATGAGGCGACGACGGTGAAAAGAACCCTGGATCTTCGTCGCTCAGGCACCGACTCCGGTGTGGGCGAAAGCGATCGGACCGTTTATGTCGCGCTTGGCGCGAACCTCGCGGTCGCGGTCGCCAAGACCATCGCCGCCGTACTGTCACGGTCGGCCTCGATGGTTGCCGAGGCTGCCCACTCTTGGGCGGACACCGGCAACCAGACCTTCCTGCTGATCGCCAACCGGCGTAGCCGGCGCCCCCCTGACGCAAAGCATCCACTGGGTCATGGCCGTGAAGCGTACGTCTGGTCGATGCTCGCCGCGGTCGGCCTCTTCGTGGTGGGCGCGTCGCTGTCGGTGTGGCACGGCGTCACCGACATCCTGCACGGCCAATCCAGTCATGGCGGCTACCTGATCGCCTACATCGTGCTGATCATCGCGTCCGTCATGGAGACGACGTCGCTGATGCAGGCGGTACGTCAGCTGCGCGGCGAAGCGCACAAATATCACCGCGACTTGCTGGAGTACGCACTGGCCACCTCGGACCCGACGGTCCGGGCCGTTTTCGCTGAAGACAGCGGGGCGCTGATCGGAATCGCCATCGCGTTGGGTGGCATCGCGCTGCACCAGCTCACCGGTAACGCGGTCTGGGACGCGATCGGTTCGATCCTCGTCGGGGTCCTGCTCGGGGTGATCGCCGTGATCCTCATCGACCGCAATCGGCGGTTCCTGACCGGCGAACCAGGTTCTGACGAGCTGCACTCGGCTGCGGTGGCACGTATCGCGGAGCTACCGGAGGTCGTCGCGGTCCGGTTTCTGCGCCTGGAATACGTGGGACCGAAACGGCTTTTCCTGGTCGCCAGCGTCGACCTGGTCGGCGACCAGGCCGAATCGCATGTCGCACATACGCTTCGCCGCCTGGAGCGGGAGCTGGAGAGAAACCCGCATATCGCCGACGCGGTCCTGACGATCGCCGAGCCCGACGACAGCGACCGCTAGCGACGTCGTCACAGAGGGTCGTCGTCACAGAGGGTCGTCGTCACGAACTGCGGTGCGGCACGAACTCCTGGGCCTTGGTCTTGGCGCCCTGCACGATCAGATGCCAGGCGCCGGGATCGCCTTTCAGGATCGCCGCGGCCATGTCCTTCATCTGCTCGTAGGTTGCGTGCGGCGGAATCGGGGGCACGTCCGGATCACACCGGACGTCGAGCACCGCCGGCCTGTCGGCTGACAACGCCTGATCCCAGGCCGGGCCAACGTGGTCCGGGTCGTCGACGGCGATCCCGTTCAGTCCCATGGAGCGGGCCACGTCGGCATACGACAGATCCGGAAGTGTCTGCGACTCCTCGAATTTCGGCGAGCCGCCCATCGCGCGCAGCTCCCACGTGACCTGATTCAGGTCGTTGTTGTGAAAGACGCACACCACAAGCCTCGGGTCTGACCATTTCCCGTGGTAGCGCGCGATCGTCAGCAATTCCGCGAGCCCGTTCATCTGCATCGCCCCGTCGCCGACCAGCGCGATCGCAGGCCGGTCGGGATGGGCGAACTTGGCGCCGATCGCGTACGGCACGCCCGGCCCCATCGTGGCAAGCGTTCCGGAAAGTGATGCCCGGACGCCCTCTATGAGCTTGACGCAGCGGGCGTACCAGTTGGTCGACGATCCGGAATCTGCGGTGACGATGGCGTTCGCGGGCAGCCGTGACGACAGTTCCCACGCGACCCGCATCGGATTCACCGGCCTGGCCGACAGCATCGCTTGCCGCTCGACGGTTTCCCACCACCGGGCGACGTTCGTTTCGATCTGCTCGCGCCAGGATCGGTCCGCCTTGCGTTGCAGTAGCGGGATCAGTTCGGCCAGCGTGGCCGACGCGTCGCCCACGATGTTCACCTCGGTGGGATAGCGCATCCCGATCATCGCGCCGTCGATGTCGATCTGAATGCCTCGGGCCTGCCCATAGTCCGGAAGGAACTGCGAGTACGGGAAATTCGAGCCGACGATCAGCAGCGTGTCGCAGTCACGCATCATCTCATAGCTCGGACGCGTGCCGAGAAGACCGATCGACCCGGTGACGTACGGCAGGTCGTCGGCAAGGACGTCTTTGCCCAGCAGCGCTTTCGCCACCCCGGCGCCCGTTACATCGGCCACCTCACGGACTTGCCCGGCTGCGCCCCGCGCGCCCTGGCCGATCAGCATCGCGACTCTCGACCCGGCGTTGAGGATCTCGGCGGCCCGGTGGACCAGTCCGCTGTCGGGCATGAGCACCGGGTGCCCGTCGCTGGGACGGCTGGACGGAACCATTTTGAACTCGTGTCCCGGCGGGGAGTACTTCTCCTCTTGGAGGTCGGATCCGATCACCACAGCGGTGGGTGCCCGCCGGGTCAGCGCCGTGCGGATCGCGCGGTCCAGTGCGTTGGGGAGCTGAGCCGCCACATTGACCTCGACCAGGTAGTCGCTGGCCACGTCCTTGAACAGGGCTTGCAGGTCGATCTCCTGCTGATAGCTGCCACCCATCGCGCTGCGTGCCGTCTGTCCCACGATCGCCACCACCGGAACGTGGTCCAACTTCGCGTCGTAGAGCCCGTTGAGCAGGTGCACCGCCCCCGGGCCGGAGGTCGCCGTGCACACCCCGACTCCGCCGGTGAACTTCGCATACCCGGTGGCTGCGAAAGCCGCCATTTCCTCGTGTCGGGTCTGCACGAACTGCGGGTTGTCATCAGCGCGCCCGAACGCCGAGACGATACCGTTGATGCCGTCGCCGGGATACCCGAAGACGTGACGGATGTTCCAGTCCCGCAGGCGGGAAAGAATGAAATCGGCCACCTGGTCAGCCATTGGTTCTCCTGCCCAACTCGTTGTTGCCACGCCGCGACCGAGTCGAGCTACCCGATGCCGGGCGAGTCGAAACGCGACGGCTTTTTCAGGTCCGGTATCGACGGAATTCCGAAGTGCTGCTTGAGCACCCGCTTAGCGGCGTGCAGACCCGACATGCCGTGCACGCCCGGTCCCGGGGGGGTGGATCCGGAACAGAGGTAGACGTTGTCGATCGAGGTTCGGTAGGGATCCCACTTGAGCGCGGGGCGGGCGACCATCCGGTACATGGACACGTGTCCCACCCCGATGTCGCCGCCCACGTAGTTCGCGTTGTGGTGCGCCAACTCGCTCGCCGGGATGCACCGCGATCCGATGACGACGTCGCGGAACCCCGGCGCAAAACGTTCGATCTGCGCGGTGACAGCCTCGGTCATGTCGCGTGTCGAGCCGTTCGGCACGTGCGCATAGGTCCACAGTGGAGACTCGCCATTCGGCCCGAGTCGCGATTGATCCACCACCGTCGGCTGGCTCACCAGCAGCATCGGCCGGTCGCTGTGGCGTCCTGCGGTGGTCTGCTTCTCGACCGATTCCATCTCGCGTCGATCGCCGCCGACGTGGACGGTGCCGGCCAGGGCGACCCGGGCGTCGGCCCACGGCACCGGCTCCGACAGCGCGAAGTCGACCTTGGCGACACCATTGCCGGGCCGGAACCTCTGCAGGGCGCGTCGGTAGCGCGCGGACAGACGGTCCCCGAACAGGTCGGCGATGGTCCATGGCGACGTGTCGAAGACGTAGACCCTGGCCGCCGGCAACTGCGCCGCGCGCTCGACATGGCTGCCGCTCGCAATGCGGACCCCGCGAGCCGACAGATCGGCGATCAGCGCGTCGGTGATCTGTTGACTGCCGCCGATCGGGATCGGCCAGCCGTGCGTGTGGGCAAGGGTCCCGAGCAGCAATGCCGTCCCGGCTCCGGCCAGCGACGGGATCACAGTGTTGGCGTGCGCCGCCACCCCGGTCAGCAACGCACCGCACCGCTGCGCATCGGCGCGGCGGTCCCACAGTGGTGTGCCCAGCTGCAGCGCACGGGCGGCCATGTCCGCCGCGGCCAGCGCGCCGGTCGGACGAAGCGCCGCCGACGGGATCCGACGCATGTCCGACAGCCCGATGTCTCGGACCGCTTCGACGCCTTCCACGAGGGGCCCCATGACCCGCCGGAAAAGTCGTCCCTCGGCGGGATCGTGGCCGGCGAGTTCGTCGGCGGTCTTGTCGAACTCCTCGTAGGCCATCACGGCGGTGCCGTCGTCCAGCGGATGCGCATACGCGACCTTCGGTCGTGCGAGTTCGACACCTCGCGATGCCAGATCGAACAGAGCAAAGAACGGTGACGCGGCGGCCATCGGATGCACCGCCGAGCACAAGTCGTGGCGCAGCCGCACCCCCAGATCCAAGTCAACGGTCCGGCAGCCACCGCCGGACTGCTGCTGCGACTCGAGGACGTGAACGGACAACCCGGCCGCGGCGAAGATCACCGCCGCGGCGAGTCCGTTCGGTCCGGAACCCACCACCACGACGTCGACCTCGGTAGCCATCGTTTCCTTCCGTCAACCTGCCAGCGTGGTGATACCAACCTGAGGACAACGGCAAACCCGCTGCATAACGGCAAGCTTCGTAACCTGCAGATAACCAGTTGTTACGCTCGGTGACGGGGATGCTGGGAGCCCCGAGGACGAACGATCCGTAACCGCCCGTCTTAGTGGGAAACCGGATATCGAATGGTGCTGGGTGCACGATCGCTGCAATTGGCAGTCTTTGCGTTGATCGCCGACCGGCGTCTACCGTCACGCCCGCCTGCACCCTCGAGGGGCAGGCCGGCGACACATGCCACAGTGCCCGCCTCACCGGAAGCCCCCGACGTCGATCGCGATGACGCGGCCGGCGACAGCCGCAAGGCCGGGCTGCGTGAGCGCAGGCTCACGCTGTTGCGTCGGGCAGCGATCACCGTCTGGGCGGCCATCGTTGTCTTCCGGACCTGGACAACAGGATTCGCGTTCAACCGCGAATTGCTGCTGCTCTACATCTGTACCGGGCTGATCGCGGCGAGCATCGGGCGCAGCCGCATGTTGCAAGTGCTGCGTGACTGGCTGCCGTTCGCATCGATTCTCGTCGTCTACGACCTGAGTCGCGGCGCGGCGACCCTGATCGGGACACCGACGCTGTGGCAGGCTCAGCCGAAAGTCGACCGCTGGCTGTTCCTCGGTACCGAGCCGACCGTCTGGTTGCAAGAACATCTCAAGCGGCTTGACCCGCCATGGTGGGAAGTGGTCATCAGCACCATCTACATGTCGTTTTTCGTCCTGCCTTATGTAGTCGCAGGGGTGTTGTGGCTGTGCAACCGCGACGACTGGAAGGCGTTCACCAGGCGATTCCTGGCGTTGTCGTTCATCGCGCTGGTGATCTACGCCGTCGTGCCGGCGGCCCCGCCGTGGGCCGCGGCCCGATGCACCCCGGCCGAGGTCGCCACCGGCCCGTCCGAGCCGCGGTGCATGTTCCGGTCTGCGGCCGGTGTGCCCCACGGTGGCCTTCTCGGCCCGATGCACACGACCGAACCCGGCGCACACAATGTGGTGGAACGCATCTCCACACGGGGCTGGGGCAAGCTTCACCTGGACACCGCGCGCGCATTGGTCGACGAGGGCCAGGCGAGCGTGAACCTCGTCGCGGCGGTTCCGTCGCTGCACGCCGCGCTCACCGCGATGATCGCGGCGTTCCTCTGGCGCCGGATTCAGTCCAGGTGGCGGCTGCTTCTGGCGGCCTACGTGCTGGTGATGGCTTTCACGCTGGTGTATTCGGCCGAGCATTATGTGTTCGACATATTGCTGGGATGGGCGCTGGCCGCAGTGCTGCATCTGGGCATGAATCGATGGGAGATGCGTCCATCGCGGCCGTCGACCCGGCCGTCCCACGGCGAAGACAGTCCACCGCTCGAGCTGCAACGGCTATGACGCTGGAGCCGGTGTCACCATTGCGGCGGTGCCGCTCCCCGGCCGAAACCCCACGTCGCCTGGCCCAACCTCGGCTTGGGCCGGTCCTGCACCGGATGTCGCCGGAAGTGACTGGCCAGCAACGGCTCCGGGTCGGCTCCTTCGGTGAGGGCGACACACGGCGCCCGAAATTCGCATGTGTCACAGTGCGCGGCGAAGGTCGGGTAGATCGCCGGGTCGCTGATCATGTCGACGGCCTCGGCGCCGATCATCTGCCCGATCCCGGCGATCTCGTCGCGGGTGCGCCGCACGCGGGTGCGCCGCAGGACGCCGGCGGTCAGCTGTTCCGTTCGGTTCACGGCGTCGGCGCGCGTGGTTCGGGCCGAGACCCGGATGTGCTGCGGGATGGACCGGCCGCCGCCGCTGGGCTCGTGCTGCGCAACAGCTCTGGGTGTGCCGTCGGGGTGTACAGCCGGGGGAAGGTCAAGCGGCCCGCCGATACGCACTTCGTTGTGCATCGTGCCGGTGATCTCCATGCCCACGTAGTCCTGCTCCCACGCCCAGCACGCCGCGAGGGCCTCCTCGTCGAGGACGAATGCGTCGAGGCCCTGCCAGTCGTCCACAATCTGATGGCGCACGACCCAGTATTCGTCGGAAGCGTCGACGGCCAGCAGGTCCACCCGGCAGGAGTAGGTCACCGCGGATCCGTCGGAGGTCGACAAACCGCGCCCCGGCTCGCGCGGGTCGGGCACCAGCGCGTCCACGTCATGGCCGATTCTCATCGGAGCGAAGTCATCGACGGTTTCGGCCCAGCCGTCATAGCAGTTCAGCAGCGCCGCGCCCGGTTCGAGCTGATCCATTGCGCCGGCCTCCTGAAGAGACCGGGCGAGAGCCTTCTGCACGAGTGACTGGGTGAGTTCGTGGGGCCAGTCCCAGGTGCCCGGGTAGTAGTACACCGCGAGGGCATCCAGCAGCGCGGCCGGCAGAGCGGGGGCGACGAGGCCGGCCGGTTCGAGGTCGCGACGGTGGCGGGACGCGAAGTCCCACTGGCGACGACAGCGCTTGAATCTCGCGCGGTCGTCGGCGGTGATTCGGCAGTCCACGACAGCAGGCCGATCAGTGGAAGTGCGGCCATGGTTCGCCGAGAGGCCAGCGACACCTGTCCGCGGGGTCGGCCATCGACTCCAGCTCGGCGAGCAGGTCGTCGAAGAACGCCCGCATCCGCGCCGGATCGTCGGCGGGCCAGGCTGCCGAGAACGACATCCAGACATCAGGGTGGGCCGTGGTCACCGGCGGTGAACCGGGCGCGGAGCCGTCGACGGGCACGATCCCCCAGTCATACTCGTCACAACGGCGCTCGAGGTACACGAGGTCATCACGACCGGGGCCTGCCGCCACGATCGAGGCGAAAAGCTCTTCACGGTTCATGTCACGCCGCCCCGCCGGTCCAGGATAGCCCTTGCGGCCGGTCGCGCCGAAGGCCGGCGACGATCATGCGACCCAGGCCGACCACCGCCGCACCTGGACCGTGACGACCGGGCCGTCCAGTGCCACCCGCTCGTATTGAGGGTATTTGCGGCGCAGCAGGTAATACCCGGTGCCCATCTCCTCGCCGCCGTAGTGCACCGCCGCCACCCCGTCCGCCCGCACCCACCACAGCTGCGTCCAATCATCGGCGTAGTGGTCGACGAGCAGGCACACCCCAGGATTGGCCTCGATGTTGGCCAGGCGACGCAGCCGCTTCGTCGACTTCCTCTTCGCGTCCACGGCCGTGTACACGACGTCGTCGAAAAGCGCGAAGACGACGGGGACCAGATGTGGTGCTCCGGCCGGCGAGACCGTGGCGAGTTGCGCCACCGGCGCCTGCGCGAACCTGGCTTTCACCTCGAAATCGCCCATGGTCATCCTCCACTACCGCGGAATCAGGCCGCCGTCGAGGGTGACGACCTTGTTGGTCAGGTAGCCGTTGGACAGCATTGCCACCGCCATGTCAGCCACCTCATCCGGATGACCGAGCCGGCCGACCGGGATCGGCAGCGGAGCCCCGCCGTCGGGCGCCCTGGGCAGCATGCGGGTTTCCCCGATCAGCGCCGGCGCGAGCGCGTTGACGGTGACACCGTCGGCAGCGACGCGCGGTGCGAGGTGGTGGGTCAGACCGTGCAACCCCGCCTTGCCCGCCGCGTAATGCGCGCCGACGACACCGCCGTTGAGCGCGGCGACCGAAGACATGAAAAGCACACGCCCGAACCGTCTTTCGACCATCCCGGGCAGCACCCGCTGGGCCAGCAGGAACGGCGTGGTCAGGTTCACCGTGAGCGTCTTGTTCCACAATTCGAGATCGATGTCTTCCCAATTCGTCTGCTTCGCGCTTCCCGCGTTGGCCACCAGGATGTCGACACCGCCGAACTCCCGCTCGGCGCGTTCGACGAGTTGGGCGGGCGTGGCGGGATCAGCGAGATCCGCTCCGGCCAATGCCACCCGCCGGTCAAGGCCCCGGGCATAGCGCGCCACCTCTTCCGCATCGTCGCGGTGTTGTCGGTAGGTCAGGAACAGGTCGACACCGGCGTCTGCCAGCCGCCGCGCGATGGCCTTGCCGATTCCCCCGGAGGCGCCGGTGAGCAATGCGACGCGGCCGTCCAACGGGGAGTGGCGCGCGAGGGTCATGGCCTAACCAGAATCCGGATCGGGTTGCCGTCCTGCTTCTCGAGCTTCTCGATCCCAACGGCGACGTCGTCAAGCGCAACGATGTCGCTGATTGAGCGGGACAAGTCCAGTCGGCCCCGCGACACCAGCGTGGCCAGTGTTCCGATGTCGACGTTCTTGTACCCGAGATGGCCGAGCACCTGCTTCTGGGTCAGCGCGAACATCGATGTGGGCCCGACCGTCGGCGACTCCGCGCTCATCCCGACGCCGACAAGCCGGCCGCCCACGGTCAGACAGTCGAGCGCCTGCTCGAACGTCGCCTTCAGCCCCACGGCGTCGAACGCGACGTCGAGCTTGCGGCCACCGGTGATCTCGGCGATATTGTCCTTCAGTCCCTCGTCGCGCGAGTCGAACGCATAATCGGCGCCGAGATCGAGGGCGCGGTCGAGGACGGCGGGGTTGACGTCCACGGCGACCACCGGAACGGCGCCGACCAGCCGGGCGACCTGGACGATGTGCGTGCCGATGCCGCCGACACCCCACACCCCGACAGATTCACCGACAGCCACTCGGCCGGTGCGCACGACCGCGCCGAACGGCGTCGACACGGCGTCGGCCAGTATCGCGGCCTGCTCCAGCGGTACGTTCTCGGGGACCCTCGTCAAACCCGCCGCCTGCGCCACCGTGTACTCCGCCCACGCACCGTCGTACGCGAACGCCATCAGTCGCACCCGCAGGCAGTTCGCCACGTCACCGCGGCGACAGTTGGGGCACAGCGAACACGGCCGGCCCGCGGCCACGACCACCCGATCGCCTTCGGCCCAGCCGGTGACCTCGGGCCCCAGCGCCGCGATCGTGCCCGACGCCTCGTGGCCCTGCGTCACCACTGGCACCTGCGCGGGGAAGGTGCCGTTGATCAGGCTCAGGTCGGAGTGGCAGACGCCGCAGTACGCGACCCGCACCAGAGCTTCGCCGGGACCCGGCTCGGGAACCGGAACATTTTCCACCACAACCTTTTTGGTGTCAGCGTAGAAACGCTCGGCCCGCATGGTCGTTGCCATGAAGCTTCCCCTTCCTCGCGGTCCCGATCCAACGTACGCCGGGAACGGATGGGGGGCGTTAGCATCTGCCCATGAGCCAGCCGCTTGTCGTCGAGCAGTCCCGAGCAATTCCCGTGGACGTCGAGGGCGCCTTCGACGGCACCTTGCCCATGCCCCTTCAGACGCTGTTCCGGCGGTGGTACGGGCCGATCCCACCGATCAAGAACGTGTTGAACCAGACCGGCGAGTGGTCCGCCGTCGGGCGGACCCGCACGGTCGTGCTGGCCGGCGGCGGCACCATGCGCGAAGAGCTCACCGCGGTCGACCCCCCGCGGTCGTTCGGCTACACCCTGACCGACATCACGGGCCCGACGTCGCCGTTGGTCAGGCGCGTGGACGGCGAGTGGGTGTTCGGTCCCGCAGGCACCGGCACCACGGTCAGCTGGCGCTGGGTGATCCATCCGCGGTCCCCTCTGGGTGCGCCGGCGCTTCCCGTCTTCGGCCGGCTATGGCGGGGCTATGCGCGCCAGGCGCTGGAAGAACTCTCCAACTACCTGCTAACCCGATCAACAGAGCGGCAATGATCTCGCCGTGGACAACGAGGCGTCCCACAAGGCACCGCCACGCCCGGCCGATCTGCGCCGGTGGCGCCGGCATTTGGCCGACGAACGAGCGGAGGCGGCCATCTACCGGGATCTGGCTCAACGCCGGACCGGAGAAGAGCGGCAGATCCTGCTCGCGCTGGCCGCCGCCGAGAGCCGCCACGAGCAACACTGGCTGAACCTGCTGGGCGATCAGGTCGGCAAGCCCCGGCGAAGTGATCTGCAAACCCGCCTTCTGGGCTTCCTCGCGCGCCATTTCGGCTCGGTCTTCGTCCTCGCGCTCGCCCAACGCGCGGAAGGGCGGTCCCCCTACGAGGTCGACCACGACGCCACCCCCACCATGGCCGCTGAC
Source organism: Mycobacterium sp. (assembly GCA_025965895.1). Taxonomy (GTDB): domain Bacteria; phylum Actinomycetota; class Actinomycetes; order Mycobacteriales; family Mycobacteriaceae; genus Mycobacterium. The sequence goes on from JAOPWC010000036.1 coordinate 14,442, forward strand.
GAGCGCATACACGAAGAGGTCGTGCGCGCGCTGGCCACGCAGGGTCGCAACCGGCTTTCCGGCACTTTCCGTGCCGCGGTGTTCGGCGCCAACGACGGGCTGGTCAGCAACCTCGCGCTCGTCCTCGGTATCAGCGCCAGCGGCGTGCCCAACCACACCGTGCTCCTCACCGGCCTGGCCGGGCTGCTGGCGGGCGCGCTCTCGATGGGCGCCGGCGAGTACGTGTCGGTGCGGTCGCAACGCGAGTTGCTGGAGGCCTCCACTCCGAGCCCGCAAGCCGGCACCGCGCTGCCCCAGCTCGACGTCGACGCCAACGAACTGGCGCTGGTCTACCGCGCTCGCGGCATGAGCGAATCCGAGGCGGCTGTCCACGCCGCAGAGGTGTTGCAAAACCACAACCTGGGTATCTCGGCGGGGGCGGCCGCCTCCGGCACCGAGAGCCATGAAGCCATCGGCACCGGACTGCGGGCCGGGGTCTCGAGCTTCTGCTTCTTCGCATCGGGTGCTCTCGTGCCTGTCCTGCCGTACCTGGTCGGTCTGCAAGGCGTTGTTGCGCAAATTATGGCCGCGTTGCTGGTCGGTGTCGCGCTGTTGAGCACCGGCGTCATCGTCGGGCTGCTCTCCGGCGGATCCCCTTTGCGCCGGGCGGCACGGCAACTTCTGATCGGTTATGGTGCCGCCGCGATCACGTATTTGTTGGGGCTGCTTTTCGGCGCCGGCGCATTTGCTTGACAGTATTCGGAATTAAGACCGAACAGCACGAATTCGCGGACCCGGCGGTTGCCTGGCCGTGGTCGGAGACGTGTCGGCAGTTCGCAATTCGGCCAAATCAAAGCAAGCTGTAGTCGATTTGATCCGATTGGGAGCCTAGAGACCGATCGATCAACGGCGACATACTAATGGCGGCGTGTTCGCATACTGAGACCCGAATACGCAAATCTGTGTCAGCTGCGGCAACGCCGTTGGCGGGCTGGCCGATGGATGGGACGACGATGAATTTCCCCCAGCTGGACGCGACGAGGCTTTCCGATTCCCTCGACAAAGGACTCAGCTGGTGGGATCCGGATACCGAGTGCACGATCGTGGTGGCAGAACCGTCGGCAGACACCGAACTCTGGACGGAATACCTCGACGGCGCGCTGCGCAGCTATCGCAAGCACGGCGTCGAATCTGCGTTGGACATCGACGCGATACGCGGCGGCCATGGCACCAGCGTGTTCTTCGCTGCGGTCGACGACGCCGGCCGCGTGGTCGGAGGGGTGCGCGGGAAGGGGCCGTTGGGGTCGGCCGATGATTCTCATGCGGTGGCCGAATGGGCCGGACGCCCCGGCGAGCGGGCGGTCCGCAAGATGATCACCGATCGGCTCCCGTTCGGCGTGGTCGAAATGAAGTCAGCCTGGGTGACCGACGACCCAGGTCTCAACGGTGCGCTGACAAACACCCTCGCGCGGACCGCATTCCCCACAATGGCACTGCTGGACTGCCAATTCGTGATGGCCACGGCGGCCGCGCACGTGCTGGACCGCTGGCGATCGTCGGGAGGAGTGGTCGTTTCCCGGATCCCGGCGACGCCTTACCCCGATGAGCGGTACCGAACGAAGATGATGTGGTGGGATCGACTGACGTTCGCCAACCACGCGGAGCCCAAACAACTTTCGAAGGTTTTGGCGGAGATGAGGGCATTGACGCAGTCTCCCCACGGAACGGCTCAGCTCGGTGACCGACCCGGATGAAACCGGTTAGGCGTTATTGAACGCGTCGATGATGGAACGTGGGATTCGGCCCCGGTCCGAGACCGCGTGTCCGTTGCGACGCGCCCACTCCCGGATGACGGCGCTGCCCTCGGTTTCGCGTGCCAGACCGGACCGGGAGGATCTGCGCTGGCGGCCCGCGATGCGACGACTCGCGTGGATCCACGCCTTGAGATCGCTGCGCAACTTGTCGGCATGCTGAGCTGTGAGGTCGATCTCGTAGCTGACGTCGTCGAGTTCGAAGCGCACGGTCTCCTCCGCCGGCGACTTACCGTCGAGGTCGTCGACCAACGTCACGGTCACTTTCTTCACCATCTTCGGCGCTTCCCTCTCTTATCCCTTAAAAGCCGCCGGCCCAGCCGGTCGGGACGCTGCGGCACCACGCCGCCGAACCGACCCGTTGAGAACGCAGTTGCCGGGCCAGCGGCGGTGACGTGGCCGCGAACCGGCTAGCGACCGGAGGGCGGCCCAGAAGTTCCACTCGACCGAATCGGCTGGCTGTCTTGCTGACAACGCAGACCTCCACGGAGGCTTCCCGTGGCAGATCATCTGCGACGGCGTCACCGGCGGGCTGTCGAGCCGAAGTCAACACCACACCGTGGCGTGCGTGGACGGCACAGGTCCCCTGTGGTGTCGTCACCACGGCCCCGACAATCTGGCCCTCCTCGAACACGAGACGGTCAAGAGGGCTGGGGGCGCCTACGTCGATGCCGCGGTCGCGGGCCTCGGCAACCAGCCAATCGGCCAACCGGTCGGCGAAAAACGGCCCGGTGACGTCGGTGTCGTCGGGCAGGGAGCCCACAATCGCCGCCTCGAACGTCTCCCCGGCGTTGGGGCGCATCGTGGTCATGTTGCGATCGGTCACCCGGCTGTAGAGAACGCCGTGTGCTGCCGTGGCGCAGCAGGCGGCCCAGTCTCTGAGTTGCGCGCCGACAAATGGTTCGACGACCCGGCGCCGATCCCGGCAACCCACAGCGGCCGGCGCCTTACCGTCGATGATGCGGACCGGCACCTCGGCGTTGTGCACGGCGGATGACGCCGACCCGATGCCTACGGTCAGGGCATCGAGGTATTCGTTGGTCTCGTCGTCGCAGACCTCGACCCCGAAACGGTCGGGCGGCCGTTGCCCAAGGCTCGGCGATTGGGCCACAAAGACACTCTGACCAGCATCGACGGCCACAATCGCGGTTGCCAGCCCGCCGGCACCTGATCCGACACAGACAACATCGACCACATCATCCCACTGCATAGCCGAATCCCACTGCATAGCCGAACTCCCAACGTTTGAAGGAGCCATTCGAATCGCGTTCATTTCTTCACCGTCGCGCCCAGCCCTGCGGCGTCGCGGCGCGGCTTCGAGTTGCCTGGACGACAAACCGAAAGACCGCACGAAGCGGTACTTTACATACTTTTCGGATGGTATGCACCGAATCATAAGACTTAGAGTATTGAGCTGGATGGCTACCGGAAGGGCCCGAAGATAGGCCCGCGAGAGGTGGAGGTGCGTTAAATAGACTCCAGCTTGACCGGCGAACGAACGGTGACAATCGCACCCAGGGGTGGCGCGCCATCCTTCTCCCCTTCATCCTCCTCTTCGGCGGCGTGCCGTCGGTTATGTCTTTGCTCCTGGCCTGTGGATGGCACAATTGAGCGGCGAAGCGCCACCCACCGAACCCCCTTACCTGCCGTCTGGGGCATATGTCCGGATTTCGAGGTCCCCACGTGACCGACGTAAACGAGACACCGGCCGACTCCACGCGACAACAGCTTCTGCGGGCGGCCTGCCACCAGTTCGCACACCGGTCATACAGCCAAGTGAACCTGGACGACATCCTCGCCGATGCGCACGTCACCAAGGGCGCGATGTACTTCCATTTCCGCTCCAAGCATGCGCTGGCATTGGCGGTCGTCGACCTCCAGGCCCAGGGGACGCGCTCGGCGGTCAACGACCTCCTGGCCCGCAGGCTCTCGGGCCTGGAGTCCCTCGTCGACATCGCATATCTGATCGCCTTCGAAGATGTCACCGATGAGGTCGCCCGGGCCGGGCTTCATCTCCTCGAGTCAATCGGCCGCACGGACGGGTTGCGGGCCAATCTGCTTCGTGAATGGGTGAAGGCGTTCGCTGTCGTCGTGCAACGCGCGATCGCCGAGGGCGACGTGATCGATCAACGTGATCCGATGGACATCAGCCAAATGCTGCTTTCGCTGTACGCCGGAATTCGCCAGATCGGCGACCTCGACAAGCCGGACCAGTACTTCGACGACTTGGAGAAGGCATGGATGTTGGCGTTGCCCGGCTTCGCGAATCCGGACCGGATCAACTACCTCACTCAGTTCATCAGGCGACGGACAACGTTGGCCAAGGCCAAGGCGCGCGCTGTTATGGTTGACCCGGCCTGACGACACGCGGGCCCGCGGCGGACGTTGGCGAACACCGGAGGTGCCGGAGGGGATGGTGCGCCAAGCCCGTTCCGAGGCGACGCGTCAGAAGATCATCGACGCTGCGGTGGAACTTTTCAGCGGCGTGGGCTACCCAGACACCGGTCTCGCCGAGATCATCGAGCGTGCACAGATGACAAAGGGTGCGCTTTACTACCACTTCGATTCGAAAGAAGCGCTGGCTGTCGCCATTGTGGAAGAGGGCGCTGCCGAGGTGCTGAACGCGTTCAGGGGAGTGACCGAATCCGCGACGCCGGCTCTGGAGTCGATGATCCACGGCAGCTTCGTCGTCGCACAGCTGATCTCCCGCAGCAAGGTCGCCGCGACCGCGGTCCAACTCAGCCGTGCGCTCGGCGACTTCAGCGAAGCCGCGTCCCGGGCCTACGAGGGTTGGCTGGGCGCAATGATCACGACGGCCCGACGCGCGGGCGACGAGGGCGACCTCCGCGAAGCCCTCGACCCTTACGCGGTCGGGGAGGCGGTCAGCGCGGCAATGCTCGGTTCGGAACTGATATCAAATGCGATATCGGGCGGCCACGACCTGCCGAGCCGGCTGGCGAGAACATGGCAGATCCTGCTACCCGCCGTCGCGAACGAAGAATCGCTCCCGTACTTCCGCGAATTCCTGGCGCGCGAGTCGCTGCGTCATCTGCAGCCCGCGCTCACGATCGAGTGATACCCGTGACGGACTACAGTTCGTCAACCCACAACTGCTCGGTCAAGTCCTGGAACGTCGCGAGTGCGACCGGGTCGTCACCGCGCATCAGCACCGACTTACTCATCCTGGCCCGGACGGTCGATCCGTCCATATGCAGCAATTCGACAATGAGGTCGGCATGAGCGCGCACGACCGAGACCGCTGATTCATCAACGGGCATTGTGTGGAATATCTGCTCGAACTTCAGCGAGAGAACCGTTTCGGGGTCGTAGCCCAGCATCTCAGCAAACGCCCGGTTGACGAACAGGATCACGCCGTCATGGGCGATGGCCACCACCGGAACCGGGATCCGCTCGAGAACCACAAGCGCCGGCAACTCCCGCAACACGGTCATCGGCGGTTGTGTCGCCTGCCGGTCTCGTCGCCGCTCCACCTTGACAGTATTGCCGGTTCTTTTGGCGGTTGCCATCGAATCTGCAGACATCCGCGATCACCGCGGTCCGTCGGCCCTCACTGGCAAGCCACGTCCAGCAACGGTCAAGGTCCGGTTAGCAACGACGAGGGAGCCGTGTTAATAGCGCTTTTACCTCACTATTTAGTAGAGTTCCCCAGGGTCAGCAATTATGTGCTCGTAAAGACAATCTACCTGCGCTAATTTCGGCACAAAGAGGCGCAACATTTTTTGTCCGGTGGGCGTCATTCTGCGGCGTCGCCGTCGGGCCTGATTAGCGGCAGCACCTCGGCCTGGCAGGCCAAATCAGCACTAGCGGTTTGGCGCTTGCGGCCCGGTTCATCGTCCGCAGATCCGACTTAGCGTGGCCCTCGGGTGGACATCGAGCCCCTATTCCGGCCGGCACGAGGAGTCAGACATGGTCACGGTTGCGTTATTGGTTCGGTTGGAGGCCAAGCCCGGCAAGGAGCAGGAAGTAGCCAGACTCCTCGAAAACGGGCTTGCAATGGTGGAGGACGAGCCCGGGACCACCGCGTGGTTCGCCGTACGCTTCGGGGTGACCACGTTCGGCATCTTCGATGCGTTCCCCGATTACGTCGGTCGGCAAGCGCATCTGACGGGCAAGGTGGCCGCCGCACTGAAGGACAACGACTATCTGTTCGAGACGACGCCCGAGTTCGAAACGGGCGACATTCTGGCCGCAAAGCTGCCCCGCTAAGCGAGAACCCGGTCGACCGCCGCCACGATGGGGCCGGGCCTGGCCGGAACCGGAATACCGTCGACGAACACGCTTGGCGTGCCGGCGATACCGCGCGCGATCGCCCTTTCGGTGACGAACGAAGGCCACGGCAGGTAGGTGCCCCGCCGAATGGTCTCCGCGAATTCCGGGTCGGTGATCCCAATCGCCTCGCCGAGTTCGATCAGCTGTGCGTCACTGAGACCCGGGCCGCCCTCCGGCGGCTGATTCTCGTACAGCGTGCGGGCGTACTCGTGGAACATGCCGGCGTCGGCGGCCGCCGCAGAAGCCGCCGCAGCCCGCGACGAGTACCGGGTGGGCGATATCTCGTCGAGAAAGTTCATCGGATGCCGCACCAGGCTGATCAGCCCTTCGGTCAACAGCCTGTCCAATGTGGGGCCCGTCGACAGCTCGAACTGCCTGCAGAACGGGCACTGAAAGTCGATGTAAGCCTCCACGTTCGCCGGCCCGTTGCCCACGACGATGCCGTCGAGGTCGGGCGTCACACCCTTCGGAACCGGTATCGGCGGCGCGGTGCGAGGATTCACGTTGGTCATGGAGCCGATGCTGCCGGTGCCACACCTCGCAAACCTCGGCCCCACGGCGCCAGATACGCCGAGCCACTTCGTCATCGGGGGTCTGTGACAGCCGGCGGTGTGGCTAGCGATCCCGGCGCGCTCGCCGGCGTCCGACCGCCCGGCCCCAGCCGACCCATAAGGCGCCGGCGATGATTCCGGCGAGCAGCACCAGCGCCGGAAGCGCTCCGACCGCCCCCACCCACGACGAGAGCTGCTGTTGTAGGTGGGCGGCGGTGTCGATGACCGGATCATTCGCCCGGGCGGCGCCGACGTTGAGGCGCAGCTCGTAGACGCCGTAGTAGGCGACGTAGGCGCCGGTAAGCACGAGCAGAACAGCACCGATGCGGGTGAGATGGCGCACCGCACCGCGCAGCGAGGCGGTCACCCAGCCCGCCGCCAACGCGATGGCGGTGGCCAGCACTCCGATCAGCAACGCCATGCCGGCGGCGTAGGCGAGGTAGGCGGCGATCCCGTCGATGAGCGAGCCGCTGTGAAACGTCGAGGCGGTAACGGCCAGGAACGGACCGATGGTGCAAGACAGCGACGCTACCGCGTACCCGACGCCGTAGCCGAACATCGAGCGCAGCCGTGCTGTGGGCGCCCCGCGCTGCGGCTTCGGGATCAGCAGCTGCAGTTCCCGGCCGGCCAGCATCCACACCCCGAGTGCGATCAATCCGGCGCCGATCACGACCGTCAGTGCGGGCAGATATCGCTGCACCGTCACGGCGAATGGGGCGAGAACCAGTGCGAAGGCGCCAAACACCGCAACGAACCCCAGCGCCATCATCACGGTCGCCGCCAGCGCCCGGCCGACCGCGGCCATGCGGCTGGTGGCCGCGTCGTCGCAGGCGATGACCAATGTCAGATACCCGGGTAGCAACGCGAACCCGCACGGATTGAGCGCCGCGATCAGGCCCGCGGCCAATGCGAAACTGATCGTCGGGGCGTTCATCACGTGTTGGCGAGCGCGGAGACCCGGGTGCCGAGCTCGGGCTCGGACACGCTCCGGCGTACCACCTCGACGGCGCCGTCGGCGCCGACGAACGCGAATGCCGGCTGCGCCGTCACCCCGAACCGCTGCCACACCGCGCCACTGACATCAGCGATATTGGTGAAGACCCCGACGCCATACTTGTTCGCGAAGCTTTGCATTGCCGGCAGCTGGTCCAGTGCCGCCACCCCAACGAACGTCACCCGGGGATGATCGTGAGCGGCCTCGGCGATGTCGGGAGCCTCCCCCTGACACACCGGGCACCACGGCGCCCAAAACCACAGCACCGCGGGCTTGCCGGCCAGACTGGCGCCCGAAAAGTCTGAACCGTCAACCGTTTTCGCGGTAAAATCCAGTTCCTTCGGCACCGCACTTGCAGTATGCGGGGACGGGATCGCCGCAGAGCCCGCACTCGGCGGTGCCCCGGCCTTCTGACCGACGCTTCCGCAGCCGGCGACAAACCCAACCGCTGCCGTCAGCACCGCCAGCACATACCGAGTCCTCACCGCCACCTCCTACAACGACCACGTAGGACCGCACCCAGACGTTCAGACTGCCAGAACAACCCCGTGCGACCGGACCGGTGCGCCGTCGCGGTGAGAGTGCGAGGGAGCTGGTTTATTCTCGGCCCGCAACGCGTCTCGGGAGCTCAGGGTGTGGCCACCGCTGAGCCCAATGTGGCTGGGCTCGCGGCCGGCAGCGGTTCGATTCGGGCAGGGACGTGTTTGTGCCAGGGCGTACCCGCGTAGGCGTCGCGCCACCCGGTGGACGTGAGCGAATTGGGAGCGACGCCGGGGATCCGGACCTGACCATCGTCGTCGGTGAAGTCAAGGCCGAAGCCGTTGGGCAAAGACGCGTGCCCCGCAAGCATCGTGTCGCTGACCTCGACGCCGGCCTCGGCGGTGCCGGCCGCCGTGGTGATGCGGGCACGCCCGCCGTCGATCAGCCCCAGGGCGTCAGCATCGTCGATGCTGACGCGCAGCGCCCCGTCAATATCGCGTTTTCGCCAGTCGGGGTCGCGGAAGATGTCGTTGGCGGTGTAGGCGCGGCGCTCCCCGGCCGACAGCACGATCGGAAATTCGGGGGTGGTCAGTCCGGGCCGGGTGTCGACCAGTGCGCGAATGTCGTCCAGCATCTCGGGAATGTCGAGGGCGATCCGGTGATCAGGATGGCTGATCAGCTCGAAGTCGTCCGCATAGTCGTGAATCGTGAAGGTCACGCCCGAAGGGCTCTGCAGGATCGCGTCGAACAATGCGTTGCCGTCGGCGTGGCCCGCGCGGCGGACCGCCTCCGGATAGGCGGCCGCTGTTTTCTGGGCGAGCCCCCACAGGGCGGCCGCGCCGGCAAGACCGTCGGGCAATGTCGGTCCCAGCGTTTCATAGAGCACGAACGGCGCCACTTTGGCCAGTGCCGGATCCGTGCTGACGGCCTCCATGAACGCCTGCATGTATGCCGCCCGGCCGTTGTTCGCGGCGTCACGAAGCGGCTGTAGGTCGGCGTCGCCGATCACACCGAGAGCACGCACCAGCCGCGCCCAGATCTCGGGCTCTGGCAGCGTGCCGGCGAGCGGCTCCAACAGCGGATGGCGCAATTGAAAGGTGTTGTGGGGAAACTCGAAATTGAAGAATGTCGCTTCGGGTTTCTCGTATTGGGTGGCCGCGGGAAGCACATAGTGCGCCAGCCGAGCGGTCTCGGTCATGGCGACATCGATGACCACGAGCAGTTCCAGCGATTCGAACGCTGCCCGGCATGAAGCCGAGTCGGCCAGCGAATGGGCGGGGTTGGCGCTCTCGACGATCATCGCGCGGAAACGGTCCGGATGATCGGTTAAAATCTCTTGGGGCACAACGTTGGACGGCACAAGCCCGGCAATCACCGGGGCCCCTGTAACGGGGGTGCGTCCCACCGCCGGGCCCGCCCTGAAGAGCGGCGCAAACGTCGAATGCAGGTGCTGGCCGCCCCGTTTGGCGAAACTGCCGGTGAGAATCCACAGCAGCTTGTTCAGATATGAGCACAGCGTACTGTTGGGTGCCTGCTGAATGCCGAGATCCTCGAACACCGCGACACTCTCGGCGCTTCCGATCCGCCGTGCCGCGCCACGCAGCAGCTCCTCGTCGACGCCGCACCGCTGCGCGTACTCGCCGACAGGGATATCCCGCAGAGCTGCCCGTACCGCGTCGACACCGTGGACGTGCTCGGCCAGGAACGCCTCGTTGCACAGGTCTTCCTGCACCAGCACCGAGGCCAGCGCGGCCAGACACCACGCATCGGTTCCGGGCCGTACCCGCAGGTGGAAGTCGGCCATCTTGGCGGTATCGGTGATCACCGGATCGATGACGATCATGTAGCGCTCGGGATCTTTGGCGATCTCGTTGAGGACGACTCGGGCGCGCGGGAAACTTTGCGACATCCAGGGGTTCTTTCCGACGAACACCGACACCTGAGCGTGTTCGAACTCGCCCCGCGTGTGACTGCCGTAGAGGTGCGCGTCGACCCAGTGCTCGCCGGTCTTCTCCTGCGCGAGCGCATTGGAGCGGTAGTGAGACCCAATGGCTTTGAGGAATGCGCCGCTGTACGCGCCGCCGAGATGGTTACCCTGGCCGCCGCCGCCGTAATAGAAGATCTTGTCGCCGCCGTAGACGTCACCAATGTGTGTGAAGCCGGCGGTGATCTCGGCGATCGCGGTGTCCCAGTCGATTTCCTCGTAGCTGCCGTCGGGGCGCCGGCGCATCGGCGAAGTCAGACGCGTGCGGCTGTTCTGATAGTGATCAAGCCGCAGTGCCTTGTTGCACGTGTAGCCCTGAGACCCCGGGTGTGCCTTGTCACCCCGGATCCGCGCGAGTCTGCGGCCGTCGAGTTGCACGACGATGCCGCAGTTGCATTCACACAAGATGCATGCCGTTGACTGCCATTCACCGCTCATCGTGACGTTTCCTTTCGGACATCTCGGCCTGCAGCGCCGCGCGCAACTGTCGATGAACAAGGTCGAGGGGCTTTACGTCGCGCGAGGCGCGAGCGACGACAATCGCCCCCTCGATCGCCGCAGTCACGAGCATCGCGAGCTCCTCGGCGCGCGCGCCGCTGATGCCATCGGCGACGAACCTTTCGGTCAGTAGGTCGGTCCATCGCGCGAACGCCGCCGCGGCACGTTCGATCACCGCCGGCGTGCCGTCGCTGCCGGCGGGCTCACCGGCTTCGACCGTCACCGCGACGACCGGGCACCCCGCCCGGTAGTCGCTGCGCATCAACTGTTCGCGATAGTTTTCGACCAGGACATCGACGACATCGAGACCTGAGGCCGCCGAGCCGATTCGGGAGGCAACATAATCGCCCGCGAAATCGATTGCCTCGCACAGCAGTTGAGTGCGACCGCCGGGGAAGTAGTGATACGCCGATCCACGGGGCGCGCCACTGTGCTGCAGGACGTCAGCGATCGCGGTCCGATGCGCGCCGCGTTCCCGGATCAGCAGCGCAGTAGACACCACCATCCGCTCACGGGGGGTTGGCATGCTTCCCCTTCCCTTCGCCTGGCGTCACGGTGGCTAGACCGGGCGTGGACGCCCACGGGTGCTATGTATGTTAGCATACATAATCGGGCGTGGGCAGCGATTGGTTTTGACCCCAGGCAAGATCGGCCGCAATTGGTCGGGTAGCGGCGTCGCCGGGACAGCAACTGTCGTCACCGTTGTCGTCAAGACCGTCGTCAGATCGACGGTTGCGGCGCGTCTTTGCCGCCCCGGCCTGAGCGAAGGCGAGCGCAGGTAGCGAAGCCTCCAGCCGGCGCGCGGCCGAAGGGCTTCGAAGCCTAACCTTTTGATCCGTAGGCACAGGCGATGGTGCGACCAGGCACGATACGAGTTCTGTTGTCGTGTCGGTGTGGAGGTGCCAGGAAGCCGGTCTGTTCACACATTGCGCTGCAACAGCACATGTCCGTCATCGGAGACGATTTGCACCGCGGCGATTTGGTCCATCCGGATCGGCGTGCTCCCCACCGGTCGTACCGTGACGCCGGGGGGCGCCATCCACGTGGCGAGCTGGGCACGGCCACCGTCTCGAGCGACTACCACCATTGCCAGCTTGTCGACGTCGTTATCGTGCCTGCCGGAGTCCTGCGACTCCTTCGGGTAGGTGCAGGTCATCTCGATGCGGGTACCCGACCCCTGACTGATCAGACTGACCGTCGCGTCTATCGAATTTGGCGCCACGCGGGTCATCGTCAGCGCCGATGCGGACGTCGCGGGCGGCGCCACGGACGGCACGGAGGAGCCGGGATGGATCCCGACCAGCACCGCGATAACCGCGGCGGCGGCCACGGCGGTCGCGGCCGCCACCGTCCACGACAACCGCCGCCTGCGCCGGTTTCGCCAGCTGACCTTGGCCAGAAGTGAATCCAGCAGCTCGGCAGGAGGCTGCGGCAATTCGGGTGAAGCCTCGTCGAGAGCCGCGACCTCGTCCGGGTCCAGCAGTGCCAGCAGCCTGCGCATGCCGGTCAGCTCAGCGACGGCCTCCCGGCACGGCGCGCAGGTACTCAGATGGGCCTCATACTGCCGTCGCTCTTCAGCATCGAGCGAACCCAACACATAGGCGGCGTCCCACATCGCAAACGGGTCGGCGTCACCCAGCTGTCCGCCACCCCTTCGGTCGAATTGCGTCACCGTGTTACCCCCATTTCTTGCAAGGTAAGCCGCATTGCCCGCAGGGCGTAGTGCAGCCGCGACTTCACGGTGCCTTCAACAATACCGAGATCATCGGCGATCTGCGTGGTCGTCCACCCCAGGTAGTAGGAACGCCGAACCACGGCGCGGTGGTCGGGGCTCAGCTGTGCCAGCGCCTCGCCGATGAGCATCCGGTCCAGCGCCGAGTTCACCTCGTCTGGGCTGGCCCGCTCGGGGGCACCCGAGCCGTCCCGCGAGCTCACTTCGTTGCGGAACCGTGAGCTGCGGCGTTCGTCGATGATCATGTTGCGGGCGACGGTGAACAGCCAGGCACGTGCCGACCGCTCGCTGTCGTCGGTCACCTCGGGGTGCTGCCACGCGCGCAGCAGCGTCTCCTGCACGACGTCCTCGGCGCGGGCCTGGTCACCCGTCAGACGCATGGCATAACGCCACAACGCCGCGGCGTGCTCGTCGTACAGCGTCCGAACCGTGGCGGCCTCCGGATGCTCCACGTCAACAACACGAAGTACCCGACCGATTGGTTCACCCGTGCCGCGATGCTGAGCCGCGCCGCCACCGGCGCAGCGGGGCAACCAGTCGCGGAGATCCAGATCCACGGCGCCGGCATGGCTGTGTCATACCCGCTGCGAAGGCCTCGGAGGAAACCGGCACCGACTCTTGGCTACGCACCTCCAAACCCTCCGCTCGTCGCAAACGGGCAGGTTGACCAGCAACGTCCTGCGATGCGGACCCGACCTTTGTCCACTAACGGCAACCGACTCAGTCTGGGTCGTAGTGGCACACAGCCTCCAGCATGATGCCGAACGGATCGCGCCAGAACGTGGCGTAATACGGCGGCGGGTATTCCGGAAACACCCGCGGCCCATGGATCACTTCCCCGCCCACAGACTGCACGTGACGATGCACCCGATCAACGTCCCCTCGCGTCTTCACCATGAAGGCAAGGTGCTGCAGGCCTGTCCTCTCGCGTGAATACGGCGCCGGGTCGCTCGCCGGATACAGGAACAGAAACGTCCCTGGCTTCCCGCCGGCCGGCTTATAGGCACATTGATCGTCCGCGACGAAGAACGTCTCGAACCCGAGCAGCGGCAGCACGCCGTCGTAATAGGCCTGAGCAGCCACAAGATCCGGAACATTCAGGCCAAGATGACCAAGCACCGCACACATCCTGCCAGCCGGAGCGAGCTCGTGGCGTCGACATCAGAATCGGGCCGGGCCACAATCCGCCCGCCGACAGGTGGGGCGAAATCACTCGACGTTCGACCCGGCGGGGCCGTTGAGTTCACGGCGAGTCGAACACTTAACAGGCCGGGCTACGGTGTCTAACCTCGCTCTGGTGAACGCGCTGTGCACTGAACCGCGCTGTCAACTGCGGTGTCCACCGAACAAGGAGCGTTGATGGTCCGCACACCGCGCGACATCCAGGTGGGCGCCCAGGATGTGCATCGTCGGGTCCAACACAGGGGCTGGGACATAGAGTCCCGCCGCCTGACGGACCCGACGAAGGATCCGTTTAACGGGGGAACGCGAGAGCAGTTCAAGCTGATCGTCGGCGAGCACTGCCGAATAGAGTCCCAGAGACGACCGGCAGTGCGGCTCCCTACTCGACAGCCTGGCCCGGCTTCAGCCCGGCCGGCCGCATCGACCCCCGGTGCGCGGAGACGGTGAAGTCGCGCGGATGCGCCGTGACCTGCTCGCGGCCGCCGCCGCATTCACCATCGACCGTCGAAGGAAGACATGACCAACAAGATTCACCTGCTCGGTTTCGTTCAGCACGGCGTGATGAACCACGCCTCGACCATGTGGGCGCACCCGCGCGACAAGGTCGGCTACCACTGGTCGCGCCCAGAGTACTGGCGCGATCTGGGCCGCATCATGGAGCGCGGGCTATTCGACGCCATGTTCATCGCCGATGAGCTGGCGCCATACACCACGTACAAAGGCAACTCGGACCCGGTCGTGAAGTACGCCGGCCAGTGTCCGGTGCACGAGCCCGCCACGCTGGTGCCAATCGTCGGGGCGTTCACCAAGCACCTCGGCATCGGGATCACACTCTCGACATCCTTTGTGCCGCCGTACATGATGGCGCGCCACCTGTCGTCGCTGGACCACCTCACCAACGGCCGTGTCGGCTGGAACATCGTCACCTCATACTCCAAAAGCGAGTTCCAGGCGATGGGCAGGGAGAACCTCACCCCGCGTGACAAGCGCTACGAGGTGGTCGAGGAGTACATGCAGCTGTGCTATCAGCTGTGGGATTCCTGGGACGACGACGCGATCGTCTACGACCGCGAGAACGGCATCTTCGCCGATCCGTCGAAGGTGCGCGAAATCGACTTCCAGGGCCAATTCTTCCAGTCCAAGAGCCGTCATTTCGTGGCGCCCTCACCGCAGAAGCGGCCAGTGCTGTGGCAGGCCGGTTCGTCGGATCAGGGCCGCCAGTTCGCCTCCCAGCACGCTGAGTCCGTGTTCGGCATCTTCCCAACGCCGAAGAGCATGCGGGCATACGCCGAAGACATCCGCACCCGTGCCGACAATCACGGTCGTGACCCGGAATCGGTGAAGCTGATCTACGGCCTGCAGACGATCATCGACAGGGACAAGTCCCGAGCGAGCGACAAATATGCCGAGTTCGTGGAAAAGGTTCAGATCGAAAGTGCGCTGGGAATCCTCTCCGGTCACACCGGTTTCGACTTTTCCACCCTGGATCTCGACGACAACGTCGTGGACGCCGACGTGCAGGGCATCCGCGGTCTGTTCGACGCGATCCTGGAAGCCAAGGATGGCGCACCGGTGACGGTGCGTGAGGCCGCGCAGATCTACGGCGTGTCGATGGGCGCGCCGGTTGCCGTCGGCACCCCGTCCGACGTGGCTGACCAGATGGAGCAGTACATCGACGAAGGCGGCTGCAACGGCTTCATGCTGCTGGCCACCGATACGCCGGGCTGCTTCAACGACGTGACCGAGCTGCTGGTGCCCGAGCTCCAGCGCCGCGGCCGGTACCGCACCCGATACCCCGGAACCACATTGCGCGAGAGCCTGCAGGAGTACTGACCTACCCGCCGCGGCAGCGGAGACCGAGGACCTCGACGGCAATGGTGGGAGTTCTCCGGTGGCCTGGCTCGATTGTCAATTAAGGATTGTCAATTAAGGCGGTCGCTCGGGTGCTGGGATATCGAAGAACACCGTGAAGGCGGCGTTGGCGCCGGATAAAGCGCCGAAGTACCAACCGCTGGCTCGGGGGTCGATCGTCGATCAGCTCCAGCCACGGATCCGTGAGCCCCCTGCAGGCAGGCCGAATCGTCGAGCCATTTTGCGTTCGATGAGGGCGTCGGACAGGAAGCGTTCAGCGAACATAAGAGCGGCGGCCTGGGTGCTGACGGCGCTGCGCGCGGTAGCGGACCGGTGTGTTCGCTCAGCCGCACCGGGCGGCACGCCACGATGGCCGGCTCGGCGGCGTGGCCGTGTTCGGCGTCGACTTTTGCTCGCACCGTAAATGTTTCGGTGAAGTAGGACGAATCGGGTGTCGCGACCAAAGGCCGCTTGTCGGCGATGCCGGTGCGGATGTATCCGGGTTGGATAAGAGTGGTCCGGATGCCGTACCGGCGTAGTTGACGCAAAGATTGCGCGTAACCGCAGAGGGCCGGTTTTGAGGCGGCATAGCTGGTTTGGAACGGGACGGACAACTCGGCCATGAGCGATCCGACGAAGATGACAGTGCCGCTGCCCTGCTCGCGCACTGCAGGCAGGTAGGAGCGGGTCAGCCGAACACGTTGGCCTGGAACAGGTCCCAGGCGGCGTCAGAGTTCGGTCTTCCAGTGCGCCGCCGTGTCCGACGCCGGCGTTGTTGATCGGCACGTCGATACGGGCCACGGCTTTGGCGACCGCGTGGACGCTGTCCGGCTGTGGTGATCGAGGGCCAGATAGGTGACGCCGTCGATGCGGTTGGTAGCGGGGGCCGATGAGGCGCACGGGCGTCGTCGATGAGGTGTCGACACCGGTGCCTGGCGCTCACTGTGCGGTATCCGCCACTCGGCCAGCGGCCAAGAAGGGCGCCGCGATCGCTAAGAACCCTTCGGGGTCGGAGGCGAATGGCACGTGGCCGGTGGGCAGGACCTCGAGCCGCGATCCCGGGATCGCATCCCGGGTGGCCCGCCCAAACCTCATTGGAATGGCGGTGTCGAGAGATCCCCAGACGATCAGTGTCGGTGCGGTGATGCTGCCCGCCGCGGACCGTAAGTCGAACTCGGGTGTGGCGAAACTGCGCCACAGCGCGGCTTCCAAGTCGGCGCCGTCGCGGGTGCGGGCGCGCGCGACCGCGCGATCCTCGACGGCGTGGTCGGTGTCGCCGGTCGCCTTCATGTAGCTGCGGATGAACCGCGGCAGGATCCGCCGCATCACCGCAGGGGTGCCCATTGCCCGGCAGTAGAGGTTGGTCAACGGGCTGGACAGGAAGCCGCCGGTGTTGACCAGCACGAGCCGTGACACCAGTTCCGGGTGAGTGATCGCCAGCCGCGCGGCGGCGAAGCCACCGACGGAGTTCCCGACAATGGCGGCGGCCGGCAGGTTAAGGGCAGTGACGACGTCGGCGAGGACCTCGGCGAACGACGCGGCCGTCGGGCGGTGTCCCGCCGCAGGTGCGGGCGAGTCACCGTGGCCTGGCCAGTCCAGCGCGATGACTCGGTAGTCACGGTGCAGCGCAGGCGCGATGGCGTCGAAGTCGTGGTGATCGTGCAGCGTCGCATGCAGCAGCACCACCACCGACCCGTCCCCGGTGTCGCTGAAGGCCACAGGGCCGACCCGGGTCTCGACTGTCTTACCCATCCGCGTTTTCCCTTCGTTGACCGACTGGTCGGTCAACGATAGCATGGTGGCATCGTCGATCTCAAGGAGTGACGCGGCCGACGCAAAGCCGCATAGAGTGCCCGCATGATCCCGGCACCGCCCCCCGACGCCGCGGTGGGACGCAAAGCGTCGATGGCCAGAACCCGGCAAGCGTTGATCGACGCCGGGCTGCGGCTGGCCGAACGCACCGGACTGTCCGGGTTGAGTGTCAACCTGGTGGTCCAGGACGCCGGCGTGGCCAAGGGAACCTTCTTCCACCACTTCGGCGACCGCGCCTCCTACCTGCTGGCACTGCACCGTGAATTCCACGAACGCCTCGCCGTGGCCATTAACACCGCCATCGACGGACTACCGCCTGGTCGGCAGCGTCTGATCGCCGGCGCCAACGCCTACCTCGACGGCTGCCTGCGCGACCGCGGGGTGCGCGCCTTGCTGTTGGAGGCGCGCGCCGAACCCTCCGTCACCGGCGAGATCAGCCGCCGCAACGCCGCCAACGCCGAATTGTGCTGTGCCGACTTCGCCGCGATCGGGCGCCAGCACCCTTACCAGAACGCCCAGCTGTGGGTTGGTGCCACCGCCGAGGCCGCCCTCATCGAACACCAGGCCGCGACGGCGCTGCCCGGGATTCGTTCGGCCCTGGAACAATTCGTCGACTAGGTCTCACCATCAGGGTGCTCTCGGGCACATCGACGCCGTTGGTGACGCGCACGTCGGTGTTGTGCGGGCCCCTGATGGCCGTGATCTGTGCCGCCGGTCTCGTCAGCGGGTGCACACGACTGCCGGCACAGGACCGCACCCAGCGCCGAACGTAACCCGCTTACGTAACTACACGCGGATGTGACCGTGCGCAGCTGCACCCACCGCTTCGTCGAGGTTGTGCATCCTGCAGCCTTCGGAACACGTTGGCGTGTAGAGAGTTTCGCTCGTTTGCTGGCGCGTTCCGAGCGTTCTCTGCTGTTGCGCCGCGTTTCGTTCACAAATTCGTTCACAACATGCGTGGCCGACGTCGGTCTGCGTCATGGCTCCCGGTTCCGACCGGGGCGATAGGCTACGTTGCGTGGCTGACACCAAACGCGTGCGTCGGCTGACCCTGGCCGCCTTGACCGCGGTGGTGTTGATGATGGCCGTGGCGGCTGATCTGGTGCTGTCCCCCGATCCGACGGCGAGGGCCGTTGACGCCAAGGCAATCCGGGTGACATCGAGCAATCTGATCACCAACCCCGGTACCGGTCAGCCCACGGTGGTGTTGTCGCTGTACGAGGACTCTTTGTGCCCGTACTGCCGCAGATTCGAGCAGACCTTCGGCGCGACCGTCGACAAACTCATCGACATCGGCGCCGTCGCAGCCGACTACTACATGGTCGCCATCCTGGACAGGCCGGGCCGGGACTACTCGTCGCGCGCCGGCGCCGCCGCCTACTGTGTGGCCGACCAGTCCATCGACGCGTTCCGGCGCTTCCATGCCGCGCTGTACACCCACCAGCCCGCCGAGACCGCAGCCAGCTTCCCCGACAACGCCACGCTGATCGACACCGCACGCCAGGCCGGCGCCGATGACGCCGCCGCCGATTGCATCAACAACGACACCTATACCGCAATGGTGGCAGGCATGGCCGAAGCGACGAACGTGACGCACACCCCGACGGTGCGCATCAACGGCCAGGACTACGAGCTGTCAACACCCGATCCACTGGTGGCCAGGATCAAAGAGATCGTCGGACCGGTGCCTGGCATCGACGCGCCGGCAACAAGCTCGCCCCGACCGAGCTAACTGCGGCCGGAGGGCTCGCCGGGCGCCACCGCCGCGGTAGCGGGCGCAACCTCACCCTGCGCCACAAGACGCCCAGCACCTCGATGTTTGCAGACGGTCGGCGCCGTCGGGCCGAGCTAGAAAACCGTCAACGGATTACAGTCCATCCCGGGTGTTTGCGACGCATGTCGGCGGGTGCTGGTCATCTCCGTCAGTGCGTGTTGCATCTCGGCGGCCTGAACGCGTGCGGCGTAGGCGTCGGGAGCTTCACTTCGTCCGACGGCATGGCGGCCAGAACGCGGGTATGGAGCTTAGTGGGCAGCGGCAGGTAAGGCAGGATGCCGACGGCGCCGATGCTCAATCCCCACGGCAGGGAGACCGTGACCAGCGCCGCTTTGAGTCGCAATAACTTATCGAGACGCGCCGCGCGGGCCAACCGCTGACCACTGGAGAGGACGAACATCGAATTCGACGGCGCCCGCTGTCACGATAGGGACGATCGACACCTTGTGCTCAATGGCGAGGCGGGCGAAGCCGCTACGCCCACTGAAGACGATGCGGTTCCGGTCCTTCCACGATTTGGCAGCGTCGAGATCACCGCCGGGCAACACGAGTACGTGATCGCCGTTGTCGAAAGCCTCCTCAACGCTGCCCTGCGCGGCGGGACGCGCTCCCAGTGGTTCGATGAAGCGGCCCACGCCCAGGGTCCAAGCGAGCTGGTGAGTGAGGATGGCCACGGGCGGTCGAGCTCGAGTTGCTCGAGGGCAGCCCCGGTCGCGAACACGTTGAGGTCGAAGATCCCGGCAAAGCCGTGATTGGCGACGAAGAGCACCGGGCCGTCAAAGGTCGAGGACTTAGTGTCGACATCCAGGCGGCCGTATCGCCGCACGAAGTCGATTCCCGGGTGGCGAAACGCGAGGGCGGCTGTGTTGAGGACTGCCTGCATCTGGGTGTCGGGAAAGTTTGTGTCGACGTCGGCAGGTGAGGTCGGCGCCAGCCAGCGCACCGACCAGCCGGCTGCGGCACCTGCGCCCGACTTGACCCGCCGCTGGGCAACTGAATGACACCGTCAACACGGAACCGGCGGTGACCGACGAACGGGCGGAAGTGAGTCCCAGGACCACTCCCGGCCGTTGGTCTATTGCGCGTCGGCCTCCAGACGATCGATCCGTGCAGTCGTCGGTGCGCTCGGACGTGCGGGAGCCACCCGGTACACACGGGACGTTATAGTCCGATTCATTCCAGATGCGTTGTATCGCGCCGATCGCTCCAAACATCAACTGATTGACACATCACGTAACTCTATTACTGTAGCCCTCATGCCCAAGGCAGTGCAGTTCGATTCGTACGGCGGCATCGACGTCCTCGAGGTGCGCGACGTGCCCCGCCCTGTTCCGGGAGCCGGTGAGGTTCTGGTCGAGGTCAGGGCAGCCGGCATCAATATCAGTGAGGCGGCGATTCGCGCGGGTGCCGTGCACGATCTGTTTCCTGCGACGTTTCCGTCCGGGCAGGGCAGCGACCTGGCAGGGGTGGTGGCCGAACTAGGTTCCGGCGTCAGCGGTTTCGCTGTGGGCGATGAGGTGATCGGGTTCTCCATGCGCCGGTCCAGCCACGCCGAATACGTGACGGTGCCGGCAAACCAATTGACCGCCAAGCCGTCGGAGGTTTCCTGGGAGGTGGCCGGCTCGCTGTTCGTCGCGGGCGCCACCGCCTACGCCTCGGTACGGGCGGTGCGCCTCCTACCAGGGGATACGGTAGCGATCGCGGGTGCGGCCGGCGGTGTCGGTTCGATCGCGGTTCAACTCGCCCGACGCACCGGGGCCGCGATCCTCGGCATCGCCGGGCCGTCCAACGATGCCTGGCTCGCCGACCATGGCGCGGTCCCGGTCAACTACGGTGACGACCTGCCGGCCCGGCTGCGCGCCGTAGCACAGCCCGGACACATCGACGCCCTGCTGGATTTCTTCGGTGGTGGATATGTCGCCATGGCGGTCGAGGACCTCAGAGTCCCGCGCGACAGGGTCGACACCATCGCCGATTTCGATGCCGTCGAGCGGTTCGGGGTCCAGTCGGCAGGCGGTGCGGATGCCGCGACCGCAGCGGTGGTCGCCGAATTGGCCGACCTCCTCGCACGGGGTGAGCTGGAAGTGCCGATCGCAGGAGTCTTCGCCCTCGACGATGTGCGGGATGCGTACGGTGAGCTCGAAAAGCGCCACACCCGCGGCAAGTTGGTGCTGCGACCGTGAGCGACGGAGCCATCGCCGGGCAGGTGCAAACCCACCCTGCTGTACGTCACGTGGGTTCGACCGACAACGGTTCCACGATCGCGTGGGCTGCGGTGATGCGCGCGGGTACCGGGAAGTTCTTATTCGCAAGCGGCCCAGCTGATCATCAGACCTATCGTCACCCGTTTACGGACCGCCACCTACTGCCGGAACCAGGGTTTGGCGATCGGGTAACGGGTTATGGGACCGGTACCAGACGTAAGTCGATGTGAGGAGAACACGATGAGCGATGGCAACGACTTCAACGAGCGCAATATCGCCGAGTTCCGCGCCAACCATGGTCGCGTCAGTGGCCCGTTCGAGGGTGCGCCGATCGTCCTCCTGCACACCGTCGGTGCACGCAGCGGGAAGCCGCGGACCAACATCATGATGTACCTCGCCGACGGCGAACGGCATCTTGTGTTCGCCTCGAACGCCGGTGCCGACGATAACCCCGCCTGGTACTGGAACCTGAAGGCGAACCCCGACGCCCGCATCGAAGTCGGCGACGACATCGTCGACGTGCATGCCACCGAGCTGCAAGGCGCCGAACGGGACGACAAGTACGCGCTGCAGGCCGAGCGGTATCCGGGATTCGCTGAGTACCAGCGCATGACGTCGCGGACCATCCCAGTTGTCGCGCTCACGCCTACCGGTGGGGCGAAGCCGCATTGAACACGCTCCGCTCCTGAGCACGCTCGCTACCGACGCGGCGCATCACCGGCGCCGAGACAGAACACCTGCGGAGGACCTTCGACGATGAACACACTGACGGGTGACCGCTACCGCCTCGCGAACAAGGTGGTGTGGCGCGTCGGGTATGGCGCGATGCAATTGGCCGGCGACGGCGTCTTCGGTCCACCCCGGGATCGCGATGAAGCAGTCGCTGTGCTGCGTGCGGCGATCGATGCTGGTATCGATCACATTGACACCGCCCAGTACTACGGGCCCGGGGTGGTAAACGAGCTGATCCGGGAAGCACTGTTCCCCTACCCCGACGAACTTGCGTTGGTCAGTAAGGTCGCCGCCCGTCGGGACAATTTCGGCGCAGTCCTGCCCTACGACGACCCCGATCAACTCCGCGCGGGCATCGAAGACAATCTTGCGACGCTGGGTGTCGAGCAGCTCACCGCCGTAAACCTGCGCGTGATGGACAACGCTGTGCCTGACGAACGGTTCGTCGACCAGCTCGGCGCCTTGATAGCTGCGCGCGACGAAGGCTTGATCGCAGGAATCGGGATCAGCAACGTGACCCACCGACACCTCCTGCGCGCGCTTGAGGTCACCGACATCGTCTGCGTGCAGAACGCGTACAGCCTCGCGGATCGATCCTCGGATTCGCTCCTCAACGAGTGCGCCACCCGAGGCATCGCGTTTGTCCCGTTTTGTCCGCTGGGCTGGCCGAAGAAGCAGCGCGATGCGATCCGCAGCCATCCGGTCGTCACTGGCATCGCAGCCAGGCACGGCACTACACCGGCCCAGGTTGCTCTCGCCTGGCTACTGGCCGTCGCCGACAACGTGCTGCTGATCCCCGGGACTAGCAGTTGCAGCCACCTCGCAGAAAACCTTGCCGCTGGGACATTGTCGTTACAGGACGACGAAGTCGCCAGCCTCAGCGCGGCATTCAGCGAACAATGAGACGGCGACGACTGCAAGGCCGCGAAGACTTACGGCCTTCGGCGGTGCAGCGCGAGCCGGCCCACCGACAACATTTAGCGATCGTCAACGTGTACGAAATTGGATGCGTCCCAACCAACCTGCCCATTCACGTCACATAGGAGGACTTCATGAGTTTGGCGCTATGGGTTGTCGCGATTGTCTTAGCAGCTGCCTTCGCCGGAAGCGGACTGATGAAACAGTTTGTGCCCAAAGACAAGCTCGTGACATCCGGCCAGGGCTGGGCGCAGGACTTCAGCCCGACCAGCATCCGGCTGATCGGACTCGTCGAGGTACTCGGCGCGGCTGGACTGATCTTGCCAGCCGTCACACACATCGCCCCAATACTGGTCCCGTTGGCAGCGATCGGGTTGGTTCTCGTAATGGTGGGCGCGGCCATCGTTCATGCGCGGCGCAACGAACCAATGAACATCGGGGTCAATGTGGTGCTCCTCTTACTGGCCGTCTTCGTTGCGTGGGGCAGGCTCGGCCCATACCCGTTCACGTCCTAGACGACGTTTTGGGGGTCACCCCACTGATCGACACCGCTTCGCGTCCTACACGTAGACCGACGAGTTTCGGCCGAACCATCGACCTGCTTGCAACGGGACAACTCGCGGTGGCTGACCTCACCAGCGTCGTGACACAACTACCGGACGCTCTGACCGCGATCGACTCATTAGGGGCTGGCCGAACATGAAGGCGCTCATCGCGCCGAGCCAACGTCAATGGGCACCGCCAGCGTCGGCTGATGGTCAGTCAGTCGGCACTAGCCCGGACTCAACTGCGTGACCAACACCTCCGACAGAGAGCAGGACATGACCGACGCGCCACAGACCAACATCGACCTGGTTCGGACCTTGATCCGTGCCGTCGACAATGCCGACCACAACGCCATCGCAGCACGCACGACGGCAAACGTGCATTTCCGCTTCGGAAATGCCGCCCCCACCAGCAGCCAGTCCGAGCTCCTCGCAGCAGCCGAGTCCTTTCGTGCTGCGATCGCCGATCTGCGTCACACCGTCCTCGAGATATGGGAGGTCGACGACACCACAGTGATCGCAATCATGGACGTCTACTACCGGCGACTCGACGGCCGCGAGCTGAATTTGCCGTGCTGCAACGTTTTTCGGGTCCGCAATGGACTGGTTGACACTTACCTCATCTACATGGATGTCAACCCGGTGATCGATGCCCAGCGGGGGCGGAGCGAGAGCCACATCGGCCGGCGCTAGGCAGATCGCATGGTGGGTGTTCAGAGGGGTACGGGCGGCAGCGAAGAGTTGAGGTTGAGACTCGCCTGAATGTGTTCCAAGGCCGCGGTGAAAGGAGAAACAAGCTCGTCAGGCAACGGGTCAAAGAACAATTTCCGGACGAGCGCGGCATGGCCCGGTGCGGCCGCGACTATGGTGCTCATACCTTTCTTGGTCAAGACCGCGTCGGTCGCCCTGCCATCGTCTTCCGACTGGACGCGTTTGGCAAGGCCACGCTCGCACAGTCGCCGCACCTGGTGAGAAACCCGGCTGCGTTCCCACCCGATCAAAGCGGCCAGATCGGTGACCTGGAGCCTGTGATCGGGTGCGTTGCTCAACGCGTTGAGCACGTGATAGTCGGCCAACGAGAGTTCACTGTCCCGTTGCAACTGACGGTTGATCTCATAGTTTATGCGCAACTGCACGCGCATATAGGCTACCCACGCGCGTTTCTGTGACGGCGACAACCAGGGACTGTCACCAGAG
Organism: Mycobacterium sp.; assembly: GCA_025965895.1. Classification (GTDB taxonomy): domain Bacteria; phylum Actinomycetota; class Actinomycetes; order Mycobacteriales; family Mycobacteriaceae; genus Mycobacterium. The sequence continues at coordinate 38,976 of JAOPWC010000036.1, forward strand.
GTTGAGCGACGCGAGCGCGGCATTTCACGATCTTTCTACTGGACTCTTCACGTTTATTATCCGCATCCTCTCGCCAGCCGAGCACAGCCCCGTTCGAACGCCATCGATTGGCCGAACAAGAGTGGGTCCTCAATCATATTTCCGGCGGCCCGCTGACCAGCCAGTTAGCAGTGAGGGAGCTCAACACTAAGTCCAAAACGTTCGTCGCTCCAGCCCGCCGGCGTCGAGATCGACGCCGGCCGTGCGGGTTTGAGCCGCAGCGGCCATGCGTTCGTGACCGGCTCGCCACGCTTGTGCGGTCTCCGGGTGGGTTCGCCATGTGGCCATGCGAGTGCACGAGCACGAGCCTAGGCGCTAGACGGGTCGCCCCCGACGGGACATGATGAACGGGACAGGGACCGAGAATGGAGCGCCGTGGCCGACACGTGGACGATCCGAGGAGTCGAGTTCGGGAACTGCAATTGCAACTGGGGCTGCCCTTGTCAGTTCGGATCGCCGTCGACGCACGGACATTGCGAGGTCATCTTCAACGGACACGTCGAAGAGGGACACTTCAACGACACCAAGCTCGATGGTCTGAACTGGGCCCTGGTCCTCCATTGGCCGGGCGAGGTCGCCGACGGGAATGGCTCCGAGCAGGCGATCATCGATGAACGCGCTGATGCCGACCAACGTGAAGCCCTACGGAAGATCCTGTACGGCGAATCCACGGCGCCGGGTGCTACGCACTTCTTCGTCTACAACAGCACGATGTCGACCGTGCTCGACCCCGTGTACGCATCGATCGAAAGTTCCATCGAGGTGGACGCCCGGACCGCCGACGTCAAGATCGGCGACCTCGTCGAGTCCAATGGCCGTCCGATCATCAGCCCGTTCACCGGGGAGCCGGTCCGGTCGGGGATCTCGCTGCCCGGCGGGTTCCATTACACGTTCGCCGAGATGGGCAACGGCAACTCGAAGGTGCGCGCCGGCATCGAGCTCGACCTGAAGGACAGCTATGGGCAGTTCAACGTCCTGCATATGAGCCAGGACGGCGTGATCCGCTGATCGGTTCTCGACCATGGGGATCGGCTCGATGACCAGCCTGAAGCGAGACCGGCTGTCCGTGCTGTCGGGTTTCGGCATCGTTGTGCTTGTCGCGTGGCTCTATCTCGTCGTCAATCCGCAACGAGCCGACATGAAGGCCGGCGCGGACAGCATGGGCACGCGTCAGGCGATGCGCGCGATGACCGAGGTGCATCCTTGGTCGACGGCGACGTTCGCGCTCACGCTCGCGATGTGGACAGCGATGATGATCGCCATGATGGTCCCGTCCGCGGCGCCCATGGCGCTCATCTACGCGGCCGTTGCTCGCAAGGCGGCTGCGCAGCAGAGCCCGGTTGCGCCGACCTTCGTCTTTGTCGCCGGGTATGTAGCGGTCTGGGCGGTGTTCAGTGTCGCGGCGACGACGTCGCAGTGGATCTTGGATCGGATGGCGTTGCTGTCGCCGATGATGGTCTCTCGAAGTTCGGTGCTGGGCAGCGGGCTGCTGATCGCGGCGGGCGTGTACCAGTTGACGCCGCTCAAACGCGCGTGTCTCGAACACTGCCGGGCGCCGGCACACTTCATCTCTCGTTGTTGGCGTCCGGGTCGGGTTGGGGCGTTCGCCATGGGTGTCCGGCACGGTGCGTACTGCGTCGGCTGTTGCTGGGCGTTGATGGCGCTGTTGTTCGTCGGTGGCGTAATGAACCTGCTGTTGATCGCGGCCATCGCGGGGTTCGTTCTGTTGGAGAAGACGCTGCCGTTCGCCGAGATCGGCGGACGGATCGTCGGCGGAGCGATGGCGATCCTCGGCGTCGCGGGGCTCGTCCTCGCGCTGACCTGACAGCCGATCGACGATGACGATCGAGAACGGTGCCCGCAGCGCCCGCGATCTGCCGCTGCCGCCGAGGACACCCGGTGATCGTCAGGATCCCCGCAAACGACGAAACCCGCTCCGGCACGCTCAGCGCGGGCTTCCCGAAGTGGAGCTACGGGGACTCGAACCCCTAAGCCAGAACCCGCTAAACAGCACTTGAGCTGCGTGAATGATATTGGCTCCTGTGCTTGAAAGCACGCGAAACCACGTCGCCCGATCTGCGAAAACAGCGAGCGGTGTTGACGCGGTCAACATTCCACGTCAGCCGGAAAGGCACGTGCCCGCGGTCATCCTGTGCTTCCCCTCGGTTGCGAAGCCGTATTCCTGAGCGTGAAAAGTTCACCGCCGCCCTACGCGCCCCGACCTCGCCAATGCCAACGTTGTAGGGCGGAATTACAGCGGTGAGCCGATCTTCAACCTCCGCATCGAAGACCATCGACTGGTGACAACGGCGTTGTCCTGCCACAGACCTCTGCACAAGGCCGGAGCCGTCCGTTAGACCATCCGGTGTTCGATTCGCTCCGGGCGAGGCGGCGGAGCGGATACTCGTCGAGGTCTACCCGGACGTCGAGCGACTCATCGAGCAGCACGCCACTAATCGGGGCGAGCGGGAAGAGTCTCGTGGGGACTTGTTGGATTTGCAATCGTTCATGACGGCGCTCCTCTTATTTGGGCAGCCACGCAGAGCGCGCCCGCCGTTCATTTGAGATGGATGTACGCGGCCAGTGCTGGGACGATGACTGGAATCTGCCCTCGCCTGCCTGCTCGACGACGAGCCACCGTGACCCCTGCTGGGGAGGCGCCCGGCGCGGACTGTAGGTGTGCATTCCCCCTGATCAAACCCCCCCTCGATCTAGACACTGCCAGCCGCTATACCTCGCGGCCGGAAAAGGTTAGCTGGGGACCCATCTGCAGGGGTCTAAACTGCGGCTATGCCGGTCATCGGCGATTGCTAGACCATCGTCTGTGTGGAGATGAAGTCCATCAAGAAGATGGAACGTTACCGGCAACAGAAGAAGTAATTAAAATGGAACTCTTGCGTTCATCTCCCGAATCAGTTTCTCCACGCTCTCCTGGTGGTTTGCGTATGATCCCAGTTCTCGCGACGGTCCCAGCGGATGTTGTATTGCGTACCATAAACCTTCAAGACGACTATTCATTTTTCCTGTTTCTCGTAGATGTTCATCATAGCACAATTAGGCCCGCTGACCTGCGATTATCTGCCAGCAAATCGGTAGTGCAGCAAAGAATCCGCTGTCGTACGACATTGCGTTCACTGATCAGCGGGATGCCGGCGTGGTGGCCTGAGTCGCCGATTACGTCCGCGTTGTGATTCGGCGGAAGTCTTTTTTATGACAATTTCGACACATCCGACGCCGCGCGGTAATGGGTCGGCTCATTCTTGACCATCGACCGCCGACAGGAAACCGGGACGACGACATCGAGGTGTAGGTCAGCGGACTGCAACACGTCGCGACGCAAGCGTGGACCGCGAGATCGTGGTCCACCGGCTCCACGCAGGCGAACCCATCACCGCCGGGCAGGCGCGCCAGCTCGCCCGGGCGCTGATCGCAGTTGGGCGTGGATGCTTGCCAT
>JAOPWC010000063.1 GCA_025965895.1 Mycobacterium sp.
CGTCAACCCCATCGTCTGGGCCTACCGAGACCTCCGACGATCCCTCAGGTAGGCACGCCGCACGCGCGCATTTTGGATGAGGCAACGAATACCCACTTCGCGCGCATAAAAGGCGATTCAACGCGGGGGGCCCGGGCCCTCGGAAGCACAAAGATTCGACCCCGGGCTCGCCTGCCCGGTCTATCTCGCAAAGACTCACAGCGGACGCGCGGTGGCTGTTCCACCCGTCGCCGGGGTAACTCCTGCGGGCGAAGGCCCTCCCTCACACTGGGCGTGCCCGTGGTCGTAGCCCGCGCTGAGCGACGCCGTTCTCACCATGAAAGTGGCGTAACTGGCACGCAACCTTGTGTGACGAAGCGGTAACAGAACACTCCGACTCTGTAGGAGTGTCCTGCGATTTCGATGTCTCCGACCACCGACGGGCGAGGCCTGCCGCGGTGAGCCGGCGACGGCGGCGGCGAGTCCAAACGGCCGCGGTCGTTGCGATCATCGCGGTGGCTGGGGCGTCGTTGCTGAGCGGTTGTGGGTTGATCGGCGGACCGACGACGGTGATCAACGTCGGATATCAGTCCAAAACCATCAACACCGTCAACGCCGGTACCCTCCTGCGGGACCGCGGCGAGTTTGAAAACGCACTCAAGCGGCTCGGCGCGACCAACGGCAAGAAGTACCGCGTGGTGTGGCAAGACTTCGCCTCCGGTGCTCCGTTGACGGCTCAGATGATCGCCTCGCACGTCGACATCGGATCGATGGGCGACTATCCGTTGCTGACGAACGGGTCCAAGACGAAAAAGTACGGCGACGCGGAAACCGAGCTGGTGGCGATAACCGGATACAGTCTGCGCGGGTCGCTCAACGAAGTTGTGGTGCCAACCGGCTCCTCGGCGAAGACGCTGGCTGATCTTCGAGGCAAGCGGGTGTCGACCAGCCTCGGTTCGGCCGGTGAGGGGATGCTCGCGACGGCCTTCCGGCGCAGCGGGGTCGACATCCGCAGCGTTCACATCGTCAACCAGGATCCCTCGGTCGGCGCAGCGGCCACCGAAGGCAAGCAGGTCGATGCGCTGGGACAGTTCGTGCCGTGGCCGCAACTCGTGATCTTTCGTCACCAGGGGCGACTTCTCTACGACGGCGGCGACAACAACGTCCCGACGTTTCATGGCGTAGTGGTGCGCAAGCAGTTCGCCGATGGCCATCCGGATGTGATGGCTGCCTTCACGCAGGCCGTGTCGGCCACCACCGACTACATCATCGCCAACCCGTTGCAGGCCGCCCTTCGAGTCAGCGCACTCACCGGGATCGAGCCCGAGGTCGTCTATCTCTACAACGGCCCCAACGGCCTGGTGTCGTTTGACATGACCCTCAAGGATAGGTTCATCGCTGCACTACAGCAGATCAAGGCGTTTCTGGTCGAAAGAGGTTCAGTGAAACCGTCTTTCGATGTCACCAAGTTCGTCAACGACGCCTACCTGCGACGATCATTCGGCGCGGACTACGACCGCCGGCGCGGCGACCTTACCAACCCAGATTCACTCATGGGCACCGATGATCAGTGCCGGCTTCCGGTTTCCGATCCGGCTCTGGCCTCCGAGATCTGGGTTGCGGGCACCGCGCACACCCAGGTCGCTGCGACGCCGACCTGCCTGTTACAACGGGTGGCCGCCACAGCCAATGTGCGAGCCGCCTACGTTCCCGACACCGTCACGGCAACAAAGCTCTTCGCCGATCACGCCGCATGGCTGGTCGATCCATCGGCCCCTGGGGTGCAGCGCTACAAACCGTTCGCCACCACCACAGGCGCCGACACCTACCGGGCCCAGCACCCGCAGGCAAGTCCCATCACGTACCCGACAGCGGTGTCGCTGTCACGCTCGTCCGGCTAGTTGCGACACCAACCGGCCACTGACCCAAGGAAAATCGATGACCCAAACACTCACCGTCAATGACTTAGCCGTGCGTCCCGAACGTGCCCTGTCGGCCACGGAGACCGGGCCTTCGCCGCGACGCAGACGCGGCGCCCCCACCTCATCGTCGCTGCGGCGCACAGGCGCGGCGATCATCCTGCCCCTACTGCCGGTCGTGGCATTCATCGTGCTCTGGCAGGTGTTGACCGCACACAACGTGGTGGCCTGGTTGCGGTTCAATCGCATGCCCACGCCGATGAGTGTGTTTGATGCGCTGCTGACGCGGGTGAGCTCCGGCAGCTATTACGACGACCTACTGGCCAGCCTTCAGCGGATACTCCTCGGGTTCGGCCTCGCCGCGATTGTCGGCATCGGCGTTGGGCTGCTGGTCGGGCGGTCACTGGTCGCGCGGATGGCGCTGCGTCCCTTCATCGAGATAATCCGACCCATACCGGCGATCGCACTGGTGCCGCTCACGATCCTGCTGTTCCCCTCCAGCGAGCAAGGCATCGTGTTCATCACGTTCTTCGCCGCCGTCTTTCCGGTCGTGGTCAGCACCATCCACGCCATAAACTCCCTCCCCGAGGTGTGGGAGGACGCAGCGAAGACGATGGGCGCACGCAGAGCATCGATCCTCATGCATGTCGTGCTGCCGGGCGCTCTGCCCGGAATCTTCGCCGGCCTTTCGGTAGCGATGGGTGTCGCATGGATCTGCGTGGTGAGCGCCGAGATGATCTCCGGACAATTCGGCATCGGCTACTACACCTGGCAGTCCTACGGCCTGCTCGACTACCCGGGTGTCGTGGTCGGCATGATCTCGATCGGAGCGCTGGGCCTGATCACCGCCTGGCTTGTCGAGCGCTTCGGCCGCCGCATCAACCGGTGGTTGCCGAGGGCCGAACGATGACCGCCGGCGCCGCTGTCACACTCGACAACTTGCAGCTGGGGTTCAACGGCCAGATTGCCGCCAACATATCGCTGACAGTCGCTCCCGGAGAGGTCGTCGTCTTCCTCGGGCCCTCCGGATGCGGAAAGTCGACGATTCTTCGCGCGCTCGCGGGACTGCTTCGACCGATGGGTGGCACAGCAGCGGTGGACGGCCTGGCGGTCACCGGCAACGCAGCGCGCTGCGCCATGGTTTTCCAAGAGGACGCACTGTTCCCTTGGCGTACTGCGCTCAAGAATGTGCAGTACCCGCTGAAACTGCGCGGCGTGCGTGGGAAAGCACTGAAGAGATCGGCCACCGCCCGACTCGAACAGGTCGGGCTCGGCGCCTATCTCCATCACCTTCCCAGCCATCTCTCGGGCGGCATGCGCCAACGTGTTCAACTTGCTCGCACCCTCGCCTGTGAGCCGAGGGTGATGCTGATGGACGAACCCTTCGGAGCGCTCGACGCCCAGACACGCCTGGACATGCAACGGCTGCTGGTGTCGGTGTGGGAATCGCAAAAGATGACCATTCTTTTCGTCACCCACGACGTTGACGAAGCGTTGCTGCTCGCAGATCGGATTGTGCTGCTGAGTCACCGACCGGCAACCGTCGCGGACATCATCCCCATCGACAAGCCGCGTTCACCCGGGGCGCAATTCGAGGAGGACTACCAACGCCGACGCTACGCCATCCTCGAGTTCCTCGGACAAAGCCCGTCCGTGAGTTCGCACTGACCGGCACAGACACACCTCGTCAATCGTCCAAACGCTTGGTGGATAAAACCAATCCGGCGGCGAAGGCAGGATTTCCGCCAAGCCCAGCCGCTTTCGTTAGCGCACCGTCGAACTGGATCGCGCCACCTTCCGCCTAACGCGAATCATCAGCCAAATAACGCGGATCCGCCGGTCGTCGGAGGAATCCCGCCTACGCAGTATCTAGCCTCGCGACTGTGCACTTCACGATCAAATGTGGTCGCCCACGCTCGGGGCCGGCGCGACAGCGGGATCCGGCGTAGTCGCCGAAGGCCGGCGAGGCACGTCGGTGCTGCACTCTCGCTGCTGATTCAGCCGATGGCGCGCCTGAACCAGCACACCCGAACGAGACGAGAAATATGAACGCGAGTCCCAACGAAACCACGGTCCACAGAGATGATTTCGCCGAACGCGTTCGTCGCAATCAGCAGCAACTCGAGGCGAGGGGTGCTTTGGTTCGTCGGCTTGGCGCTTTCGAGCGGATGTATTACCGGTCTGAGCAGAAGAGCACGATGCACTTCTGTGTCGTGGCCGAGAGGGTATGTCGGTGAGAGAGACGAGACCGGGAACCTTCCCCACCGCCGAGAGTTTCGACAAGCTCTACCGCGGCGAGTCCAGCTTCGAGGGCGGACCCAAACCCGCTGGCATTCCGTGGGATGTCCACCAAGCGCAGCCTCGGCTGATGGAGCTGGAGGCACTTGGCGGCGTCGCCGGGGCGGTGCTCGATATCGGCTGCGGCCTCGGTGACAACTCCATCTTCCTCGCCTCCCGCGGTTACTCGGTGACCGGGCTGGATGGCTCCACGGCCGCGATCGAGCAGGCCCGCAGCCGTGCGGCCGAAGCAGGTGTCACGGTGGCCTTCGGAGTGGCCGATGCGACCAGCCTCACCGGCTACGACGGACGGTTCGACACGGTGATCGACAGCGCGCTGTACCACTGCCTCGACGACACCGGCCGACAGGCCTACGCCGCCGGTCTTCACCGTGCGACGCGCCCGGGCGCGCGCTGGCACCTGTACTGCTTCTCCGACGGCAACGTCAACGGCATGACCGCGCCGATGGGAGCCGCGCCGGAGGTGGTGGAGGCCCTGCTGCACGGGCCTAGAACCATCGGACAGAACATTCGCGACACGCTCGCCGCCAACCGCTGGCGCATCAACTTCTTCGGCCCGACCACCTACATGGCCAATGTCAGCGCGTTCACCCCCGACCTGAACGATCTGCCCCACCAACTACGTGACCAGGTCTCACCCGAGGCGCTGGAACAGATGCGCGGCATCAACAACCGATTCGCCACCATCGTGAACCTCATCGTCGACGGCCGGGTACACCTTCCCTTCACCGTCGTACACGCCGAGCGCGTCGACTAATCGATCGCGCGAAAAGCTTTGTCACTTCAGGTGGGTGGCGAAGAATCGTTCGATCCGGTCCCAGGCGTCCTTGGCGGACTCGGGCTCCGGGCCTATGCCGGCGACCCGCAGCAGGGGACGAAGGGCTCGGGGGCCGGTCTCAGTGTCGTTGAGGAAAGCGTGGCTGGCGGTGGGATATTCCTTGACGTCATGGGTCACGCCTGCCTTGTCGAGCGCCGCATCGAGCCGACGGGCCGCACCTCGAAGCGAAGGATCGCGGCCACCGTAGTTTCCGACGATCGGGCAGGCGCCTGCCAGTTTTGCGTCGAGGTGACGCGGTAGCTGGCCGTAATTGACTGCGGCGGCGTCAAATCCGTTGTTGGCGGTGAGCAGCGCAAAGCCGCCGCCGATGCAGAAACCGATGACGCCGATCTTGCCGGTGCAGTCCCGGGTACCGGCCAAGTAGTCGTGGGCGGCAGCGACGTCGGCGAACGCGCGGCCGCGGCCACGGATCATGGCAGCCATGGTGGAGACAAGGCATCGTTTGGTGCCGCCTGCGCTGAACAGGTCGACGGCCAGGGTCAGGTAACCGAATCCGGCGAGCCGGTCGGCGTGGCCGCGCATGACCTCGTCGAGGCCGAAGATCTCGTGGATCATCACCACGGCGGGCCACGGACCGGTGCCCGGCGGCTTGGCCAGGTAGCCACGAAGCGGCTGGGAGCCGTCGCGGTCGGCGGCTAGGTTGGACAGGTCGATGTCGGTCATGGTTGGGCCTCCTGCGGTTGTGTGGCGGGCAATGTGTATGGGCCGACGACGGCCGCACCGAGCAGCGAAAGTCCGCTGCGCAGGGCATCAGACGGTACGTCGTCAACAATGTGGTGCATCACGATCAGGCCGTGCATGAGCGAAAACAGGGTCGCGGCAACGGCGTCGGTATCCGAGTTCGGCGGGAGGTAGCCCTTATCGCGCCAGCGGCCGGCCAGTTCGGCGATGTGGTCGAGGGCTTCGAGATAAAGCGCGCGGGCACGTTTCTGCAGGACTGGATCGCGCAGGGCCTCCGCCCAGGTCTGTAGCGCGAGCCGGGTCATGTCGTAATCGGGGTTGTCCGTCCTGCTGCGCAGTTCGGCGACGAGCAGGGTCAGCGTTTCGGCGGGAGTGGGGATGGGGTCGCGATCGAGTAGGCCTGAGAAAATTCCCCGCACCCGCGCCACTCCTTCCTCGGCGCTGGCGTGGATGATCTCCTCCTTGCTGCCGAAGTAGCGGTACACCGCACTGGAGGACATCCCGGTCTCCGCGATGACCTGGTCCATCGAGGTGGCGTGGAAGCCGTCGCGTGAGAAGCACGTCCAGGCACTGGCGAGGATGCGCTGGCGGCGCTGCGCGCGAGTCTTCTCGCTGAGTCGGGGCATAACAGCATCCTAAACGAAAACGATCGGTTGCGCTATGCGCACCACAGGGGTACCTTCAGACTCAAATAGAAACGATCACCTTCGTTTGGAGCTATTATGTCGAATCCGTGGGGCACCGCGATCAGCGACGCTGCCGCCCGCACCATTGTGGTTCGCGCCCTTGCGCACGCACGGAGCAGCGACTTTCCCCCGATGACGGTTGCGGTGCTGGACGCTGCCGGAAGGCTGGTGGCCTTCGCGGCGGAAGACGGCTCGAGTCTGCTGCGGGAACGCATCGCCCGCGGAAAAGCCCACGGTGCGTTGAACATGGGGGTGGGCAGCCGCAGCCTGGCCGCACGTGCGGCGTCCAACCCCGCCTTCGTCAACTCCCTGGTGTCGCTGGCGGACGGCAACCTCGTGCCCGTCCCCGGCGGCGTGCTGATCCGCGACAAGAACGACCAAGTCGTCGGTGCGGTCGGGGTGAGCGGCCACATGCCCGACGACGACGAAGCCTGCGCGATCCACGGCATCACCGCCTGTGACCTGCGAGCCGATCCCGGCGCGTGATCTGTCACCAACCCTGTAACTGGAAGGAGCACCAGCCATGTTCGATACCGACAACCGCCTGCTCGAGATGATCAGGCAGCGCCAGATTCCGTTGGGAATGCAGTGTTTTACCGGCGATCGCGCACTGATAGAAGTCCTTGGGCTGACCGGCTTCGACTTCGTCATGCTCGACACCGAGCACTCGCCGGCCAATCCCCGGGCCATCGAGGAAGCGGTGCTGGCCGCCGACACCGTCGGCCTGGTGCCGCTGGTGCGTGTGCCGCACTTTGCCGACGAAACCGGCGTCCGGCGCGCGATGGAAGCCGGGGCGCAGGGCCTGTTCGTGCCGGAGGTGAAATCGGCCGACGATGTGCGCCGTGTCCTCGACGCTGCGTTGTTTCCGCCGTTAGGCAGCCGCGGCATCTGCCCGGCCACCCGCGCCGCCCGGTACTCCTACCGCAGCTTCGTCGACTACGCCGAATGGAACAACCGCAACTTCGTCGTCGTCCCGCTCATCGAGCACCCCGACGCCGTCGACAACATCGACGAGATATGCGCATTGGACCAAGTCCACATCCTGGCCTTCGGTCCCGGCGATCTCGCCTACGCCATGGGCGAGGGCACCAATATGACCGACAGCCCCAAGATCCGTGAGGCGTACCTGAAGGTCCAATCCGCCGCCGATCGGCACGGCGTCGCGGTGATGGGCGGCCCGGTACTCGATCCCAGCGTCGACGGCTGTAAATCCGCACTGGACGACGGCATCAAGGTGTTCTGCCTCGGGCTGGACGTCATGGGTTTCCGGCGGTTCTGCGAGCACACCGTCCGTATCGCCGGCGACGCGGTGCAAAACACCACCTACACCCGGCCCGAAACCCCCACCCCAGACTTCGCACCGCATGTCACTGCGTGAGAAGCAGACAACCACGATTGAAAGGAACAGTGCAATGACGACTCATTTGAACCGGTTTGTGGTCGGGCCCGACGCCGAAGGCCGCTCGGCGGTGCTGCAACACGGTCTGAACAATGTCCAGTCTCGCGAAGGGTTCTACTGGCGCGCCACGCTGTGGGCGACCCAAGAGACCCCGGTGAACAACAGCATTGACGGCGACCGGTCGCAGACCGAAGGCCTGGGCTCGCGCCGCGAACCCTTCGCCAACGGGATGATCTGCCGCGCGCTGGAAATCCCACCGGATGACGTCGACGCCGACGAGCACCGCCGCGTCCTGGCCGACCTCAATGAAGAGGTTCACCAGAAGCACCTGCCCAGTGAGGCCGAGCTCGCCCGGCATCCGAGTATGCACCGCACCGACACCCTGGACTGTCTTACCTGCGTGCGCGGCGAAATCTACCTGGTCACTGACACCGACGAGGTGCTGATGCGGCCCGGCGACACCGTCATCATCCGCGGCACCAATCACGCCTGGAGCAACCGGTCGAACGCGCCCTGCCTGCTTGTCGGCACCATGACCGACGCCACCGCGCCGAACGGAGGCTGATCAAACAATGTCGGGGGTTAGGGCCAATCCGGCCACCCACAGTGAATTTATCCCTGTCGCCACCGGCGTGAGGCTGCTGCCTGAAGCGGCTACTACTGCCCTGAGGGGTGGGTTGTGAGCGGTGGGTTCGGGCATGACGACGCGTGCGATTGTGATGTCCTGGTCGTCGGCGGCGGCCTCGTCGGTTTGGCGGCGTCGATGTTTTTGGCGCAGCAGGGATTACGCGTATGGGTGGTGGAGCGACACGCCTCGACGTCGAGCCATCCCAAGTTGCGTGGTGTCAGCGCCCGCACGATGGAGTTGTACCGGTCCGCCGGTATCGAAGAAGCGGTACGCGCCGCGGGCGAGAACCATTTCGGTGTAGCGATCGGCGACAGCCTCGCCGGTGAATACGAGCGGGTCCATCTACCGCTCGCGCTGGCCCGCCGAAACCGGCTGAGCCCCACCACGCATTACGCCTGTGACCAGGACCGGATGGAACCCATTCTGTTGCAGCGCAGCGCAGAGTTGGGTGCCCGGCTGTTCTACGGCTGCACAGCCGTCAACATCGAGCAGCACGAATCCGGCGTCACCGCGGACGTGGTGTGGTCTCCATCCACTGTCGGCACGCGCACGCCGGCCGTGCCACTTAGTCGGATCACCGCCCGTTACCTGGTTGCCGCGGACGGCGCCAGGGGCACGATCCGCGCCAGCCTGGGCATAGGCCGCCACGGTCAACCGATTCCAGGACGAGGTCTTAGCGTCTTGTTCGATGCCGACCTCGAGCCGGCAATGCGCGGACGTCGGAGCAGCGCAATGGTCGCCCCGGCTGAGGGCGCCGTGTTGTTCGTCCGCAGCGACGCTCGCGACCACAACTGCTTCGCCCTGACCCCAAGAGCCGACTTGGACTTCATTGATCCGGATTCTGCTGCCACCGAGGCGATTCCGATGATCCGGTCGGTGGTCGGTGTAGCAGACCTCGACATAACTGTTTGCAGCGCGACGACCTGGAGTACCGGGGCCTTCGTCGCCGACCGCTACCGCGAGGGTCGCATCTTTCTGGTCGGCGACGCAGCGCATCTCATGCCGCCCTACGGTGGATTCGGCGGCAACACCGGAATCGCCGATGCGCACAACCTCGCCTGGAAACTCGCCGCGGTGTGTTCGGGAGACGCCGGAGACGCCCTACTCGACACCTACGAGTCAGAACGACAACCGATTACCGAGTTCACCCTCAAACACGTCATGCTGCGCGCCGGGGACGGGATAGGCCAATTCTTCCGGCAGTTCGACCAGTTCGACCCCAATCCGATCACGCTGGGATTCCGCTACCCGATGGTGACAGCCGTAGGCTTCGATCCCGAACTGCCCATAGAAGACCCGGCCCAACCCAGCGGACAGCCCGGCACCCGCGCCCCACACGTCTTACTGAATGGGGCCATTTCGAGCACGCTGGACCTGCTGGATCCGGAGGCGTTCACCTTCCTCGCCCCCGACGCCAGCTCCTACGCCTGCACACTGCGGACACATCCAGTCTCTGGTGTGCGGCTGCGTGAGATCCGCTGCCAAGAAATTGCCGACCGCCACACATGGGACAGGATCTTTCCCGCCCCCGCCACCGGCGGCCTACTCATCCGTCCGGACGGTGTGATCTGCTGGCGGGCCCAATCGGCCCACCCTGACCCGGCACTGGTGGTGCGCACCGCCCGAGCACGCGCAGTCCACCCGGAAACCTAGATCTCAGGAGATGATTCGCCATGCCCACAATTCACCAAGCCAGCTGGGGATTGCTGCGCGCGCTGGGCGTGCGCAAGGTGTTCGGCAACCCTGGGTCAACCGAGATGCCGTTCTTGACTGACTTCCCCGACGACGTCGACTACGTTCTCGGCTTGCACGAGGGCGCGGTGGTCGGCATGGCCGACGGCTACGCACAGTTGACCGGCGAGCCCGCGCTGGTGAACCTGCACACCGCGGTGGGCCTGGGCAACGCGATGGGTGCGATCATCAACGCCGCCCGCGGGCACAGCCCGTTGGTCATCACCGCGGGCCAACAGGTGCGCGCGACGCTGACGATGGAACCTTTGCTGGCCAACCCCGATCCGACAATGTTGCCCAGGCCAGCCGTCAAGTGGGCGTTCGAGCCGCCGCGCCCCCAGGACGTGCCGGCGGCGCTCGCTCGGGCGTTTCGTTACGCGGCACTGCCACCGGCGGGACCGGTGTTCGTGTCTCTGCCCATGGACGACTTTGAGCAGCCGGCCGAAGCCAGCACCACTGAACTGTTGGCGGCTCGCCGTGTCACCGGCCGCTGTGTCCCCGCCCCCGTCGAGCTGCACGCGCTCGCGAAGCGTCTCACTGCGGCCCGCAACCCGGTGTTGGTGGTGGGCGCGGGGTTGGACGCGGCACCAGGCGGGTTCGAGGCAGGTGTCGCGCTGGCCGAACGCCAGAATCTGCCGGTGTGGCTCGCGCCGAACACCTCCCGCGTCGGGTTTCCCACCGACCACCCGAACTTCCGGGGCAGCCTCCCCGCGGGCATCGCGTGGTTGTCCGAGTCACTCGCCGGGCACGACCTAGTGCTTGTCGTCGGGGCACCGGTATTTCAGTACTACCCGTACGCGCCGGGCAACTACCTGCCGCCCGGTGCCGAACTCGTTGTGATTGTGGACGATCCCGATGCCGCCGCGCGCGCACCCGTCGGCGACGCCGTGCTGGCAGACCCGGCCCTGACGTTGCTGAGTCTGGCGGACCTCCTACCGCAAACGAACCGGCCCGCGCCCGTACCACTTGCGCCGCTGAAGATCTCGCCTGCGGTCGACACGCTTACCGCGTCCCAGGTCTACGACATACTGGGGCCGCTGTTCCCGCACAACGGCATCGTAGTGACCGAGTCGATGAACGGGGCGGCCGCGATGTGGGACCGGGTGAAGTTCCGCCGGTCGGGATCGTTTCTCTTCTGCGCCGCCGGCGGCCTCGGGTTCGCCATTCCCGGGTCGGTGGGTGCCCAGCTCGCGCAACCCGAGCGGCCGGTGCTGGCGGTCAGCGGTGACGGCGGCGCACAGTACGGCATCCAGGGGTTGTACACCGCGGCCAACCGCCAACTTCCGGTCACGTTCCTGATCCTGGTCAACCGCGAATACGGAATCCTCAAAGGCTTCGGCGACTACCTGACCACCTCCGGGGTGCCGGGTCTCGACCTGGACTACCTCGACTACCAGGCGCTGGCCCAGAGCTACGGCATCCCCGCGATGCGAACCGGACGGCCCGACGAACTGGCCGTTGCGGTGAAGCAAGCGTTCGCGGCGGCCAAAGGGCCGCACATGATCATCGTCGACGTCGCACCCGGCGTCGCGTTGGGCGGCTGATCGGCGGGCCCGAAAAATGATGAAGGGAACAGTACCTGACCAGCGCAGACCCGGCGTCCTGCACTTCGTACATTGCGGTATTGGCAGCTTCCGTGATTGACGCGACTTAAGAGAAGCGCAGATAGATTGTGTAGCCCGCCCCAGCACCGAATTCGGTATCGCGTCCGATTACGAGTATGTGGCATTTTTTGGGGAACATCAGAGTGTGTGCTGGGCCTTGATGACTTCGGCGGCGCGTTCGCCGATGATGACGCAGGGGGCCATGGTGTTGCCGGTGGTGACCCGGGGCAAGATGGATCCGTCGGCGAGACGAAGGTGTTCTATCCCATAGACTTTCAGGTTGCCGTCGACGACCGACGTGGCGTCTTGGCCCATCTTCGCGGTGCAGCTTTGGTGCCAGTACGTCGAGGCGGCGTCGCGAATGAATTCCTCGAGC
>JAOPWC010000080.1 GCA_025965895.1 Mycobacterium sp.
GGATGGTGTTGAGGCCGGCTTCGAAGTACTCGGTGGGGTCACGTTGGCTGAGTTCGTTGGCTCGCTCGATGATCTGGGTCGCCGCCTCATCGCCGATCGCAACGGTGACCAGCCGTTCCCGAACACGAACATCGGTGGTGCGGGGGATTTCCCAGAGCACCGATCCGAACATGAACATCAACAAGGTGTCGAAGGCGTGCACGGCCTCGGTGCCGGTGAACCCGCCCTGGGCGAGCGCGGCCAGCACCCGGGCGTAGAAGCGGGCGACGCCGACGACCGGGGTGGGCCGCAGCACACAAAGTGCGGCAATGCCGGGATGGTCGAGGTTGAGCCGCCGCAGATACCGGAACAGGTCGGCCACTTGTTGGTCCCAGGAGCCGCTGACCTGCAGATCCCCAAGAGCCGGACCAAAAACGGCGTCAACGACCCGGTCGAGCAGATCGTCTTTGTCTCGGACGTGGCGATAGAGCCCCATGGGGCTGAGCCCGCACGCCTGAGCGACACGCCGGATGGTCAGCGCGTCGACGCCTTCTCGGTCGACGATGTCGATGGCGGCGGCGACCACGTCGTCAGCCGTGACCTCGCCTCGTTTGCGGCCCGCGGGCTTCTTAACCGTCGGCATGCGTACAACGTAGCGTATTGACAATCGGTATGCGTACAACGTAGCGTACTTAGTACGAGATCGCGAACAGATCTCCATAACGAGAGGAAAATAGCCATGACAGATACCACCAGTCCCGCGCTGCGGACCTGGCTGGCCTACTACCAGGCCTGGACCAGTCACGACCTGGACGCGGCCATGAGCTACATCGCCGACGACATCGTCTGCGACACGCCGGCCGGCCGCCTGGAAGGCGCCGAGGCCTACCGCGGTTTCCAGGGCCCGTTCCTGCAGATCCTCACCGGCTCGAAAATGATCGCCGCCTTCGGTGACGATGAAACCGCGCTCGTCATGTACGACACCGAAACCGGGCCGGTAAAAAGCGCTCCCGGTGCCGAGTGGGTGACCGTCAAGGACGGCAAGATCACCTACAGCCGGAACGTCTTCGACAGCGCCCCACTCGTCGCCGCACTTCAGGCCTCCAGATGAGCGGCACGGCCATCAAGAGCCCGCCACCTCGGCGCAGGTGGCGGGCTCTGCCCAGCGCCGCAGCGGCGGACTGGGTGGTGCGGGCGGTGGCGGCCACCGCCCGCATGTCATTTGCGAAAGGCCAGAGGTGTCATGGTCGAGTTTCACGTTGATCGCACGATCGCCGCATCTCCGGAACGCGTCTTCGACTGGCTAGCTGATCCGGCCAACTTGACTGCCGCTCCGGTGATCCTCAAGGTCCGTTGGGTGAAAGGCTCGTCGGGGCCTGGCGAGGGCGCGCTGCGAGAGCCGATCGGGCTTGGCGGGTGGTTTCGTGAAGAGATCACTGCCTACGATCGGCCGCGCGCCTACTCCTACCGCGTCGTCCGCTCAATCCCGCCGTTCAATCACGAGGGCGGCACACTGACGTTCACTCCGTCGGCCGACGGCACGCATCTCGACTGGCAGACCAGCTACACGCACCCGGCTTACGCCGGAGGCAAGCTGATGGAGGCGGTCAGCCGTCGGCTGCTCCGGTGGAGCTTCCTAACTGTCCTCGCCGGCTGCGCGAAGGCACTGGAGAGTTAGCGCGCGGAATGGGCTCATTCGGCCGCAGGAACCACCGCGATCCGCGAGGGCAGTCGCTTCGAACGCGCGTTCCGCGACATGTACACCGGAACCCAACACGCCTTCATCAGTGAGAAGGTCGCCATCGACGTGGCAGAAATCTGGCTCGGCATCATCGAGGACCAGTTCGGGCTCTGAGACACGGCACGCTGGTCACGCGCGTCTCTAGTGATGGTGTGCGAATCGACCCGGAATCGACACGGCCGCGGCGGCGCTCAAATTTGAACTTCTGCGTGAGACAGTCGCGACTGGTAACACGTGATCGAACCCCTCTGGACGAGGCGGTGGGCGCCGGCGCCGTGGTGATGGTGCGGTAGCAGCTCTACGCACTAGAGCGGTGTTTGACCTTCGTCGGGTGCGGACCTGTCTGCTGTGGCCGGACCCAGTTGCCCGGTCGGGTCAGTCCTTGAGTGCGACGGTCTGCCGCTGGCCGGTCTCGGCTGCCCGCTGCACGGCGTCGATCAGGCGGTGACGACGCACCGCGTGGTCGAAGTCGGGAATGACGCTGGTGCCATCGGTGATGTCGTCGCGCAGTTGGGCGTAAGCGTAGGCGATGTTGTATGCGGTTTCGGTGGAGCGCCCCACAAACTGTGGGACGCGCCGCTCGTAACTGGCGGGCACGGGCAGTGCGCTGAATTCGTTCTGGGAGCCTTGCCGTCCTACCAGGGTCAGCCCACGGTTCCACAGGCTGCTGCCGTGAGACGTGACTACCAGGTCGCCGTCGGTTCCGTTGATTTCCCAGCGGAAGTCGGTGGCGCGCGAGACGCCGCCCCGGAAATGCACGTTGGCCAGCGCCCCGGATTCGAGTACACCGGTGACGGCGAAGTGGTCACCGGTGTACTTGGTGATGACCCGCCCGGTTGTGGCATCTCGATACGTCGGGAGCAGGTTTCTTAAGGTAGCGGTTACCTCGGTGAACTCGCCGAGCACCATGGTGAACGCGTCCACGGTGTGTCCGAAGCCGACGGTCAGCAGGTTCGCGCCGTTGGCTTTGTCCAGTATGTACGGACCGGTCTTGAGCGCGTCGGCCCACGCGTTGTGTGAACTCACCAGCGTGGTGGACAGCATTGTCCCGAGGTAGCCATTTGCGACCAGATCACGCAGGTAGCGCAATAGCGGGGACGATCTGGCTTGTAGCCCTATGGCCGTGCGCACGTTGCGCGACCGGGCCAGCGCAGCGAGGTCCTCGGCTTCGGTCAGGTTGATGCCCAGCGGCCACTCGCTGTACACCATCTTCCCGGCATTGATCGCTGGCACGATCGTCTCACGGTGCTGTGGAGCTTTGACG
>JAOPWC010000090.1 GCA_025965895.1 Mycobacterium sp.
CAGATGCGGCCGTCGTGCCACAGCTCACCGGTCTCGCTCATGCAGTCGGGGCAGCGGTAGGCGGCGGCGTATTCCCGGATGGCGGGCGGCGCTTGGCGGGCTGCGGAACGGCGGCTAGCGCGGTTCACCGCTGCGCCCGTGTTTCGTGGACGGCGCGGCGGATCTGCTCGGCCAGGCCGTAAATCTCCCGCTGGAAGGTGTCGGCGATCTCTCGGGCTTCGGCCTCGTAGAGGTAGGTGCCGTCGATGCGCAACACAATGTCCCAGCCGCCGGTGCTGGTCTGCTGTAGACGTACTGAATCGGGGTCGGCCAGCCATTCGCGGCGGAAGTGCAGGAAATCGGCGGGGGATTCTTGTTCGAGTCCGAGCCGGTAGTACTCGTCGTCGGTGTCGACGCTCATCGGGTTCCTTTTCTCGGGTGGGTGGATGTTTGCTGACAGGCGTGTGTTGCGGGCGATGAGTTTGCACTCGGCGCGCAGCCCGGTGAGCTTGTGGACGCCGAGGGGTGCGCGCACTGGATACAGCGCGTGGGGATGCCCACACGCCTCGCACTGCTGGCGCTCACAGCGCTGACCTGCGACAGTGGCCGTAGTGACCGGGAAATCGTAATTTCTCTATATTTTGTTCGCGTAGCGATATATAAAAGTCAGTCACTACGGTCACTGTTCCTCGCTTTTGAGGACGCACAGCCCTAGCCACCAGCGTTTGCCGTTGGAGTCTGTGGACTGGTAGCCGCGGCGGCCGAGGGCTTTGCCGAACGCGGTCTTGCTGATCTCGGCGGCGCCGTCGCTCTTGCGCCAGCGATTCCACGCGTCGAACAGCTCGCCGGCCGTTATCTTGACCGCAGGGGTGACGTGGCATTCCTCGTCGATGAACCGCCCGACGTCGTCGCTGTCTTTCTGGTAGTCGCCGGTGGCTTGCACGACCGCGGGTGGCGCGTCGAGCCGCCGTTTCTGGTACTGCTGCCAGCCGGCCAGCGCCCAGTTGAGAATCGCGTCGGCTTCGGCTTGGAGCGCGTCGGCGAGCCCGGTGTCGCGTTCGTCCTCGGGGATCTCGACGTTGAACGGGATGACGCGCAGCCGGGCCCAGATGGCGGGACTGTCGTCGGACACCTTGGGCAGGTGGTTGGTGATGAGCATCGCCAGGTGCGACGGCGCGAACTCGACGAAGTTCTTGTGCATGTGCCTCGCGTTGATCCGGTCGCCGCCGGTGAGGCGTTTCATGGTGGCTTCGGCGAGCCGGCGCCCCTTGTCGGACTCGGACACGACGACCAATCGCTTGCCGAGCAGATCCATCTGCCCGGCGGGGTGTGCGCCTTCGCGTTGCGTGAACAGCTCGGGGTCGGCGGCGCCGGCGTAGTCGCCCAGCGCGTAGCACAGGGCTTCGTAGAACGTGCCTTTACCGTTGCGCCCGCGGCCGAGCAGGATGGGCAGAATATGCTCAATCACCTTGCCCAGCAGGGCGACCCCGGCGAGGCGCTGCAGGTATTCGCGTACCTGTTCGTCGGGCAACACTCGCGCCAGGAACGCGGCCCACACCACACCGGATGCAGCGGGGTCGTAGGCGGCGCGGGTGATTTTGGTGATTCGGTCTGCCGGGTTGTTCGGCGACAGTTGCATCGTGCGCAGGTCCAGGGTGCCGTTGGCGCAGTTGAGCAGCCACGGGTCGGCGTCGAGGTCGTCGACGGTGGCAGCGAACGGTGCCAACGCGCGGGCGACGTTGAGCACACCTTGCGTTCCGGCGGCCGATTCGCACGACGTGGCGTCTTTGCGTAGGTATTTGCCGTCGTCGCCGCCGAGCTTGGCGGATTCGGCGAGCGCAGCGGCGATGACGTTGACCACGTAGCGGATGGCTACGCCGCGGTTGTCTTCTGCCCATCGCTTGCCGTCCCAGTGGAACCAGCCCAGGCCGTGCACGTACAGCAGCCGGCCGCCGTAGCGGCGGGCCAGCCGGTAGGCGATGCGGATCTGGCCATGGTGGTGTTCCTGGGTTTTGACGTCGGGCATGTCGGCGGAATCCGCCCGCCCGGCCGGCTTCGGCTGGTCGGCTGCATGGTCGCTGTTGTTCGCGGCCGTGTTCTTCACCCAGTCGGTGTTCTCGTTGACCTGGGCCTGCCGCTTGTTGATGGCTTTGAGCCAGCAGTCGAGGACGTCGTCGCGCGGCTCGCGGCGTTTGGCGAACTCGTCGAGCCGCTCGGCCAGGTCGGCGCGGGTGCCGACGACCCAACGGGTTTGAGGCAGGGTCAGGCCGTTGTCGTAGCACTCGCCGACGATGCGCATGGTGTCAACTGAGCGGTCACCGCTGTTGTGGTCGAGCGCGATCTGCACAAACGGGTAGTTGGCGAGGTCGACCGGCTCCGAGGTCTGAGATGCAGTTCCATTGTGGAACTGCATCTCCGTCGGCCCGTCCGCTGTGTTGTGGTGGCGCCAGGGTTCCTCGCCGGGTTCGGGCAGGGTGACGCCCAACTGGGAGGCGAGTGCGTGCTTGTCGTGGCGCACACCGGGCGGTGGGATGAGCCATTCCACCGGAGTGGGTTGGGCGCCGGCTGCGGCCGCCTTGTGGTTGAACGTGCCCGCCGGGCGCAGGATGTCGTTATCGGAGATCTTCGCGTCGGCGCCGCCGAGGTAGTCGCCGAGAGCGCGGCACATGATCGGGTATTCGGTGACGGTGAGCGATTCGGTCACCTCGACGTAGACGTGTGCGTTGCCCGGTGTGCCAGATGCGATCGCGAAGCCGTTGACGGCGCGGACCTTGTCGGGGTCGATGCGTCCGTGGTCGACGTCGGCGTGGGGGCGGGTGCGTTCGACGGCAGCACCTTTGGCGCGGGTGCGTCCACGCATCAGGCAGGTGCACACGAACACGTCGGAATCCGGTGCGGCCGTGAGCATGTCGCGTATTGCAGCGTCGGCTTCCCCCGGATACTCGTACACCCTCTGTTCAAACCGGGTGTAGTCGTATTTGCCGTCGTCGGTCAGGTGGGGGCCGTGGCCGATATCAACGTGCAGGTAGCCCGTGGTGTCGCCGAACAAGGCTACGAGGTACTCGCGGCACACCGCGAAATCCATACCCTGGTGGGGTATGGTGTCGGTATCTGGTGTGTGCTGTTGGGCCGCGTCGGTTCCCAGGCCGGCGCGGTCTTTTTCGTGGGGCATCAGGCACCGGACCCTGTGCGCAGTAGCGCGGCGATACGGGTGCGCTGCTCATCGGTGAGTAGGGGCGCCTCGTCAAGTGACTTCTGAATTGCCGCTTGGAGTTTGGGGTGGACGGGGATAGGTGTGAGCAGCTTCTCAACGTCGCTGCGGCGCACGCGGACCACCCTCGGCCCGAACCGATAGGCGGGGAGTTCGCCGCGGTCGATCTTCGATCGGACGGTGGGGACGGTGACTTTCAATGCTGCTGCTACCTGCTGCTGCGTCAGCCATTCGTCGGACGCGTCGATAGCAGGCGGGTTTAAACCAGCCATGAGGGGATTGCCTTCCAGGTGACACACGCCCCGGCGCGGGCAACGGCTAAGACACGTTGCGCGGGAGCGAAGTTGGATCTCTGCGGGACAGGGACAGCAGGTCCGTCACCTGGACTGGAGCCCGTCGCTGAATCACCTGGAGACAGCTACGGCAGACACACGCCTGCCATGGGAACTACTGTGACTGATTTTTGCGGCGGATGCAATTATTAAGTACAAGTGTCTGCGAATTGGGCGTGTCGCCGGGTGGGCCTGAGCAATCTGCAGACTGCAGATTGTCAGGGCTTCCAGTCGATCCGCACATACGCCGGGTCGAAGCGCTTGCCCGAGGGGCACGGCAACACGGTGACCGTCATCAACTGGTCGATGATCTGCCCACGGATCGCAGGCGAGCAAGCATCCCAATGCTTCTGCACCTGCTCACGGTCGGCGATCAGCACGGCGACCGGATCGGTGCGCGCCGCGTCGGCCAACTGCGAATCAATGGCCGATAGCTTGACCCGCAGGTTGCTTGTGCCGCGGCGTAGCTGGCTGGCGTCGATCGCGCCTTCGGCGAACGCGTCGGCCAGCTCCTCAAGCCGGGCCTGTAGCGCGTTGCGGTCGATCTGCAACTGCGGTATGTCAATACGCTTGTCTTCCAGCAGAAGATGCGCGTCGGGCTGGGACAGCCGGCCCAGCGCCACGGCGGTCACGTAGTCGTCGAGCGGCTGGCCGACCCGCAGCAAGTGAGCATGATCGCGGCAGACGTAGGCGTATGTCTCCTTACGGCGATCGGCGGGCATCGCGGACTTCATCCTGCCTTCGCACCGACCGCACACGTAGACACCGGACCCGATGTATTTCCGTTCAAAGCTGGTGCACTTCACCCGCGCCGGGTCGGAGAGGTAGGCCACCAGGCCGCGGTGCGTGTCCTCGTCGATCAGCGGTGTCCAGGCGCCTTTGCCGACGACCTTGCCGCGGTGGACTTTCAAGCCCGCATAGCGTGGGTTGACCAGCAGCCGCCGCACACGGGGTGAATTCCATTGCGTGCCTTTGAGTGTGGTTCGCAGGCCCGCCGTGTTCCACTCGGCTGCCACCTTGCGGATGCTTTTGCCTGCCAGCACATCAGCGACGGCGGTACGTAACGCGGTGGCTTCCGGCTCCAACGGTTCGCCGGTCATGGTGTAGCCGAAGGGCCGGTTGGCGGTCTGCCAGCGGCCGGCCGCGGCCTTCTGCGCGTTGGCGCGGCGCTGCCGTTCGCCCTTGTGCTCGGACTCCTGGCGGGCCACGGACCCGAGAATACGGGCCAGCATCCGGCCCGCGCTGGTGGACAGGTCCAGATCGCCACCGTTGACGGTGCGGATCTGCACGC
>JAOPWC010000122.1:0-17500 GCA_025965895.1 Mycobacterium sp.
GGTTGCCGCTGAACTTGGTGGCGATCGTCAAGCGATCGCGGCGGGCGGGGTGGCGCCCGATGTGGTCGCCGATGATCTTCTCGGAGTGGCTCATTGTGTAGAAGTTGGCGGTGTCGATGAAGTTGCCGCCCAGGTCGACGAATCGGTCGATGATCTGTTGGGACTCCTCCACACTCGAGCCCCAGCCGAGGTCTTCGCCGAACGTCATCGCCCCCAGGCACAGGGGGCTGACACGTAAACCGGATCGTCCGAGTGTCACGTAGTGGTCCAGAGGCACAGCGGGGCCCCTCTCTGATAGATTGTTCACCTATGCGTTCGTTTACTTTCGAACTAGTTTATCTCTGAACTACCTGGGTTGCAAGGTCGATGTCTCAGGTCGATGCGGCCAAGATCTGGTCGCTGAACTACCGGGTGCTGCTGTCGGTCGTCTCCCGCGTTGAGGCCGACATCACGGCGTTGGGCCTCGATTCCAAGGAACTGTTCCTGCTCGCCGAGATCGACGAACATCCCTACCCTGCCGAGTTGGCGGCGACACTGAGCATGCCCAAGGCGACGGTGACCGTCTACCTGAAACGTCTTGAGGCCGCAGGATTCGTGCGGCGTGAGATCGACCCCGCCGACCTGCGGCGCCATCGTCTCCTGCTCACCCCGGCCGGACGTCAAGCCACCACGGACGGCCTCGCGCTGCTGTCGGACGCGTTCAATAAACGCCTTGCGCGCCTCACCAAGGCACAGCAAAAGGAACTCAGGAACATGCTCGAAATAATTCTCTGACTGCCCGGGTGCACGGGTGGTCGTGCGCTATGCCGGTTCGGAGTGCACATTTGCAGAACAGCTGAAGCCGACATTGGGGTTTTCCAGGCGGAACCGCTCTGGTGTACAGCGGCGAGTCCGAAACGCGCGTCGCGGCGATTCGTGGGCGACTGCCGCATCTCGAGGTGCTCATCCAGGTCGCCGACAACTCGGGCAACACGCTGTTGCCCGGCGCAGTCGACTTCGAGTCGATTGTCACGACGACCCCCGGTGGAATGCCCACGCCCTCAGGCGATGACCTCTACGTCCTCTACACCGGCCGGACGCGAATCGGTCACCATCAACTGCGGTGGCTTCGAAACGCCGGGGCTCCGTAGGTCACGCCAATCAAGTTGAAGATGGCTAACCGGCGATGCTTTTCCCCAGCGACATTCACTGATTGTCGCCCGTGTTCCGGTGCCGACGTCACGACGTCTGCACGGTGACTGCCCATTTGCGCAGCCACGGCTGAATCAGTTCGGCCACTGAGAACGTGGAGGCCGAGCCGCATGCCGGCGGGGCCGAGCCGACACCCATTGTTGCCCCGGTGGTGATTCCGACGGCCGTCACGCCGCTGCCGTCGGGGTTGATGGCGTAGACCGGGCCGCCTGAGTCGCCGCACTGCGTTGGTGCCGCAAACGTGACCTTGCTTGCCGTGATGTTGGTGACGGGTCCGCACTGGCGGTCGGTAGTCAGGCCGAATTTGCAGAGCGTCTCGCCCATCTTGACGTGGTCTGTTGCGCCCCTCACAGGCTCCGCGCCGACGACGGCGGGGGTCACCGGAAGTCCCGGCATTAGGGAAATGAGTCCGATGTCGGTGTCCCCTGCGGCGTCGCCCTGGTGGATGCTGGCGGTGAATGTGCCGATGGTGGTGTAGGACCCAGATAAGTTGACGTCCACACGGCCGCCCTCATCGCAGTGACCGGCAGAAAACAGCGCAAGCTGACCGCTGTTGGTGCGTACCAAAAAGCCCGCTGTGCAGGTGTTCCCGCCCGACTGCCCGTCGTAGTCGGCCACGCCGATGCCAGGACTGATGGTGTCGACGGACGGTAGTGGAGGAGACCCAGCCGCGGCGGGGGGGTGCCACAGCGACAAAACAGCAGCGGCCGTGCAGCCGAGATGAATAATGCGCATCCCCCCACCTCCCAATGTGGTCCCGCCCTTCGCTGCAGTGTGCCCTGGTTGCGGCAACGGGACGTGAACCGCGGCTCTCACCACCGACCGCAGTCGCGGGCGCCCAACGGCGCCGATGTGCGCCGTGCGCATTGGGAAAGAATCCCCTCCCCGGCCCGGTCGGGTCCCGTCCGATCAAGGATTACCAGCTGATGGCCCACTCCACAGCGTTTAATCCGGGACGGCGTGAGGCCCGTTCGGGCGGCGGCGACCGGCCTGCACGCGCCGGCCCCTGCGCCCGGCCGTGCAAGTTGGGCGCCTGGCCAGCGGCCTTGCACCACGCCAGACATAGCGGTGCGTCGGCCTCGTCAGGACCGACCGCAGGGGTGCCGCGCTGGCAGCGACATGTGGAAGGTGGGTTAACCCCAGGACCGGTGGTTGGCCCGGACGGCACCATCTACGCCGCTTCCAACGGGGGCGTTCTGCATGCCTCAACCCCTCCACCGGAGCAGACCTGTGAACCTATGACTCCGGGCATACCGATGTCGGCGGCGACCTCTCGATATCGCGGTTGCTGCTGCCCGACGGTACGGTGCTGTGGCCGACTCCGGGACCGGAACTGCTAGCACTGTCGCCGACTGGCAAGAAGTTGTCGTCCTACGCGCTACCCGGACGGCCGGCGTCTCCGAGGTATCCGCGGGTCTGGGCGCAGACGGTACCCGCCTGCTGGGCACCAACGGACGTCAAGAGTGGGCTGCGAACCTCATCGTCGGCGCCCGCAACGGAACCCTCACTGCCATGGGCTAATCACTCAGGATGTTGAGAGAACGACGGCGATGGTCACGTGCCGGGTTGTCCACGATGGCCGTCGCCGACAGGACCCGACCGGCTGGCAAGTGTGAACCGGGAGGGCGCAGTCACCGGTGGCGGCGGACACTCATGGTGCGACGAAGGCAGCCACGCCTGCTCTCCTACGGCTGGGCGTCCGGCGATGGCGGCGGTGCGGCTGGCAGCGCGGGCAGGGTGATCGGTGCCAGCCCTGGAATGGTCAGCACTGTTCCCCCGGGCGGCGCGTCAGGATCCGGCCGTGCCGGCGGCGCGAGCGCGGGCGGGGCGGGAGTCTGACTGCCGACGGGTGCAGCGGGCGGGGCGGGACTCGGAGTGGCGGCGGGCGGCGTGGACGGGGCCTGCGTTCGTCGGTCAGCGACCGACGGGGTGGCTGACGCCGGAATCGGTGCGGCGACTTGCGGGTTCGGTGCGGCCGCGCCGGTGAGCACGTTGATGGGCAGAGGGTCGGGGATCGGCGGCTGTGGTGGATGGCCGTTGATCAGCAGTCCCCCCTTGCCGCTGCCGGCCAGGGTCGCCCAGCCGCCGTCGTTGATGGGAGAACCGACGGTGCAGGCCACCTTTCGGCTGCCCGCAGACCAGCTGGGCCGCGGCACCGTGGCGTAATTCAGCGACAGGCTGATGGCACGCAACGGGGCCGGCGCGAGATAGTCGTTGGTGATGTGGGTGCAGTCCTCCGTGAGGACCCTCTCCTGGTCGGCTTCGGCAGGCGGGCCGCCGCCGGGAAACTGCTCGGCCAAGTTGACCGCACCGGTCACCTCGACGGCGTGCGGGCCGGCACAGTCAACCGGGATGCCGGTGAGCCGGCCGGTGGCGGTGTCGATACCCAGACAGGTACCCGCGGGCCACACCTTGGACTGGTCGAGATCGGCGATTCGGCCTCTGAATGCCACCGGTTGATTGCTTGCACCCGGCAGCTGCAGCCCGCACAGCATCCGCCGCTTTCGCAGCGCCGCCAACAGCCCGTCGCCGAACCACAGCATGCCGGTACTGAACCGACTGTTGGGGTCGTAGCGGTTACCGAGGTAGCGCTCTACAGCGACCTGACACTGCTCCCCCACGGCGCCCATATCGACCGACTCGGCCACCTCGAACTTGTGCTGATCCGCGCAGTCGACAATGCTCGCCCGACCGGCGGCATCATCGGGCCAGTTCAGGCAGTCGCCGCCGCGGGCCCGGAACCCGGTTGGTTCGGGACCGACCTTGAGGAGCTGATCCAGCCGGTGGTCCCCGGGTGAGGGGGTGACCGCCAGGCCCGCGATCAGCAGGCTGCCGAGCGCCGCGAGCAGCACTGCCCGCCGACTCGCGGCGACACCGCGATCGAGCCGCTGCTGCGCGCGCGCAAACATGAGCACTCAGTATTGCAGGCATCACCGGACGCCGACATTCGGCGAGAACACCGCGGCCCCGTCAGAGCGCCGACGCGCTAGTGGTCGTCATCGATTGTTTAACAAGCATTAACATGGGGGTGATGCGGTCCCCGCCGGAGGGGAGGGTGCTGACCCAAGCTCCGGTCTCCCTCCCAACGCCCGGAATTTTTGCTCCACAATCACCGACGCCGCCGCGCGGTGTTCTATTCGCCCTGGATCTGCAGACCATGGGCAGCCGCATGGGCTAATGCTTGCGAAACATCGATCTTGGCACCCGAGAGCTTCGCGCTAAGCCACAGCGATGGGTCTGTGAGAGCTCCGCGCAGGTCGGCTTTCTCTAGCCGTGTGCCGGTCGCTTTTGCTCCGCGCAGATCGCAGCCCCCGAGGACCGCCAGCGAGAAGTCCACTTCGATGAAGGTCAACGGTCGTAGTCGACAGTCTTGAAACACCGACCCCAATAAGCTGCAATGACGAAAAGAGCTGTGCCACCAGCTCGTCGCTGGAACGTGCAGTTGCGGAAAGCCGACGCGGTGTGCTACGACTCAGCCAGATTCGCCCCGCTGAAATTGCATTCGTCAAAGGCAACGCGCTCATTGCGCAGACATGCCAGATCCATATCGCGGAAGTCCTGACCGGTGAACTCTTTATCTGCTCAACGCGGGATTCGTGGATGAAGTCCCACCAGCCGTGCTCTCCACGGAACAACGCTGCCTGCCCCCAGAAAATCTGGCAATTTCGTGATAAGCAGGGCGCCAAGCATGTTGATGATCATCGGCACGGCGGCCAGCCGGGTCAGTAAGCCGACGAGAATGAGTACGCCGCAGCCGATTTCGAAGATCCCGTCCAGTGTGCTGAAGAACGCTGGTGCGGGGATGCCGACCTTGTCGAATCGACCAGTGCCCAGCGAGTCGGGCCGCAGAAACTTCAACACCCCTTCGCAGGCGAACACCAGACCCACATATAGGCGGATCAGAACCACCGCGGCGGGGCCGCGGGTGAAGATTAGTGCGCTGAACCAGGATGCAGGTCGGGCCATCAGTGTTGTGTTCCTTTCTTGCCGTGACGTAGCCCGATCGTCGGTGCCCCGCTAATGTCCTGTGCTATTAATTGGCGCGCGGGCTTGGAGCGTGGGCGGCGCCTGGGGGGTGTGGGCGCGACGTGGCAAGCAGCGCCAGTCGTCTCGGCAGCTCATCAGGAACGCGTTGGGCATTCAGTGAATCGGTCATGGCGCACTCCGGCCCGGCACGGAATCCAATTGTAGGCAGCCGACATCGGCGCACGATGTACTGGCCCGCGTCGTAACTTCGTCTGGGTGTGCCGGGTGTGCAGAGACGCGGGAGAGCCCAAAACTGTTGGCTCCGTTCCTGAATGACCAGGTGACCGTTGTGCTGCCGTCGAGCCTCGCCAAGGAATGTCACAGCTCAAATTCAGCGACGGGTGATGTGATGACCTCGGCCGAGACGGACCCAGTCCACCTCGTATCTGTCGGCCGCCGACACTGAACTCGGGAAACGCGCGATGATGGCCGGCTGGCACCCCGACCGATCGTCATCGCCCTGAAAGGGATCTGATGGTGGCGTGATGGCGGTGGGACGGCGTGATTTCCTGAGATGGAGCGGTGTGGCGGTGCTCGCCGCCGGCGTCGGCGGCGGCACCGCGGGCTTGGCTGCGTGTTCGCCTTTTTCACAGCCGTCCCCGCCAAACGGCAAGGTCGACTACACGCTGCGAATCAGCACCGGCACGGTGGAGTTGGCACCGGATCGGATCGTGTCCACCCTCACCTACAACGGTCAGTTCCCTGGTCCGCTGCTGCGGTTCAAAGAGGGGCAGCGGACATGGGTGGACATCTACAACGACAGCGACTCCCCCGAGCAGCTGCATTGGCATGGGCAGCGGTTGCCCGTGGACGTGGACGGCGCGACCGAGGAGGGCACCCCCTACATCCCTGCACACGGCATGCGGCGCATCTCGTTCGTGCCGGGCCCGGCCGGCTTCCGGTTCTATCACACGCATGTGGTTCCGCGTTCCGACCTGTCCCGTGGCCAGTACAGCGGGCTCGTGGGTCCCGTCTACATCGAACCCAAGCAAAACATCGGCGCCTACGACCAGGAGATCTTCCTCACGCTCAAAGAGTTCGAACCCTCCTTCAGCCGCGGGGGCGACATGCCCACCGCCTTTCTGGCGGGCGAAGAAGCTCCCGAGCTGAAGGACAAGGGTGAGGCGGCGATGGCCGCCTCACTCGCCCGTGGTGACCCGAAGGGATACGAGGTCGGCTACGACGCCTTCGCGATCAACGGGCACATGCTGGGCCACGGCGATCCGATTCGGGTGCAAGCTGGTCAGCGGGTACTGATGCATGTCCTCAACGGCAGCGCCACCGAGACACGCAGCCTCGCCTTGCCCGGACACACCTTCACCGTGATCGCATTGGACGGCAACCCCGTGCCCAACCCCGCTGCGGTACCGGTGCTGTGGCTGGGGGCTGCCGAACGGATTTCCGCGATAGTGGAGATGACCAATCCCGGGATCTGGGTACTGGGCGATCTCGCCGACTCAGATCGTCAGGCCGGCATGGGCATCGTTGTCGAGTACGCCGGTCGCACCGGGGATCCGCAATGGGCACCGTCGCCACCGTTTCAGTGGGATTACCGCCGCTTCACCGCACCCAACGCCGCTGCCGCCATACCTGATCAGACCATCGACATGTTGATCGAAAAACGCAACGCCGCCGACAACGGCTTCAACATTTGGACCATCAACGGGAAACCGTTCTCAATGGCCACCAACCAACCCGTCTACGACCTGCAAAACGGGAAACGCTACCGGCTGCGGTTTCGCAACGCCACCGACGATCTGCATCCCATGCACCTGCACCGGCACACCTTCGAAATCACCAACATCGGCGGAGCAGCCACCGCCGGGCTGCGAAAAGATGTCGCCATGCTCGGCGGCTACCAGAGCATGGACATCGACTTTATCGCCGACCAACCCGGCCGGTCACTGCTGCACTGCCACCAGCAGATACACATGGACTACGGACTCATGGCACTGCTGAACACCGCGTGACCGAACCGGCCCCGGGACGGCCGCGACAAATACGCCGATGACCCGTCGGGGCCGTGCTCGAAGTGGGTAAGACAAACGGCGTCGTGCGGGGCGACCTGCTCCCTGCCGTCGACGCGATCAGGTTGCTGCGCGTCCACTGGCCGCCCTTCTCCAGAATCTTGGTCACTGTCAACAGGCTGTTGTGGCACCCCAATATTGCCGGACGCGCGCAGAAATACTTCGTTGGCGTGATTCACCAATTGCCGCCATACTTTTCGGCACGCGTCACCCAAGTACAGGACATCGGGTGGCCAACGACTTCCGACCGGTCTGCACAGCGCCAAAACGGAGGCGGAGGCCCCTGCCGAAGATCGCTGCATCGAATTCAGCGCTACGTTGGCTGTGATGGATCGCGAGAAGATCACCCTCATTGGTGCCCAGGAGACCATGCTCGCCACCTTGTATGGCCGCGCATTGGACAGCCGCTCACGCAACTCGGTGCTGAACGACACCGCAGCTGCCGATGCGGTCGAACGCATCGACTACGACTTCGGCAACACCGGGGTGAAAGGTACGAGCTCAGTCGGCATCGCCATCCGCGCAAAAGTCCTCGACACGTGGACTTCCTCGTTTCTGGCCGAACACCCGTCGGCGACGGTGCTGCATCTCGCCTGCGGCCTGGACACTCGAGTTCAACGCCTCAATCCCACGCCCTCGGTGCGCTGGTTTGATGTCGACCTTCCCCAGGTCATGCAGTTGCGTTCCCGCCTCCTTCCCCAGCCCTCAGGCGATTACCACCAGATCAGTGCCTCGGTCACCGACTCCGAGTGGCTCTCGTCCGTGCCCGACGACGGGCCGACGGTAGTGGTATTCGAAGGTCTATCGATGTACCTGACCGAAGAGCAGGGCCACAGCCTTATCCAACGGATCACGGCGCGCTTCCCAAGCGGGCAGCTGCTTTTCGACGTCTATGGGACGTGGGGCATCAAGCTGCAGAAGCTGGTGCCCGCTGTTCGTCGTGCTGGGGCGACGTTGTATTGGGGTGTCGACGATCCCCACGAAATCGAAACCCTGCACCCAGGCCTGGAATGCCTGGATGCCTTACGCAGCGTGGACATGCCAGGCCTGGACAAACTCCCCATGTCGGGTCGGATCAGCCTCGCTGTCAGCGCCCGCATCCCTAAGTTGCGCGACATGGGCCGGATCATGCGGTTCCGATTCTGATCTCAAACGGCAGACTCGTCGAACGATCACACGATCAGCGATCCCACCAGGGATCACCAAAAACTGCCGACGGATGTTATGTCCTCGCCGGCGCTCTCAGCCCAACAACATTGCCGTCAGCGTCTTTAACCTGCGCAATCAACAGGCCCCCGCCAACGTCTTTAACGTCTTGGACAATCTCAGCACCGGCTTCAATCATTGCTTGAAGGCTACTCTCGATATCCTCAACATCCGTATAGGCAATAGGGCCTACGTTGGAGTTGGGGTCTAAGCCGACTTCCAGGTCACCAACCCTATAACCTACATAATAGCCGCCGGCGACATACGGCTCGGTGCCCAGAAACTTTCCATAAAATGCTTTAGCTTTTTCTACATCCTTAACCGGATACACGAGAAGTTTGATATCACGTGCCATAATATGCCTCCCTATTGTAATTGCTCGTCTATTTCTGTAATACGAACAGGGCGCCCGCCTCTTCCACGCTGCCAGCAGTGCCAGCCGCTGCTCGGTCTCGCCGCGCGGGTGTCTTTGACGTGCACGTCGAGGCAGAACGCGCAGCGATTGATCTGCGGTGCGCGCGGATCTCGATCAGCTCGCCGTTCGTGGGTGATGTCCTTACTCGCAGCGCTGCTCAAGCTCATCACCGCCCCGTACAGTTCGGGTGACACCTTTCAGATCTTGATGCGGTCGACTGTGCTCGGGGCCTGCGGTGTTTCGGTCATGGCCATGACGCTATCTGGCCGAAGATCCGCTGAGTTGGTTCAATCCAGACATGTGTTCATGGGCCAATTCCGGTAGCCGCGACCTTCACCTCGACCTGCGTGACGTGATCCGGCCCGGCACCCGCGGAGCCAGAGAATTGCTGATCAACGCCCTGCGCGAGGCCGTGCGGTCCGGGCAGCTGGGGGCGGGAACCATGCTGCCGCCGTCGCGCACATTGGCCGGTGATCTGGGATTGGCCCGCAACACGGTCGCCGAGGCCTATGCCGAACTGGTGGCCGAAGGCTGGCTGGCATCACGTCAGGGCGCGGGCACCTGGGTGGTCAACACTCGCGGCACGGCACTGCCGGCCCGCAAACGCGGCACTCCCGGCGTGCCCACGCACAACCTCATGCCCGGCTCGCCGGACGTGTCGGCGTTTCCGCGTAACGCGTGGCTGGCGTCCACCCGACGCGCCCTGGCCATCGCGCCCACTGAGGCGCTCCGCATGGGCGACCCGCGGGGCCGACCCGAACTACGCGAAGCCCTCGCCGAATACCTCGCCCGCGCGCGGGGTGTGCGTACATCGCCCGACTCCATCGTGATCTGCGCCGGCACCCGCCACGCCGTCGAACTGCTCGGCCGGGTGTTGCGCGATTCGGGTCCTGTCGCGCTGGAGGCCTACAGCCTTTTCCTCTTCCGAGAGGCCCTCGCGGCCGCGGGAGTGCCGTCGACTCCGATCGGCTTCGACTCCGACGGCGCCGTGATCGCAGACCTCGACCGCACCGACGCCGCCGCAGTGCTGCTCACCCCGGCCCACCACTTTCCGCACGGCGCTCCGCTGCACCCGGCACGCCGCACCGCGGTGCTGGACTGGGCGAACCGCACGGACGGTTACGTGCTCGAAGACGACTACGACGGCGAATTCCGCTACGACCGCCAACCGATTGGCGCCGTCCAGAACCTCAACCCGGACCGCGTCATCTACCTGGGCTCGGCCAGCAAGAGTCTCACGCCGGTGCTGCGGCTGGGCTGGATGGTGGTGCCCGACGAGCTGATCGATCCGGTGCTGGCCGCCGCAGGGGGTCAGCAGTTCTATGTCAACGGCATCGTCCAGCTCACCATGGCCGACTTCATCACCAGCGGCAGTTACGATAAGCACATCCGGCGCATGCGCCTGAGCTACCGGCGCCGTCGTGATGCACTCGTCGAGGCGCTGCAGCCATTCGACGTCGGCATCACTGGCGTATTGGCCGGACTCCACCTGCTGCTGACGCTTCCTGATGGAGCCGAACCGGTGGTGCTGCGCCGGGCGGGTGAAGCAGGAGTGGCGTTGTCGGGACTCGCGCGACTGCGACATCCGCTGGCCGGTCCCGAGATACCGGCCGGCGACGGCGTGGTGGTGAGCTTCGGCACACCCGCCGAGCATGCGTTCGCTGCCGCGGTCGACGCGCTGTGTGGTGTGCTCGACGACTGCTTGGGGTGAGCCCAGTCGAGTCGGCGTTCGACCATGACGGCATCATTGCGCCGTCGTGCTACCGGCCGCGGTCATCCGGGTCAAGGCGCAACCCGTTCACCCTCCTTCCCCACATCGAAGACATTCAGAACCAGCTTGGTGTTGCACTGCCATTCGCAAGAGATCACCAAATCGTTTTGGTCAATGATGCTCTGACTCAGCTTATTGCAGCGGACACAAGTCCGTGGATTGTCGTGGCATCCAATGCGCCGTGCCAGGAGGGACACCGCAACTGGGTGCAGGTCAGCAGATTTCGTGTCCACAGAGCGGAGGCCAGGCGTCCGCCAGCCCGGAGTTCGAACTGACCATGGACCGCGGTGCAACCTAGCGAAGGCTCGGCCGCTGATCAGTTGGGCGCCCGCAGGCGCGGGGAGTTCAATCGCCGGCCGCGTGCCATAACTCGTTCACGCTCTCGAGCGCGCGACCGGTGGTGCGCGGACCCAACAGTGCAATGTCGAGCGCCACCACCACCAGGGCCGCGGCAACGACCGTGAACAATGCGCCCGCGCCGTCGTGCAGCAGGGGCAGCAATATGAAGGGCATTAGCCCACTGGATAGCCGCGAGAGCGAATATGTACTGCTGGTCGCGGTGGCGCGCAGCCGCGTCGGGAACACTTCCGCCTGATAGATGTGGTAAGCGTTCGAGAACACGTTGCTGACGATCGTGTAAAGAAAGCCGCAGGCCACGATGACTGGGGTGGACGTCGCCGACCCGAAGGCCAGCCCGAACGCCGCCATTCCCAGCGCCGCGACGATTACCAAGTACTTGCGCTCGATGCGCTCGACCAGGGGCACCGATAACGCCGAGCCGAGAGGGTAGCCCAGAAACGTCACGGCGCTGAACAGCAGCGAGTCCACGATCGAATATCCCTTTGCCACCAGGACTATCGGCACCAGCGTGCCGAATCCGTAGTAGCCCCACGTCTGGAATAGGTGGAAAACCGCCATCATCAGGGTGCGACGACGGTACGGCGGGACGAACAGTTCGCGCACGGTGGCGCGCTGCGTCGGCGCGTGCACCTCCAGAGCCGGCTCGGGTAACGGGTTGCCAGCCGCGCGGGCCTGCTCCTCGAAACGCGCAACCACACCCTCGGCGTCCCTCGTCCGGCCGACCGACTCCAGCCAGCGCGGCGACTCGGGCAGCCCGGTCCGTAGCGCGAAGACGATAACCGCGCCAAGGGCGCCCACGACGAACATCCACCGCCAGCCGTCGAATCCGAGCGGTGCCATCGGCACCAGCCAGTGCGCGAGGAAACCGGCGAGTGGCACTCCCGCGAACGACAGCGTGTATGCCCACGCCATATACTTGCCACGCTTTTTCGGCGGCAGCAGGTCTCCCAGGTAGGTGTCTGAGATCGGCGGCTCGGCCCCGATGCCCAAACCGGCAAAAAACCGCGACACCACAAGCATGACCGGACCGACACTGAATGCGCCCACGAGCGAGAATATCGAGTAGATACTCAGCGCGAGCAAGAAGGCGGGCCGCCGGCCCAGGCGATCGGCCAGCCGTCCGAGCGTCAGCGCGCCGAGGAACATACCGAGGAAGGCTGAGGCCAGCAGCAGCGACGTCTCGGTGCTATTTAGATGAAACTGATGACCCAGAACGCTGACAAGCACCCCTGCCAGGAAGACCTCGTAGATATCGAAGAACAGACCTAGGCCGATCGCAATCGTGGCGCGGCGGTGCCAGGAGGTAATCGGAAGCCGGTTCATGCGAGCGGCGACGGTCGGTCTGGACGATGCGGGCAGCGGAGCGGACGCCGGCGTAGAGACGACCGGTTCCTTGCGCCCCGCTGTCATGGCGGCACCTCCTCGGATTGACCTCATGTGGAGTGAGGCGGATCGGCTGCGCCAACAACGCTACTTCCCGCAGTTCGGCTGGAGGTGCCGGCGGTTTGCCCGAGTCCGGGCTGGATACCAGCACGCTGGTCCCACGCCTCGTCCGGGATGTTCGCCCCTTCTATTGCCGTGGATGAGAAGTGCGACACGGAGTCAAGGCTGGCCGCCCCGACGACATCCGCCATGCGGCGCCGTTCGCGATGACCAACTCCTTCCTGACCGGTGTGACGTTGAAGATCGACGGCAGCGAACCGCTAACCTAGGCGATAGCGTCGGAGGGGCCGCAAGTGGCAACGCTCGTGTCGGTGAACGTGGGCAACCCGAAAAATGTGGGCTGGCAGGGCAAGACCGTCTACACCGGGATCTGGAAAACACCTGTCGGCCGGCCGGTGATGGTGCGCCGGCTCAACGTCGAGGGGGATGGCCAGGGCGACCTCGCCGGGCACGGTGGCGAGCAACGCGCCGTCATGGTCTACCAGACCGAGTCGTATGACTATTGGCGGACCCTCCTCGGCCGTGATGACCTCGCACCGGGTGCCTTCGGGGAGAACTTCACGGTAACCGGTCTGGCCGACGATGAGGTCTGCATCGGCGACCGCTATCGCATTGGTGACGGCGAGTTCGAGGTGACCCAGCCCCGGGTGACGTGTTTCCGGGTCGGCCTACGCCTGGGCGTAGCCGACATGCCCAATCTTCTCGTCGCCCACCATCGTCCGGGTTTCTACATGCGCGTCATCTCCGAAGGGCACGT
This sequence comes from Mycobacterium sp., assembly GCA_025965895.1. GTDB lineage: Bacteria > Actinomycetota > Actinomycetes > Mycobacteriales > Mycobacteriaceae > Mycobacterium. Next base: position 13,197 of record JAOPWC010000122.1, read on the forward strand.
TGCAGCCGGTGACGCCATCGTGCGGACCCGCCGCGGCCGCCACGAGCTCACCGTCGCCGACATCGACGCGCTGCTGTATCTGCCCGACCGCGACATCGACGCACTCGGCAAAGCGGTCGACGTGCCGGCACTGAGCCCCGGCTGGCAGCAGTCGTTTCACGACCTTCTCGGCGCGCGTGAGAACTCCGTCGCGGCAACGACTCGCCCCGTCGAACCCGGGTGGATCGGTTTTCGCCCGCTGCTGGTGACCGCAACGCGCCGGGAAAGCGCAACCGTGTTGTCGATCGAGTTGCAGGCCGACGACCGCACATCATTGCCCGTACCGCTTGCAGGGCAGTATCTGACCATCAAAATCCCCGCTGCCGGCGTCCCGGCGCCGCTGCGCAGTTACTCACTGTCGGGAAACCCCGCCGCGGGTTCCTACCGGATCAGTGTCAAACGCGAACAGCACGGCGAGGTGAGCCGCTGGCTGCACTCTCAGATCCGGGTGGGATCGACGGTGCAAGCCGCCGCACCCCGGGGGGACTTCTACCTCGGCGACGACGACAGTCCCGTCGTTCTGCTGTCGGCGGGCGTCGGGGTCACACCCATACTGGCGATGCTGCACCGGCTTGCGGCTAGCAGCAGCCAACGACATATCTGGTGGCTACACACGACCCAGGATCGTGAGTCTCACGCCTTCGCCGCCGAAGTCACCGCGCTGATCGGATCACTGCCCCACGCCGTGCAACACATCTTCTACACAGCTGGCGCGCAAGCCGACGGCCTCGTCGCCCGTGGGCGCCCGGACCGGGAGTCGATCGCGGCACTGGGGCTGCCAACCGATGCCACCGTGTATCTCTGCGGCCCAAATACATTCATGGAAGCCATGCGCGATGCCCTCGCGGCAGCCGGGATCAATGCGGGGCGCGTGCATACCGAACTGTTCGGCGCGTTGCCTCGCATTAACCCCGGCGTCGTCGACGCGCCGCCCCGCATCAGGCCCCACCCACCTTCCGGTCACCCCGCAACCGGGCCGCTGATCACGTTCTCCCGCACCGGGCTCACCGTGAACTGGTCACCGGACTACCGCAGCCTGCTCGAGCTCGCCGAAGCCTGCGACATCCCGACCCGCTACTCATGCAGAAGCGGTGTCTGCCACACCTGTATCACCGGAGTCGTGGCCGGCGTGGCCACATACACCCAGCCGCCGCTGGAACAACCGCCCGACGGAACAGTGCTCATCTGCTGCACCGCTCCCCGGGACGACCTCGTCCTCGACCTCTGAAACTTCCCGCCGCCGTCCAGTGAAAGGCCTCGTTCATGAGCCCCGATGCACCGTCGCCCTCCGTCGTACTCGGGCGGTGCAACCACCCATTGCCGTGCAATGCAGCCGTCACCGACATTATCTCCGAAGCCCTCCACAGCGGACCTTCATAACAACGGATTTCAGCCGAAGGGGTCTTCACCGTGCGATTCACCCGACCGGGCAGAAACTCGAGAGGAGCATCAACCATGCAGACCGGACAAAGCACCGCCGGCGTCCCACCCCAATCCGCCAACGGTGAGCGACTTTACGACGTCGTCGTCGTCGGCGCCGGACCCATCGGTCAGACCGTCGCCGATAGGACGCGCGCCGCTGCGCTCAGCGTGGCCGTCGTGGAGCAGGAACTGGTCGGCGGCGAATGCTCGTACTGGGGATGCGTTCCCAGCAAGGCACTCCTGCGGCCGGTCATCGCGATCGCCGATGCCCGCCATGTCGATGGCGCCCGGGAGGCGGCGAGCGGTCCGGTCAACACCACCGGTGTGTTCGGCCGCCGCGACCGCTACGTCACCAATTGGGACGATCGCGATCAGGCCGATTTCCTGCGGGGAATCGGCGCCGAGCTGGTTCGCGGCCACGCGCGGTTGCAAGGTTCGCGCCGCGTCGCGGTCACGACCTCCGATGACCAGGTGGTGATGCTCGCTGCCCGGCACGCGGTCGCGATCTGCATCGGCAGCGACGCCGCGCTACCCGACATACCGGGAATCGCCGAAGCCCGGCGATGGACCAATCGCCGAGCCACCGACAGCAGCGAAGTATCCAACCGACTCGCCGTCATCGGCGGTGGCGGTGTCGCCGTGGAGATGGCCACCGCCTGGCAAGGCCTGGGTTCCTCGGTAACCCTGCTGGCCCGCGGATCGGGCCTGCTCCCGCGCATGGAACCGTTCGCTGGGAAGCTGGTCGGACAGGGACTTGCCGAAGCGGGCGTCGATGTGCGCGTGGGCGTTTCGGTCACCAAGCTGCGTCGCCCGGGCGGCGCGGGACCGGTCACGGTGTCCTTGGATGACGGCAGCGAGTTGGAGGTCGACGAGGTGCTGTTCGCCACCGGCCGGGCGCCGCGGACCGGCGACATCGGACTGGACACTGTCGGCCTGACGCCGGGCCGCTGGCTAGACGTCGACGACACATGCCGGGTCCGCGCCGTCAAAGAGGGCTGGCTGTATGCGGTGGGCGACGCCAACCACCGAGCCCTGCTCACCCATCAGGGCAAATACCAAGGGCGCATCGCGTCCGCCGCCATCGCGGCCAGAGCCGCCGCAAAGCCCGTGGATATCACCGCGTGGGGAGCCCACGCGGCGACCGCGGATCACCACGCGGTGCCCCAGGTGTTCTTCACCGACCCCGAGGCCGCCGCGGTTGGCCTGACCGCCCGCCAGGCCGAGCAAGCCGGCCACCGGGTGCAGGTGGTGGACATCGAGATCTGGACCGCTACGTCCAGTCCGTCGAAGCGGGCAAGGTCGTCACCGGGGCCAAGCTCTACGCCGACGGCTACACCGGCCGGGCCCGCATGGTTGTCGACCTCGATCAGGGTTATCTGCTCGGCGTCACGTTCGTCGGGCCGGGCGTGTCCGAGCTGCTCCACTCCGCGACGATCGCCGTCGCGGGCCAGATCCCCATCGACCGGCTATGGCACGCCGTTCCATGCTTTCCCACCATCACCGAAGTGTGGCTGCGCCTTCTGGAGGCCTATCGGGACCAGATATCCGTGACCGCGGTGTCTTGACAATCGGCGCGTCAGGGGTGAAGGACACGAGGTGCCGGTGGCCGCACGACAACCGCCGAATCCTTCTCGGACACACAGTCATGAACGACGGGCCGTTATTCAGGCCCCCGCGCCACCGGGCGGGACGGGTCCGAACTCCACTCCGACCACGAGCCGGGATACAACGCGGCGTCCACGCCGACAGCGGCCAGTGCGACGACGGTCACGGCCGCAGTGACGCCCGATCCGCAATAGGCGCCGATGGCTGCGGTGGTATCGACGCCCTTGTCGGTGAACAGCCGCGCGAGATCGGTCTGGGTCAAGAACGCGCCTTCGTCCGTCAGCAGGCTGGTGCTCGGGATGTTCCTTGCGCCTGGGACATGGCCGGCGACCGGATCGATCGGATCGACCTCGCCGCGGAAGCGTTCTGACGCACGCGCGTCGAGCAGCATCGCCACCGTGGCCGCCTCATCGGCCGTCAAGGTTCGGCGCGCACCCCCATAAAGGTCGCCGTGCGGCACCGTCACGTCTCCGTGCTCCGGCGTCACGGTGTCCTTCTCGAGGACACCGCCGGCTGCAATCCAGGCTTGCAGACCGCCGTCGAGGATGCGCACGTCGGGCAGCCCGGCGGCAGTCAGCACCCACCAGGCCCTCGCCGAGCCCGCTCGATTCCAGTCGTCATAGGCGACGACGGGCACCCCACGGCGTACACCCCATCGACGGGCGGCACGCTGGACACTTCGTCCGGTGGGCAGGGGATGGCGCCCGCGCCCTGTAATGGTGTGATCGGTCAGCTCGTCCTCGAGCGAGACGTACACCGCGGCCGGAATGTGGCCCGCTTGGTAGGCGACGTCTCCGTGGGGCTGCGTCAGTTGCCAGCGGACGTCGAGAATTGTCACCGGATCACCTCGCTGTAGGAGGTCCGCCAGTTCCGTCGCGGTGATCAGCACCTCTGCACGTGTGGCCACCTGTGATCGCTCCTTTCCCGACGACACGATTGTGAACACACACTCGCTGCTGATACACGCGCGGGTGCCGATATCGGGGCGAACACCGGTCCGGGTGACTCAGCTGGGCTGGACATGGAAAGCATCGCCGAACGCGACTAGCCGCCCGGCGGGGCTGCTCATCACAAACGAGGCCCGGGTCAGGTGCCGACGTAGGCCGCGAGGTGTTCGCCGGTGAGGGTGGGGCGGGCGGCGACGATCTCGGCTGGTGTGCCCTCGAAGACGATCCGGCCCCCGTCGTGGCCGGCGCCGGGGCCGAGGTCGATGATCCAGTCGGCGTGCGCCATGACCG
>JAOPWC010000137.1 GCA_025965895.1 Mycobacterium sp.
CACGATCCGCGGATGGGCCTGAGTGGGCGGTTTTTCGAGATCGCGTTCGAGGACTACCACAAATTCGGTGGCCGGCAGTTCGTTAACGAGCTGCCGTCCGGCGGCTGCTCCCTGCACCTGGCGCCGGTCGCGTTCTCCGCCGGTCGCCGGATCGCCGGGCCCATCACCACAATCGAATACGCAGGTCTGCTGCGGCTATGGTACTCGGTGCAGATCGACCGCGACCGCGCCGATCACCCGCTGCGCGCGTCGCTCACCATCCGCGCCGAGAGGGACGTGATCGGCTCTCCGCCATTCGTCCTGATCAACAACCCCGACCGAATCCCGTTGAGCATCAACGACGGTGAGCCCATTGACGTGGCACCGCTCAACGAACGCGGCGAGCTGGCCGAACGGCCGGCCAAGGAGTTCTATTGGTCGGCGCTGCGAGCCGACGGCCCTTCGGAAGTGTGGGCCGGAAACATTCACGGACGGCATGGCTGGATCCGGCTCTTCGCCAGCCTTGAGGCATACCGGCTACGGCAGCTCGCGCTGCTAGATCCGCCGGTCGGCGCACTGCAGCTCAGCCGGGCGCAGCGATGACCACCCGGTACGCACAACTGAGCTACACGTCGTTCGACACGGCGGGCTCGGCGGGCGGCTGGCGCGTCAAACAAACCGCCGGCGACCTCGCCGACCCCGAACAAACTCTCCTGCTATCCGGCGTGCACACAGGGCTGAACCCAGTTAAGCCGATACCCTCGTACCCGACCCTTGAGCAGCTGCAACAGGTTCCGCGTCGACTCGCGTATCGGCGCGTCAACCGCGACACCGCCTGCTATTGGCACACCGTGCCCGCGGGCGCCGACCACACGGGCCGGCCGGGCAACATGTTCGTTCACGCGCTGCTGGACCGCGAAGCCGGCGAGCCGGATGCCCCGTACCGACCGATCGAGCTGTGGCGCTCCCCGCGTTGGCTCTACCCCTATGGCGCGACGGCGGTGGTCCGCGCCGAGCTGCCCGCCGATCCGCCCGGCCCCGGCGGGGTCGTGACCCGTGAGAGCGTCGTCGAGTTCGCATGCGACACCGGCACGTGGCGGCTGGCCACCCTGTTCGGTCTGCTCGACGCGGTCGCGGCAGCCATCGACGGCGGCCCGGTCGTCGTGCTCGGCGTCGACTCGGTCGACACCGCCGCGCAGTGGATCGGCTTGGTGAGCTTCCTGATGTCGCCGGGAACCGCGCGGATGCTCAATTTCTCCACCTTCGACCGCGCCGGGCAGCTCGGGTTTGCGACGCGGGTCGGTCAGCATCTCAGCGCGGTGCCGCGCGACGACCTCATCGACGCACCCGCCGGTGTGGTGGCGATCGATGAGACGCAAACACTTTCGCTGGGCGAGTTGGGCGGCGAACCGCACCGGACGGCGGCGGGACAGCCGATCGCGGTGACCGCCTGGTCGGGGATGGCGCAGGTTGCGATGCTGGACCCCGACTCGACGCGGCTGCTGCTCACCGACATCGACGCGTTCTCGGCGCGTGTCACCGACGCCGGTTTGCACCCGGCCTGGCCGATGGCGATGTCGGTGGCCACCCGCTCGCGATTCGCTGACGCCGCGCACGAAGCCCGCTCGGTGATCGCGGGCCACTCGCCACGCGGCACGGTCGCCGACGCGGTGATCGTGCACACGATCACCGAAGTGGTACGCGGCCTCGCCGGTGCCAGCACCGCCGATGCGCTGGCGGCCGCGCGCGACGTGCCCGACGGGCTCGCAGCCGTGGCGGCTGACGCCATCTACCTGTGCCGCGCGATCTGCGATGACGACTGGCTGGACCGCCCGCAACGGATCCCGTTGGGCCGCACCCGCTATCACGGCCAACCGGTCCCTGCCGAGCTGGCGGCCGCAATTCCCGCCGCGGTCAAAGCGGCCGGCGAGCGGGGCCCGGAAGGGGTGCTGCGCCTCGCCGACATCCTGGCGAGGGTGGGCATCGACTGTGACCTCACAGCTGTCCTCGAGGAGCAGGTGCTGCCGGTCCTGCGTGACCCGCAGCTTGGCGCGCGCCTGATCCGCCGCCTCGGCGCGAGCATCGGCGTCACCTGCCGGCTCGGTGTGGCGACCGCCCTGCTGGGGCCGGCAGCGGCGACAGATCAGCCTGTCCTGCTCATCGGCGATGACGTGCTGGACTGGCTCGCCCATCGTATGACGGCGCCGACGGCCGACGAGCTGGCCGAGGCGCAGCCCGGGGACCATACCTGGACCCGCGGGGTGCTGTGTGCTCTTCGCGCGTTGCACTTGGGGTCGGAGTCACCGCGTGACCGGCGGGCCGCGCGCTGGTGGTCTGGTATCCAGGGACTTTCGTCGTCGGACCTGCCCGACGACGAGGTGGCGCCGCGGGAGCCAACGGAATTGTTGACCCCGGACGGGGACGGCGAGCTACCCGCCCGTGAGCTGGTTCGTACCCTGGCTGGCGCGCCCGACTCGGACGCGATAGTCAATTTGGCGGCCCGGGTCCTGACCGAGAATAACGACGACACCGTGGTCGCGTGTGCGGCGGTACGGTTATACGAGCCGGACGACTGGATCCGGGAAGGTTATGTCCGCACCCATCAGACGGCCTACACCCCGCACTGGGACGAAGCAGTCGAAATGGCCGACCCCGACGCGGTGCATCACGACTTCGCCCGCCGGCTGCTGGTTTTGGCAGTGGTCGGCGTGGTCCTCGGCGCGCCGAGTCCGCGGTCGTGCGGTTGGCTGCTGACCGACGAGACCCTGGAAACAGAGGTCGTCGAGCGGGTCGCGGCTCTGGTGAACACAAATGCGCTGTCCGCCAATGAGGTTTTTGCGGTCGGTCTGCTGCCTCCCAACGGCGCCGTTGGGTTGAAGTGGCTGTTGCGGCGCGTGGCGGCCCGGCTCGCTGCGACCTTCCAATGGGATGCGGATCAGGTCAACGATGTGGCGCGGCTGATGGGCCAAATCGACGGAACGGGGGATGAGGAGTCGCTGCGCCGGTTCCGCAAGATGGTCCTTGACGTGCTGCACAGCCCGGCCGACGGAGCCGGCCCGGTAGCTCCGCCATCACGGTGGAGTCACTGATGCCGATCTACGTCTTGGGTGTACGCACGCGCAGCGTCGCGATTCCCAATCAGGCGTTGGCGCTGTCGATCAGCGGGTCTTTTGCCGATGCCGCGCTGCATATCCGGGCCGCGGCGGACCAGCCCGTGGTGCGCTCATCGGCGCAGCTGGCGGTGCTGCCGATCGTTACTGGCCCGCTCACCGTCAGCGTGGAGCCGGTCGGGGATGGCTCTTTCGGCCCGAACACGGTCATTCACTTGTCAATTGGCCCCGATGCGCCCGGTGATGTGGATCCGGTCCAGGTGGTCTTCGATCCGATCGATGTCACCGGAGACAGCGGTGTCGAACTTGCAACGCTGACGCCGGCCGGTACCCGCATCGAGGTAGCGGTCAGCGCGGTAGCCGACAGACCGCTGAGCCGGTTGGCTACCGCTGCGCGGGTGGCTGCCCGCAGCGTCATCGGACGCCGGTCCGAGCCGTCCGGCGGCGCGGTTCTCATCGCGGTGGACACGTCGGCGTCGATGCGGTCAGCGTTCATCGACGGAACTGCGGCAGCGGCGGTCGACGTCGTGGTCGGGATCGCCGACGCCGTGGGAGTCCCCGACGTGTCAGCAGTCCTCATCGGGGAACACCGCATACCCGTGCTGGCCGCGGGCGCGGCGACGCTTGCCGACGCCGTGCGCAGCGCCGAGCCGCGATGGTGCGCCGGCGCCCGATGGTCGGCCGTGGCCGCGGATGGTGCGCGCACTGTGGCGTGCACCGACTTCCCGACAATGGCGGTCCGGCAACGTTTTCCGGTGCTTGCCATCGCGACCGACCCTCGGCTGGAAGCCGACTGCGCGGTGCTGCACCCGCCGCGGCCGGGCGCCGACCCGGCCGCGGAGTTGCTGGCAGCGCCTGCGGTGCTGGAACAAATCGCGGTCTCGCTGGTGCGGAGGCTGATGTGACGAAGTGCCCGCGGTGCTTTTCTTTTCTGCGTGGCGACCGTTTCGCGTGGATGGTGGATCCCCGCATTCCCGGACCGCGGTTCCGGGATGCGGATGCGTCGGTCTTTTACGGAGCCGAAATTATGTCGCCGCAGATCTATAACGTCGCACGCCCACCCGGCTACAGGGGTCCGCTTCACACCGCAGCCGATGCGAGCCAAGCGCTCGGCAGCCAACCTGTCGTCGAAATTTGCACGATCTGTCACTTCGTCCTGCCCGAGGGATGGCGCCAGGGTCTCGCGATCTGCATTGCGATGGCCGGTGCCCGGGCGACCGGCAAGAGCATTTACATCGCGGTGCTGATCAAACAGCTCGAGCTGCTGTGCGAGAGCCTCGGCGTGGCAATGGAGCCGGCGAACGCGAGCGCGGCCCAAGCGTACGCCATCAACTACGAGACGCCGCTGTATATTCAGCGCGGGCTCATCCCGCCCACCCCGACGGCACAAATCCAGCCGCCGCATCAGCGAGAACCATTGACGTTCAGTATCGGTGCGTGGAACGGGGTGCGCCGGTTCGTGGTGTTGCGCGACGTCGCCGGCGAGGACCTCGAGGCGGGCAACACGTACGCCATGCATTTCAGGTTCTTCGCCAATGCCGACGCGGTGTTTTTCATGTTCGATCCGTTGCGGATCAAGGGTATCCGCGATCAGCTACAGGACCTATTACCGCAGCAGGGATGGGGCGGCGGGGACCCCCGGTCCGTGCTTAGCAATGTACTGCTCGCGGTGGGCTCGGGACAGCCCAGGCTGGCGGTGATCGTGTCAAAGTTCGACGCGCTGCGGGCGTTACGCGACGTGGAGGGCTCGGACTGGAGCTATGTGATGTCCAACTCCGGAGCGTCCTATCTACGCGACACGCCGACAAGCCGGCAGTACGACGAGGCTGACGGGCAACTGTTGCATGCGGAAGTGCGCAGCCTGCTGCTGAGGCTGCACGGCGGTGCCATCGTCACCGCGGTCGAAAACCCGTCCACCGGAGTACCCCTGCCGCATCGCTACTTCGTGGTCTCGGCCCTGGGCCAACCACCCGTCGGAAACCAGTTGAACGCGCGCGGCATTGCCCCATTCCGTTGCGCAGACCCGTTGCGCTGGGTCACCACCGGTTACAAGGTGTTGTGAACAGATGAGCCGCGCAGCAGACATCGTAATCACCGGTGGGAGGCGCAGGACGGCCCGAGCTCGGGGCGTTCAGCGATGGTGCGGCGGCCCGGACATTTGGCACGGCGGTGACCACCAAAGACTCGCGGGGATGCGGGTGAACTCGATCAATCGGCATGAGACGCGCACATGAGCGACGGCGGGCATGGCGGCCCGAATGAGCCGTACGACAGTGATCGGTTCCACGCCAGCCCCTATGGCGAGCCTCCGATCATCTGGGCCCCACTGCCGGCACGTCCGCGCAAGGTCAACGCCTTCGCCACCTTGTCGCTGGTGTTCGCGTTCGTGTTCGCACCTATTGGGGCGGTGTTTGGCCATCTCGGTCTGTCCCAAATCCGACGTTCCGGGGAGCGTGGCCGCGAGCGCGCCCTGATCGGACTGACACTGTCGTACGTGTTTACCCTCGTCGCGGTAGCGGTGCTCGTGGTCTGGACCGTCGTGGGCATGCGCTCGGAGAGCTCATCGACGGTCGCGACCTCCCCAACTGCAGCAACTAGTTCCGTGACTAGTCCCGTGCCGGAGCAGCCGCTCGTGACGGCAGCCCAACTCCCGAAGTTGCTGCTGAGCATTGACGAGGTCAAGCAGTCCGTTCACGCGCCGAACATGGCCAAGGTCGCCGATACAGCGGCCCTTAGCGGCTCTCAGGGACTCGCCGTCACCCCACCCGAGTGTCTCAGCGCGGTATTCGGCGGAGCGGCGCAGGCGTACCAGCACAGCCTTGCGCGCGGCGTATTCTCGCGGGCCATCACGGGAGAGGGCACTGACGGTATGGTCGACCTGAACGAGACCATGACGACGTTCGATAACGCGTCCGCTGCAACTCATTTGGTGTCCCAGTTAATCGGTGAGTGGCGGGGCTGTGCGGGCAAGTCGGTCACCGTGGTCTCGAAAGGCAACACAATCACGATCGATGTGGGACAACCGGTAGCGAACGGCACAGTGATGACGCTTCAGACCTCGCTGCGCGACGCTGTGGCGGGTTTCAGTAGCGACCGGGCCATTGTGGCCAAGGCCAACGTCGTGATCGACTTGGATGCACAGGGTGTCGACATGGGTGATGCGCTCAAGACGCTGGCGGACCAAATCCAGGCGAGGGTGCCCAGCTGAGTCCTCGGCTCATGAGCGGGTGTCCCATCGTCAAAGCGTTTCCCACTGCGGCATGCCTACTATCAGCAGCGGCCTGCGGGTCGGCGACCACATTGCGCGCCTCGATAAGAGTTAGCTCGGCGATGTATCCGGGCTCGTCGTAGGCGTCGCAGAAGATGCTTCTGTCGGCGCTGTCGCCGGTGTACTGCCAGCCGAAGATTGCCCGACCGGAAGTGCCGTCTGCTCAGTCAAAGTTATTCGGACACCCTATGTCCACGTAGCCGGTCGGGAGCGTTTTTTGGCCGGTTGGCGGACCGTCAGGATTATGGATGACGTCGACCCAGCACTTGGACAGCGGGACAGTGGGATAACCGGTGACCCAGTTGATCTGGACGGGTGTAGTCCTGGGCTTGCCGCTCTCGAAGGGTGTCGGCGGCCGACTGGTTGCCGGGTGCCGACCAAACCGGTTCGGCCGCGGCGATCGGCGCGACGGCTATCGCCGCGGTCCCTCCAGCAACCAACAACGCGCGAAGTACCGCCCGGTCATGCCCATCACCGACAACGACCGTCAGGCGCTCATCGATCTGCTCGCCGCTGCGAGACGCAAGGCCGTCTACTCCCTGGCCGTCGCGGTCTACCGGAGGTGGAAAGCGCTGCGCGACGAGCAGGGCGGCATGGCCCAGCCACACGAGTCCATGGAGATTTCCAAGCGCCGGCTGCTCGCCAGCCGCCCCGGCTCACGGGAAACCCAGCACCTCACCAAAATGGCCTTGTGGGTGGGCGCGGCAAGCCATCGCGGATCGACGAGGCCGCTGGGGAGGCGATTTCTCTACCGGCGGGTCACCGAACCCGCCCGGTTCACCGAGGTCGCCGAGACCTTGGCTGGCGTTGTGGCGCACTACGCCGACTCAGCCCCGCGCGGCTGGGCGGACGTCGCTGATCAGTGGCTGCAGCCGCGTGCGTTCGGCCGCGAAGGCGCGTACCTCACGTATTCGCTGCTCTATTCAGTGTCCGCCCGCTTCGACCCAGCAATGCTGGACGCAACAATCTAGCCCCGCAGTGCTGCGTAGCGGATGATCCAGTATCTTGCAATTACCGGTCCACCAAGGCATTTCATGGATGAGATCTGTTATCCATGACGCTGGCGGTGCGGGCCTCATCTCATACCCCGACGCCTCTTTCTTCTTCTTCTTCTTCCTGCTCGTCGGTAACCGCCGCAGACGTCGTCACCGGCTATCGATACACGCCTCCGGACGGTGGGATGACCTGGCCGTAGAACGATTCCGTGAGATCAGAACATAAATACAGTCCGAGGTGGGCGGACTCTTCAGCCGACACCATCTTCTTGGCCGGCATCCGGCTGGTGAGCTTGTTCCAGCTGTCCCCTTGTTCCGCCGACACCACTGCGCATGAAATTGTTGCCGACGTTCTCCTGCGCGACTGCATTGACGTTGATGTTGAACGGTGCCAGTTCTAGACCGATGGCCTTGACCCACGCGTTCTGCGCTCCTCGGGATGCGGCGTAGACCGATAAGAAGGCCGGCGGCACGCATCGACGATCTGGGTCAGCAAGGTCGCGGCGCCCGTGATTCCGGCGAGTCCGGTGACGGCAACGATCTTGCCGCCGCCTTGGTTCTTCATGCGCGTGACAGCAGAGCGGTTCACGCGGCAGAACGAGAAGAAGTTTTGTTGGAAAACATGATCCACGCGCTCTTCGTCGATCTCGTCGAAAGGAATCGATTCAACGATGCCGTGGTTGCTGACGAGAATGTCGATGCGCCCGAATTGCTCGATCGATGGCGCCGAACATGGCTCGACGTCTTTCGGTTTCGTAAGATCGGCCTCGAGAATGAGACCGCCGCCGGGGTTCTTGCTCGCACATTCTGCATGAGGTTCTGCGTCGGCGCGCGTGCGGTCTTGCGCGCAGACAACAGCTCCCGCTTCGGTGAATGTCTTGGTGAACGCCGGGCGCATGTACTGGGACACTCCGGTGATTAGCGTTACCTTGCCGTCAAGGCGCATCGTCAGGCTTCCTTGTCACACGCCGAGCGCCATGAAGGCTGTTGGGGTGCTGCGGCTGGGCGGCGCGGGGGTCTCCCACCGGGCAGACCGGTGCGCCCAGAGCCGGCCCAACCGAGCTGGCGTTTCAACGTAGAACTGCTCACCGCGTGCCCAGAAATGTGCACGGTGTGCACGAGTCGTCCGCCACCGGACGAAGTGCGCCCGAGCCGATCTAGCGTCGCTGCGAAGGCCTTCCCATCCAACGAGGCCAGGCCATATCACGACGGGACAGCTCATGTCACAGCGCGCTGCAGGTCCTGAACCGCCCACCGGCACGTTCATCGGCGGAGCAGGCACACATGGCGACCCACTATCACGGCACGGGACAACGACGCAGACACGCTCTGGTAGCGGTGAGATAGGGGAATATTTGGTGACAGGCACGTATCGCCCGACGCCATTAGACAGAGCGGTTCAAATACTTGAGGAGTGGTAATGACAGGCACCTTGCCCACGTTCGGCGACGCCTTTCCTACCGCGCCGTCGACGGCGCTACCAACGGCCGGTCCACCAGCAGAGGCGTCGGCACCGGCGTCGCTACTGCTTCGGGCGTTCGTCGCCTACCTGCGCGCCCGGCCCACCGACGTCGACACCACGAGCACCAGGAACTTCAACGACGGCCATGCCGCGCTGGAGGGAGTCGTCAGCCACCCAAGCAATCTCGGTGGCGTCCCAGCCGTCACCCTCGAACCGCTGGTCGGGGCACCCGAGCGCACCGTCGTGTACTACCACGGCGGCGGCTACGTCAGCGGCTCGCCACCGGATCGGTACCTGCCGCTGGCCGGGGCCGTGGCGCTGGCTGCGCAGGCCAGAGTGCACGTCGTCGATTACCGACTCGCTCCTGAAAGCCGCTTTCCCGCCGCCTTTGAGGATTGCCTGGCCGCGTACCGGTGGACTCTCCGGGGCGGCGGAGCCGATCCGGAGACGGTGGCCGTGCTCGGGGACTCGGCCGGCGGCAATCTGGCTGTGGCCGTCACGGTCGCCGCCCGTGACGAGATCCTGCCGCTGCCTTCGTGCGTTGCGGTGATTTCGCCGTTCGCCGACCTGACCTTCTCTGGAGCGTCGTTGGAACTGCGCAAGCTCGCGGACCCTTACGTCACCCGCGCGCTGCTGCAATCCATGGCAGCCGACTATCTCGGCGGTGCCGATCCGGCCGATCAGCGCTGTTCGTCCGTCTTCGCCGATCTGCACAATCTGCCGCCACTGCTTATCCAGGTGGGCGAAGACGAGATCCTGTTCGACGATGCGGCACGTATTCGTGACGCCGCCCGGACCGCCGGCGTCGACACGACCTTCCAGCCGTGGACGCATGGAATCCATGTGTGGCCCGTCTACATATCCGCGGGACTACCCGAGTCCGCGCTCGCGATCGAACACCTGGCCGCCTTCCTGAAGCTCCACGCCCGGCGTGACGGCGCAGAGGCTGGAGTCTCGTGAGCGCTGGAAACGAACTCGGTTGCCTTCGGCGGCGCGAACGTGATGAGATCCAGCCGCTGTTACGGCCCGACCGGATGGGTGAACACCGGCTCGCCAACCGCGTCGTCATGGCGCCGCTGACATGTTGGCGCGCAACGAATCCCGACCTGGCACCGACGGAATTGCACGCGCGCTCCTACGCCCATCGTGCCTCGGCCGGGTTGATCGTCGCCGAGGGTACGTGGATCAGTCCCGATGTTGGTTAATAATCACAAATCAAATCATCATGTAGGTTTTCGTTCTTGACCGCACCTGGCCGCGGCATGAACTGGGCTGTTCCGAATTGTCTCACCGCGATCACCCAGCGTTCTGTCTCGCGAATCGCCTCATTTCCTAGGAATCGGCAACGGAAGACGCTCATCGGCGCCCGGGATCTGACCCGGTTGTCCGGTGTCGACGACGTCACCAACCTCGGGCTCGAACTGCTCCGGCGTTGATCTGCGCCACACGATCGTGCAGCGGCCGCCGCAGCCCGCGCTTCAAGCCATTGTCCCGGCAACCGCTCGAGGGCAACCGCAAGGCGATAGCCGCATCGACGTGATAGAGCACGGGTGATCGGCGTCGATCGTGTCAGAGTGGGTACACACCGTCGATCCAGGCAGGAGCGGCCGGCCGCAGGCCGAGCGAGGGAATCGAGTAATGCCGGCCATCGACGTTCGACGAACCCAGCGCATGAAACCGGGCAGCCGCACCGGCCGGTCGTCGACCGCGAGACCGGTGAGCCCGTCGCTGAGACCACCATCGACTGAAACACTGAACAGGCTACCGACGCACAGCCCGCCATCGTCAGCACTCGGTCCTGGTGCTGAGTTCTCACGCGCGTTGTGTTCCCTCAACTGATTGGCGACTCTTCAGATAACTCGCACGGCGAATGTTCCAGAAAGACGGAGAAATTCCGACGGCCGAGGACACCTGGAGCGTGCCGGCTGGCACCCCCCCATGACGGAGCGAACGCATCCCGTGCCGAGTGTGCGAGCTGGCGGGGCCGCGACGCGATGTTTGACCAATTGACTGGGGGTTACTGCCCAGCCAAAAAGCCGACGTTCAGGTCGCGTTGGGGTTTTCCAGAACCACGGCCACACCTTGGCCAGAACCGATGCACACGCCGATGGCGCCGTAGCGGGCGTTGCGTTCCCGCAGTTCGGTGGCCAGGGTCAGCACGTAGCGCGCGCCGGTGGCGCCGAAGGGATGCCCGATGGCCACCGCGCCGCCGTTGGGTGTGAGCTTGTCGTCGGGGATGGTGAAGCCGCCGAGTTGATTGGGGAGTTCACGAAGCACCCCGAGAGCTTGTGCACTGAAAGCCTCGTGGACTTCCCACACATCGATTTGCTCGGGGGCCAGGCCGGCGCGCTTGATCGCCAGCGGCAGCGCCCAGGCCGGCGCGAGGCCCATGATCAGCGGGTCGATCCCGTAGACGGCGGAGGAAACGACGCGGGCCAACGGGTCGACACCGAGCTGGGCTGCCCTCTCCGCCGATGCCAACACCAGCGCGCTGGCCCCATCGGTCAGCGGTGTTGAGTTGGCCGCAGTCATCTGGGTGGTGCCCGGCTGCACCGGTAGCGCGGCCAGCCGCTCGGCGGTGGTGTCGTCACGGATGAACTCGTCGTATTCGAAAGTGCGTGCCGGTGTCTTCTTCGTCGCCGGTATCGAAACGGGCATGATCTCTTTCGCCAGCCGCCCTGAGTCGCGGGCGGCTTTGGCGTGCCGCTGCGACCGCAAGGCGAACGCGTCGATCTCCTCGCGCGTCAAGCCGTAGCGGTCTGCCACGTTCTGCGCGGTCTCGATCATGCTGATGTAGGCGTTCCGGGCCAGCAATGCGGGGTGCGGAGGCCCGCCGGCCCCGGCCCACATGGTGTCGAGCAACACCACGGGTCCCCGCGGCGCAAACGGCGCGTCCCCCTTCATGTATGCCCAGCCCGACCGCGACATCGATTCGACACCGCCGGCGATACCCACGCCCAGATCACCGGCCTTAATCGCGTTTGCCACATTGACGGTGGCGCTCAACGACGAACCGCAGAACCTGTTGATCGTGACCCCGGCGACGCTATCGGGGAACCCGGCGGCCAGCGCTCCCCACCGGGCGACATCACCCATCCCCTCATGGGCCGGGTTGACGCAGCCCGCGACGATGTCCTCGATCTGATCAAGCCCGACGCCGACTCGCTCGCACGCACCCTTCATGGTCATCCCGAGCAAGTCATCGAGCCGGATGTGCGACAGTGAACTGCCATAACGGGCAAACGGGGTGCGAACACCGCCCAGCACGAACGCGTCGGTCATCATCGACTCACCTGTCCTCTGTTTGTTGTCAGTTTCGACGAAAGCGGTTGGGCGCGCGTAACTCCGCGTGTAGCCGTTCCGGCAGGGCACAGTAGTCCCACTCGCCTTGTTCGAGGCAATCCCGCAAAGCATGTATGTCGTTTTTGTCGTTGATCGGCCCAATCCAACGGGCCGAACCGATGGGGACATGCTCGACCGAGCAGGGCTGCGGGAATGACCTTCGCGCGGGGCCGTGGGGCCGCGCCGCGCAGGTGAGCGGGCCAAGCATGCACGCGGTGGTGACCAGCATGCCGTGCACGCAGCGTCGGATGGTGCCCGTAGTTCCTCCAGCAGCGCCAACTTGGGCGTGGCTGAGCAACTCGTGCATAAAAAGACAGTGAACGGGCGGCCAGTGCCGGTGTGCGATGTAGTCATGCTGGTTGACCCGATGCCGACCAGAGGGGAACCGACCGGGGCGATCGCGGCCTCGGCCGGTAGCGCGAGGACGTCTGGCGCCGGCGCTCTTGCCGCGCCGAGTCTCGGCCAACGCCGGTCAAAAGTGCCAACTTCCCGTCAACGGTAGCCCGGTGATCGCCGGTTCGCCCGTTATGTTCGTCATGTCCAGTTCTTTCAGATATAACGACCGGTCTATCTTTATATCGACTATACAACTACTTTGACGGTATAAAAACCGATCGGTATGCTTGTCGATGTGGGTGCAACGAGCACGGTCACGCCGCTGGTGAGCGGTAGGGGCCGCGGCGCGCGTGAACGGATCCTGAAAGCCGCCGGAACCTTGTTCTATCGCGAGGGAATCAACGCGACCGGCATGCAACGCCTCACCCAGGAGGCAAAGGTCTCCAAACGCACCTTCTACCAACACTTCGCCAGCAAGATCGACGTTGTTCAGGAATACCTACGCGTCATCCATGAAGCCGGCGGAACCCCAAGCGAGCGGGCCATCGACACCGCCAGCGGAACACCGCGCCAGCGCCTGCTGGCGATCTTCGATGGCACACCTGTTGACCGCGTCCGCGGCTGCCCGTTTCATAACGCGGCGGTCGAGGCAGCAGCGGCGATGCCCGGCGTCGAGGATATCGTGCGTGAACACAAGCTGGAGTTCGTTGACCGTCTGATCCAAGCCGCGGCGCAGGCCGGCGCGAAGGACCCTTACCGCCTCGGACACCAGCTGGCCGTGCTGTTCGAGGGTGCCTTGGCGCTGGCCACCGCACTCAATGACACATCGCCACTCCTACATGCCCGATCCGCCGCAGAAGCCCTCGTCGACGCCGCCACCGACACGTGACCATCGTTCCCGCACGCAAGCCAAGCCCGGTCAAGGGACACAAACGGCAGGCCGCCTGATTCGGTTGGGGATGGCCTCGGCCGCCTTGCTGATAATGGTGGCGCCGTAACTATGGCCGACGAGCACAATGTCGTTGAGGTCGCGCTCCACGATGAAATCCACGACCGATCTGGTGGCTTCGGCGTGGCTCACCTCCCTGGAGGCCTCAGGACCGTGACCGGCCACAGTGGGTGCCACAGCACTGTGGCTGAGCTGGTTCAGCCGTCGAATCATCCGCTTCCAGGCCGAACCATCCTGAAACGCCCCATGCACTAGCACAAAGCTGTACGTCATATCGCAGCTCACGCCTCACCGGGTCACTGGGTGGTATTTGATGCCGCCGATCGATGATGTGGTGGATTACCTGGATCTCGTCGCCGCTATTGAGTGCGGGCGCCTGCTTTGCGCTGGGGAGTTGCGAGCGCGTGCATTGAGCCCGATCCAGAACTGGCGGCAGTTGCCTTGGATTTCCCGACCGGGCCATGGCCAATTGGCGTGGTACCGCTGGGTCGACTACGCGGTATCTCTTTGCCCGACAGCGCGGCTGGCCGGGTATGGCGCACAGGAGCCGAAATTCGTGGACTGGTTGGCGCCCTGATAATGGCCGCGGTAGGACGCTCCGTATTTCTCGATGAGCTCGACGGACCCGGATTACCTCCGCTCCTGCGATGAAGGTCTCCGGTTCGGCGCGGGGACCCTGATCCTTCCGGACGCGGGGTTATCAGCCGGGATCGCCGCAGCGCTGATTGGAAACCACGCGCCACACGTCACCTGACGTCGTGTAGTCGAACCGCCCACCCAGCAGATACGAAAGCGGCCGCATTGTGTCAGGCAAGCAGCGTGCCGAAAACTATGTCGAAGAACACCTCGTAGGAGTCTTCCGACTGGTCGGATCGAGCGGAGATAAGCGTCCCTTCCCATGCGTTCAGAATGAACCGGGCGAGCGTTTTGGCGTCCGTGGCCGCCGCTATTTGACCCGACTCCTGCGCCTGGGCGATAGGAGCCGTGAGTGCCTGCGCCCAGCCCTCCAAGCTGAGCCGTACCGCCTCACGAATGGTTTCGCTGTGGTCGACAATCTCAGTGCCGAAATCGCCGAGGAGGCAGCCGCGGCCGAAGTTCCGGCTGATGTTCTCGTCGCGAAAGAACTCGAAATGTTGGCGTAGCCGCAAGAGCGGATCGGCGGTCGTGTCGGTGAGTTCTGCGAGGCGGACGCTCTCGCCGTACCGCTGCACGGCCTCCACGGCGAGGGCTTCCTTGCTGTCGAAGTAGTTGTACAGCGACCCTTTCGGCAGACCCGCGCTGCCAGTGATGTCTTTGATGCCGGTCGCGTTGAACCCGTGCGTGTGGAACTGTTCGACCGCCGCCTCGACGACTTGCTGGCGCATGCTCCTTCTGCCCATTGGACCAATCCTTGCAGCAATATGACCGATCACTTCAGTCTTGATGACTCTGCCCCCGGCGGTGTCGCGGCTTGGTGGTGACATCGCGTGTCAGTGGAACGTGATTCCATCGAGGTGAATGCTGACGAACAGCGTGTCCAGGTTGGGCGTTCCGTCCTCGTTGCGAGGGTAGACCCGCCGCTTGGTCGGGACCATGATCGCGCCCACTTCCTGGTACTCCGACGGGTAGTGCACCGACCAGCCGGCCGCGAGGATCTCGGCGTTGTAGTCGTGTCGCTTGAACAGGCCGTCGTCGCCGATGTAGAAAATCTGCTCGGTGGAGTGGGTTGCGATGGCATCGGGGAACGTGACTTTCAGGCGTCGCCAGGTCTGGCCGTCCTCCTCCCACTGCGACAGCTCCTCGGTCTCAAAGCCGGGCATGGTGAACGAGAACGGCGCGGTCAGATACGTCCACATCGCGTACCCAGCGAAGTACGCCAATTGCAGTTCGTCCCAGGGGGTTTCCAGGACGTGCCCTGTGAAGGAGTCCCGCGGGTTGTCACGTTCTGCTAGCACCTCGCCGGAATCGGTCTCGATCGCGACGTGCTTCGGGGTGAGGGCCGTGCGCCGGCCCGGCCCGTTGATCGGGAAGTGGCTGGCGAACTGGCGGTGCAGATCGACGCGGACACGGGCGGAGGCCAGGACATCATCCTGCCCCTTGAGGGCCCGCAGTGCCCCGCCGTTGCGCAGGGCCGCGGTGACGAAGGTGTATCCGTTCCACCGATCGAGGCCGCCGTGCGCGGCGATGGTCAGATCCGTCAGGGTGTTGTTGTCGGACATTGTCATGCCGCTACGTCCAGGACGATACGGAAACGGGCGTCGCCGGTCATCATGCGTTCATAGGCTCGGGGAGCCTCGTTGAACGTCATGACCTCCGTCATCGGGCGGACGTTCCTGGCTTCGGCGAACCGGAGGTTGTCCTCGTTGTCGATGGAACTGCCAGTCAGGCTTCCGCTGACCGTGCGGGTGCCGAAGATCAGGTCCATGGTCTGCACCTGGATCGGGTCGGCGGCGGCACCGACGACCACCATCCGCCCGCGCGGCGCCAGTCCGGGGACCAGCGGCGACATCGAAGCACCGCTCGCGGCGGTCGCCACGACGGCGGCCGCCCCGCCGAGCCCGCGCAGCGCCTCGCCAGGGTCTTCGACGGCGCTGTCGATGTAGTAGTCGGCACCGAGCTGCTTGGCCAGCTCCGCCTTCTCGGTGCCCCGGGCGATAGCGGCAACCCGGAACCCGAGCTTGTTGGCGTACTGCACGGCCAGATGTCCGAGGCCGCCGATCCCCTGCACGGCCACCAGTGCGCCGGGGCTGTTGTCGATCTGGCGGAGCGCGCTGAACACCGTCAGTCCCGCGCACAGCAGGGGCGCCGCTTCGATTGGCCCCAAAGCGTCCGGGATCCGGACCAGCCCACTGGCCCTGGCGGTCATCATCTCCGCGTAGCCGCCGTCGACGTCGCTTCCCGTCGCCGGCTGGTCCTGGCAGTTCACGAAGTCACCACGACGGCAGAAGTCGCACACCCCGCAATGGCCGTTCAGGAAACCCACGCCCACGCGCTCACCGACCCGCCACGGCCTCACCCCGGGGCCGACCGCGTCGATCACGCCGACGGCCTCATGCCCGGGAACCACCGGCGAGGACGGATCGGGGCGCATCCCCTCGACGGCCACCATGTCGGAGTGGCATATTCCGCAGGCCTCGACTCGCAGACGTACATGTCCCGCGGGCGGCTCCGACACCTCCCGTTCCACCAGCTCGAACTCGCGCGACCCTCTGACCTCGAATGCTCGATATGTCGTCATGACTCTCCCGGATGCGATTCGCTGAAGCGCCCATGTGCGACCCGGGGTTCCGGCCGCACCGTTCAACTGTATCCCCAATATGACCGGTCATCTTGCGTCTGTCAACGTTGAGATGACCGGCCATCTCAATCTGATGGGAAGGTGAGCGTGGAGCCGGAACCCGCTGGCCAGGCGGCCGTTACCTCGAAGAGGCCCGTCCTGGTAGGCCCGCAACAGCAGATCGACGCGATCGGCCGTGGTCACAATGCGCCGGCTGATGCCGAAGACCGTGTCGATCACGGGGTTGAACGCGTCGTGCGCCCCTGCAGAGGATGGGATCCATGTCGATCGGGCCGTACAGTTCCCCCGAGGCGTCGGCCGGAAAGCTCGCTATGAGCTGCCAACACGGCAGAGCCCGCCGCGACGATGTCCTGGAAAGACGCACTGCTCAGCGCGACAGCGACAAACCGATGTGGACGGTCGTCGCCACACCCGGCTTTCATGGTGCGGGGATTCCGGACGGCTTCGACAACTGAGCTAGACAGGAACCACCACGACGGCGTGGCCTGGTCAACTGGTCGATGAGGGCAAGCTGTCGAACCAACTAGCAGTAGCCGACAGGTCATCGAAGGAGTGCTGGCGGGCGAGGGCGAACCCGAACAGGTGATGACCGACCGCGGGCTGGCGCTGGTGCGTGACGACTCGCTCACGCAGACCACAGTCGGCGAGGCGGTGGCCGGCCCCGATGTGACGCAGCAGGTTTCGCGACAGCCAGGTGGCGGCTCACGCCGCGCGGGTGCGTGAGCTGGTGCTCCTAGCTTGCAGTTTGGGCTTGTGGTGTCCGCTCGGGAGCGGGTGCGGCATTGATCCCCGCCGCAGAGGCAGCGCCGCAATAACTCCTAAGCGCGCCGGGGTGCTACCGCTGCGCCGGTGGGGCTGCGGCAGCGGTCGATGGTGGGCGGTCAGGCGGTCTGGGTAGCCTTGGTCACTTCGACCAGGTTGTCGGAGTACACCCCGGCGTTGCCCAGTTCGTTGTGTTGGTCGAGGGTGATCGAGTTGACCGTGCTGCCCCAGCTGTTGTTCTGCCAGTGCCCCACATTGGCCATGATCAGCCCGGGCATGAGCGCGTTCTCAAGCTGTGCGGGACCGCAGAACTCACCCCGGTCGTTGAACACCCGCACGATCTCGCCCTGGCCGATTCCGCGTGCGGCGGCGTCGGCGGGATGCAGGAACACGCGCTGCTCGCCCTGGGCGCGTTGCTTGTCAGCGGCGTTGCCGTACTGGCTGTTGAGGAAGGCGTGCGGCTTGGGCGAGACGATGTTAAGCGGGAAGCGCTTTGCCAGTTCGGGGTTGGAGTCCGCGGACTCGAACGGGGGCACGTAGTCAGGCAGCGGGTCGATATAGCCGCCAGGCTGCATGGCCTCGTACATCGATCGCCAGACAGGGACCACGAAGTTGCCACCCTCGGCGAGGCTGGATTTGAACTCGCACTTGCCTGAGGGGGTTGGGAAGTTGCCCTGCGCGTGCGGGGCCCTAGTGTCCGCGGCTCCGACATTGAGCCGCATGTAGCCCACCTCTTTGAGCTTGTCCCACGTGATGCCCTCCATTGCCGGGGCGTCCCAGTCGTGGAAGTCGATCAGCATCTGCTCGTCGGTGCGGTCCCAGTAGTCGTCGTCGAAACTCATTGTCTTGGCGAGGCGGCGGAACAGTTCGACGTTGGGGACGCACTCCCCCGGGGCGGGGATCGCAGGTTGGTTCAGCGAGATGTAGAGGTGTCCCCAGGTGACCATGATGTCGAGTTGTTCGGCCTGCATGGTCGCCGGGAGGACAAGGTCGGCGAACTTCGCGGTGTCGTTGATGAAGTGGTCACTAACCACGGTGAACAGGTCCTCGCGCAGCAGGCCACGCATCGTCTTGGTCTGCGCCGGCCCCTGGGAGACCGGGTTGGAGTTGTAGACGAACAGCGACATGATCGGGGGGGCGAGTTCCATCTCGCCGGTCAGCGCGGCACCGAGGTCGAGTTCGTTGACCACGCGGGTGCCTTCGGGAATCCACTCGGGCTTGCAGATCCGGTCGAACAGGGTGGGGAACTCCCAGATCGGCATCTCCATCGCGCCGCCGCCGACGTGTCGCCATGCACCGACGAGTGCGGGCAGGCAAGTGATCGCGCGGATTGCCTGGCCGCCGCCGCGGCTGCGCTCGATCGCGACGCCTTGACGGATCGCGGCGGGCTGGCTGGTGGCGTATTCCCGGGCGAGGGTGCAGATGTCCTCGGCCGGGATGCCAGTGATCTCTTCGACCCGCTCGGGCGGGTACTGCGCGGCGCGCTCGGCGAGTTCCTCATAACCCACGGTGTACTTCTCGATATAATCGCTGTCGATCACTCCCTGGGCGATGATCTCGTGGATCAACCCCAACGCCAGCGCGCCATCGGTGCCCGGACGGATCGGGATGTGCCAGTCGGCCTGGCGGGCGGTGCGTGTCCGCACCGGGTCGATCACCACGATCTTGGCGCCGTTGTCCCTGCGCGCCTTGAGCAAGAACGGCCACCCGTGCAGGTTGGTGCTGGTCATGTTCATGCCCCACACGATGATGTACTTCGCATAGGCCATCGACTCGATGTCGAGCCCACCCGTGCCGCCGACGGTCATGTGCCACGCCGTCGAGGACCCTGACTCGCAGTAGGTCTTCTCCGCGACGGTCGATCCCAGCCGGTTGAAGAAGGCGTCACCGGAGGTCAGGCCATTGAGCACACCCTGATGCCCAAGGTAGGCGTGCGGCATGATCGCCTGGCTGCCGTAGGTGTCGATGATTTCGGTCCAGCGGGCCTTGATCTCGGCCAGCGCCTCGTCCCAGCTAATGCGCTCGAATACCCCGGACCCCTTCGCGCCGACCCGGCGCATGGGATACATCACTCGATCCGCCTGGTAGTGGTGTTCGGGGAAATTCTTGAGCTTCACACACAGCCCGCCGCGGGTCATCGGGTGGTCCGGGTCGCCCTTGACGTCGACGAGCTTGCCATCCTCGACGTGATAGAGCATCGCGCACGTGTCGGGACAATCGTGCGGGCATGCGCCACGCACGATCTTCAGGCCTTTGCCGGCGGTGCCAGATGCGGGTGCGAGCGTCATCGGAAGTGTCCTTCGTGGGAGAGGCGGTCAATTTCGGTGTCCATGAAACCGAAGCATGACTCCGACGCTAAGGAGCAATTGTTACCGATGTGTGTCGAAAAAGTGTGAGACTTCGTTCTTTTCAATGCGTCACTGAAGATTTTAGTAATCACTTCAGTGGCGTCATCGAGTTTTCCCACCCCGCGGCACATGAGTCGGATTCCAAAAAAGAATGCGGCGTTCGGGCACCGTCCGTGTAGCGGATGAGCCGGTCGGGAAATGTGGACTTGCTGTTGTACACGCTGTTCAACCGAATCAGCAACCTTGTCGCGCAATACATACCGATCAGGAACATGCTCCCACGAGGGCCGCAGCGTGTCGTTTTGCCAGCGAGAAGGCACCCGTCGCGGTGCCCCACCACGTAATCGTGCTGGACTGGCCCTTTCCTCATCGGCTCCACCTGGCTAGCTGTCGCCTTCCTCTCCCGGGATCGACTCACCCGCGTCCACGCACGGTCCTGTTGGCGCCCTACGCCAGCTACATCGCCGCATCGGTCTTCGTCGAGGGATAGTCACGGAAAACCGCACCGCCAGCCACGACCGCATCGACATCGCGTATCAGCGCTTCGGCTGCGACGGTGATCCATTGTTGCTGATCATCGGGATCGGCGCCGACGTGCATTACTGGGCGCGACGACTTCTGTAACACGCTGGTGGATAAGGGCTTTCAGGTGACGCGGTTCGAACAGCCGCAACTCCGGTGAATCAACCCATTTGGCGTGGGCTGCGACTCCTGATATCCGCCGAGTGAGGCGGGATCCCGACACCGCGCCCTACCGGTCCGAAGAATTGGCCGACGACGCGGCCGCGGTCCTCGAGCCCTCGACTGGTCTAACGCCCACGTGGTGGGCCACTGGGTGGGCGGCATGATTGCCCAAACACTGGCGATCCGAGATCCCCGCTGAGTCCGATCCCTGACCTGCATCAGCTCCACTCCGTGGCCGCGCATCGGCCGCATGAAACCGGTGACCATGCTGCGCCTGCGGGCCAACCCGACCGTGCGTATTCGTCCACGCGCCCGTGGGCCCGCCGAAGCCGGCGAACGGATGATCCGCGGGCACAGCGTGATCCGCTCACCGGGCTGCCCCCTCGACGAACTATGGCTGCGCCAGCCAGCGCCGCCGTGCGCATCCCCACCCCTGGTCATCCAGGGCCAGAACGACCTGCTGATCAGACCCGACGGCGGACGCGCCACCGCTACAGCCATCCCGGCGCGACCCTCGAGCTGCTGCCCGGCATGGGTTATGACCTACCAAAAGCCTTATGGCCGACCATCACCCACGATACCCGAGTCCTTGCCAACAGCGGCAGGCACAGAAACGCCTACTGCGTGACGCACTATTCCCGGGCCGCGATGGAACGTTCGCCACCGCGCAATGGGTCGAGTGGTCAACCACCGCCGGGTCTACCAATACTGGGGAGACATCCCGCTCCGCCCCCCTTCAACGGCAACGTATAGAAACCCTCCGGGGACCGGTTGTGGCATCGCTGCGCGACTTGTTGTGGCCTACATCTGACCCAGTGGTTGTCTTCGGTCACTGTCTTGGTGGTCGCGTTCGAGCGGATCGGGTACGACGTCTTTGAACACCGCGAAGCTGGAGGGCTGCTCGGTGAGGTAGGGGAAGTGAAATCCGCACTTGGGACATTGCTCGCGCAGCACGGCCTGCTCCTGAGCGAGTTCGTATTGTTTGTCCTGCAGCTCGCCGCAGCATGGGCAGATGCGAAGCAGCCGCGTGCCGGCCAGCTCGAAGTTGGTGATGATGTCTTCCATGATCGCGCCGTTGGCCGCCCACGCCTTGGCGTACTTGTGGTAGGTGTCCATGTGCCAGTCGGAAAGGGCTTGCTTGCTGGTCCAAAAGCTGCACTCGTTGAACCACGTCGGGTCATCCGGATGCTCCCACCACGTAAGGTGGAGGAAGCCGGGAAGCTTCATAAGGTGGTGACGCGTGTCCCCGAAGACCACCTTGAACTTCTGGTAGGCGTCCGGGCTGGAGAAGCGCACACGTTGCATGCTCAGGTAAATGGACACTACATACCTCCCAATGGGTGTCAGGTACTTGGCCCCTGCGCCGGGGCTGCTAACAGCGGCGGAAGTCCAAGCCCCGGTGGGCTTCACCGCTTCGGGTCAGCGAGCCCGACCTAGGCACATCCCGCACAGGCCTGCCCGGCTTCCGGGCTATTGGCTCTAGAGCTTAGAGATAATTCGTGGAGGTGCCAGAGCCAATCCGAGGGTGGATGGAGGAGCCACGTGACATCGAACCGAAACATGCCGCGCACGGCTGGCACCGATGCCATGAAGCGCCGTGTCCCGGCCTACAAGGCGCTCTACGAGCAGCTGCGGACCAGCATCCTCAGCGGCCAGCTTGCCGCCGGCTCGAGGCTGCCACCCAGCCGTGTGCTCGCGGCCCAGAACGGCCTGTCCCGCAACACGGTTCTCGCAGCCTTCGAGCAACTCGAGGCGGAGGGCTACATCAAGGGTCGTCGAGGGTCAGGCACGTACATCGCCCACGTCCTGCCAGAACAACTGCTTGAGGCGGCGGGCCTAACCCCACCGTCTCCGTCGCACTCGGTGACCACGACGGCCACACTCTCGGCTCGCGGTGAGCGGCTGGCCCGGGCCCGGCGGGTCCCGCTTCCGTCCGTCCTCGGCCACCAACCCCGCGGAACGGCGTTTCTGATCGGTTTGCCCGCACTCGACGCATTTCCCTTCAAGACTTGGAACAAGCTCTACTCGTCGCGCTTCAACCGGTCCGCACCGCTGCTGATGCGCTACGACCACGCGGCCGGCTACCGGCCCCTGCGAGAGGCCATCGCCTCCTACATCAGCACCGCTCGCGGTATCCATTGCACAGCCGACCACGTGATTGTGATGACCGGTTCGCAACAGGCCCTAGAGTTCTGCGCCCGCATCCTGCTCGATCCCGGAGATGCCGCATGGCTGGAGGATCCGGGTTACCTCGGCACGCGGGCAGCGCTGGTGTCTGCGAGCGCCCGCATTGTCCCGGTACCGGTCGACCAATTCGGACTCGACGTTGCGGCGGGAAGCGAGCTGGAACCGGCGGCGCGGCTGGCCGTCGTGACACCGTCGCACCAGTTCCCCCTCGGGTACACGATGTCGTTGGAACGGCGCCTGGCCCTCATCGAGTGGGCCGGCCGCAATAAGTCCTGGATCGTCGAGGACGACTACGACGCCGAATTCCGGTACGTGGGAAAGGCGCAGGCGCCGCTCAAGGCAATCGACAGGTATCAGCGAGTCATCTACGTCGCCACCTTCAGCAAGGCCCTCTTCCCCAGCTTGCGGCTCGGCTACATCATCGCCCCGCCCGATCTGGTTGACGGGTTCGTCGCCGCGCATCTGAGCGCCGACATGCACGCACACCTCATCGACCAGGCCGTCGTCGCGGATTTCATGGAACAGGGCCACTTCGCTCACCACCTGCGCCGGATGCGCGTCGTGCACCGCGAGCGCCAACACCTGCTGATTCGCGAGGCCGAGCGGATCAGCGATATGATCGAACTGACCCCCTCCGAGGGAGGCCTCCACCTTGTCGGGTGGCTGGCCGACAACCGCGATGACAGGGCGATTGCCAAAAGCGCTCTGCGACATGGGGTTCACGTGTGGCCCCTGTCCATACACCACTACGGCTCTGGAAGCGCCGCGGCGCTTCTTCTCGGCTACGCCGGGACGACGAAAGCGGACATGCGCGATGGAGTCGACGTCCTCGACAAGGTCCTGAAGCGTCGTTAGGTCCGGCTTCGGCGGCCGCCGCGTCGGTGGCCTCGTCAGCGGGAAGAAGGGCATCGATGCTCATACCGGCCAATCGGTTTGCCCACCAACCCCGCGTCCAACCCTGAGATTCTTGATTTCGCGACGGATACATGGAACAAGATGCTCCCTGAATCGGTCAACCTATCTGTCGCCTCGCAGGTAGAGACTTCTCTCCGGACGGATCTGGGAGTGATGGCGTCACCCTGGTTAAGGACTTTTTGGCGTGCCCAACTTGTATTGCGCAGGGACAGCTTCGGGCTTTAGCGTTCGCGATTCCTCGCGTGGTGGGCACAAATCCGTTCGCGTCACGCAGCAGCGTGTCGAGGTAGTCCTGCAACTTCGGCAGATAGCAAGGGTCGGAGCGGAAGTGGCCGCAGCCAAAACACCGGAACCGGAACGGGCATGCCCCGCCGCCGGCTTGAACGTTGGACGGTTCGGTGCAGATGCCGAACGGGACGGCGATCTGGCCGACCGCAATCCGTTGGTGTTCACTTTCCAGCAGCGCGCGGGCCTGGCTCCACACGTGTTCGCCGCGGTCGTCGAACTGCACGACAAGGGAATCCACGGCCTCGCGCATCCGCGGTGGCGGTCACCCAGTAGTAGCCCTGAGTGGTGGCGATCGAGCGATGCCGGCCGGTGATGAGCCAGCGAATCAGACCGACAACGGTGCCGGGCGCTGCCATGCGCCAGGATCGTTAGCATTTCGGCAAAAACGGCTCGCCCGCTCATCGACAGCTCCTGATTGGAGGCGCGCGGTGCCATCCTCGCTGACGTGTTCGGCGCGGTCGTGGCAACACGGCCAGCGCTCCCGATAGCGACGCAGCCGGGATCGTCGTCGGTGACCATGGTTGTAAAACTGATGGCCGCCCTGCTGAAGCAGCAAGGCGGCCATCTTGACCGCGGTCAGATCACAGCGGAATCCACACCCCGAACAACCAGAAACCCCACTGGTTGAAGTCGGAATCCCAGATGGGTTGTTCGTTGTATCCCCAGTAATTAATCGGCGCCGGCGGCGGACCCCACGCCGGCGGAAGCGGTCCGTCCCAATCCGGTCGCGGCGGCGCACCCCAACCCCACGGCGGCGCTCCATCTCGCCACGGCGCATCACGCCACATGCCGTGCGTGTCATTCCAGTCGCCCTGGAACCCCGGGCCGCGGTCGCCCTGGAATCCCTGATCGCCGCCTTGCCCAGGCGGTGGCATGTAGTCCTGGCCCTGCGGCGGGGATCACCTGGTTGACCGTAGTTCACACCGGGTCCCGGAACAGGCGACGGCGGCGGTCCGGGCGGATCCGCATGCGCTAACCCGACACCAAGTCCCAGGGCGCTGAATCCCAGCGTCCCCGCGATGCCGGCTTGTGCTACGAGTTTCTTCACATTCATGCTGCACACCTCCTAGCTGCACCTCGTTGAGCTGCACCATTGGGTTTTGTGACGCGCACTTCGACAAAGCGAAGCCCACACCGTCACTGCGATTGCTTGCGATACCTACCGCCGCACTCTTCTCGGCAAGCGGCTCAGCCACCATCACCGGGGCGATGGCGAGGCTTAACTCCCCTGGTTCGTCCATCGCAACGGTCCGTCGGTGCGTTAGCCGATGAGAATTGTTTCCGTGAGCATCCCCGCTCTGTTTACCCCGGCCTGCGCGGATCAACCATCTCGTGCGATTGAGCGTCTCTCGCCCGGCGCGCTGACACGCAACCATCACCCGCCGGCCGGCAACGCGATCGCCGATAGGTGATCTGACACGCTGACAACGGCAGGTCAGCGGTGCACGAGCGCGTCTCGTACCCGGGGGTGACGTTCGCAGCCGGACTGGAGACGACACCAGGAAAGCTCATGGACGGTTTGCCGGTACCGCAACCATCGGGCGAATCGCGGTAGTGGGCGGCCCGTCTGCTCGATTTGATCGATCGAACGCGTGATGGCGTGATACCTCGGGGGATTCGGCCGTCGCACCGACAGCAGGCGCTACCGCAAGCAGCGAAAAGGGTCTACGAGAGATACTGCAGCCGGACGAGCATCTTGCCCGTGTTGTCCCCGCGCGGCATGTCGATAAAGGCATCCACGGCGCGCTCGATGCCGTCCAGAATTGTCTCCCGATATCTCAGCGTGCCCGCCCGGGTCCATCCGCTCGTCTGCTCCGAACTGGTCCCGCAGATCGGCGTGGTCGCGGGCGAGCACGCCCTCTATCCGTAGCCGTTCGTTGATGGCTACGACGAGGTTGCGCGGCGCGGCCGGCGGCGCGGCGTCGTGGTACGGCGAAATCATTCCAAATAGCACCGCTCGGCTGTGCACGGTGAGGACACTGATCGCCGCTTCCAGGTGTTCACCGCCGACATTATCGAAGTAGGCGTCAACGTCGGGCGCCGCCTGCCGGAGCTGATCGACGACCGGGCCGTTGCGGTAGTTGGCCGACCTGGGCGGGCAAGAGGTGGGCACGCCGCGCCCTCAGATAGGCCCCCAGCACGTTCGGGTTCTCCATACAACCACGGTAAGCCGTCACCGGTGGCCGAACCTGGGTGTGCCGCACCCCTGGGTGGGACACACCGACGCGCCCGCGCGCCATCGGGCCTAGCGTGAGTTCCATGAAACACATTTCGCTGTCTGGCCTGGACGTCTCCCGCATCGGCCTCGGGGCCATGTCGATGTCGGCCTACTACACGGGCGCCAACAGCGACGACTCCGAAGCGGTCCGCACCATCCACAGAGCGTTCGACCTAGGAGTCACCTTCCTCGATACCGCCGAGATCTACGGCCCGTACATGAACGAGGAGCTCGTTGGCCGGGCGATCGCCGGGCGCAGCGATCACGTTGTGCTGGCCACCAAGTTCGGGTTCATCTCCCATGCCGCCGGGGTGAACCGGCTGGACAGCTCGCCGGCCAACATCCGGGCCGCCCTCGAGGGGTCCCTGAAGCGGCTCGGCACCGACCGCGTCGACCTGTACTACCAGCACCGAGTCGACCCGAGCACGCCGATCGAGGACACTGTCGGGGCCCTCGCCGAGCTGGTCACCGAGGGCAAGATCCGACACATCGGCCTCTCCGAGGCGGGCGTCGAGACGATCCGCCGCGCCCAGGCGGTGCACCCGATCACCGCGCTGCAGACCGAGTATTCGCTCTGGACCCGCGACCCGGAGGCCGAGATCCTGCCGCTGGTGCGCGAGCTCGGCATCGGCTTCGTGGCGTACTCTCCGCTTGGGCGCGGCTTCCTGACCGGAGCGATCCGCTCAACCGATCAGTTCGCCCCAAACGACTTCCGGGCGAACAACCCGCGATTCGCGGCGGGAAACTTCGAGCAAAACCTGCGGATCGTCGACGAGGTCACCGCGGTCGCTACCGAGGTGGGTGCGACACCGGCGCAGGTGGCGCTGGCCTGGCTGCTCGCCCAGGGCGACGACATCGCCCCGATCCCCGGCACCAAGCGCGTCAGTCGGGTCGAGGAGAACGTTGCCGCGGACGCCGTCGCGCTGGCCCCCGCGCAGGTCAGCCGGCTCAACGCGATCATGCCAGCGGTGGGCGACCGCTACGAAGACATGACCCCGATCGGCCGCTGAGCCCCAGCGGCGGCTGACGGCGCCAGAGATGTTGGCCCGACGCGCAGGTATGGCCAGGTTGAGAGACTTGAGTTTGCGTGTCATCGCCGAAACTGCAAAGTCTTCCCGGACGACCTGCGCTGGGACCGTCCAGACGTCGTTCCGGGCGCTGGTGGTCAGCCGCACCGCGGCCAGGTGATTTTGTTAGGAACGCGACCATGGAACGAGTAAAAGCCCGTAGTGTAGCACATCATGTGCTACACTAGCCGATCATGGAGAAGATTGGAATTCGTGAGCTACGGCAACGCGCCAGCGAATGGGTGGCCAAAGCGAAAGCGGGACAGGTCATCCTCATCACCGACCGCGGTCAGCCGGTCGCCCGACTCATGCCTCTGACGCGAAACGAGAATGCGCGAATCAAGCTCATCGACGATGGTCAGCTCATCCCTGCCGCTGCCCCAAGAGTTCACTTCAGCACTGACGACCTTGTCAGCGGGCCGCCACTAACGCCCATCCTCGATGAACTGCGCTCCGAGCGGTGATATACCTCGACACCTCGGCCACCCTGAAACTCGTGACGGCCGAACAGGAATCACCGGCGCTCATCGATTGGCTCAACGTCCACCCCGACGAACATCTGGCCACCAGCGCCATCGGCCACATCGAGCTCATCCGAGCCGCCACCCGAGCCGGCGCTGCGGCCGCCGCTGCTGCACGCAACGTTGCGTCGACCATGGACACGTTGGTTTTGACCGATACGATCGCCGCGATTGCCGCCACCATTCCACCGGCCGAACTACGCACGCTGGATGCGATACACCTGGCGACCGCCCACGCCCATCGGCACAGCCTCACCGCCTTCTGCGTCTACGATCGACGGCTGCTTGAGGCTGCCGAATCTCAGGACCTACCGACTGTCTCGCCAAGTAGCGGCGCTGTCGATCGCTGAGGCGTCGGCGTCGCCGCCACCCGGACTTGGCTAACCGTGTTCGCCTCTCCCCCAATGATCTTCACGACAGCCCGGCTCTCATGGATAATCCCCATCGAAGCCGACCTGCCGACCAATGCCAGCGGGGTGCTGTACGCCCTCGGCGGGGCGGCCGGCGGCCTGACCTGCTACCTCGACGACGGATTCCTGTGCTACGAGTACAACCTGTTCATCATTTCCCGCACCAAAATCCGCTCGGCGACCAAAATGCCGGCCGGGCCGACGACCATCGTCGTGGAAACAAGTTACGCCGAGCAACGCCCCGCCGGACCCCCCGACATCGTGATGCGAGTCGGCACCGAGGTCGTCGCGCAGGGCCGGGTCCCAATCAGCCCACCGCTGCTGTTCACCGGAAACGACTGCCTGGACATCGGCGTCTGCCTCGGCTCACCGGTATCGCTGGACTACTACGAGCGGGCCCCGTTCCCGTTTAAAGGCCACATCCAGGCCGTCCGAATCGCCTACACCTAAACACACGAAGCGCAAAAGATACCGCGAGCTCCACCCCACTCGAGCATTCGAGTGGTCATGAATCACACCGTGACCGTGGTCTTGATCAAGTTGACATTCCCAGGACCAGGCACCGAGGACTCGGACAGATCACCGACAATCCGCAACCGACATGAAAAAACCCGAGTCAGTATCGCAAATCGGCGACATGTGCCGCGAAGTTCTACAAATCGCTAACCACATCAACGCCACGACTAGCAATGCCGCCAGTGACTACGACACAATCTGTCCCACACAACAACTGTCCGGGAACCGGGTCAGGCTCCCTTCGGCGTCCAGCGACGTTGTGGTGGCGACTACACCGCCTTCGATCAGCGGCCGCAGTCGCCGAGCCACCTCGGTTTGGCGCATCCTCGCGGCGGCGCTGGTATCGATCAGATAAGTCATGCAGCCTCGGAAGCAGCCTCTCGCGACGGCAGGCTCACCGACAGCAACGCCAAAAGCGCCACCGCCATCCCGCTGGTCATCACCACGGCCAGTGCGATCGCGTTGTTGCCGAGCACGCCCACCACCGGGGCCACCGCGGCGCCAAGTCCGAACTGCGCGGCGCCTAGCACCGCCGCCGACGTGCCCGACGCTTCGGGGTGGCGTGTCAGCGCCACCGCAGGAGCATTGGGTACCACGAACCCCATCGATGCGAGGATCGCCCACACGGGCACGACGAACCCCGCGAGCCCGCCGGCATGCGACACCGCCAGCGCCACGAAGGCCGCGCACGCCGCCACCGCGGCGACCAGCGCCCACAGCACGATGGTTTGCGGCGAGAACCGCTTCAGCAGCACGATGTTGAATTGCGTCGCGCCGATCAACGCGACCGCGCCCGCCCCGAACACCAGCGCGAACGCCTGCTGGCCCAGGCCGAAGCGGCCCTGAAGCACAAAGGGGGCTCCGGCGATGTAAGCGAACAGACCCGACATGCCCAGAGCCGCGACGAGCACGAGGATCACGAACTTCGGGTCGCGCAGCAACTCCGCGTACGTCGCGGCGATACCCCTTACCCGCAACGGCCGCCGGTGGTCTCGCGGCAGAGTCTCGGGCAGCGCGAGGGCCGCGAGCAGCAGCAGCCCGCCGGCCAGCACCACCAGCACCGCGAACACCCAGTGCCACGACGCGTGCAGCAGCACGGCTGCGCCCAGCGAGGGCGCGACGACCGGCGCCACACCGAGCACCAGCATCAGCCGCGACAGCACCGTTGCCGCGACGGACTCGGCGAACAAGTCGCCGACCACCGCGATCGCGACCACCATCGCCGCCGACGCCCCGATACCCTGCAGCGTGCGCGCCGCCCCGAGCATCACGATGTTCGGCGAGGCGATGCACAGTATGGAGGCGAGCATGTGCAGCACGATTCCACTAATCAGTGGCAGCCGGCGACCAAGCGAGTCCGACAGCGGGCCTACGATCAGTTGGCCGAGCGCCAGCCCGGCCAGCGTGCCGGTCAGAGTCAACTGGACAACCGACGACGACACACCCAGGTCGTCACCGATCTTCGGCAGTGCAGGCAGGTACATGTCGATAGTCAGCGGGCCCAGCGCGACGAGCGCGCCCAGCACGACGATCATCCGGGCACGAATCGGCTCCACAACGGCTGATGTTGCCATGTCCCTGGTTAGCGGCGCTTCCCAATAATTTGTTCCCACGTCGTGGGCGTGACGGCGGTCACCTTCCGGAACCCGGATGCTCGCCGCGTTAGCTGGGATCTGAACGCCCAGAGCTTCAACGCACTGCACGGCGGGGCGCTGAACGCCCCCGGGGCGTCGATCGGTCGGCCGTTGGTGGACGACGTGCGGGACGTCATCTTGACCGACCAGCCGTGGCTGGCGGCGGACCCGACCCTGGGCCCCGTGGCAGCAGATGCCGGACCTCGACGTGGTGCGGACCGGCGCGTGGATCCTGCCCGACGTTCACCCACTGCGCCATCAGTAGTCCGCGCTTCGCGACGCAGGCACTCGCCACACGCCCTACTCGAGACGGCCCTGACGAGTTGCCCTCAAGCCGACCACTCCCCTAGACGCTGTTGACGCGCGTCATTTCCGGAAGCCGCCGACACTCAATCGGGTGATAGCAAAAAGCAAACGACCGCCCCGGCGCGCAAGCCGCTACGGGCCGTGCATCGACAGTCCTGAGCTCAGAGAACGACAGAATCGAATCTGACGGGCTAGGAGTAAAGTAACCCATATTCGTTCTGCTTGTACGTCAAGCGATTCGCTTCTGCAATTGCCGCCGATAACTTAAGCGTGGTGGCCGCAGTCGCGGTGGAACAGCTCACGACGGCACTCCCTCACCGGCGATCACGAACGCCAGGCCAGCCGCACCGCGGCAGCACTCGTCCCAAGCCGACTCCGGGCCAGTCGAATACGGCGGATTCGAATATGGCGGGTCACCAGTAGAGGACTGCCATACGCCGGCATCAAGACTTGATCAGGCTGAGAAGAAGCCGATCGAGCACTCGATCCGGAAGGAGCTTGGCCATCGTGGCCTGGATGATCGCGTCCCGCCCGACTAGGTAGCGGGTCCGGGGGCGTCGCACGGTCAGCGCCTTCCCGACCACCTCGGCCACCGCGCTTGCATCGATGCCGGTCTGTCGGTCGATCTTGTTTGTGTGCTCAAGCATCACGGTGAGCATCGCGCCATATCGTTGCGCCAGCTCCGGTGGGCTGTCGCCGTAGAGCTGCTCGACCCACTGGCTGGCCCTGCCTATGAGCGGCGTCTTGACACCGCCCGGTTCGATCATGATGACGTCGATACCCTGCAGTGCTAGCTCTCGCCGCAGGGTGTCCGTGAGCCCCTCCAGCGCGAACTTCGCCGCGACGTAGGGCCCTATCATCGGCGACGCGAGGCGTCCGGAGATCGAGCCAACGTTGACGATACGGCCGCGGCCGGCTCGCAGTCCGCCGATGAACGCCTGCGTCACGGCCACTTGACCGACCACGTTCACTTCGAGCTGCTCGCGCAGATCATCGATGGGCACAAACTCCAGTGGCCCACCAGACAGGATTCCGGCGTTGTTGACCAGCCCGGCCAGCGGTCGATCGCCGACTTCGGCGCGCGCCGCTGCCAGCTGCTCGGAAACGGTGACGTCAAGACGGATCGGTGTCAGACCGCGGCTGCGCAGCCGCTCGGCGTCCTCGTCGCGACGTACACCGGCCAGCACCGAGAAGCCGCCGTCGTGCAGATGCAGTGCAATCGCTTCGCCGATGCCGCTGGACGCGCCGGTGACAATGACGAGTCCGCGTTCGTTCGTCGTCATGGTGCGCGTTCAACGGGATGCCCGGGTTCGCCGGCTGGGCTGGCCATCTATTTGTAGGCGATGCCTGCGCTGGTAATGCCGGTCAGTGGGAGGACCTCGATGTCGCCGAAGCCGGCTTCGCGGCACCATCCGGCGAAATCGCTGCCGGTGAAGTCGAAGGCGTCACCGAAGGTGAGCAACATGTTCAGCGACATCGTCAGCCCGAACACGTTGTCGCGGCGGGCG
Source organism: Mycobacterium sp. (assembly GCA_025965895.1). Lineage (GTDB taxonomy): Bacteria > Actinomycetota > Actinomycetes > Mycobacteriales > Mycobacteriaceae > Mycobacterium. The sequence continues at coordinate 32,083 of JAOPWC010000137.1, forward strand.
TCGTCGATGAGGTGCTCGACGACGATGAACGCTCCCCCGTCGGGCAGGGCATCGTAGGCCGCACTGATGAGCTGTTTTTTCCGGTCGAGGTTCCAGTCGTGAAGAATCATGCCCATGGTGATGACGTCGGCTTTCGGCAACGCATCGGTGAAGAAGTCGCCCGAGGCGACGGTGATGCGGTCCCTTAGCCCGGCGGCCGCGATCGAGCGTTCGGCGATCGGCGCCACGACCGGCTGATCGTAGGTCGTGCAGCGCAGATGGGGGTAGCGACCGGCCAGGGTCGTGCAGAGTCGGCCGGTGGCCCCGCCCACGTCGCAGACTGTCGCGTAGCGACCGAAGTCGAACCGCTCCGCGAGGGCGTCGAAGTCGCCCCGCGATAGGCCCGACATCGCCTGCATGAACTGCTCAAGTTTCGCCGGGTCGCTGTAGATCTCCTCGAAGAACGGCTTGAGCTTGACTTCGCTTTGGGGTTCGCCGGTCTTGAGCGCCTCAGTCAGTTCACGCCAGACCCCGTAGAGTCGGGCGTTGCACATCTCGAGGAATCCCCCAACGTAGGTGGGGCTGTGCTTGTCGAGGAACGCCGCCGCCTCGGCGCTGTTGCGATAGCGCCCGTTGGTCCCCTGCCCTTCGCGCTCCAGGAAGCCCAATGCGACCAGGGCGTCCAGGAAGTCATCGATCGCGCGCGGATGCAGCGCGAGCCGCGCACCGACCTCCTCGCCAGACATCGACTCGGCGCCCAGAAGGCTGAACAGGTCGAGCTCGACGGCCGAGAGCAGCGTCTTCGACGGCCAAAACCCTGTGCCAACTTCCATGACGTGTGACGGATCCAGCCCAGCCGTCGACATGAGTGATGTGCTGTCCCGCGTCTGTCTCATACTGACGAGGTTAAGCAGATCATCGGCGGCGTTCCCCCGACCGCTCATCAATCCGCGTTATTTGGCTAATGATTCGCGTCGGCGGCGCCTTCCCGTTTGGGTGATCGGTATGCAGCTCGCAGCGCGGGGTTTCGCCGTACATCGTTTTGTGGGCGGCGGCGAAGCGGCAGAGATGGGTGAATCCCCAGCGCTGCGCGATCGCGCCGACGGTGTTGTGGGTGGGATCTGCCGAGCGCAGATCCTGGTGGGCACGGCGCAGTCTGACCACACCGACATAGGCCATCGGTGACATGCCCAAATGCCGCTGAAATCCCTGCTGCAGGGTGCGCACGCTGACGTGGCATTGCATTGCCAGTGTCGAGGTGGTCAGCGGGAAGTGCGGTCTGGCCTCGATGATGTCCATCGCGTCTCGGACCGCTGCCAGCCGCAGCAGGAGCTGCCAGTGCTTCGCGATAGGGATGGTCGGCCACCACCAGGAAGCCGTGTATCGGGCTGTCCACCAACGGGTCTAAGACCACAGAGTGCCGCATCAGGCTGTCCGGGCACTCGAGCTGCCGGTGGACCATCAGCAGGAGCCGCACCCAATCCTGGGCATCGAGTTGGTTCAGCTGGTGTGGTTGTCGGGGCGCCGGTAAGCGGCCCTGGTGTCAACGGGTTCGAGCATGCGGCGCGGCCGGAAGGTTGCGACTCCGGCGAAGCCAAGGGTCACCGGTGGGCGCGGATCAGCGGTCGGCGGGTAGGTCTATCCATTTCAGCGCCCACCGGTTGAGGTCGAGCAGGATCGTGCTGAGCGCGTCGCCCTTCTCGGTTAGCCGGTATTGGACGCGCACCGGGGGGCCGGCGTGGACATGGCGTTCGACCAATCCGTCGGCTTCGAGGTCTTTGAGGCGCTGCGAGAGCAGTTTGTCGGTCATGCCCGGGATCGCGGCGGCGATGTCGCTGAACCTGGCCGGGCCGGTGACCAGGGCGCGCAGCACCCCGGCGGCCCAGCGCCGACCCAGCATCTGGGTGGCCACGGCGTAGTAGGGGCAATACCGGTGGATCACCTCGACATCGGGATCGTGCTGTGCCATCACTCACACCTACTATCTTAAAAAGAGCTACTATCGTGTTGATAGTACACGCTCTCGGGTGCGAGCTTGTCCTCGTTGAATCCGAAACACCGAAAGGCAACGTCTCATGCCGATCTACACCTGCATCACCACCACCGAGACCCTCGCTGAGGACACCAAGGCGGCGCTGGCCGCCGAGATCACCAACATCCACTCCTCGATCACCGGAGCGCCGAGCTCGTTCGTGCACGTGATCTTCCAGGAGCTGCCGGCGACCAACGTGTTCACCGACGCCCGCCCGTCGCAGCCCCTGCTGATCAGCGGTGTGATTCGCGCCGGGCGCGCCGACACCGACAAGGTGCGGCTGGCCACCGACATCTCCACCAGCAGCAGCCGCATCACCGGCATTCCGCAGGAGCGCATCCTTGTCAACATCGCCGACCGCCCGGCGCGGTTCGCCGTCGAGGGCGGCCGCGTCATGCCCGAGCCCGGTGCCGAAAACGACTGGCTCGCAGACGCAACGAGGTGATCCCGCGGGTGCGAGAAACCAAGGAGACCGCCATGGAGCAGGAACTCGGCACAGCACTCGTGACCGGGGCCAACCGCGGACTGGGTAGACAGTTCGCCGCCGGACTCGTCGCGCGCGGCGCGACGGAGTACGCGGCCGCACGCCGCCCCGAGACAGTCGACAACGTGCTGTCGGTGCTGTCCTGGGTGCACCTGCCCGCGAGCGGCGCCTACTCCGCGGCCAAAGCGGCCGCCTGGGCGTTGACCGATGCGCTGCGCTAGGAGCTCGCTGCGCGTGGCGTCCATCTGGCCGGCACGCACGTCGGCTACATGGCCACCGAGATGGTCAGCTATGTCCCGGCGGAGGAGAAGATCGATCCGGCTGTTCTCGCCACGGTGGCGTTCGAGCGCCTGTTCGCCGGCGAGCCGGAAATCCTCGCCGACGACGTGTCACGCACCGTGAAGGCGCAGCTGTCCGACAGTCACCTCGAGCGCTGACCAATCGCCACGGACGTTCAGATCACCAACAGGGGTAACCGTGAGCAATTATCTCGTTCCGGAGCTTGCCGTTCTCGCCGACGGATTCCCGAAGCTGGACCTCGCCGATCTCGGATCGACACGCGAATTCATCCGCCAAGCGGCGGCCCATCGACCGGTGTACGACTCGAACCGCACGCTTAGTGTCACCGACGTCGTCGTACCCGGCTACCAGGGTGAACCCGAGGTGGCCGGGCGAGTTTATGCGCCCGCCGATGCGGGCGGGGCGCTTCCGGGGTTGATTTATCTGTTCGGCGGCGCTTATGTGGCGGGCTCGATCGACACGATCGACTACGACTCGCGCATGCTCGCCGACCGGGCGGGTATCGCCGTGGTGGCCGTCGCCTACCGCCTGGCGCCGGAAAACCCCTACCCGGCGGCGCTCAACGACGCCTATGCCGCACTGCAGTGGGCAACCAGCAGCGCCGCGGCCCACCTCGGTATCGATCCCAGCCGCATCGGGGTGCTCGGCGAAAGTGCCGGCGGTGGACTCGCGGCAAGCCTCGCACTGCTGGCCCGTGACCGCGGCGGACCCCGCCTGACCGCCCAATTCCTCGACGCGCCAACAGTTGACGACAGGCTTGCGACCCACTCCATCCGCACGCTGGTCGACGTGCCGGTGTGGCAACCACGGAACTCGTCCTACAGCTGGGGGCATTACCTGCGTGGAACCGCGCAGCCCGGCCAGCCCGATGTTCCGCTGTACGCCGCCCCCGGGCGAGCCACCATCGACGATGTCGCCGATCTACCCCCGGCGTTCGTCACCTCCTATCAAGTGGACCCCACTCGCGACGAAGGGCTGCATTACGCGCTCACCCTGATCCGGGCCGCAGTGCCCACCGACCTGCGCCACTACGCCGGGGCCCTGCACGTCGCGCACTCCGTTTTTCCTGGCACGACGATCGGCGCTCGAATGATCACCGACCGCCTCGAGGCAATCGAACGCCTCCTGGTCAATCCGCAATAGTCCGCGTTTCGGCGGTCAGTCCGTCATCGAAGGGATGTACTGATCATGACCCACCCCACTATCCCAACCCGCAAGCGGCACACAGGGTCTGGTCGCCATCAACGCGCCGGGTCCGGCTGAATACCGGGACACGCCACCGCGAGGTGATCACCACCACCACCACCACCACCGCCGCCGGTGCGGTGCCCGCGCTCAGCATCGGTCCCGCGCCCTGCGCTCGGAGGTGATTACGCCACTCAGCAAGCGCGCGTGTCTCTGCCCCCGACCAGGACAACCGACGAAAGAGAACCGGATCCGATGACCGACGCAGCCCCGGCCTTGTTCGTACAGCTCAGCCTGCCCGACACCGATGTCGCCCGAAAGGCATTCGCCTTCGCCCAGCAAGCCACCCCCGAGTTCATCGTCAACCACGGCATCCGCAGCTACGTCTTCGCCCGCGCCCACGCCGCACGCCGCGGCCTGCGTCCGGGCACCGACTATGACGACGAGCTGGTGTTTCTCAGTTGCATCCTGCACAACATCGGCCTGAGCGAGGCGGGAAACGGCGAGCAGCGCTTCGAGGTTGACGGCGCCGACACCGCGGCGGCGTTCCTGCGGCAACACGGTGTCGAGGAGCGGCGTGTCGCAATCGCGTGGGACGCCATCGCTCTGCACACCTCGCCGGGCATTGCCAACCGCAAGGCCACCGAGGTGGCAATGACCCAGGCGGGTATCGCCACCGACGTCATCGGGGCCGGTCGCGAACAGCTCCCGGCCGGCCTGGCCGACGAGCTGCACGCTTTACTTCCGCGCGCCGATCTGGCGTACGCGCTCAGTGATGCCGTGCGCGTGCAGGCCATGGGCAAGCCGCACAAGGCCAACCCCCTGAGCTTTGCGGGCGTGTTGCTGCGCCACCACCTGCCCTACGGCGCCTACCCGGGCTGGTATGACCTGATCGGCACCGCCGGCTGGGGCGACAAGCCCATCGGTGCGCCCGCTCGGCGGCGGGCCGAAACCCCCGAGCAGGTGGCGACCTTATTCATGGAGTACCTCGAGATGGGAGACCTCGACGGCCTGGTATCGCTGTATGAACCCAACGCGCACGTCGTCGCCGCGCCCGGTCTCCTGCTGGTCGGTACGGTGGCGATCCGCCAGGCCCTGCAGCAGCTGATCGACAGCGGTGCCCGCGTGAGCCTCGAACCGCGCAACATCCGTTGCGTCGATGACCTCGCCCTGGTGTCCAACACCGCCACCCTCACCGGACCCACACCCGACGCCAAACCGGTCATCTCCACCACCACCGAGATGATGCGTCGTCAACCCGACGGCGGCTGGCTCCACATCCTCGATGACCCGTTCTTCGGCTGACGGTCCGAAGCGGGTCCACGTTCCGCGACAACGCGCGGGCGCTGCGGGCGACCGTCATTGAACGTGAACGACAGATTCGCTGTGCCAGCACAGGTTTGGAAGCCACAACGACTCAGCCAACCATCCCAAGGAGACCAGCGATGACCGCCACGGTCCGTTCCGCGCAGATCCCGAAGGTCGGGGGCGAGCTGCGCCTCGTCGACCTGCCACCGGTCGAGGTGGGCCCCGAGCAGGTGCGGGTCTCGGTCGAGGCGTGCGGCATCTGGCACAGCGACCACAAGAACATCTCGTCACAGGCGCCGCGGTGTCCGCCCGTGAGGCGATCAGCCCGGGTGCCAGTGATGGCGTCGATGCGTCCCTGGTGGATAAACGTGCCGCGATCCGCGATGGCGCCTTGACCTCCTGGCACCCAAACCGGCACCGCCAAGATGAGCCAAGACGCCATGTCCGTGCTCGACGGCGCGCTGAAAGTTTATGGGGGAGAGCACCTTCGCATCGCCGACGCGTCGATCATGCCGCGCGTTACCACCCTAACCACTGGAAACTCCATGGCTGCCTGCGTCGTCAGCGGCGAACGTGCCGCTGACATCCTCAATGCCCAGCACACCCTGAAGTCGTCCAGGAAGGAACAGGCATGGCTAGCGAGCAGGCCGTTGAGTTCGCGAACTTCTTCGCCGCGCGCTGCGCGCACGAACCTCGAATCCCGATCTCGACCTGCCGACCATTCGAGACGTCGCCGAGACGATGCACCTGGCAACGAAAGAACCCGAGGGCGTCACCTATGCCGAGGCGGATGCGCGCGGGGTTGAGGCGCTCTGGTGTATCCCGGCAGGTAGTGCCTCGGACAGATTCTTTTGCACAACCATATGGGTGGCACCGTCGCGGCATCGATGCATTCCGACCGGAAGGCGGCCGCGCACATCGCTAAAGCAGCCGGCGTGCGATCGTTGGTGCTGAACTACCGGCGGTCGCCGGAGGACAAGTTTCCCGCACAGATCGAAGATGTCGAAAAGGCTTATAAGTGGCTGCTCGGCAAGGGATATGAGCCCGAAAACATCGGCAGCGTCGGGCACTCGATCGGCGGCGACCTCGCCGTCAGTCTTGCCCTGAGGCAGCGCGATAGAGGCGCTTCAATGCCCGGCGCGATCCTGTCGACTTCTCCCTGGGTCGATATTGCGACGACGAACGCAACCATCGACAGCAACGCTAATCGGGAAAAGCTGCTGTCACGTCCCTTGCTGGAGTTCTTCCGAACCTCGTGGCTGGACGGAACAGGCGTGGAATGGAACGACCCATTCGTGAATCTGCTCTCGGCCGACCTCGCCGATCTGCCTCCGATCGCCGTCTACTACGGCACAGACGAGCTGCTCGCAGGAGAAGCGATCGAATTCGCGGACCAAGCGAAAGCTGCTGGCAACGACCTAACTCTGCGACCGGTTCCCGCTGGTCAGCACTCCTTCATCATCGGCGCCGGCCGGGTGCCCGAGGTAGATCATGCGGTCGCAGAAATGGGTCGCTGGGTGCGTTCGAAGCTTGGACTCGAGCCCGCAAAAGCATAGTCAGCAAAACCCGCCGGCTGTGGCCGCTCGCGCATTCGAGCGGCTGTATCACCTGACCGAGGACTAGAGCACGGCACCTCGCCCCGAGGACGTGATGCGACGCGCCGACGTGACAACCCCAATCATGCGCGACGGCGACCATTCTGGTGTTTCCCGGCGGTGGCCGCGAGATGCCCAAATTCAAAGGCGAGGAGTACACGCTGCGCTGGCAGGGCCGGTCCGGATTCGCCCGCCTGTCGCTGCGGCACAACTATCCGATCGTGCCAGTCGGGCTGGTCGGCGGCGACGACGTTTACCAGAGCTCACCACGCGCGAGGGTCGGTGGGGCCAGCCCTCACGCCTACCGCAACCGCTACGGGCGCACGCCACTGTACGAACACCCGACCAGTCGAGGTTTCACAAACTTGGCACTCTTTTCGGATGAAGCTCATGGCTTGATCGCGTCGGGGTGGCTTTTCAGTCCACACGAGTCGGCTTTGGGCGCCGACGTTACGCGCGGCCTGTTGAAGAACTCAATGAATTCGTTTGGCCTCATGGGTATTCGGCCTGGCAGTGACGGCGCCGGTCAGCCGCGACGGAGGCGCTTGTCCGCGATGGCCGGTGACGGGTCGATGTAGAAGTCGCCGGGGTTGACGTCGACGCCGGGCGGCACGATCTCGTCGATCCGGTCCAAGACGTCCTCGCTCAGCTCGACCTCGGCGCCGGCGAGCAGGTCGGCGAGGTGCTCGGGTCTGCGGGGGCCGATGAGCACTGACGTGATCGCGGGATGAGCCAGCACGAACGCGACGGAAAGGTGCGGCAACGGCAGTCCCCGCCTCCGCGGCGAGCTTCGTCAGCTTATCCACGGCGTCGGCCTTCGCCTGCACACCCGGTAATGACAGGTCGAACATCCGCGCTCCCCGCCCGCCGCTGCGGTGCCCGGAGGTAGGGTCCGCCCGTCCGGACAGCCAGCCCGAGTTCAACGGGCCGAAAGCCAGCACTCCCATGCCGTAGCGCTGTGCGGTAGGCAGGACCGAGGACTCGATACCGCGCGTCAGGATCGAGTACGGCGGCTGTTCGGTGCGGAAGCGGTGGTGCCCGCGCCGCTCGGCTGTCCATTGTGCCTCGACGGTCTGCTCGGGTGAGAAGAACGAGCTGCCGATCGCCCGCACCGTGCCCGAGCGGACCAGATCCGAGAGCGCCGACAACGTTTCATCGATATCCATCAGTTGATCCGGCCGATGCATCTGGTACAGATCGATATAGTCGGTGCCCAGCCGCCGCAGGCTGGCATCCACGGCCCGCTTGATCCACCGCGGCGAGCCACCACGCTGATTGGGGTCCGAACCCATCGGCAGGCCGAACTTTGTGGCCAGCACGACCCGTCGCGGCGACCGCGCAGCGCCTTGCCAAGAATCTCTTCCGACTCGCCGCCGGAGTAGATATCGGCGGTGTCGACGAAGTTGATACCGGCGTCCAGCGCCGAGTGAATCATCGTGACCGACTCGTCGTGATCGGTGTTGCCCATGGCCCCGAACATCATTGTCCCGAGCGCGAACTCGCTGACTGACATGCCCGTTCCACCAAGGATCCTGCGCTCCATCTGTTCCCGATCTGATCGCTGTCGGTACTTACGTCTCCAGTGACCAGCCGCTGCGCGGTGTACCAGCCGATACCCCGGCTACTGCCGTCACCAGCGCCGTCTTACCGCTAGGTGGTCCTAACATTGTTCCCAATCTTCATCCTTGATGTTCGAGGGGGTTGCCGTCGTATACGAGGACAGTGCTCTGCTTGTTGGTTCAGCTGGTGTGGTCGTCGGGCGCCGTCAAGCGGCGCTGGTGTCGACTGGTTCGAGCATGCGATGGGGCCGGGCCAGCGCGGCGGTCACCGGATCGGCGTCTGCGTTGATGTGCGGCAGGCCGGGCCCGGGACCCCTCACGTTGGCGGACATGGCTTTGGTGGGGACGAAATGGTGGTCAGAGTTCGGTGCTGCGCGGTGGGGTGGCGGTCCCGTGGACCCGCTGGGAGTGGGCCGTGAACGCCGGCGCGGCCAGCCGCCTGATAACGAGGCGCGTGTCGGCGGACATGGTGGCGATGACCTGTTCGATGGTTTCGGGATCGCCCTCGTACATCAGCATTCCGAGCATGAGTGGGAGGTGTTCCGGGTCGACGGCAGCCGATTCCTTCTCGAGGAAGTCCTTCCACTCGGCGGCCGTGATGTGCTGCTCCATCAGCGGCACGACGTGCTCCTCCTCGGTGCTCAGGTGCTCCTTCAACGCCGGGATCAGCCGGTCGAGAACGTCGACCAGGGCCTGTCGGGATTCGACGGTGGCGCCCTCGCGCCAGATGCTCAACGCCTCGCCGACCTGGGGTATCAGCGTGGCGATCTGGTGGTGTTGGCCTTCCATCAGCCGCACCAGCGGAGCCACTGACTCGCCGCAGCGGTCGAGCAGCAACGGCCAGACATTGTCGTCTTCGAGGACGTGGTGAGTGTGCAAGACGCTAGTCGCACCCTGGATGTGATCGCCGATGATTTGTGCGCGGTCGCGGTCGCCCGCCGCGACACCGCCGACGAGTCCGGGCATCAGTGCGAACTCCCGCCGGAACACGTCGTGAGCTATGAGCATTTCGCTGGCGTGGAAGTGCGGCTGCTCCTCAGGCATGGCCAAGTAAGTCATCAATACCTCTCTTGATTCGCGCCGCACCGTGCGCGGCGGCGAATCGTGCCGGAATTAGTTGGGGGAATTCGGAATTCAGTCGAGCGGGATCTCGCTCTTGTGCTCGGTCAGCCAGGAGTCCAGCGATTGGAGTTCCGGGTTGAGCTCACGGACCAGGTCGAGATTGCGCACTGCGGTGAAGTATTGCGACGCGTCGGAATAGAACTGGAAATTGTTGGCGACCTCGACGGCGCCGGGCTGGTCCGACGCCCGCATCGCATCGGCGGTCAGCGGTCGGTAGACGACCTTCTCGCCCAGCGCCGCGGTGAACTTCGCGGCGAGTTCCTCCCCGGTCGCGATGGTGCCGGCGATGCTGACCGTCTTGCCGATAAATTGGCCGCCGCGACGAAACACACCCAGCGCGGTCTTGCCGATGTCCTCGGCGGCGATGAGCGCCATCGGGTTGTCGGCCATCGCGAGGGAAAGGACCAGCTCGCCATTGTCGTTACGGTGCGGGCCTTGGCCTTGCTGGAAAGCCTCGTAGTAGGCGGTGGTCTGCAGAAAGGTGGTCGGCACCGAAAGGTCGGTGAAGAACGTGTTCGCCTCGGCCTTGGCGTCGAAATGTGGAACCTTGTAGTTGCCCAGTGCATTCGGCACGTTGCTGCCCAGGCGGGCGAAGTGCGGGCGGGTGTCCTCCAGGGTGGACCACACCACGTGGCGCAGTTCGGTGTCCTTGGCGGCGCGGGCTGCCGCGGCGGCCTGATCGAGTTCCATCTGGGCGCGGGTGCGGGCCTGCTCCTGTTCGGGGGTGCGCTGGGCCCAGAAGTTGGTCACCACATAGGCGCCGTAGGCGCCGTCGAAGGCCTTGCGCAGGCTGGTCTCATCATCGAGATCTGCCTCCACGACCTCTGCTCCTTGCGAGGCGAGTTCACGCGCCCGGTCGGAGCCGGCGTTGCGGGTGAGAGCCCGCGCAGTGAACGGACCGTCCGGGTCGGCGAGGATCGCCCTGAGCAGGCCGCCGCCCTGCGCGCCGGTCGCGCCGACCACGGCAATGATTGTCTTGTCGGTCATCGTCTACTTCCTTTGACTGATTTGTGGATACTGATCGGGATTTGCTTCGACGAATCGAAGCCCTCGTCTCGCGTACGCGAGCAGGTCTGGAGGCCGCGACGCCGCCCTGCGGGGTCGGTGGGCGTCGCTGCTTTGCGGTGGCTCCCTCGGGGAGTCGGGAGCGTTTTCTGGGTGAGGTGGCGGCGTGCTTGGGTGCTCCCGCGCCGCTGCGAGCCGGGGTGTCTTCTTCCCGGGGGCCGGTGAGCCCGCCCGAGTAGGTCGGCGGGGCGGGCGTCGAAGTGCGCTGGTGACCAATCCCGGATCTGCGCGAGGAGGTGATGGACTTCGGGGCCGCGCGAAGACGAGGTCGGCGGCTTCCTGCTGGGAAAGACCGGGACGCAGACCGTCCTGGCCGGCGCCACAGCCGCCGCATCGGCGATGACCTTCACGGTGGTGCGCCTGCTCGGCCCGGCCGGGCGTCGAGGTGTAACGCCGGCTGGAGCGGGAGCTTGGCCCTTGCTTCCGGCCCGTCTGCGCCAAGCCCAGGAGTTGGAGCGCACTGCGGCACAAGACTCACGCGGCGGGCCGGGCGGTGATGAGCTGGTCCAGCAGTGTGAGCTGGACGTCGTAGGGAACTTCTGCCTGGGTGAGGTCCCACATGACCTCGTCCACGCCGAGTTCGGCAGCCCGGAGCAGGTCGCGCCTGATCTGGTCCCCGGACCCGGACAGCGGTGCGCGATCGGCGTCATCGAGCGGGGCTTGGCTCACTGGGCTGTTCACCCGCGCGACGATCGGGCCGGGACGGCCACCGGCGGGCACGGCCGCGCGGAAGGTCGCGAGTTGGTGCTCCAAGGTTTTCCAGTCGGAGATCCCGGGGTTCAGTCCCAGCCCTAACCGGGCGGCGCGCTGCACGGCGGCGTCGACTCCGGGCGCGGCTGCGAGCAGAATGGGCGGGCCGCCGGGCTGCACCGGTTTCGGGCCGACTTCCGACGGCGCGATCCGGTAGAAACGGCCCTGGTAGCTCACGGGGTCGGGGCCCCAGGTGGCCCGCAGGGCGTCGATGAACTCCTCGAAACCGCTACCGCGGCGCCGCATCGGCACGTTGGCGGTGGCGAACTCGTCGACCGACCAGCCCTGTCCCAGACCCACGACGAGGCGTCCGGCACTGAAGTGGTCCAGCGTCGCGAGGCGCCGGCCCAGCAGCACCGGCACGTGAAACAGCGCGTCGATGATGCTGGTGCCCAGCTGGATTGTGCGGGTGTGGGCGGCAACGTAGGTCAATGTCTCCACCGGTGCGAAGACGTTGGCGTAGTACTCCGGAATCCGCCAGCCCTCCACCGGCTCCACCGCTCGGAGCAGCCGCTCCAGTACCCAGAGCGAGTCGAAGCCCAGTTCCTCGGCGCGTTGCGCGAACTCGACGATTCTCTTTGGCGTGGCCTCGGCGCCGAGGTGCGGCAGGCCCAGTCCCAGCTTCATGTGCGGATCTCCTCGATACAATTGGTCGACCAAGTAACGCGGTCACCGCGAGCGTAGCACGTTATTTGGTCGGCCAACCAAGTAGGCTGGCAATATGACACCCCAGCAACCGAGCCGCGATCCGCTCGACGTCGGGCCGGGTGGCCCCGTGAGCCGGGCCCTTGGCCAGGTGGCCCGGCTGCACCGCGCCGCGGCGGGCGAACTCCTCAAAAGCACCGGCCTGTACCCGGGGCAGGAGCTGCTGATGATGCATCTGTGGGCCGCGGGGGCGGTGCGTCAGGCCGACGTGATCAACGCCCTGGGCGTGGACCCCTCCACCGTGACCAAGATGCTGCAGCGGCTGCAGCGCACCGGCAACGTCACCCGGACCACCGACCCCGCCGACCGACGCGCCGTACTCGTCGAAGCCACGGCAAGCAGCAGCGCTCTTCGCCCCGAGATCGAAGCCGCCTGGAAAACGCTGGAAGACCGCACGGTCGCCGGACTGGACCCCGCCGAGCGCGCCGAACTGCACCGACTGCTGGAAAAGGTTGCGGCCAA
>JAOPWC010000173.1 GCA_025965895.1 Mycobacterium sp.
CCGTGATCCCCGTCGACGGCGGCATCGCCACAACCGCGTAGGCCGCCTAGGCGAGGACATCATCGACGCCAACGAACCGACACCAGGATTACCGAACGCGTTCAGCGTTTGGTCGTGCGCGTGCGGCCCCGACTGAGGCGACCGTCTCCCGGCAGCGCTCCGGTCGCCGCGCTCGATCGCAGTCGGCGCCGTCGTTGAGGGTAACGATTGGTGACGATGGGGACGGCTGGGTACGACGCTAAGCCGTCGCGGCGACATGTGTGGGTGGTGAGGGGTGCATTGCAGGCTTCGGGGTATTAGCGGTACCGCCCTTCGCCTGCGGGCCAGACTACGGGGAGGGGATGGCCGCCACGATTAATTTGCGCACCGAGATCCGGGAGTTTTTGAGGTCACGTCGCTCCCGCATCACGCCCGAGAAGGCAGGCCTGCCCGCCTACGGTGGCAACCGCCGGGTCAAGGGTCTGCGTCGCGAGGAAGTAGCGCTACTCGCAGGAGTGTCGGTTGAGTACTACGTGCGTATGGAGCGCGGCGCCCTGGCCGGTACTTCCGAGGGCGTGCTCGACGCGTTGGCCTCGGCCTTACAACTCGACGACGCGGAGCGCGATCACCTGTTTCACCTCGCGCGCCAGACCGGGGCACCCAGCAGTCGACGCCGCCGCAAGCCCGCGGCGACGGTGCGCCCGGCGCTGCAGCAAATGCTCGACGCCATTACCGATGCACCGGCGTGGATCCGCAACGGCCGCCACGACGTGCTCGCCATGAACCAACTTGGCCGAGCCCTGTATTCACCGGTGCTAGCAGACCCGCGACGCCCCGCCAACACCGCGCGGTTCGTGTACCTGAATCCCGACGCAGCCAAGGCGTTCTTCGTCGACTACGACCAGATCACACGAAATGCGGCCGCGATGCTGCGCATGGAAGCCGGCCGCGATCCGCACGACGAGGAGCTCATCGCCCTTGTTGGCGAATTATCAACGTGCAGTGAGCTATTCCGGCAGCAGTGGGCATCTCAGGACGTGCGGCTGCACGGATACGGGAGCAAGCGTGTAAACCATCCGGTAGTGGGCCGGCTCGACTTGGACTTCGAGTCCATGGATCTGCCCACCGAACCTGGCCTGCAGTTGAATGTCTACACCGCACCCGCGGAGGGGCTGGCCGCTGACAATCTGGCCCTGTTGGCGTCGTGGGCGGCTATCGAGGATACCTTGGCGACCGAGCTTCCAGCACCTGGCGGATAGCCCAATCCCTCTGCCGCAGTCACCAACGCGGTGTTCAGCCATCAGGCTTCCCTCATCGGCTACTTAGCCGCTGCTGCGCCGTATCCGCGGCGCATCTGTCGGCCCGGCAATGGTCCCGCAACGCTGGAGATTCTCACTCAAGTGTCCAATTGGACATCGTGTGGACATTTCACTTGAGAACTGGACACAAGACTTGAGAAGCCACAGGAGGGACTTATGTAGATTCTCATCCTTCGTGTCCATAGGCGTTGTTCTCAACTGCGCTGATGGCGGCGTTCTCACGCGTTGTCCACCCCGGAGATTCTCACTGTTGTGTCCACTCCTTGAATGGTGTGTGTCGAGGATGCAGGCGACGGGGCGTGGGCGGGTGTTAGGGCACGTGACACGGGCGCCACCGGATGCCGCAGACACGTAAGGGCGTTTCGGGCGGCTCACGCCGTGATCCGCAGTTCGGCACCCGGGTGCGAACTGAGCGTGACGACCACCGTGCCGCTACCCGTCTCGAACGTTGTGTTGGCGTAGCCGATGAAACCGTAGTGCGCGTCAATCGTCGATACCGCGGTGATGTCACTGCTTCCTGAAGCGCCGGTGTCGAGATTCGCCCAAGCGGCGGTCACGGTGAGCGCACAGGAACCGTCGTAGATGCCGGCGTCGTAGTGAATCGCAACGCGGACACCGTCCTCGACACGATCGTCGACCTGCGCCGGCGTCACCTGGGCCTCGGCGCGGACGCTACCGGCACACGTCGGGGACGCCACAGCCGGAACTTGACCCAGTTGCGCGAAGCCCTCGGCGTGGGCCGTTGGCACCCACAACCAGGGCGCAATCAGCGCGACGGCGAGCGCCGGTAGCACGGAACGGAGTCATGCCCCTGTTATCGACGGCAACGAGGGCGGCGTTAGCGCATCGTCAGACCCGCTAGCTGAGTCCGGCGTCAACTAGCAGGCGCGGTAGCCCCACTTCGGCGCATCGTGCCGAGACGTGCGTAACACCCGCCCAACCTTCCACGACTCGGCCCGTCGCAGTGAGAGTTTCGACCAGGAGGAGCTCCGCCTGGAGGGCCGCCAGGGGTCTGCGCTGGCCGTCGATTCCCGTGGCAAGATCTGCCGCGCGTCTACATGCCTGTCCCTGATCGTCGGGCGAATCGCTGGCCGCCAGCAGGCGCACAGCGGAATCCTCGTCGAGTTCTGCTGTTAGCGTGGCTATTCCATCGTTGTGCGGAATGGTCCGGGTCGAGCGCAATCGTGCGGCAACCGCCGGAGCGATCTGGATCCCGAGCCGGATGCGCTCGTTGTTGACGGCGGCCACGAGCCGCGGCAACCGCAACCGTTGTGCGGCGTCCATGCCGGCGTCAAGGCGCTCGATCGCCGCGGACCGATCCCCATGTAGTGCTCTTATTCGGGCGCCGACCACGAATCTCGCCGCAAGATAGTCCACTCCGCCGCCTTCGGATCCGAACTGATAGCTCTCATCCAGCAGGCGGGTGGCCTCGGCGAGGTCGCCGGTCTCGTAGAGAAGTTGGCCAAGTAGCGCTCCGGCGAGCCGGGCGGCGTGCGAGTGCGGTCCGACGCCGCTAGCGATCTCGAACGCTTCTCGGAAGTTGTGGAGGGCGGCGGGGATGTCGAGGCGATACCTGTCGGCGATGCCGCCGTAACAGCGGGCGTAGACGGTGGAGAAAGGACCCATCATCTCGTTGTAGGGCGAGGCCCAATCAAGCAGTCGGTGGGCGCTGTCGAAGTCGAATCGGTAGATCGCCGCAAACGCCGCTATATTTCCGGCCACCCCGGGCACCTGCGGATGTAGAGTGTCCGGCCTCGACATCGCTTCTGCGACCAGACCTTCCACGTTCTCGGTGCGGTCGGCGTGTGTTTCCGCGACCGCTTGCAGCACGTCGGCTTCGGCTTTCAAATCAGCGTGTGTCGTCTCCTCGAGGTCTGCGTTGGTTATGCTGGCTTGAAACCGGTTCACCGCGGCTTGCATCGGGCCCTGTCGTTGTAGCAGGAGGTTCGCCCACGCGATGGTGAGTTGAAGCCGTGTCCGCGAAGCCACTATCTGCGGCGGCAGCTTGTTGACGATCCCGAGCAGGGTCGTCATCTTCGACTGCTCGACCAGGTTTGTCTCGTCCTGCTCGACAAGGTCGACCGCTCGGATCGGGTCGTAGGCCAGAGCATGGTCGACGGCCTCGTTGAGGTAGC
The DNA here is from genome assembly GCA_025965895.1 of Mycobacterium sp. Classification (GTDB taxonomy): domain Bacteria; phylum Actinomycetota; class Actinomycetes; order Mycobacteriales; family Mycobacteriaceae; genus Mycobacterium. The sequence goes on from JAOPWC010000173.1 coordinate 3,434, forward strand.
CGTGATCGGCGAACCATGCCGACGCGATGCGGTGGAGTTGTTCGAGGTGGTCGGGCCGGTCATGGCACAGTCGACCACGCAGGAACTCGGCGAACATGTGGTGGTACCGATACCAGCCCGGGTCATCATCCATGCGCTGAAGGAACAGTCCGCGTCGCTCGACGTCTTCGAGCATCGCCTGCCCGCGCGTCACCCCAGCCAGCGACGACGCCAGCCCACCGCAGGTCCGCTCGGTGATGGACGTCGCCAGCAGGAACTCGCGTAGCTCAGGTTCCAGAGTGTCGACGACATTCTCCGCCAGGAACTCGCCGACCACATCGCTGGCGCCGGATAGTCGGCCAATCAAGCTGCTGGCGTCGCCGCCGCTACGCAGCGAAAGTGCCGCCAGCTGCAGGGCGGCGGCCCACCCGTCTGTGGATGCGGTCAACGCGTCCACGTCGCTGCCCGACAGCTGCAATCCACCGACGTCGTTCAGAAATGACCGCGCCTCACCGTCATTGAAACGCATTGACTCGCAGTCTATTTCGACCAACTCGTCTTGGATTCGCAATCGGCTCACCGGCAGTCCGGCGCGCGACCAGCTGGTCACGATGATTTGCATGTGGTGGCATCCGTGCTCGAGCAGGAACCCGAGGGCGGCGGTGGTCGCAGGGTCGGACACGCGGTGCCAATCGTCTATTACCAGCGCAATCCGATCATCTTTCTCGTGAATCTCATCGATGAGCGTGGTCAAGACGTAGCGGCCGGCGTCGTCGCCGTGCTCCTCGAGCACCTGCCCCAACGACGCGGCCAGCGCTGGACGGACCCGTCGTAGCGATTCCAACAGATGCGCCAGGAACCACACAACATTGTTGTCGTCGTCATCGATCGTCAGCCAGGCAACCGCGACGCCATCGCGCACGAGCTCTTCTCGCCACTGAGCCGCCAGCGTGCTCTTGCCGTAGCCCGACGGCGCGTGAATGAGGACAACACGCCGGCGACCGCCCGCGCGGAATAGATCGATCAGCCGGTCGCGGGTGACCAGTGATCTGGTCGGTACCGGAGGCCGGTACTTGGTGGCCGGCGTTGGGGGCGTCGGTGTGGCGACGGTATCCCGGCGAACCGTTGACGGCACCACAGCAGCCGGCTGGCGCTCCACGCTCAAGTCGACTGGACGCGCCATCTCGTCGACGGCCACACCGTTGGTGCGCTGAATCGCGCGGAGCGCGTCGCCGAACGCCGCCGCGCTGGCCGGACGAGCCGAAGGATCCCGCGCCATCGCCCGTTCGATCACCGCGGCCACGTCGGCCGGCAGTCCCTGCTCGCGCAGATCCGGTATCGGTTGTGACGTGATCCGGAGGAACTGAGCGACCACCTGCTCGCCGCTGCGACGCTCAAACGCTGCGTGACCGGTCAGTATGCAGAACAGCGTCGCGCCAAGTGAGTACACGTCCGATGCGGGTGTCGGGGTTTCACCCGCGAGCACTTCGGGCGCGGTGAACGCCGGTGAACCGGTGATTACTCCGGTCGCCGTCTGGAACCCCCCGGCGATCCTGGCGATACCGAAGTCGGTCAACTGCGGTTCGCCGTACTCGGTCAGCAGGACGTTGCCCGGCTTCACGTCACGGTGCAGTATGCCCGCGCGATGGGCGGCTTCGAGCGCACCCGCCAGCTTCACCCCGATGCGCAGGGTCTCACACCAATCCATCGGACCGTGCCGGCGGATCAGCGCTTCCAGCGAGCCCTTGCCGTGGCAGGGCATCACGATGAACGGCCGCCCCCCGGCTGTGGTGCCGACCTGGAATATGGTCACAATGTGCGGATGCCCGGATAGCCGGCCCATCGCGCGCTGCTCGCGAAGGAAGCGGTCGAGACTGTCGGGGTCCAACTCGCCGGTCAGCACCTTGATGGCGACCTCGCGATCCAGCAACGGCTGAACGCAGCGAAAGACCACCCCGAATCCGCCGTGCCCAATTTCTACGACATCATCGAATCCAGCGATGCACAGTTCCGCGGGGATGTCTGCGAGCACATCCCGCTGGGTTGCCTGCGGGTCGGCGTCGGCCATCGACGGTCACTATCCTCAGCCGGGGGGCATCGCCTCCGTTGCTGTAATGACACGATATCGCCGATCCTCCCCCACCGACGACGCGATCGACGCTCAAAGGGCTACCAGTCACGACGAGCAGTCGCGGTTGCGGCAGCAGGCGCTCGAGGCGGTCAACGAGGGCCTCTTGGCGCTGCACGTGGCCGAGGAGTCACGCCAGCAATGCCCGCGCCATGACGACGCGCTGAATCTGATTGGTGCCCTCGTAGATCTGGGTGATCTTTGCGTCGCGCATCATCCGTTCGACCGGGAAGTCGATGGTTTAGCCGGCGCCGCCGAACAGCTGCACGGCGTTGGTGGTGACCTCCATCGCGACGTCGGAGGCAAAGCACTTCGCGGCCGCCGAGATGAAGCTCAGCCCTGGTTCGCCACGCCGAGCGCGGGCGGCCGCGGTCTGAACCATCAACCGCGCAGCCTCCACCTTCATCGCCATGTCGCTGTATTGAGACCGGACGACAATGTCGCGAAAAGCGCCGGGAGAGAGCATATTACGGAGTAAGACTGACGTAAAATAATTATCATGCGCGGATATTGCTGCTGGGCAAGACAATCCGCGAAGCTGAACGGGAGAGCGCCGAATGGGGACCCTCCCTCCATCAGGTCAGCGAGGTTGGAGAAGTGGGCGGTGAGCCAAGGAGGCTTGCGGACCGGTTGCTTAGCGGCGAAAGAAGACGGGGTCACCGAAACTCGTGGAGACAGTCCCACAGTCCTTCAGTGCCGGCGAGGGGGCGGGCGACGCGGACGAGCCGGGGGTGGCGCATATCCTAGACACACTGCGCATCGAATCCTTCGTTATGTAAGTTACGGCGAGCTGCGCTGAGTTGCCGCCGGCGGTGATGTGGTGCTGCGAGCGCGAAAGTCGGATCAATCAGCTCAGTCTAGATTTTGACCGATCAATCCAGGGCGGAGGCAGGCGTTGCCGAGCGTCATGTTTGCCGGCGTCGCCGGGTCCGCTACGGCGTCGCGCAGTAATAGTGGAGCGTGCTGGTGACCGTCGTCTTCGCCGCGCGGCAGATTCACAGTCCGCGTTGGGGTGTCCAAGTATGTTGCCAAGCTGTCGCGTCTGCGGCGTTCGCGACCGCGCTGACTCCAGCTTGTCTGCCGCGCTTGGTTACACGCGCAACATGGATAACCTCTGGTGCCGGTGTGTTCGCGACCGCCCGTATGCGTTCGAACTGCGGCATGATCATGCACCTCTACCCTCTAGCGGCTGAGTGCGGGCGACATGGGCGTCGACGCCTTGGATGCGCTGTTCTGCCCGGTCAATGAGCCGCCGGTCAGGGGCGCGCAGCGGTAGCATGATCGTCTGACAGGAGTGCGAATGTCGGCACCGTCGGTTGAGCGACCCCGGGTGATACGGCGCAAGATCATCGTTCCGGATACGCCGGTCGGTGTCGTGCCGCGGGAGCGCCTGGATGGGCTGCTTTCCCAACTCGTGGATGCCCACCGGGTCGTGGCGGTCACAGCCACCGCCGGGGCCGGCAAGTCGGTGGCGGTGGCGCACGCCAGCCGCAGGTTCAATAGGCCGGTGGCCTGGCTGAGCGTCGATGCCACCGACGCCGCCCCGGGACGGCTGGTGACCTACCTGGAGGAGGCGCTCGCGCAGCAGCTGCCCTCGGTGCGCGGAATAGCCACCGGCGCGCTGGCCGCCGGCGTCCCCCATGCCGAGGCGGCGGGCCTGCTCGTCGACGCGGCCGCCGACGCCGAGGTCGTGTTTGTTCTTGATGATCTGGAGCGGTTGCACGGATCACCGGCGGCGTGGGAGGTGATCGGCTCGGTCGTGCGCTATGGCCCACCGAGCATGCGGCTCATTCTGATCAGCCGCCGCGCACTGGGTGCCTCGATGTTGTCGCCCGCACTGGGCGCGGAGCTGGCACGAGTCGGCGACGCGGATCTGGCGTTCACCGTGGAGGAGGCGGGCATCGCCCTGCAAGGGTTGGGCCGCTCGGGGGCCGAGGCGCCGGCGGCGGTGGAGGCCACCGGTGGCTGGGTGATCGGGGTGCTTTTTGATGCGTGGCGCTCGGCGGATCATGTCGCCGGCACCGGCGGCGGGGCTGATGGGCTGGGCGGCTATCTGGGGGCCCACATCCTTGATCAGCTCGACGCGAATGACCGCGAATTTCTGATCAGCACCGCGGTACTGCAGGAGGTGAGCGTGGAGTCGGCGGTGGCGTTGGGTATCGACGACGCCGCGGGACGGCTGGCGTCCCTGCAGTCAGCGTCCATCCCGGCGCAGTGGTCACGGAGTTCGCTGGCGATGCGCTGCCATTCGCGGTTTCGCGAATATCTGCGCGGGCTGCTGGATCAGCGCGGGAGCACCGCTGTGCGCGAGCTGCGCGCGGCCCACGGGCGGCTGCTAGCGGCCAACGGTTTTCATGAAGAGGCGGTCGAGGAGCTGCTGGGCGCTGGTGCGCTCAGTGCCGCATACACCTCGGCTAAGCGGGCGATTCTCGGTGTCATCGGGCGTTTAGACTTCGTCGTCGCTGATCGCTGGATCGAGGCGTTATCGTCTGTTGTGCCGGTCGGCGATGTCGGGTTCGGCGAAGCCCAGCTGATGCTTGCGATCGCGCGCGACGACCAATACCACGGCACCCGCATCGCCGACGAGCTGGCCGCGCTCGGGCTGCGCGATCACCTCGTTGCAACATCGGAACGCGCCGCCGCGCTGATGGCATGGTGCTACCTGCTTGCCGGGCGCATCGATGAGGTGCACGCCGTACTCGATGCGGCACCCGCCGGCCCCGACGTCAACGTTGTGCGTTACTCCCTCGCCCTGGTGGAACCCGGCAGCGGTCCTCCCCGACCCGAGCCCACCGGCGGCCTACTGGACGGCATGCTCTACGGGATCGACTATTTTCGTGGGCGGTTACGCGAGCTGACCGCCGATCTGCCGTCGCCGTGGACGAGAATGGCCATGGGCACGGGCCGCATCGGTGCGCTGCGCGCCACCGGACACACCGCAGAAGCTCTGCAGCAGTATGAGACGGCAGGGCGTGGGGGCTTCTTCGGCGGCATCGTGAACTCCATCGTTGGCCCGGATGTGCTGCTCGACGCGGGACGCGTCGAGGAGGCCCGCACTGCCCTGGCCCGCGGCGGCAAGTTCATCCAGGCGAACGGGTCGCCGATTCTGACCGGGTTGCACCACATTGTCGCGGCGAAGTTGGCGCTGCGCGCCGACCACGACACCGCGAAGGCGAGCGCCATCCTGGAGCAGATCGACCGCGATGCCGCAAGCGGTTATTCGCTGGTGTGTGAGCTGGCCCAGACCTGGCGCGGGCTGGCGGCGCTCATCGAGGATGACGAGGACAGCGCCTTGTCGTCGCTGCGCGCTGCGGTAGCCAGCATGCAGGCCGGCCATCGCATCTTGGAGCTGCCCACGGCCGCGGTGTATCTGGCCGAGGCCGAGTGGCGCGCCGGCGACCAGGACGCCGCCGATCGCGCCGCCGACATCGCCCTAGACGCTGCACGCCAGCAGGGATCCAACCACGTGCTGCTACAAGCCTTGGCCGATTTCCCGGCGGTGGTGGCGCGACGTATCGACGCCGAAGCGCACGCCGACTCGGCCTGGCACGGGATCGGTCGCGCCTTGGCCGCCCAAGGCGTGCCTGTGCCAACCCAGATTCCCACCGCGATCGAGCTGGTCGAGTTCGGGGGCACCGCGATCATCCTCGACGGCGAAGAGGTGCGCCCGATCCTTGCCAAATGTTATGAGCTGCTGGGTTTTCTGGCCGCGCGCAACGGCGCGCCGGCCAGCCGCGATGAACTGCTCAACGCGCTGTTCGACGCCCGCGACGACGAGTCCGCGCGTTCCTACCTGCGCAAGACGATCATCGGAGTACGCCGACTGCTGCCCCCCGACGTGCTCAGCGTCTCGCCCGACGGCCGGGTCGCGCTCAGCCCCGACATCGTGCTGGCCAGTGAATCGGTACGCCTCGAACAGGAACTCGCCGCCGCGGCGCGCCTGCAAGGCAGCGAACACGTCACGGCCACCGAACATGCGCTCGCACCGCTGGCGCGCGGCGAATACTTTCCCGGCATCCGTTCCGCCTGGGTAGACGACCGCCGACAGCAGCTTGCCGAGCTGGCAACCACCGCTCGCGCCGCAGCCGCCGACGCCGCCTACGCGGCCGAGCAATACCCCAACGCCCAACGCTTGGCCGAGGCCGTACTGGCCGCCGACCCCCTTCGGGAAGCGACCTGGCGCACCCTCATGCGCATCCGCAGTGCGGTCGGTGACTATGACGGCGTCATCACCACCTTCGCCCAATGCGAGAAGGCGCTACGCGCCGCCGGGATCGCACCCGCCCCCAGCACCCGTACCCTGTTGAACCAACTGCGCCGCTGAACACCCATTTCGGCTCATTCACGCCCGCGCGTAGACATCAACCGCGCCAGCGCGCGATCGGCCGCGACTGACGCCCACCTGCTGCTATTTGCAGGCTGCGCCCACATTCGGCTGGTTCTTGTGCCGGTCAACGGCCGAGCATGTCGAGACGTGTCACCCATCGGCGGCATCCCGGGCGGCACATTCTCGGCGGTGGAACTGCCCACGTGCGGATGCGCCCCCGCGGACTTCACGAGCAACGCGAACGCGACGCTCAATTCGGTGCAGCTGCTTATCTCCGGCACGACCTGCCGACCCGAAACGGCTGGCCAGCGACGCTTTCAGCACGACAACGCATCGGCGCGGTGAGCCGGATCCGTCCCGATATCGGCTCTTTCCCGCCTGCCTGGGCAGCATCTGTCGTGAGCCGATTGAAGGCGAGGTCAGCGACACGACCAACGCGGGTCAGCAGCGCCGCTGCTCGCCAACACCACTCCAACGCGGTGGCCAGGAGCCGCCGTGAACTGAAGGGAAGCAACACCATGGCCTACCAGACCGTGAACCCGTACGACAACCACGTCGTGGCCACCTTTGACGACCTGACCGACGAGCAGGCGTTGGAACTGCTCGGACAGGCGCAGAAGACGTTCGAGTCCTGGAGTCAGACATCGTTCGCTGAGCGCACCGCCGTCATCAAGCGTTCCGCGGCGATCTTGCGCGAGCGGTCCGACGAGTTCGCCCGGCTGCTGACTTTGGAGATGGGCAAGCTTTACACTGAAGCCCTCGGTGAGGTTGAGCTCAGCGCCCAGATTCTGGACTACTACGCCGAGAAGTCCGAGGGTTTCCTGGCACCCGAGCCTCTTGAAACCGCCAGCGCCGACGATACCGCCATGCTGGTCAGCGCCCCGCTGGGAGTCATCCTCGGGGTGCAGCCCTGGAACTTCCCGTACTACCAGCTGGCGCGGGTAGCCGGCCCGAACCTGATGGCCGGCAATGTGGTCATGGTCAAGCATGCTTCGAACGTGCCTCAAGCGGCGGCGGCCTTCGAGAAGCTGCTCCTGGAGGCGGGTGCACCGGCAGGCGGTTACACGAACCTGTACGCCACCAAGGATCAGATCAACCTGCTGATCGACGACGATCGGGTCCGCGGTGTGGCGTTGACCGGCAGCGAGGGCGCCGGCGCGGTTGTGGCCGCCCGGGCGGGCAGGAACCTCAAGAAATCCACCATGGAACTGGGCGGGTCGGACGCATTCATCGCGCTGGCCGACTGTGACCTCGACAAGACGGTGGAGTGGGCGGTGCACGGCCGCGTTTTCAACGGCGGCCAGTGCTGTGTGGCCTCGAAGCGCATCGTCGTCGTCGACAAGATTGCCGACGAGTTCCTGGCGAAGTTCCAGGCGGCGATGTCCGAGCTGAAGGCCGGCGATCCGTTCGATGCTTCAACGACGCTGGCACCGATGTGCACCCAGAAGGCTGCCGACGATCTCAACGCACAGATCAACGCCGCCGTCGAAGCCGGCGCGAGGGCAATCCCATGCGGCGAGTCGGTGCCCAGCAAGGGTGCGTTCATCCAGCCGACGATCCTGACCGACCTCACCCCAGACAACCCGGCCTACTACGAGGAGTTCTTCGGTCCGGTGGCGCTGTTCTTCCGGGTCAAGGACGAGGACGAAGCCGTGCGGCTGGCCAACGACTCACGCTTCGGTTTGGGCGGATCGGTGTTCACCAGCGACGTCGAGCATGGCATCGAGGTCGCCAACCGCATCGAGACCGGCATGGTGAACATCAACCACCCGGCTCGGCTCAAGGCGGACCTGCCGTTCGGCGGTGTCAAGATCTCGGGCTACGGCCATGAGCTCGCCCACCTCGGCATTGAGGAATTCATCAACAAAAAGCTCATCAATGTCGTCCCGATCGACGCACCGGCCTGATCGATCCCTGACCAGAGAAGAAGGAACAGAAATCATGGCTGACTTCACTGTCGGAAAGTACCTGGCGGCCCGGCTCGAGCAGATTGGACTCAAGCACTACTTCATGGTCCCCGGGGACTACAACCTCGTCCTGCTCGACGAGCTGCTGACCAACGAGAACCTGCAGCAGATCGGCTGCTGCAACGAGCTCAACGCCGCCTACGCGGCGGAGGGCTACGCCCGAGCCAACGGGGCCGGCGCCGTGTTCACCACCTACAACGTGGGCGCGTACTCCGCGCTCAACGGTGTGGCCGGCGCCTACGCGGAACGCTTGCCGGTGATCTTCGTGTCGTCGGGTCCCAATACCAACGACCCCGTCGCGAATCACATCATGCACCACACGATGGGCACGCACGACTTCTCCGACCAGTACGAGGTGTGTCGACAGGTGACGTGTGAAGCGGTGCGCATCCTGCACGCCGACAACGCGCCGACCCTGATCGATCAGGCGATCAGCACCGCCCTGCGCGAGCGCAAGCCGGTCTACATCGAGATCGCCTGCAACCTGTCGGCCGCTCCGTGCCCCGAGCCGGCGCCGATCGACACGTTGCTGGCTTCCACGATGCTGTCTTTCCAGCCCACCAACCCGCGGGCGTTGACCGCCGCGGTCGACCGGGCCAGCCAGCTTCTGGAGAACGCGAGAAAGCCGATCCTGCTGGCCGGAGCGCACCTGCGCTCCTACGGCGCCATCGACGCCTTCCGGGAACTGGCCGAAGCGCTTGGCTGCGCAGTGGCGGTCATGCCCAACGCCAAGGGCTTCTTCCCCGAAGACCACCCGCAATACGCGGGCATCTACTGGGGCGAGGTGAGCACGCCTGGGTGCCAGGCCATCGTCGACTGGGCTGATCTGGTCGTGGCCGCAGGGCCGGTGTTCTCGGACTACACCACGGTCGGCTGGAGCGCGCAGCCTGCGCGGCAGCGGATGATCAGCGCCGAGCCGCAAGTCGTGCGGTTCGCCGGCGCCGAATTCACCGGTGTCGCGCTGGCCGACTTTCTGTCCGACCTGGCGAAGAAGGTCCAGGCCAACGATGCCACCCTTCGGCAATACCATCGCCTCAGGGGAGCAGCGCCCACACCGGCACCGGCCGCCGAGGTCGACGCGGACACTCAACTGAGCCGAGCTGAGCTGTGGCGTCAGATCGAGGCAGACCTCGACGCCAAAACCACGCTGATGGTGGAAACCGGCATCTCCTGGTGGGACGGCATGTATACCCGGCTCCCAGGCGGCGCCAGGTTCGAGATCGAGATGCAATGGGGCTCCATCGGCTGGGCCGTGCCCGCTGCGTTCGGCTACTCGGTGGGCCTGGAAGCCGACCGGCGCCTGGTCGCGGCGATCGGCGACGGATCCTTCCAGCTGACTGCCCAGGAAGTGTCCAACATGATCCGCCATCGCCAAGAGATCCTGATCTTCCTGGTCAACAACCGCGGATACGTGATCGAGTCAGCGATCCATGACGGCCCCTACAACTACTACAAGAACTGGGACTACGCCGGCCTGATCGACGTCTTCAACGCCGAGGACGGCCGCGGCCTGGGGCTGACAGCAACCACGCCAGCCGAACTGGCCGACGCGATCGCCAAGGCCCGCGCCCACAAGGGCGGCCCGGTCCTTATCGAATGCCAAATCCCCAATGAGGACGCGAGCCCTGAGGTCATCTCCTGGGGATCCAAAGTCGCCCGCGTCAATGCCCGCCCACCCCAAAACATCTAGAAGGAGAAAGAACAATGACCGACCAAGTCATAGGTGCGCACAATGCGCACAATGAACTGCACAGCGAGCAGGGTGCCCGCCCAGGCGAACACCCGGGGCGCTCGGACAACCCGATCATCAAAGTCCACGACGTTCTCTGGCTAGAGTTCGAGAAGCCGGACCTGCTCAAGGCCGAAGCGTTTGCCCACTCCTTTGGTTTCGCCACGGTGCTGCGCACCAACGACGAGCTGCACCTGCGGGGCAGCGACGCGGGGGCGCCGTGTGTGCTGATCCGCCGCGGCCAGCGCGAGAAGTTCCTCGGGCCGGCCTTTGTGGCCGCCGAACAGTCGGATCTTCTGCGGCTGGCCGACGCGACGGGGACCAGCGTTCGCCCGCTGCCTGAGTCGCTTGGCGGGGTGACCGTTGATCTGGTCGACCCCAGCGGGCTGCCGGTGCGCGTGGTGTCGGGCACCCACCGGCTCGAGGCACTGCCCACCGCGCAGACGCCGCACGTGTTCAACTTCGGCCACAAGAAGGTCCGGACCAACGCGATGCAGCGCCCGCCGCGGGTGCCCACCAATGTGCAGCGGCTCGGACACATAGTGGTGCAGACCCCGAAGTACATCGAGGCCCTGAACTGGTACCTCGACACCTTCGGCATGATCGTCAGCGACTTCTCCTACTACCCCGGCCAGCGCGAGCGCGGGCCGATCTTGAGCTTCATCCGCTGCGATCGCGGCTCCGTCCCCGCCGATCACCACACCCTGGCCATGGCGCTGGGTCCGGTCAAGCGCTATATGCACTCCGCCTACGAGGTCGCAGACCTCGACGCGCTGGCCGCCGGCGGCGAATACCTGCGCGCACAAGGGTATTTCCGCTCGTGGGGCATCGGCCGCCACATCGAAGGCAGCCAGATCTTCGACTACTGGCGTGACCCGGACGGTTTCCTGGTCGAGCACTATGCCGATGGCGACATGTTCGACAACACCCTGGAGCCCGGTTGGGCCGCGATGCATGCCTCCGGCCTGTATCAGTGGGGACCGCCGCCGAGCAAGGACTTCATGGGGCTTGGATCACCGCGCGAAGTGGCGAGCGAACTCGCCGTGATGACCGACGCCCTGCGTCACGACAACGAATTCGACCTGTCCGCCCTGCGCGGGCTGTTCGCCGTAGCCAATTCCTAACAAACACCAACTGAAAGAGAGAAGAAACCGTTATGACCACATCAATCCTGCGCACCGCCGACGCGTGGTGGGTGCAGACCGCCTCGGGTGCGGCTCGCATCGATACCGACGCGACCACCACACGTGAGTTGCTGGCCGACCGTTCGGCCATCGACGCCGCTGCCAAGAGCAGCGACACCGTGCCGGTGGAGAGCCTTGCGCTGCTGTCCCCGATCACGACGCCGTGCCGTGTGGTGGCTCAGGCCACCAACTTCGCGTCGCATGTCAAAGACGTCGGCCGCGACCCCGCCAAGACCCCGCTGACCTTCTTCCGCAAGGCGTCCGGGTCTGTCACGGGGCCGTTCGGCGACATCGTCAAGCCGTCGCATGTGAAGCTGATGGACTACGAGCTCGAGATCGGTCTGGTCTTCGGCCGCGAGCTGCCCGTGGGTACCGAGGTCTCCGCCGCCAACCTGGCCGATTTCCTGGTGGGCTTGGTTGTCACCAACGACATCTCGGCGCGCGATGTGCAGCTGACCAAGCAGCAGTTCTTCGAGTCGAAGTCCTATCCCACCTTCACCCCGGTTGGGCCGGCGCTGGTGCTGGTCGACGCCGAGGAACTCAAGCGTTTCGGTGAGCTGCGGCTGCGGCTGTCGGTCAACGGCGAGGTGCGCCAGGACATGGTCATCGAGGGCGACATCCTCTTCCCGCCGGTGCAGGCGCTGCAGGCGCTGTCGAAGTTCCAGAAGGTCGATGCCGGAGACATCCTGTTGACCGGAACTCCGGTGGGCACCGCACTGACCCTGCACGGCGTCACCCCCAAGGGTGACATGGATCTCGGGGCCTTCTTGACCGCGCAGTTCGAGAAGAACCCCGCGTACCTGCAAGACGGTGATGTGGTCGAGGCCACGGTCGCCACCGACGACGGCGCCATCGACCTCGGCGTCCAGCGCAATGTGGTGGTGTACAAATGACCGCGGAGAAGAACGGCCTGCCGGAATTCGTTCCTGTTGTGGTCGTCGGTGCCGGCCCGGCCGGCATCGCCGCCGCGACACTGCTGGGCCAATACGGCGTCGAAACCCTGGTGCTGGACCGCCACGAGACCGTCTACCCGCTGCCGCGGGCGGTGCATGCTGACGACGAGGTGTTTCGCATCCTGGCCCGGCTGGGTGTCGGCGAGGACTTCGCCGCCCATAGCCGGCCAGGGCGCGGTCTTCGGATGATCGACCCGCAGATGCGGGTGCTGAGCGAGATCCCGCGCAGTACGGAACTCAGCGCCGCCCACGGGTTCCCGCAGATGAACATGTTCGACCAGCCTGAGCTGGAAGCGATGCTCCGCGCGAACGTCAAGCGCTACCCCGAGGTCACCATCCACGGCAACGTGGAGGTCACCTCGGTCAGCCAAACCCAGAACGGCCGGGTGCGGGTGAGTTTCCTTGATCGCGTGCGCGGCGGCGAGCAGAGCGTGCAGGCCAGCTATGTGATGGGCTGCGACGGTGCCAACAGCCTTACCCGCGCGTCCATCGGGGCGCACATGTACGGCCTGCCGTTTACCCAGGACTGGCTCGTGATCGACGTCAACACCGACGTCGATCTCAAGCAGTGGGAGGGCTGCCAGCAGCTGTGCAACCCCCAGCGTGGCGGCACGTACATGCGGGTGTCAGAAACCCGCTACCGCTGGGAATTCCAACTGGTCGACGGCGAAACCGTAGCCGACTACCAGACCCTGGCGGACGTCGAGTCGCTGATCAGGCCCTGGCTGGGCGACACTCCCGCCGACGCGTTGGAGCTGGTGCGGGTGACCGCCTACACGTTCCGCGCGCAAGTGGCCAACCGTTGGCGCGACCGCAATGTATTCCTGCTCGGTGACGCCGCGCACCTGACCCCGCCATTCGTCGGCCAGGGCATGGCTGCCGGCTTGCGCGACGCGCTGAACCTGACCTGGAAACTGGTCGGCGTGCTCGACGGCACCCTGCCCGAAAGCGTGCTGGACACCTACGAGCAAGAGCGCAAGCTCCACGCGGCAGCCATGATATTGATGGCCGTGTCGGTGGGAGCGGCCATGACCGGCGGCGGGCGCGTCGGCGATCTGATCCGCCACGTGGTGTTCCCGCGCATGCAGAACCTGCGCCTGCCGGGCACCGGGGTCAGTGCCGCCGACGGCGTCGCCCCCGGTCTGCGCAGTTCCGAACTGGTGATCAAATCCCGCACACCCGGCGGCCTGGCTGGAACGCTGTGCCCTAACCCGGTGCTGCAGGACGGCCTGCGGTTCGATGAGGTGGTCGGGAACCGGTTCGCGCTGATCGCCTCCTCGCCGCTCAGCGATGCGCAGCGAAACGAGCTCAGCAGCCGGGGAGCCGCCGTCGTGCTCGCCGTCCCTGGCAGCGACCTTGACGGCTGGCTACGCAAAGGCCGCGCCAGCGCCGCCATCGTGCGGCCGGACCGCGCGGTCATGCAAGCCGGACGCAGCGTCGAAGCGCTCTGCCGAGCCATGCCGGCGTTTCACGGTGTCACGAGCGCCAGTGATCATGTCGGCCACCGATCGATGTGACTCGACATGACGAAAACCGACCCTACCTAGAACAGGAGCACCATCCAATGACCGATCACAGCGACGCCTTGGGCGGACGCCTGCCCCTGGCAGATCCCACCGATCTCGTTGGGGCGCAACGAGAACTCGTCGACAAGATGACGAGCGCCGTGGTCCCGTGGGCCGACGACACTGGTTTCCACAGCACCACCGACGACGGCCGATTCATCGGCCCGTTCAACCCCGCGCTGCTCAACCCGGCCATGACGTCTGTGTCCGCCGAGCTGTTATTGGGCGAGAGGGAGCACACGTCGTTAAGCCCACGGCTGCGCGAAGTGGTGATCCTGGCAGTGGGCGCGGTCTGGCAGTCCGAGTATGAGCTGTACGCCCATTCGGCCGCAGCCCGCAAAGCCGGCATCCCTGACGACGCCGTTCGGGTGCTGGCAAGCGGTGGAATACCAGATGACCTCAGTAAGGACGAGAAGATCGCAGCAGAGCTGACGCGGCAGCTTTCCACCACTCACCGTGTCGACGAGACGCTCTACCGGCAGGCCGAAAACTGCTTTGGAACAAAGGGATTGACCGACATCGCCATCCTCATCGGCATCTACCACGCGGTATGCACAACGCTCAACCTGTTCGAGATACCCGCACCACATTAGCGGCACCAGTAGGGCCGTTGCCAACAACTCGACGAAGCTCAGCTATCGACAGGACGTCGTGACTGACTGCGGCCCACCAAAAGGTAGCGCTTCAACGGGGCCCGGGAGATGTCGGCCAGTTATTTGCCCAGACAAAATAGACGTCGTAGGAATTGTAGGTTCAGTTGAGTGGTGGATACGAGTGAAAGCTTCTCAGATGCCTTGGTATAGCGACGATGCCTAGCTCCCTAAGGACGCTGATTGTGTTCGCTCTCCTTTGCGGTAGCGCGGCGCTCGGCTTCGTGTTGAAGTCTCAGTTGCTGGAACGTTTTACGCAGACGGGCGCACTCGAGTCTATGAGTCTGATCATTTCGTTCCTTGTTACGATAACGGCCATCGTGGTCGGGTTGCTTATAAACGCAACGAAGAGCTTTGTTGACGCCACCCAGAACCATTGGGCGATATTCGCCGGACAGCTGATTCGACTTGACCAATCTATGCGTAATTACGGTTCAGAATCTGAACAGATGCGTGAACAACTCCAAAGTTTTACCGCCGCCGCCATTGTCAAGTTTTGGCGGGCCGACGACATTCCGATCGCGGTGACCTACCCAGATGTGCGCAAATTGTCGAAAGATGAAGCACAGCAGGTGCTGAGTGGCCTCGTGAACCGCATCGAGCTTGGGATCATCCGATTGAAAACACCCGATCCATTGCACGAACGATTAGCGGCGGACTGCTTCGAACAATATAAAGAGTTCGCCAGGGCCCGATGGTCGCTACTCTTGGCCCCTCAAAACTCGCTACCAGCGCCGTTCCTCAGGCTGCTGGTAGCCTGGATCATGATTATCTTTCTGTGTTTCGGCCTTCGCGCGCCAGCCAATCCCTTGGTAATAATTGTAATCACGTTGTCCGCGACTACGCTGAGCGGCATGATGTTTGCTATCATCGACGTCGTTGATCCGTATAAGGGCCTGTACAACATCTCCAGCAAGAACATGCATTATGCCCTAGAGGCAATGCTGAACGAAATGGCGTGAAGGGGCTCGCGCACTTATATGACGCCGCCAGCGATCCTGTGCTGACCTTGACAGAAGCACCCCAACCGATCAAGTCAGAGGGAACAGCTTTTGCTTCGTCACAAGAGGAGCCGAAGGGTGTCCGACCGATGTAATACGCGGAAGACCGTTCAGAAATTGATCTGACTCGCTACCGGCGGAGTGCATACGGGATTCACTCCCGCGCCCGGGGTATCTCCTCACGACGGATGCCGTCAGTCACGAGCCGGGTGCGATACGCGGTTCTAGTGATCTCGAAAGCACCAGGGCTCGATGCCGTCTGTGCACAGTCCAGTCGAGCTCCTGCCGGGGGTCTCGACAATCTGATCCACCGAGTTTGTCTCACGCGCGTGTCCAATTGGACATGCGTTGGACATTTCAATTGAGAATTGGACATCGAGCTTGAGAATCTACAACTTATGTAGATTCTCATACCCGGTGTCCAAAACAAGGCCTCTGAGCTGCGCTCATTGCGAGATTCTTACCTAATGTCCATCAGCATTTTCTCACTGTCGTGTCCAATTTCAGATCGCTGCTTCGCACCTTTCACAGCCTTCGGAAGATACGCTCACGGCCTTTCCGTTGTGTTGGGCTGGTTATCTGCTTTCGTCACGTGACTAAGGTCGCGACCGTCCTAGCCGCTCGCATTTGCATCAGCCTGGTGCTCGAATTCCTATGCCTTGCGATGGTTCCCGAATTTCATCCGCTTGGCCGCCTTCCACCCAGTCGTGCTGGCCAGCGCGGACACCGGCCGTCGGGTGTTCACCGGTTCGGAGACCGTCACCGACAACTCCACGACATGCAGCGTCGAGGGGAGACCAGGGCATCCACGGCCTTGCGGGCGGCTCGGCTCCTCGTCGTCGGCCGCGGTCGTATCCATGGGTACAGCGGCGATCACATAGTGACCACCGGCGCGGCAGGCCAGGATCTCCAGCCGCCAGCACTCGATGGCGTTTAGGGGCTGGTTGGCGAGTAGCCGCCGAGCACGTGAGACAAGACCTCCGATGTGATTAAGTGTCAATCCCTGACTTGGGTTTGGGTTGATGATGCTGGCAACTGCCGCCACCACAACCCAGTCAGTGCGTCGACGGAGACAACGGAATTCGACGTCACCGATCGCTCAAACGGTCAAGACAGGGAATGCTTCGCCAACGAAGGATGGCGCAGGGTGTGGGTGTGTCAACCTGCAGGCGCTAGGCGGAACGCAGCGCCGTCGCGCTGGACGCGACACCCGGTGGGTGTGCCGAAGTGGGTGCCGATCACAGTCGTCGGGGTGTCTGCAAAGCGTTCCAGGAACTTCCGACGGGTGGAAGCAGCCACAGCTTTGTCGGTGTCGTAGGCGCACGTCCATTCGGGGTAGCCGATTTGACAGGGCATGTGCATGAGGTCACCGGTAATCACCGCACTTTCACCCTTCGATTCGACCAGCACCGAAACGTGTCCGGGGGTGTGGCCATGCGACGGAATCAAGGTGACCTCTGGTGTGATGGCCGCGTCCGGTTCCACAAACGTGGCGAGCCCCGCATCTACGATCGGTCGGACCGAATCGTTGAACGTGGCGACCGCATCGAGGAACGGGTCCACGTCGTCGTTGGTGTCGGCCAACCCCTTCCAGTGGTCGTACTCGCGCTCGATCATGTAGTGGGTGCCATTACCGAAGGTCGGAAGCCATTGCTCGTCAACCAGATGCGTGTTCCAGCCGACATGGTCGACGTGCAGGTGCGTGCAGATGATCACTTCGACGTCGTCAGGGTCCCAAACCCTTTGAAAGTTCGTCAGGTAGTCGGTGTCCAACATGTTCCACATTTCCGAGGTGCGTGACTTGGAGTTCCCGACACCGGTATCGACGACCAACTTGCGTGAGGGTGTGTCGATGAGGAACGAGTACACGCCCACGCAGAACTGCCCGTCGCGAAGGTAGTGGGGGGACAGCCAGTCCAATGCCGCTACCTCGCGGGTCGTGGACGGTGGCAGCATCTCGGCGAGAAATTCCGGAGGTGTCCAGACTTCCAACTCGACGACCTTGGTGATGGTGACGTCGCCGATCTTCCAGCGTTCCGTAGGCACCTTGTTTACAACGGATTTCCGCCGCGCGTAATTCGCTTTCGTCCTCGTGTACCACGAATCACCCGCGAGGGGGAGGACTCTGGCGGGGCGAAGGGGATGCTCATGACCAGGGGACCCGCAGCGAAGCCGCGGGGTACGTCCTGCACAATGGGACGGTGCCCAACCCGCGCAACGGTCTGGTCTCGCACTGGTTCGACGAACTCCCGCGCAGCAGGCCGCAGCTCCCGGCTGACCCCGGCGCCGACCTCTGGATCGTGGGCGCCGGCTACACCGGGCCTACTACCTGAAGCGCGCCGATCCCGGCTTGCGGATCGTGGTGCTGGAGGCGCAGTTCGTCGCCTTCGGCGCCTCGGGTCGCAACGGTGGATGGCTGTCGGGACTGGTAGCCGGGGACCGCAACGCGATGGGCTCGTCAGTACGGCCGGACGGCGTGATGGCCTGGCAGCATGGTCTTGAGTCAAGCGTTGTGAATGTCGGCACTCGACCGCGGCGATGGGCGACCCCATAAAGCTCTGGGATGCTGTTAGGGGCGAAGACTGGTCAACAGTGTGCCGTAGTTGGGATCGTGGGTTTGGCCAGAGCTTCGTGAGATGGATAGAAGCGGCAAGGACGGCGGGCGGTGGCCGCGGGGCGGTGACGTCAACTGTCAACGAGTTGAAATACGCGGTGCCGTATCCACGCATGTCTAATGCCATCGCGCGGAATCCGGCTTCGGCGACCACTGGCAGCTGGCGCCGCCAGGAGTACCACGACTCCGGAAATCCGTGGCAGAACACCACAAGCGGACCCTCTCCTAGGGACACAGTGTGCACAGATATCCCGTTGGCATCGACCCATGCGTGCTCGACAGAACTAATGGTCATTCGTGTACCTTCCTTCACCTATGAAACTATTAGGGTCGAGCACAGCTGGCTCTCGGTAGTCAACTCTCCCAGCAGGTCTCCAACGAGCGCCGATATCTGTTTGACACCAAGCCGAACACTCCGCCTCGGTGCAGGTATCTGCGCGGTACGTGCCGACGCTGGCACTGAAATCATGAAGCCCGGCCGTTCAGTGGCTTGCGTTGTCCCTCGCGCATCAACGCCTTTTCAACGGTGGTACTGCGCCGCGCTCGCGTTCTCGACCAACACTAGCCGATCTGCGGTGCCGAACCGAGAGTCGTGCTTCGGATCCCTCATGAGCGAAACAAGTTCGGCCGCACCGCCATTTAGGACAGCGCTTCCGGTCAGAGGCCCTTGTTTCGTGCTTCGACACTGGAAGAAGGAAGCAGCCGCCACGACCTTGTGGCGCGTAGATGCTGTCGAGGATGGAGCCATTCGGTACGCGCCCAAGCGGCGACGTCATCGAGGTGACCCCGAAAATGCGCTAGTGTGCCTCGGCGCGACGCGACAATTCACTGTCGCCTCGGCCCAGCATGCGTCTCGCCGGGTTGGTACAGATCAGGTCGGTTTGAGGCGGCCGTTGCTCCGCGAGGTTGACCGTCAGCCAGTACAGACCAATGGATCACACCGAAGACATCGGACGCCTCGCCGTGCCCGAAGACCGGTTCCGCCAGTGCCGCAGGTCCCTGCATCAGCACGCCACGCATCTCGGAATCGGCCCGAATGACCGTGCTTTCAAACAGGTTTCGGGCAATACCGAAGGAATAGTCACGGGTCAGCTCGCTGCACCGCGCACGAAGAATACGCATTCCCGATGCCTCGGCGAACGCGCCGCACTCATCGAGCAACCGTGACTTGCCGACCCCGCTCGGCCCTTCGACCACGCACACTTGCCCGCGGCCTCTACCAGCAGCGGCGAGCACCGCAGACAGCTGGGTGAGCTCGGCTGCCCGTTCGCGGAGTTCGGCAACGGCCATTTGCGCCATCGTAGTGCCAGCCGGGGTGGCATCGTAATGCCATTCGTGTCTGGCGCTAACCCCCTGCACCCATCATGGCGACGACGATGCTCCCGCTATCTACCTTCGGATAGGTGCAGGCTGTAGCCGGAACAGAATCGGGTAGGACCACCGAGCAGTTGGCTGGACGGTGTGGGTGCGACGCAGCTTCGCGGCTCGCTGCGCTGGGCGGGAACGTACGGGCGTACCTCGAGGCCTGGCCGTTCCGGACCATGTCGAACGTGCGGATCATCGCCTACCGCGCGACTCGAAGGCGGCCGTCGGAGTTTCTCATCGGCGATGTCTGCGATTGGCACGACGTCCACGTCGAACGCCTCCGCCATCGAGAGATCGCACGTATCACCACGACTACGGAGGAGGGCCCGTGCTGATCGAAGGCAGCGTAGCGATTGTCACGGGCGCGGGATCCGGTATCGGTGCGGCCATCGCACATTCCTTCGCCGCGGCTGGGGTGCAGGTGGTGGTGGGTGACATCGACGTCGCAGGCGCACATGCCACGGCGGAACAAATCACCGGGCTCGGCCTCACCGCGGCGGCGGTACACGCAGATGCCAGTGTCCGTTCCGACATCCGAACAATGATCGAGTTCGCGACGAACCGATTCGGTCCAGTGGACATCTACGTCGCGAATGCCGGCATCAGTGGACCGCCGGGACTGGGTATGTCCGACCGGGATTGGGACCGGGTGCTCGAGGTGAACCTGCGTGCGCACGTGCGGGCGGCGGCCTTGCTCGTGCCACGCTGGGTAGAGCGGGGTAGCGGCTACTTCGTCAGCACCGCCTCGGCCGCTGGGCTTCTCACCCAGTTCGGTGCGGCAGCCTACGCGGTGAGCAAGCACGCGGTCGTCGGTTTTGCCGAATGGCTGGCAATCACCTACGGCGACGACGGGATCGGGGTCAGTTGCGTGTGCCCCATGGGGGTCAACACCGCGCTGCTTCGCGGGGCGGCCCGATCAAAGGACGTCACCGAGCAGATGATCTTCGCCGCGATCACGCAAGCCGCAGAGGTGGTCGAGCCCGAGCTGGTGGCTGATCTGACCGTTCAGGCCGTGCGGGAGGGCAGGTTTCTGGTGCTACCGCACCGCGAGGCACTGGACCTCTACCGACGGAAGGGCGCCGACTACGAACGGTGGATATCCGACATGCGGCGCTACCAGCAGTCGTTGCCGACGATCTCCGGGGCCTGACCATGACTGTCCTCTACGACGCCCTGACCGACCGCAACGGCGCACTCGTGCAGCTTGCCGCCTACTCCGAGGTGCACTGGCAGAGAACCAAGATGTCGTGTTACCAGACCGCGCTGCTATTGACGTTCGCGACGATTTCGCTGACCTCCTTGGGGTGAGCGGCGCCGAATATGCGCTGGCGGCGCGACGACACCTCGGGTAATGCCGTGCATTGAGTGGCTTATTCCCATTGATCGGTGATGGCGATCTTGGGTTGGTCGCTGGTTACGGTCGAAATTCGGCAGTTCCGCACCATAGAGGGTTGATGATGAGCACAGACTTTTCCGAAGACACCGCCACCGCGGCGGTGATCGGCAGCTTCGCAGACTGTCCCGATACCCGGCTGAAGTCGGTGATGGAGAGCTTGGTCAAACATCTGCATGGGTTCGTCGGCGAGGTCGAACCGACGTTGCGTGAGTGGGAGCAGGGCATCGCGTTTCTGACCGACGTCGGTCACACGTGCGTCGGGGCCCGTCAGGAATTCATCCTGCTCTCGGACGTGCTGGGTGTGTCGATGCTCGTCGATGCGATCAACAACCGGGCAGCTGTGGATGCCACTGCGTCCACCGTGCTGGGCCCGTTTCACGTACCGGATGCACCTGTTCGTGAGTTGGGTGCCGACATCGCCGCAGCCGAGGACGCCCCGCGGTGCGTGGTGCGCGGGACGGTCCGTTCGGCTTCGGGGTTGGCGCTGGCGGGTGCGGTGCTCGACGTGTGGCAGGCCGACGACGCCGGTTTCTATGACGTTCAGCAGCCCGAGCGAGTGCCCGAGCACAATCTGCGAGGGCTGTTCAC
Organism: Mycobacterium sp.; assembly: GCA_025965895.1. Taxonomy (GTDB): domain Bacteria; phylum Actinomycetota; class Actinomycetes; order Mycobacteriales; family Mycobacteriaceae; genus Mycobacterium. Next base: position 24,880 of record JAOPWC010000173.1, read on the forward strand.
TGCCGACGATTCCGGACAATTCTGGTTCCGCACCATTGTGCCCAAGTTCTATCCGGTACCCGAGGACGGTCCGGTCGGTGCGTTGCTGCGCGCGACCAAACGTCACCCCAACCGACCAGCGCACATCCATTTCATCGGCAGTGCACCGGGTTTCGACACCGTGGTGACGCATCTGTTCATCGCGGGCAGTCCGTATTTGGACGATGATGCGGTCCTCGGGGTGAAGCAGAGCCTCATCCGCGAGGTGGCAGAGATAGACGATCCCGAATTGGCGCGCCGCTATGGAGTCTCCAACCCGTTCGCAGTCATCGATTTCGACCTCGTCCTCGCTGCGACCCGCACCTCGGTTCCTGGTGATCACCACTAGGACGAACAACCGTCCAACAGCTCGTTTCACATCACACAGGTCAGGAGGACAACGTCATGCACGCAATGGTCGTTAGTAGCTTCGGTGGACCCGAGGTCTCACCGAGGCCGAATTGCCCGATCCGACACCGGGTCCAGGACAGGTCGCCATCGACACCTCCCACGCCGCGGTCGGACTCATCGACGTCCTGTTGCGCCGTGGTGATATGAAGGACAACCCCGGCCTGCCCCAGCCGCCCTACGTGCCGGGCGGGGAAGTCGCGGGCACCATCCGTGCGGTCGGAGACGGTGTTGAGGGATTCCGCGTCGGTGAGCCCGTCGTGAGCATGTCCCAGGCGACCCTGGGCGGGTACGCGAGCATCACCTTGGCAGAGGCCTCGACGGTGGTTCCCCTCGGTAACTGGACAGTGGACCCAGCCCAGGCGGTCGCCGCGCTGCCCTACGCCGTCACCGCTTATCTGGGGCTTACCCGCGCGGCACATTTGCAGCCCGGGGAGAGCGTCCTGGTCCATGGCGCGGCCGGGGGTTTGGCCGCCACCGTGCCCGCCGTGGCACGCGCACTGGGCGCCACGCGCATCGTGGGTACCGTCTCCTCGCCGAGCCGGATCAAGGACACCGCTCACCTGGGCTATGACGACGTGTTCACCAGCGACGGGTTCGTCGAGGCCCTGGCCGGGCGACCCGTGGACGTGGTGGCCGACGCCGTCGGTGGAGACGTGCGTACCGCCAGTCTGGACGTGCTGGCGCCGTTCGGGCGGATCCTGCTCCTGGGGCACGCCGCCCAGACCCTGGACACCCCAGTGACCGGTGACCACCTGTGGCTCAACAGTTTGAGTCTCGTCGGGTTCACCATCACCACCTACTTGCAGACCCATCCCGGCAGCGCGCACTCGGCCGCCGAGCAGGTCCTGCCGCTGCTGGCCAGCGGCGAGTTGGCGCTGCTCATCGATGAACTGCCGCTAACCCAAGCCGCCCAGGCGCATCAACGCTTGCAAGACCGCCAGGTACCCGGCCGTATCGTGCTCGCCGTCTGACCTCACCACCTGGCACGGAACAACAAGCGCGTCCCAACCTCGCCTGGCGGCCTCGCCGGTCGCCATCATCGGTGCCGACCCGTCGCAGACGCCGCGATGATGAGATCTGCAGCCCGCTCCCGATCATCATCGACGCCGCATTGGTATTGCCTGCGGGAACGTTGGGCATGATCGAGGCATCGGCGATGCACAGTCCCTCGATGCCACGAACTCGAAGATCAGCTCCCACCACGGCGGCGGGATCGTCGGCGGCACCCATCTTGCAGGTGCCGACCTGATGGTGATAGGTACCCACGGCCCGCCGCACGAATGCCCGCAGTTCCGCGCGCGTCGTCGCCTCGGGACCCGGTGCCACTTCGGCGGCGCGCCACGGCGTGAAGGCTGGCGAGGCACCGATGTCACGGCAGAGTTCCACGGCTTGAACCAACGCCTCCATATCTGCCGGGTCAGCCAGGATGTTCGGATCAGCCAACGGCGCCACATCGGGGTCGGCAGACGCAAGCCGCAGCCTGCCCCGCGACTTCGGCGCCACCAGTCCCGCCGCGATCGTGTACCCGTGTTCCGGTACCGGATACCCGTCCGCCGGGTAGGGAATGTGAATGAACAGTGGTTGCAGATCGGGTGCGGGGCCCTCGCAGTGGGTGCTACGGGCATACAACTGCGCCTCCAGCAGGTTGTTCTCCCCCGCCGGCAGCGGTCCCCTAGCCTCGTACAGGTTGCTGACGAGGGGGTGATCGTGCAGGTTCTCCCCCACACCGGCCAGCTCCACCAGCGGGCGCACACCGACCGCCTCCAGATGCGCGCTCGGACCTATCCCGGTCAGCAACAGGGCCTTTGGTGAACCCAGCACTCCGGCGCGCAGCACCACCTCCGCATCGGCGTAGGCACGTTGGGATGCCCCCCCGTGAAGGGAGTACTCCACGCCCACGGCAAGGCCCGTCTCGACGACGATCCGGTGCACCCGCGCACCGGTGCTGACCGTGAGCTTCGGATGATCGAGTACGGGCGCCACGAAGCTCGTCCAGGCGCTCATCCGCTCGCCGCCGCGCGTGGTGGTGTGGTTGTACCCCACCCCGACCATCTCGTCGGCGTTGAACTCCGCGATCAGTCTGTGCCCGTTCGCGATTGCGCCATCCACGAACGCCGCCGACAGCGGATGCGGTGTCCCGATCGTCGACACCGGCAACGGCCCGTCCGCGCCGTGGTATTCGGTGGCACCCAGCTCGTGCGCCTCGGAGCGCTTGAAGAGCGCGAGTACTTCGGCCCACGCCCATCCGCGGTCGCCGCAAGTGCGCGCCCAACCGTCGTAGTCACTCGCATGACCACGGATGTAGATCATTCCGTTCAGCGAACTGCTGCCTCCGAGCACCCTCCCGCGGGGCCAGAACAACCTACGGTCGTTCGCGTGCCGCTGCGGTGTGGTGAACACCATCGGGTGTAGGTTCTCAGATCCCGTGTCATCTCCCGACCCGCTGACCTCCACCGATGCATTTCGTCTCACGTCATGTCATCTGGAATTTGTCTCAGATTCGTGTCATTTTTTTTCAGACGCATCCGTTGGCATTCCGGCGCTTTTAGCCGCCAGACTCGTTGCAACAAACGCTCAACGGGCCCCTACGTCACGTGACAGCGTCACGCCCGATGCTCGGACAGCTGATATCTGCGCCCCTAGGCGGCGATGAAGGAGAGCAGGTCTTGGTTGACCTGGTCCTTGTGGGTGGTGGTCATGGCGTGCGGGGCTCCCGGGTAGATCTTGAGGATCGAGTCGGGTACGAGCGCGGCGGCCAGGGCGGCGTTGCCTACGGGTGCGATTTGATCGTCGTCGCCGTGCAGGATCAGGGTGGGGACGTCGATCGTCTTCATGTCGTCGGTGACGTCGGTTTCGGCGAAGGCGGCGATGCCCAGATACGAGGCGGGAAAACCGCTGAGCATCGTCTGCAGCCAGCATGCGTCGATTTGGGCTTGCGGGATCTTGGCATCAACGCGGTTGGCGCCGAAGTGCAAGGTGACCATGTCGCGGAAGTATTGGGTGCGGTCCGCCAGCAAGGCGGCGCGCATGTCGTCGAAGAACTCGGTGGGCACTCCATCGGGATGCCCGGGCGTCTGCATGACCACGGGCACGGTCGCGCCGATGAACACCGTCTTGGCGACGCGCTGGGTGCCGTAGCGTCCGATGTAGCGGGCGATGACCCCGCCGCCGGTGGAATGACCGACCAGGATGGCGTTGGTCAGGTCCAGGGTTTCCATCAGTTCGGCCAGATCCTCGACGTAGGTGTCGACGTCGTTGCCGTTCCACGCTGGCTCGATCGGCCGTGACCTCGGCGGTCGTGCGCGACGCAGCGATAGCCCTGGTTGGCGAAGAAGAACATCTGGTCTTCGAAGGTGTCGGAGTTCAGCGAGTAGGCGTGGTTGAAGACGATCGGCTGGCCGCTGCCCCAGTCCTTCACGTAGATCTCCGTGCCGTCCTTGGTGGTAAGTGTATTCATGTGGCGGATGCTCCTCAGCGGTGGTGTGACATGAAAGCCGTTCAGGCAAGCGGTGTTTGCACTCTTCGTCGCGACACAGACGGTTGGCCGTTGGTCAGCCGGCGATTGGGGGACGCTGGTCGCCGAGGCCGCCTTTGCGTTCGAGCAGTGCGCCGAGTCGCAGAATGGTGGACTCGTTGAACCACTTCGAGACGAGCTGGATCCCGATGGGGAGTTCCTCGGAGCTGAAACCGTAGGGCACGGAGAGTGCGGGCAGTCCGGTCAGGTTGAACGGTGATGTCGCGTCCATGACGTGTGTCCACGACACGGTGACACCGTCGACGACGAGTTCGAGCAGGCCGTGGGGTGTGGCGGTGACCGGGGTGACCGGGCACAGCAGCACGTCGTAGTGCTGGAAGTAGCCGGCGAACGCCGACCGCAGCGCTTCCAGCTTGGCCCGTGCCGCGAGAACTTGGGTGAACGTGGGGTCCTGCATCGCGACGATGGCCGCCCCCGTGGGGAACAGCTGGTCTTCACGACCGGCCGCCAAAGCCTTGATGTAGGGGGTCAATTCGCCGTAGACGAAGGTCGGCACGTCGCGAGGCCGTCGGCCTGCTTGAGGAACGGCACCCCGACCTGTTCGACCTCGCATCCGAAGTCGGCCAGCTGCGCGGCGGCGGCGGTGGCGGCGGTGATCTCGGGATCCACCGGTGCGAACGCGTCATCGGATACCCAGCCGACGCGGATGGTCTGGCCGGCGATCCGCGTGCTGGCGGAGTCGATGTCCTTGGCGTGGACGGCGTAGCCGTCGATGCCGTCTGGTCCGCTGAGGATGGAGTAGCCAAGGGCGACGTCACGCACGGTGCGGGCCATCGGGCCGACGTGCCACCAGCCTGAGGTCACCGTCGGGAAGTGGCCGGTGTAGGGGATGCGGCCGTGGGTGGCCTTGAGGGCAGCGATGCCGGTGAACGCGGCCGGGCCCCGCACGGAGATCGCGACGTCGCTGCCGATACCGATCGGGGACATTCCGGCCGCGATCGCCGCGGACTCACCGCCGGAGGATCCGCCCGGGGTTCGGTCCAGATTCCAGGGGTTGTTGGTGCGCCCAGTCACCAGGTTGTCGGTTTCGGTCCACCCGGAGAATTCGGGAAGGTTGGTCTTGGCGATGGGGATGGCGCCGGCGGCCTTGAACCGGGCCACCGCGGTCGCGTCGGCGTCGGGGACGAACCCGGCGAACAGTTTGGTGCCGCGTTGGGTGGGGATGCCGGCGGTGTCGAGGGAGTCTTTGATGCTGACCGGAACTCCGTGCAGGGGGCCGAGTTCGGCGCCGCTGGCGACGGCCGTGTCGGCGGCGTCGGCGTCGCGCAGTGCGTCCTCGGCGAGCAGGGTGACGATGGCGTTGATCTTGGGGTTGACCGCGGCGATGCGGTCCAGGTGCGCTTGGACGACTTCGCGGGAGGAGACCTGCTTGGTGGCGATCAGTGCCGCCAGGGTGGTCGCGTCCTGATAGTGCAGCGGACCCGAATCCTGGCTAGTGGCCGAGTTGTCGGTCCAGGTGGTGGTCATGGGCGTGTCCTAACGATGTGAGGAAGATGCTCGCCCCGTCTTCGGGACGCAGCGGCGGCCGGGCTTAAAAGCCCTTGGTGGCCAGCCAGTTCAGTGCGACGTCAGCGACGTCCTTCCATCCGTTGTCGATGGTCAGGGAGTGGCCCTTGCCCTCGAAGACGTGAAACTCGGTATCGGCGGGGCCCTTGGCGTACATGCCGAACACTTCTTTGGTGACCTTCAGCGGGACGGTGTGATCCTCAGTCCCCGATGTCAGCAGCAGCGGGCCCCGCTCCGCCAGATGGGTGTCGACCTTGGCCGGTGAGTGCGGGAAGAAGTTCGCGGCGGCGTCCTGGAACAGCGGCAGCCCAGCGCCGGGGATCGTCCAGGCGTCGTGCAGGGCGTTGGACTCTTCTTCGCTCAGGGTGTTGCCGAAGGCGTAGTGGAATTGCTTGGCCGTCAGCGACACGGTGCGGTGCAGGTTCGCGGGGTTGCCGAGTACCGGGAACGCCGACTTCAGCTGCGCGAAGGGCAGTGCCTTGACGCCCTTAATCGCTGCAGGGTCGATGGCGACGGCGGCGGCGACCACCCCATTGGCCAGCAGCTCCTGGGCGATCAGGCCGCCGAAGGAATGGCCCACGACAACGGGCTTGATCTCGGGTGTGCCGATGAGCTCGGCGTAATGGTCGACCATCTGGGGGATGCCCATGTCGTTGAGGGCGTCGGGATTCTCGCGCGTCGCGGCGACCGTCGGTCCATCGCCGGGCCAGCCGGGCGCCGATGCGCTGTAGCCGTGGCTTTCGAACAGGTCGATCCAGGGCGCCCAGGCGGCGGAGTGGATCCACAGGCCGTGGATGAAGATGACCGGGTTGGTCTTGGTCGGTGTTGTCATGACGTGCTCCTCGTGGTTGTCCGGTTGTGCTGCGGGTTGTCTAACGGGTCGATGTAGTTGTTGAAGCGGTGGAAGCCGTCGAGCGGCCTGGCTAAACAATGCGCCCTCGATCAGATCGGAAAAAGGGGCAATATCCGCTCACACTCATCGAATCTAGCGATCAATTGCGTCCCGTTCCCAGCGGGATTGCAGCGCCTCCAACGCCGGGCCGTGCGGCATTCGGCGCAACCGACAGGCGAAGCGCCCCGGGCGCTTTCACTGGCATGGCGGTCATGCCTGAGCAGCGCGGCGATGCGTTCCCAAGCGGCCACGCGGCCGCCTCGGGGTGGCGATGTGGCACGGATGACAGACGGGAGTGCACGTAGTAACGAAGACGCGGCGGGTTGATGCAGCCCACAATGGGCCCATGTGTGATGCCGGTTGCGCGCTCACCGGCGTGGTCGCCGCCTCCAACCCGCGCGGGGCGGAGGGCCCAGCGGTGGACCCGATCGCCTTGGAACCGGTTGACGAGGTCGTCATCACCACGCCGATGGACAACAGCTACGACGCGTTGATGGGTGACACCGGTCCCGCCCATCGCACGCCGTTCGCCCGAACGGCTGCCGTTGCGGCCCCGCAGTTCGCCGACGGGCGCACGGTGGCCGGTTTGGTCGCCGAGCACGGATTCTCCGCTCTTGTCACGACCCGCCGCGGAAAGACCTCGCACACAGTCTTGTTCGACACCGGCGTCTCCCCGGACGGGATGGCGACCAACATCGAGCGCCTCGGCCTGGACGTGGCCGCGATCGAGGTCGTGGTGCTCAGTCACGGCCACTTCGATCACGCAGGTGGCTTCCCCGGCCTGGCCCGGCTGCGGGGACGCAGCGGGATGCCGCTCACGGTTCACCCACTGGTCTGGAGTCGGCGCCGTGTCGCCGTGCCCGACCAACACCATTGGGACATGCCGACGCTGAACCGGTCCGCCCTGGAGGCTGAGGGTCTTGAGGTGATCGAACGGCGGCAGCCGTCACTGCTGCTGGACAGTTCAGTGCTGATCACCGGGGAGGTCGACCGCACCACCGACTTCGAGCACGGCATGCCGAATCATGAGGCGTGGCGCGACGGACGCTGGGAGCCCGACCCGCTGATCCTCGACGAGCAGGCGCTGGTGGTCAACGTCGGCGGTCGCGGCCTGGTTGTGCTCACCGGGTGCGGTCACGCCGGCGCGGTGAACATCGCCCGCCACGCCATGCGGCTGACGGGAGTGGACCGGCTGCATGCCCTGCTCGGCGGCTTCCACCTGAGCGGGCCGGCCTTCGAACCCATCATCGAACCCACCGTCGCCGCGTTCACCGACATGGCGCCCGACCTGCTGGTGCCCGCGCACTGCACCGGCTGGAAGGCTCAGCATCGGCTGGCCGCCGCTCTTCCCGGCGCGTTCGTACCCAATGCGGTCGGCACCTCATTCACCCTCGCAGGATCAGCAACCTAGAGATCAGCGAGCGACGATCGGTACCGAATCGAGCGAAAGCAGGCATACGCAATGACCGAATCAAGCTGTACAACAACACTATCGACGCCGGGCATCGCCGGTTCGACGGTCACACTGGCACGCTCTGATGACTGACCCGCATGATCTGACCACGCGCAATGCGGGGTTCGCCGCCTCGGAATTTCGTACGGGCCTGACGATCAATCCCAGCGGCAACATGATGGTCGTCGGGTGCGTCGACCCTCGGGTCGACCCGGCCCATGTACTGGGGCTCGACAATGGTGAGGCGGCGATCATCCGAAACGTCGGCGGCCGGATCACGCCGGCAACACTGCGGACGATGGCGCTGCTGGGCAAGGTCGGCGCGGCCAACGCCAGTACGCACCGGCCGGGGGATTGGAACCTGGTCATCGTGCACCACACTGATTGCGGGATGACCGATCTGGCGCCCTTTCCGGACCTGTTGGCCGAGTATTTCGAAATCCCGTTAGCGGAGCTGGAAGCGAAGTCGGTTAGCGATCCCGTCGGGTCGGTCCGAGTCGACGCCGATGTCATCCTGGGCGCTCTCCACGGGACCGCTTTCCTGGTGTCGGGTCTGGTGTACGACGTGGATACCGGTCTCATCGAGATGGTTGTCCCGCCCACACCGTTATCCCTTGGGTAGGAGCAACCCCAGGGGTGCGCGTGGTGTCTCAGTCTCGATGTACTAGTCCGGGTCTGGGCGCAGGGCGTCGAGGACTCGCTGGCGGTTCACGACGAGCAAGCCCATCTCCTGATCCAGCACTGTCGAGCTGGCTGGTCCGGTCCATCCGGGAAAGGCCGGGACCTGCGATCTGGCCTCGGTGTAGTCGCGGAGCGCGTGGATTGTGTTGTCGAGCAGCTGCAGGTCGGTCACGTGGTTGCCGTGAGTGTTCATGTCGCTGTCCTAGTGCTGGGGCTTGATCGGACCGGACACTGGTCCAACGCCGGCTGATCCCTTTGTTTCCGAAAACGTCGAGCTGCGCGGTGCCCAGTGAAGCGGGGGGCGCGTCAGGGTGTCGCGGTGGCGGGTTGTGGGGGTATGAATTGGTCGCGGTTAGCTTCCACGAAGTCGCGCACGCTCATCGGGGGTATGCCGGTCAGTTGTTCGACGGTGTTGGTGGGTGTGCCGGCGAGGCGCCCGTCTTGCAGGTCGACCATGACCGCACCGATGTGTTGGCCGACATAGCTTCCCAGGTGCGGTATCGCGGCGGCGGCGGCCTGGAAGTCCGCGATCGGGAGATCGTAGTACCGAATGGGCCGGTCGAGGACGTCGCCGAGTGTGTCGGCCATGTCGGCGGCGCTCATCTCCGCGGGCCCGTCGAGAAGATAGGTCTGCCCGGCATGTGGCTTCGGATCGGACAGAACGGCCGCGATGACCCGGCCCTGGTCTTGGGCCGCGATGGGCGAGAATCGGCCGGTGCCGAACGGGATGGCCAGGACGTCGTTGTCGACGATACCGCCGATGGAGAAGTCGTAGGTCAACCACTCGTCGAAGAGCGTGGGGCGCAGATGCGTCACCGGGATACCGGACCAGTCGAAGATCTGCTCGGCGATCCAATGGTTCTGGGCGGAGTGGCTTTTGGAGTCCCGGCGCGCCGTCCGCTGGGAGAGGTTGACGATGGCTCCAACGCCGGCCTCATGAGCCGCCTGGGCGAAATATGATGTGGCGTCGAGCAGGCGTGGGTGAAGTGGGAACACGAAGTATGCCGAGTCGACGTCTTCCATGGCCGCTCTGACGCTGTCGATGTCGAGCTGGTCGCCGATGATGATCTCGGCGCCGAGGGCGCGGAGCGCGTCGGCTCGTGGGCCCTCCTGGTGGACGAGTGCCCGGACGTGATGGCCGCTTCCTTGCAGTGCCTGGATCGTGGCGTACCCGGTGGACCCGGTCGCGCCGGTTACCAGGAGTTGAGATGCACTCATGTTCGATTCCTACCGATTCTGGTGGTGGTTGTGAAAGGTGTTGTGCTGCAGTGGGTGACGGCGGCGGGCTAGGGCGCCGCGGGAACGACGTTCTCGATCAGTCCCGTCTCGACGTCGTAGACGTAGCCGGAGGAGCGCATCCCGCTGGGCAGGTTCGGGTCGGCCCGCAAAGCCGCGACATCGACCTCGACTGCCTTGCGGGGGTCGCCGACCATCTTCGCGTCCAACGATTCCTCGTCGACACCAAGGAACTCGGCGAGCTTCTCCCGCTCACCCTGCATGCGCAGGATCCCGCAGTCGGTGTGCTGGAGGACGATGAAGTTCCATCCCTTGTCGAAATCACCGCCGGCGCCCTGGGTGAGCTTGCGCAACAGCGCCAGCTCCTTGAGCACCGAAGGGGTGACGCGGCCGCCGATATTGCGGATGACAGCACCCTCCCCCAGCTCGATGCCGAGGATCTGAGCCGGGTCAACCCGCGGATCCACACAGCCGATGATGAAGACCTTCAACGACGGGATGATGCGCAGACCGGGGGCGAGCCCATGTGCCGCGAACTCGGTGTGGCGCTGTGTCAGAGTGTCCAATGCGTCCATGATCTGCTCCTTCAGTGCTGCGGGATTCCGCTTCGCGGTGGAAGCCGTCTCTCGGCTTGGCTACACAGTGCGCCGTCGATCAGATCCGAAAAAGGGGCAATATCCGCTCACACTCATCGGATGTAACGATCAATCGCAACCCGGGCGCCGGGCCCACACCAGGCCATATCGTCTGATTTCATGGAGGTACGCCAGCTCGAGGCGTTTGTGGCGGTGGCCACCGAACTGCACTTCGGGCGTGCCGCCGAGCGGCTCCATGTCGCCCAGCCCCACCCTGAGCGAACTGGTCCGCCGGTTGGAGCGCGAGGTCGGTACACCGCTGCTGACCCGCACCACCCGCCGGGTCGCGTTGACCGGCGCAGGATTCGAACTCCTCGGCCGCGCCAAGGTCATCATCGACGACGTCGCAGCAGCCACCGCGGCAGTGCGCCGCGTCGCCCACGGCGACGCCGGCACCGTGCAACTGGGCATCACCCCACCCGTAGCGCCCGTCCTAGCACCACACCTGGCCGCGGCCTTGCAGGATCAAGCACCCGAGGTCCACCTCGTAGTGCGCCGGATGTGGCTGCCCGACCTTGTCCGGGCTGTCGCCGACGGCACAGTCGACGTGTCGATCACGTGCGGCCTCGTGCCCGACCCGCCCGGCGTCGTAGGCGAAGTCTTCTGCGGCGAACCGCTCCTGGTAGTCCTGCGCGACAGTCACCGCCTCGCACACCAAGACAGCGTGAAACTGGCCGACCTGGCCCGTAACCGACTCGGCATCCCCAGCGATGGCCTCTTCCCCGCGTGGGCACTCGCCCAACGCCAAGCCCTCGACCAGGCCGCAATATCGCCCCCAATGGCCGAACTCGCCGCCAGCGATCTATCCGCAACCACATGGACGTCCCAGTCGGAGCTCGACTGGATCATCACCACCGCAGCCCTCGCCGGCTCCACTCCCGGCACCGTCATACGACCGATCTCACCGTTGACACTGATGCCGCACCAACTGCAGTGGAACCCCGACCGCGCGCAGACCGCCGCCGTCGCCCGCTTCGTGCACCTAGCCCTCACCCTCGACGTTCCGCCAGGCTGGCACACTCAGCCAGCGCACCTGCGACACGACACTTCGCCCCAGAAACGGGACTGAAGCACCCAAGAGCCTTGCCACCTAGCTGCAGCATCACCGCGCCGCAGGCCAACGAAAGTCAATGGCGTCGAAGACATTCGAGAGCTTCCCCGCCGCCGCGACGCCGCCGACGATCATGCGGCTCAGGATGACGCCGTGACACGCGCGGGGGGGCGTGTCGCGTCTGTGGGTTCTCATTTCCGATGTCATATTGCGGTACCGCGGATAGTGGCCCATCGATGACGCAGGTAGAGGCCGTTTCTCTGTTGACATGATATGGTCGATGACACGAAGGTGGGACTGGGACAAGGGTTTTGAGACCCGACAGCGTCTGTAGGGTCTCATTTTCGATGTCATTTCCCGGGGGCCTGACCTGCGGCGATCAAGGGTGTCTCACGCGATGTCACCGCGCGTTCGTCTCAAACTCGTGTCCTTTTTTCAACATCGCCTCATGAGGTCCGCGCATCGCTGCTGATCAGCGCACGCCCCTCAACGTATTTGGCCAAGATGACACCGGAGGTGACACGAAAGTGAGACAATGACACTAGGCACCGAGCATTGGCTGCTGATGTAGGTTTCCACCGCGAATGGCATCTCGCGACCAACGTGACCTGTGCTTTTCTAATTTGTCTCCGACGATGGTGCGCAGGCTTGTCTCAGAATCGCTGCATTTCCTAGGAGTCGGGCAACGCCGATGCTGGCCTCTGTGTAGACGTTCGTTGAGGCGTCCGGTGCAAGGATGCGTTGCGTCCTCTTCTGCTGCGTGCCAGGCGATGTCGGTCAGGCGTGGCGGGCTGCCTCTTGAACGAGTTGCACGCGCTTGAGCGTGGCCGTCGAGGTGCAAATGCGTTGCGGCAGGGTGAACTGCGTGATGGACCGATCCGTATTGGTCAAGTTCTCTGGGGTCCGTGCACGCCTGCTTGCGCACGACCTCAGGACAGATCGATCCAGACCGATTTGTACTGCGTGTAGTTCTCCATCACTTCCGGTCCACATTCGCGGCCGAACCCCGAAGCCTTGTAGCCCCCGAACGGCGTGCTCGCGTCGAACATGTTGTAGGTGTTCACCCACACCGTTCCCGCCTGCAGCGCGCGTGCCACCCGGTGGGCCCGTTTGAGACTGAGCGTATGTATCCCCGAGGCCAGGCCGTAGTCGCTGTCATTGGCCAGCCGTATCGCCTCTTCCTCGGTGCTGAACGGGATGACCGTGAGTACCGGCCCAAAGATCTCCTCGCGGGCGATTCGCATCTGGTTCGTCGCCTCGGTAAAGATCGTCGGGAGGTAGTAGTAGCCCTTACCGTTAAGCCCGTCGGGTTGAAAAGGCTTGCCGCCCAGACTTAGACGGGCGCCGCCGTCCACCCCGTAGCGCACATAGTCGGAGACCTTTTCGAACTGGTTCACATCGGCCAGCGGACCAATCGTGGTGGTCGGATCGAGAGGGTTACCCGGGATTGTCTTGGAGGCGCGGGCGACCAACCGTTCGACGAACTCGTCGTGGATCGAGCGCTCGAGCAACATGCGCGAGCCGGCCACGCAGATCTCACCGCTGTTGAAGAAGATGGAAAACCAGGCGTGTTCGAGCGCGCTGTCGAGGTCGGCGTCGGCGAAAACGATATTCGCCGATTTGCCACCCAATTCCATGGTGGTCTTCTTCAGCGTCACGGCGGAACGGCGGATGATGCCTTTACCGACCGCCGTGGACCCGGTGAAGGCGATCTTGTTGACTGCGGGATGTTCGACCAATTGATTACCGAGCCGGCCACCCGGACCCGTAAGGAGATTGAACACACCTGTCGGAAGCCCGGCCTCCTCGATGATCTGGGCGATCCGGATCGCCGACAACGGTGCGATGGATGCCGGCTTGTGGATCACGCAGTTGCCAGCGGCCAACGCGGGGGCGATCTTCGTCGCGGACAACAGTAGGGGGAAGTTAAACGGCGTGATTGCCGCAACCACTCCCAATGGCTCGCGCTCGGTGTAATTCAGGCCAGCCACAGCAGTCGGAAGGGTGGTCGGTGATGGGCCGCCGCGCGTGGATCCCTCAAGCTGCGTGGCTATTCCCGCGTAGTAGTGAAAAAGCTGCGCTGTCATCGGCACGTCTATCGCCCGGGCCATCGCGATCGGTTTGCCCATATCGATGGCCTCCAGGTAGGCCAGTTCGTCGAGGTTCTGTTCGATGAGTTCGGCAATGCGGCGCAGGACTTTTGCCCGTGCATGGATATTCAGGCCCGGCCACGGGCCCTCGTCGAACGCGGTGCGGGCAGCCGTGACGGCGGCCTCAACATCGCTTTCGGTCGCCTGCGCAACCGTCGTGATCTCTGATTCGTCGATCGGGGTGATCGTCGGCGCGGTTACACCATCCGATGCTTCCCGCCAAACGCCGTTGATGTAGAGCTGGCCAGGCTCAACCGCCGGGGCAGCGGTCGGAGGCTGGGGCACTACCGTCGGGGCCATTTCGTCTCTGGTGGGTTTTGATAGCTGGTTGACCATGTCAATCATCTCCTGTCTGTAGGTGCGACTGCCTCTGCGAGCCTGACGCTGGCGAATGGCGCGACGAGCTCTTCGGCCTCTGGGCTGATCTCCGCCAGCTTGGGTTTGCGGGTGAGGCCGACGCGAGAAACGATCCACGTGGCGGTCGGATCTGACCATGCTGTCGGAACCACTGCGTCTCGGTCAGCGTGTCGTTGACGGGTCGGAACGCGACTCCGAGTTCGTTCTGTGCCCGCGCCAAAACTGATCCGTTGCCGGTCCCCGTCGATCAGCAGGCGGGTTCCTCGCGCCGAGACCAGTGCCGGTTGCCCCCAAGTCCACATCCGGGCCTCCTTCGAAGACATCAGTTCGAGCACAAACGGTATGAGCTCAAACTGTAACACCATTGTTTTCCGGCCGCAAGGTTGGAACTGACGGGGTCGGTGGTGCCGATCTGCACTCGGGGGTGGTTCGCGTCTATCGGCCAGGAAGGTGGGTGTTCGATGATTCGCCGCCGCTGGATATCGGCCAGCTGCCAGTCCTGCAGATCGGCGAATGTGAGGCCGTTCGATTACGACTTCATTGTCTGCAGATCGGGCTCGTCCGGCTCGGTCGTGGCGCGTCGTCTCGCCGAAAGCCCGGATGTCAGTGTGCTGTTGCTTGAGGCCGGCGGCGGCGATGACGTACCCCAGGTGATGAGGGCAGAACAGTGGCCGCTGAACCTGGGCAGCGAGCGGGACTGGAACTTTGCGGCCCGACCCAACCCTCACCTCAACGGCCGCTCCATTCGTTACGACATGGGCAAGGGCTGGGCGGCGGATCCAGCATCAATGTGATGATTTGGGCCCGCGGCACAAAAACGATTGCGACTTCTTCGCCGCCGAAGCCGGCCACAAGGCATGGAGCTATGGGTCGGCGCTGAACATCTACCGGTGTCGGTGTCGGTGGTAGGGCCTAACCTGCTCGGAGTGAACCGGACCGACCGGCTGTACGCGATCGTCGAGGACCTCCGCGCGATCGCCCCGCGCACCCGCAGCGCCCGTCACCTCGCCGCAAAGTACGAGGTCAGCATCCGCACCATCGAACGTGATCTCAGCGCGCTACAGCAGGCCGGCGTGCCGATCTATGCGGAAACCGGCCGCACCGGCGGCTACGGCCTCGACAAGGCAATGACGTTGCCTCCGCTCAACTTCACCCCGGCCGAGGCTGTGGCCGTCGCGGTGGCGCTGCACAGCGCCGACGGGTCGCCACTACACCGCGCCGCCCGTAGCGCGCTCCGCAAGATCATCGCCGCTATGCCGGCGGCCCAGGTGCCGGCGGCGGCTGAGCTGGCCGACCGTGTGCGGTTCCTGTTTCCGGCCGACGGCACCGGCAGCGACGGCTTCGCAATGTCAACGCCGGATCCGGTACCGCTCCGTGCCGCGGTCGAGGAAGCAGTCGTGCGGCGTCGGGTGCTGCGGCTCGTCTACCGCGACAAGCAGGGTGAGATCAGCGAGCGAGAGGTGGAACCCACCACGTTCGTGGCCGGCAGGCAGGGCTGGTATATAGCGGGCTGGTGTAGGTTGCGCGCCGAGGTGCGCGTGTTCCGCCTCGACCGCATACTCGATGCCACCGACACTGGGGAGCAGGCTCCAGCCCGCTCGCAGCTGCGGGCTGACGCCGCATACGCGGCCCCTCTACGTCGCGCAGTCAGTGACGCTGGCTTAGCAGTAGTTTCGGTGAGGTTCAACGGTCGCCGGCGATCGGTGTTCGTTTCCTGGTCAGTCAGGCCGGTGGCCGAGCTGTGCCAGATCGCGGTAGCTGCGGTGACACCGGTGAATACCCCCGCGGGGCTGCGTGCACTCTGATCTTCGACGTCGAGTTGGCCTGCCTATGCGGGTTTGGTGGACCCACTCGATCCCTGACCTGGGGGGCCGAGGTTTGCCGATGCGGTAGGTCTTGTCCTTGGGGTCGGACCGGACCGACCGCGTCGGTGCGCCCGGCAACGGGCGGCCTCCCACGCCTGTTCCAACGCTGGTCTCAATGGCCTCCACGAGCTTCCTCGGCGAGCCGCGTCAGCAGATGCGGCGATACACGCGAGCGGTTGTGTCGCTGATCACGGCCGCAAAAACGGAATTAACTCCGAAACACCGACAGGGGGCTGTCGCGGCCAAGCGCGAGCATGGCGCCACCACAACGACACACCAATGGAGGCAGCATCTATGACCACATCCGGCACCATGGCCTGGTTTCAGATCGGCACCACCGACCCCGACGCGGCAAAGAAGTTCTACGGCGACCTGTTCGGCTGGAGCTTCGCGCCCGACCCGAACAGCGGCGGCCGCTACCACAATGTCAGCTACCCCGGAGTCGAACACCCGAGCGGCGGCATCGTCGATACCGGTGACGCACAGCCCAACCACGCGATCTTCCTCGTGCAAGTGAATGATGTCGCCGCCACCGTCGCCGCGGCGGAGGGACTGGGCGGCAAGGTGCTCGTACCGCCCACCAGCACACCGAACGGCCTCACATTCGCCGATCTGCAGGACTCGGCAGGCAACCATTTCGGCGTCTTCACTCCCCCCGTGTAGCCGTAAAGCCAGGCTATCCGTCGAACCTGTCACCAGCGCTATGGGTACACCGCTGGTGGCAGCTTCGACGCCCCGGCCTGGGCGGCCGACATCCGCCTAGCCGAACTCGGGGATTTCATTGGCCGCAAATCGGTGCGGTCCACCAGGGCTGCTCACTGGGGCTGGTTCGGCTCTAATACGCGAACAAGTAATTGTTTCAGCTGTCCCCACTCCTCGGTAGAAAGTCCGGACACAATCAGCTCCTCCGCGCGCCGCGCCTGAGACATCGTCTTGTCGAGCACCCGCACGCCCTCCTCGGTGATGGTGATGAGCCTGCGCCGACGGTTGCCGGGGTCAGCACTTGCCTCCACAAGGCCGTCTCGGCGTAGGCGGTCGATGATGTACGTGCCGGTGGCCTTGTCAACGCCCAAGCGTCCTCCGATCGTCTGCTGGTCCAGCGTGTCCCCTTCCCTTAGCACCATGAGCACTGCGAATTGCGCCGTTGTCACGCCAGTGGTGACCGTCGCCGCCCAGCAGGCCGTGACCCGCTGTGAGAACCTGCGCACCAGGTGAATTGTCGAGGGCCTCCCATCAGGCCATCCCAGCACGCCCTCGACCATCGTCACGTCCTCTCAGTTCCAACCTTGCGGCCTGAAAACAATATTAGTATAGTTCGAACTCATACAGTACGTGCTCGAACTGAGAGGTTCGTTGAAAACAAGGAGGCCCAGATGCGGCTTGTGGTCGGGATGACCGGGGCGACGGGCGCGGCAATCGGCATTCGCCTGCTGGAGGTGTTGGGCGCGCTGGGCGTCGAGACTCACTTGGTGCTCAGTCGGTGGGCCAAGGCGACCATCGAGATGGAGACCGGCCACACCGTGCGCCAAGTGCAGGCGCTGGCCACGCGGTGCTACGGACACCAAGAGCAAGCCGCGGCAATCTCGAGTGGCTCCTTCCTAACGGACGGCATGATCGTCGCACCGTGCAGCATGAAGACGTTGGCCGCGATCCGTGTCGGCTACAGCGAGGGCCTGATTACGCGCGCCGCCGACGTCAGCCTCAAGGAACGCCGCCGACTCGTCCTAGTCCCCCGCGAGACGCCGCTCAGCGCGATTCACCTGGAGAACATGCTCGTCCTCGCCCAGATGGGAACAGTCATCGTGCCGCCCATGCCCGCCTTCTACAACCGTCCCGAGGGGCTGTCCGACATCGTCAACCACACGGCCGCGCGGGTGCTCGACCAGTTCGGGCTGGACAACGACCTAACCACGCGCTGGGAAGGTCCCAGCACAGCGCGTACCGCTAAGAAGGAGCACACCGCATGAAGCACTTCACCGATTTGCGCGGCTACATCGACGCCCTGGATGAACTCGGCGACCTCGTGCGGATCACCCGCGAAGTCGACGGCGACCTGGAGAGCGCCGCGATCACCCGGCGCAGCTACGAACTGCGCTCCCGCGCTCCACTGTTCGAGAACATCCACGGCGCGCGGCCCGGGTTCCGGGTCTTCGGCGCCCCGGCCGCCCTGTCCTCACGCGCCGACGCACCGTACGCCCGCGTCGCGCTCTCCCTCGGTCTGCCGCCCCAGAGCAGTGGCCAGGAGATCGTCGAGGCACTGCTCGCCGCCCGCTACGCCGCCCCTGTGCCGCCCGTACTCGTCGACCCGTCCACAGCGCCCTGCCGGCAGAATGTCTTGCGCGATGACCAGGCCAGCCTGGACCGCTTCCCGATCCCGATGGCGCACGAGCACGACGGCGGCCGCTACGCGAACACCTGGGGCACCCTGATCGTCAAGACCCCCGACGGTTCCTGGGTCAACTGGTCGATCACCCGGGTCATGAAGGTTGACGGCAAGCGGATGACGGGCCCGATCGTCGCGCCGCAGCACCTCGGCGTCGTGTGGGAGCAGTGGGTGGCACGCGGTGAGCCGATGCCCTTTGCCCTCGTTCAGGGCCCCGAGCCGGCCATCTCCTGCGTCTCCGGCATCCCGGTACCTGCCGGGGTGAACGAAGCCGACTACCTCGGGGCGCTGTTGGGTGAGCCGGTGCAACTCGTCAAAGCCCTCACCGTCGACCTGGAGGTCCCCGCAACCGCAGAGATCGTCATCGAGGGCCACGTGTCCCTCGAACGCGACTCCCGGGAGGGCCCGTTCGGTGAGTACGCCGGCTATCTGGGAACCGCGACATCGATGCAGCCGACCTACCACGTGGAGGCCATCACCCACCGTGACGCCCCGATCTGGCCGCTGGTCGCCGAAGGCCGCCCAGTCGATGAATGTCACACCATCATGAGCATCGGTTACTGCGCTGACGCCATCGTGTGTCTGCGCGAGGCGGACCTACCGGTGAACACCGTGTGGGCACCCCCCGAGCCCGCCGGACACTGGTATGTCGTTATCGCGCCCTCCGACTGGCGCGACCGGCTGCCCGGGGTCAGCAGCGAGGAATACGCCCGCCGAGTCGGCGAAGCGCTGTTCGCCACCAAACCGATGGCCATGGTGCCCAAGCTCATCCTGCTTGACGATGACATCGACCCGACCAACCTCGGCGAACTGACCTGGGCCATCGCCACCCGCGTACACCCGACCCAGCGACATGTGGTCCTCGAAGATCGACCCATAGCCTTCGTCGTCCAATCGTTCACCGAGGAGGAGTACGCCGCCGGCCGTGGTTCCAAAGTTGTGTACGACGGCCTCCAACCTCCAATAGGAGCGGGCCGACTACTACACAGCTCGTTCGCCCAGGCCTACCCCGCCGAGCTGCGCAAGCATGTGATCGAGCATTGGCAGTAAATACCGTCGCACAATCAAGACACCAATGGGCAGCAGCAATCAGGATCGGATAACGATGACTCCAGCGAACGAATACCGGGTGCCGGCAGTCGTTGGCCGATTACCTGCGCGCGTAACGGCTTGCGAGCCGAAACCCAGAACCGGCTATCTGGAGGGCGACCATCACGCGAGGCCGGGCCGGGACGAGTCGTGCTCGCGGGCGCTGACAAATCCAGAACCAACCAACGAGCAGTGGGATAAACACCATGACGGCGAATAAGCGTGTCCTCTCTGAGGTCTTGGCAGCCGCGGTTGGTGGGGGTGCGATCGCTGTCGCACCGGGTAGCTGGTTGCCGACACAACAAAACTTTCCGGCACCGTCATCGACCGGCTAAGCGACCCAGCCACTTACACCCCAAAAGGTAGGGACCCTCATGTCAGTTTTGTCCATGCCGCGTCTTGCCGACCCCCTGACGCGGCTCTTCGCAACGGTAGTCGGCACCACACCAAGCGCTAATCTCCGATTCCCTGAGATCAGCGGTCGCACCACGGATGCCTCTGTGCCGACCCGCCACGGTGAGGTCACTGCGACGATCTACCACCCGCCCCTCGACGCGGAGGCCACACCACCGGTGTATCTCAATGTCCACGGGGGTGGGTTCGTCGTCGGACATCCCGAGCAGGACGACCCTTGGTGTCGCTACCTTGCCTCCCGCGCCAAGTCGTAGTGGTCAACGCGGATTACGCGCTGGCACCGCAGCGGCGCTTCCCGGTTCCGGTCGAGCAGATCTATGACGTTCTGCAGTGGGCCGCGACCGTCACACGAGACTGGGACGGCAGCAGGCTGTGCGTCGGTGGGCAGAGCGCCGGTGGCAACCTGTCCGCCGCCGCGGCTCGACTCGCCCTCGAGAATTGCGGCCCCCAGATCAAACTCCAAGTACTGCACTACCCGCCGCTGGACCTTGTCACCAGGGCTAAAGACAAACACGCCGCCGGCGGCCGCAAAGCAGTCTTGCGTCTGTGGATGGGCGATGTCCTCGACACCGCTTACATCCCAGACCCCGAACAGCGACGTGACCGCCTGGCCTCGCCGGCATGGGGAACCAACGGCGACAACATCAAAGGCGTCGCACCCGCTCTGGTCATCACCGCCGAACTGGACCGCCTTCACGACGAAACCGCCGCATATGCCCGCAAACTCGATGCCGCTGGCTCCCTCGTCGAGTATCGCGATGTCCTTGGAGTCGACCATGGTTACAACATCCTCGGCGACTCCAAGGGAATCACCCGGCAGATCTACGACTCCATTGCCGATCATATGGCCGCCCCACGAGAAGTCATTCCGATAACCACCGTGGCCGTGGCTGGAACCGCACTATCGCTGTCAGACGACACCCGACTCACTACCCAGTGAAAACCCAAGCACCGACAAGTGGAAGGAATCGACGTGCTCTCTCCAAAGAAGCTGTCACATATTGTCCTGCAGACCAACCACGTTCGCGACATGCGCGACTGGTACTGCAACGTTCTCAACGCGAAAGTGGTCTCTCAGAACGACAACCTGTGTTTCCTCGCATACGACGAGGAGCATCATCGAATCGGGCTGGTAGCGTTTGGCCCATACGTCGAACGTAATGAAGACGCCGTTGGGCTGCACCATGTGTCCTTCACCTACGAGGCGATGGAAGATCTGCTCGAAAACTTCGAACGGCTCGCCGCCCAGGACATCCGGCCGGAATGGACCATCAATCACGGCCCGACAATCTCACTGTACTATCGTGACCCGGACGGCAACCGCCTCGAGCTGCAGATCGATGTCTTCAACACCAACGAAGAAGTCAATGACTTCATCAAGGGGCCGATATATCAAACGAATCCCATTGGCACCGAGTTTGATCCGCGGGAGATGCTGGCGCAACTCAGGGCCGGTGTGCCAGAGGCCGAACTCGTTCGGCGGACGAGTTAGCGCCCCGCAGGCGAGACGCGATAAGCACGCCGGCCAGTCCGCAGGTGATGGCTAGCGGTGCCCAGGACAATCAAACTCCGCATCGGCGGGACCAAACCGGCACCGCCACTTAGATATCCAATGACTTCATGTGGATGAAGAGATATGAAACTGGTCAGCTTCGGCAGCCAAGGCAACGAGACCCCAGGAGTGCTAATCGGCGGCGAACGAATCGTACCGCTGATAGATCCAATGCGGAGCTGGGGCTTCGCCGTAACCGACATGAATGACGTCCTACGTCACCTACCTGAGTTGCAACCGCGAATTGAGGACCTAGTCGCCACCGGCAAGAACGCCGTCTCTTTGGCATCGGCCCGGCTCGGGCCACCAGTCCCCCGTCCGGGTGCAATCTTCGCTGTCGGGGCCAACTATCGCTCCCATCTCGCCGAGTTAGCTGAGTCGGAGCTTCCGTCCAAGCCGATTCTCTTCGCGAAAACAGCGGCGTCACTTACCGGTCCGTACGATGCCATTCAAATCCCGGCCGAGACAACGATGCTCGACTACGAGATTGAGCTCGCCGTTGTGATCGGACGTACAGCCAGGCGTATCGCCGTCGACACCGCGCTCGAGCACGTCGCAGGGTATATGGTCGCCAACGACGTCACCGCTCGCGATGTGTTTCTCGGGGAGTCTCAGAAGAACCCGATGTATCTTCAGACATTGCGAGGCAAGGGCTATGACACGTTTTGCCCGACCGGGCCCTGGCTCGTCACGCGAGACGAGGTCAACGATGTGGGCAAGCTTCGTCTGCAACTCTCGGTCAACAACGACCTTCGGCAAGATGATACTTGCGGCAGCATGATTTTCGACGTTCCGGCCGTCGTCGCGTCGGTGAGTGAATTCGTTACCCTGCAGCCGGGTGACATTATCCTGACAGGTACGCCGTCAGGTGTGGGATTTACCCGTCAGCCACCTGAATTCCTAACTGCCGGAGACACTGTAGGACTTGAGATCACGGGCCTCGGGGTCATGCGCACACCGGTCATAAACGAACCCTCCGTGTCGGCACCGGCGACAGCGCGCCTAGCAAGCGCCACCTCCGGTCATCAACGCCTTCAAGGCGGCCCACAGGTTGACCGACGTCACCGTGGTCGCTGATGCCGCGATCGCGCGAACGCCTTGCGGCTTAGGGAGGTTGGCAACCTCTAGCGGCTGCTCTTCGGGAGAATAGCGGCAAGCTCCGTCGCGGGGAACTGGGCCTGAAAGTGGCCGTTGTGCAGCTGGAAATAGAAGTCATTGACAAGGGCTGTGGTGGCCGCGTGACGCCGCTGTCTGACTGCCTTCGTCGAGCAACGACCAGGCGTCGTCGATGTCGCCGCGCAGGGCTTTGATGCGCGCCAGCAGCAGATGCCCTGGCGGTCCGTGGCCCCCAGATGCTGACCTCAGCGGTCCTCGTCTGCTGAAGCAGGTATGGCTGCGGAGCGATTCGCCTGCGCCGCCGCGACAATTCGGTGGTTGGTGACCGAGGAGGCGGCGCACTAGCTCAGATGCTTATTCAAGAAGTTGGCGATGCCGTCTATCACCTTCAGCCTCAAGGAGCGCCGCCGGCTCGTCCTAGTCCCTCGCGAGACGCCGCCAAACGAGATTCATCTGGAGAACATGCTCGTCCTCGCCGGGATGGGAGCGGTCATCGTGCCGCCCATGCCTGCGTTCTACAACCGTCCCGAGGGGCTTTCCGACATCGTCGACCACCATCGCGCGGGTGCTCGACCAGTTCGGGCTGGACAACGACCTGACCACTCGCTGGGAAGGTCCCAGCACAGGTCGTACCGCTGAGAAGGAGCACACCGCATGAGGCACTTCACCGACCTGCGCGGCTACGTAGAGGCCCTGGATGAGCTCGGCGACGTCATGCGGATCACCCGCGAAGTCGACGCCGACATAGAGAGCGCCGCGATCACCCGGCGCAGCTACGAGCTGCGCTCCCACGGTCCACTGTTCGAGAACATCCAAAGGCGCGCAGCCCGGATCAAGCTCCGACTTTGCGCGCCGAGCGCACCGGATGACCGTGGATCACCGTTCGCTGTCGAGGGCCGTCATCTGCGTGGCGTCGTAGCGGTCACCGGCGGCGGCGTCCTTGGGTACCGCGGACTCGATCGCTGCGAGTTGCTCGGCGCTCAGTTCAATGTCGAGCGCGCCCAGCGATTCGGCCAGTCGCTCGCGCCTGCGGGCCCCGACCAGCGGGATGATGTCGTCGCCTTGGGCGTCCACCCAGGCGATCGCGACCTGCGCGACGGACACGCCGAGTTCGGTTGCCACGCTGCGCAGCCGCTCGACGAGGGCGAGGTTGCGGTCGAGGTTCTCGCCGCTGAAGCGTGGGCTGTGTGCCCGGAAGTCGCCTGAGCCCGCGTGGTCGAGCGACCAGTGTCCGCTGATCAGGCCGTCTACGGGGTGCTCTCGCCTTCGAGGCCGCGAGAGATCAGCGAGTATTCGATCTGCAGATCGCTGACCGGGTGTACGGCGTGCGCGCGCCGGATGGTGTCGGCGCCGGCCTCCGACAATCCGAGGTGGCGGACATATCCGGCCTGGATCATCTCGGCGATCGCGCCGACGGTGTCCTCGATCGGCACCGCGGGATCGAGCCGAGCCGGCCGATAGA